>DAOMFL010000005.1:104843-111262 GCA_035429805.1 Burkholderiaceae bacterium
GTATTCAGCGCCCGGAACTCCGGCGTGAACTGCTGGCCGCCTTCGCGCGTGAGATGCACCGGGATGTACTCGTAATGCAGCCCCTTGAGATTGAGTGCGATGCGGACCCGGAACGAGGCCGAGCTGCGATAGTAGTTGTAGAGTTTGAGCACGCAGACTCCCTCATTTACTGCCGGGCTCGCGCCGCGCGGCTGGCGGTCGCGGCTCCGGCGCGCTGCGGGCGAGCAATGCGCGCGCATCGTCCAGCAACGCGTTGCCGTCGATCTGGCGACGTCCCACGTCGGCGATCCAGTCGGTGATGACCGGCTGCGCAGCCACCTGCCAGCGCGCCAGTTCTGCCGCCGGCACGACGAACACCGTGTTGCCACGGTCCGTTGCCAGCTTGCGCGCGGGCGCCTTCTGTTCGTCCCACAAGCGTCCCGCCTGCGCCGAAAGTTCGACCCCGGAGTTGCGGTCGATGACGGCCTTCAGATCATCCGGAAGACCGGCGTAGGTCTTCGTATTCATCGCGAACAGGAACACCGCGGTGTAGAGCGCGGGAGCATTCGGGTCGGTTTCGGTGTGGAAGCGCGCCACTTCCTGGATCTTCACGGCCGGCACCACTTCCCAGGGCACCATCGCACCATCGAGCACGCCTTTGCTCATCGCGTCGGCGAGCCCGGTGACCGGCATCGACACGGGGGTTGCACCCAGCGCCGCGAGCAGTCTGTTGGTCTGCCGCGTCGGAGCGCGCAGCTTCATGCCGCGCAGATCCTCCAGCGTGCGCACCGGGCGATCGCGGGTATGCAGGTAGCCGGCATCGTGCACGTGCACCGCCAGCGGCTTCACGTCACGGAATTCCTCGCGGCCGTGTCGCTCGTAGAACTGCCAGGCCGCACGCGAGGCCGACTGTGCATCGGCGATCATGAACGGCAGTTCGAACACCTCCATCGCCGGAAACCGCCCGGCGTTGTAGCCGGGCAGCGTCCATATGACATCGACCACGCCGTCGCGCACCTGGTCATAGAGCTGCGGCGCGGTGCCGCCCAGCTGCATCGAAGGGTAGATCTGGCACTTCAGGCGGCCCTTCGACTCGGCCTCGATCTTCGCGCACCACGGCACGATCATCTTCGCGTGCGTGGTCGAGCCTGGCGGCAGGAAGTGGTGCACCTTCAGCGTGACCGGCGCCTGCGCCGCGGCCGCGAGCGATGCGGCCGCGAGCAGCCACGCGCAGGCGATCCGCACTCGATTCAGCATGGTGGCGGAAAGCGTCAGACGACGCGGACCTGCAGCGTGCCGATTCCGGCGATGCCGCCGGTCATCAGGTCACCGGGTTTCACTGCGCCGACTCCTTCCGGCGTACCGGTGAAGATGAGATCGCCCGGCGCGAGTTCATAGAATTTCGACAGATGCTCGATCGTCTCGTTGACGCTCCAGATGAGTTTCGCGACGTCGCTCGACTGACGCTTCTGTCCGTTCACCTCGAGCCAGATCGCGGCGGAGCGGATTTTGCCGGTCATCGACACGGGCTTCAGCGGCGACACCGGCGCGGAGCAGTCGAAGCCTTTGGCGACGTCCCACGGGCGGCCCTTGTCACGCAGGGCAAACTGCAGGTCGCGCCGCGTCATGTCCAGACCCACGGCGTAACCCCAGATGTGCTTCGCTGCATCGGCCTGCGCGATGTTGCGGCCGCCGCGACCGATGGCGACGACGAGCTCGATCTCGTGATGGAGATTGCCGGTCTCGCCCGGATACGGCATGTCGCCCGTCGCACCGAACGCCACCGGCAGCACCGCGTCCGCCGGCTTCATGAAGAAGAAGGGCGGCTCGCGTTCGGAAAAGCCCATTTCCTTGGCGTGGTCCGCGTAGTTGCGACCGACACAGTAGATCCGGTGCACCGGAAAGAGATCCGTCGTGCCGTCGATCGGCACAACGGCCTGCGCCGGCGCAGGAATCACGTAGCCCATTTGCCCTTCCCTCCGCAGGAAAAGGCGGCAAGCGTACTACGCGTGCCCTCCGGCCGCGCGTGCGATGGCGCGCGACAGCAGAACGACCGGCAGCACGCCGGCGACGACGATGGTCAGCGCCGGCAGCGCGGCCTCGGCGAGGCGTTCGTCGCTCGCCATCTGGTAGGCGACGACGGCCAGCGTGTCGAAGTTGAACGGGCGCAGCACCAGCGTCGCCGGCAGTTCCTTCATGACGTCGACGAAGACCAGCAGCGCCGCCGAGAGCACCGAGGGCGCCAGGATCGGCAGATGCACGCGCATGAACGTGTCGAACGTGGAACTGCCTAGGCTGCGGGCGCTGGCGTCCATCGTCGGCGTGATACGGGCGAGGCCCGACTCCACCGACTGATAGGCCACGGCAAAGTAGCGCACGAGGTAGCCGTAAAGCAGCGCAAAGGCGCTGCCCGTCAGCAGCAATCCGGTGCCGACACCGATGACACGCCTCAGCAGGCCGTCCAGCGCATTGTCGAAGTACGCGAGCGGGATCAGGATCCCGACGGCGACGACCGCGCCGGGCAGCGCGTAACCGAGACTCATCAGTCGGACTGCGACACGCACCAGCGTCGCCGGGGTACCGCGCTCGGCCGCGCGTGCGGCGTAGGCGAGCCCCATCACTGTGAACAGCACCACTACCGCGCCGCCGACCGCGACACCGAGTGTGTTGACGAGCCACTGCAGGTAGCGCGGCCAGTCGACCGCGCTCCATCCCGGCAGCAGCAACCGGAGCAGCAGCACGACCGGAAGCACGAAGCCGAGAATGACTGGAAGCACGCAACCGGCAAGCGCCGCAACGGCCGCCCCACCGCGCAGCACCGAGCGCGCGGCCGGCCGCTGGCTCGCCGTCGGCGTGAAGAATCGCGCCCGCCCACGCGCGTGCCGTTCCAGCATCAGCACGCCGAGCACCAGCAGCAACAGCACGGCGGCCAGCTGGCTCGCTGCAATGCGATCGCCGAGGGAAAACCACGCTCGGTAGATCGCCACCGTGAACGTCTGCAGCCCGAAGTACACCGAAGCGCCGTAGTCGGCCAGCGTCTCCATCAGCGCCAGCAGTGCGCCCGCGGCGATGGCCGGGCGTGCCAGCGGGACGTTGACTTGCCACCACGTCTGCCATGGGGTGAGGCCGAGACTGCGTGCCGCATCGATCATCGACGCTGTGCGCGCCAGGAACGCGGTGCGCGCCAGCAGGTACACGTACGGGTAGAGCACGACCGAGAACACCAGGGCACCGCCGGGCAGAGAACGGATCTCGGGAAACCAGTAGTCCCCGTGGCGCCACCCGAAGCTTTCGCGCAGCGCCGACTGGACCGGCCCGGCGAACTGCAGCGCGTCGGTGTAGGCATAGGCGACGATGTAGGCCGGCATCGCCAGCGGCAGCAGCAGCGCCCACTCGAGCACGCGGCGCCCCGGAAACTCGCACGCCGCGGTGACCCACCCGGTCGCGGTGCCGAGCAGCACGACTCCAAGAACAACGCCCGCGCCGAGCAGGGCCGTTTCAAGCAGGGCCTGCGGGATGATCGTCGATGCCAGATGGCGCAGGGTCTCGGCCGACGCCGGGCTTTCCGCAAAGCTCGCAAAGATGCTGAGGACCGGCAGCCCGACGATGGCCGTGCAGGCGAGCGCCAGTATCACGGTGCGGCGCAGTGCCGCGCTGCCCCAGTCGATCCGGCCCGCTCCGGTGATCTGCCGGTCGGCTGGTGGCGAAGATGCAGTCGGGTCGATGGAAATGTCCCTGATCAATCCATGGAGTCTAAATGCAAATGAGAACTAACCGCATTTAGGCTACACTGGTCGTGATGAGCTCGGTACCCCCGCGCACGCCACTGCTGGCGATCGATGATCTGGCCGTCGCCTATGACGGCGGAGCCCGCGTCGTCGACCGACTGTCGCTTGCGCTCGACCGGGGCGAGATCGGCTGCCTGGTCGGCAGCTCGGGCTGTGGCAAGACGACGCTGCTGCGCGCCATCGCCGGCTTCCTCCCCGTGGCGGCCGGGACGGTCGAGATCGACGGTCTGGTGGTGTCCGGGCCGCATTTCACTGCACCGCCGGAAAAGCGCGGAGTGGGGCTGGTGTTCCAGGACTATGCGCTGTTTCCCCACCTGAAGGTCGCCGACAACGTCGCCTTCGGCCTGCGCGCGCTGCGTGGCAGGGATCGCCAGGGGCGCGTCGACGAGATGCTCGCGCTGGTCGATCTGACCGCCGAGGCGCGCCGTTACCCGCATGAGCTCTCCGGCGGGCAGCAACAGCGGGTGGCGCTGGCGCGCGCGCTGGCGCCGCGTCCGGCCCTGTTGCTGATGGACGAGCCGTTTTCCAGCCTCGACGTCGAACTGCGGCAACGCCTCGGTCACGAAGTGCGCCGCATCCTCAAGGCAAGCGGCACCACCGCCATTCTCGTCACTCACGACCAGCAGGAAGCGTTCGCGATCGCCGACCGCGTCGGCGTCATGCATGACGGCAAACTGGAGCAGTGGGATCGTCCCTACGAGCTCTACCACCGGCCCGCGACGCGCTACGTGGCCGATTTCATCGGCCAGGGCGTGTTCCTGCCGGCTCAGGTTCTGTCGCCGCGCGATGTCGAGATCGAACTCGGCGAGCTCAGGGGGGACATCCCGCTGCCCTGCCAGCAGGGCTGCGCCACCTGCGGCAAGGGCTGCCACGTCGAGGTGCTGCTGCGCCCCGACGATGTCGTGCACGACGATGCCAGCCCGCTGAAGGCCGAAGTGACGCGCAAGGTCTTCCGCGGCGGCGACTTCATCTACACGCTGCGGCTGGATAGCGGCCGCGAAGTGCTCGCGCTGGTGCCGAGCCATCATGACCACGCGATCGGCGAACGGATCGGCATCCGCCTCGACGCGGATCACGTCATCACGTTTCCGGCGCCGGGATCCGAAGCGCAGTTCGCAGACGCTGCGGCGCCCGCGGCCGTCGCCTGAGCCACGGCGCTATTTCTTGCGGCCGCCCAGCAGTGCCGCGACCCGCCCGGCCGGGCGCGACGGAGGTGACGGCGGTTCCTCGCCGGCTGGCGCCGGCCCGGTGGCGGCTGGTGCGCCCGGCTCATAGGGCCGGCTGAAGAAATCATCGACGGGCTTCGGCGAGGCGCGGCCTTCCGCCGCGCCGCGTTCGCGCCGACCGGAATCGCGTTCGCCGCGCTCGCGTCCGCCTCGCGTGGCGCCGCGGTCGCGTCGCTCCGGTGTCACGCCGGCGACCTCGAACTTCTGCTTGGTCAGACGCTCGATCGCCGCCACGCCGCGCTCGTCCGACCCCGTCATCAGCATGATCGCCAGACCGCTCGCCCCGGCCCGCCCGGTGCGGCCGATGCGGTGCACGTAGTCCTCTGGCGAAAACGGCACGTCGTAGTTGATGACGACCGGAAGCTCGACGATATCGAGTCCGCGCGCAGCAACGTCGGTGGCGACCAGCACTTCGATCGACCCGCTCTTGAAGCCCTCGAGCGCCTTCATGCGCTCATCCTGCGTCTTGTCGCCGTGGATCGCATCGGCATTGACGCCGGCCTTCTGCAGCTGGCGCGCGAGCCGGCGGCACTCGATCTTCGAATTCACGAAGACCAGCACCTGCGTCAGGCGGCCGCCCCCTTCACCACGCGTGCGCAGCAGGTCGAGCAGCACGTCGGTCTTTTCAGACTCGTGCAGACGCAGCACCTCCTGCGTGACGTTCTCGGCTGTCGCGTTGCGGCGCGCCACTTCGATCAGCACCGGATCGCGCAGGAAGTTTGCCGCCAGCTTCTTGATTTCCTCGGAGAAAGTCGCCGAGAACATCAGGCTCTGCCGCTCCTTCGGCAACTGATTGAGGATGCGCGAGATGTCCGGCAGAAAACCCATGTCGAGCATCCGATCCGCCTCGTCGAGCACGACGATCTGCACCTGGCCGAGCGAAGTGTTCTTGCTCTGCAGGTGGTCAAGGAGGCGGCCGGGCGTTGCCACGACGATTTCGACACCGGTACGCAGTGCCTGCGTCTGCGGGTCCATGTCGACGCCGCCATAGACGACCGCGCAGCGCAGCGGCGTGCCGGCGATGTAGCGCTTGACGTTATCGGCGACCTGGTCCGCCAGTTCACGCGTCGGGGCCAGCACCAGCGCCCGCACCGGATGGCGCGCCGGCGACATGCTGGTGCTCGCCTGCGGCAGCAGCCGCTGGATGATCGGCAGCGCAAAGCCTGCCGTCTTGCCCGTGCCGGTCTGCGCCGCCCCCATGACGTCCTTACCCTGCATGACGATTGGAATCGCCTTGCTTTGGATCGGCGTCGGCGTCGTGTAGCCCATCGCCTTCACCGCGGCGACGATGCGCGGATCCAGGCTGAAATGGTCGAAGTCGTGGTAGTCGGACAAGGTCGGGGCGTTCGAAAGTGGTGGGCCGTGCTGGACTTGAACCAGCGACCAAAGGATTATGAGTCCTCTGCTCTAACCAGCTGAGCTAACG
>DAOMFL010000006.1:0-110501 GCA_035429805.1 Burkholderiaceae bacterium
GAGCTGCGCGGTCCCTGTCGAGGGTTGCGGCCGCGTCGCTGCAGTCGCTGCAGGGATGCCTCTTGCCCAAGGGCAGCGCCTTGAAGAAATTTGAAGTGTTCGCGACGAAGGCCGGAACCAAGCAGGTTGGCCGCAAACGCCGGCGAGGCCGCCGCGATGACAACGACTCTTGACGGCCCAATTGCAGTCTTTCCCGGACGCCGGCCGATTGACCTAAAGGCGGACCTGAGCTATTTCGTGCCCTCCGGTGAATGGAGAAGACAATGGCCAGCGTTCTCGAGCTCGGTTACCTCGGTGTGGGTACGACAGACTTGCCTGCGTGGAACAAGATGGCCAGCGAGGTCTTCGGTATGCAGATCGTGCCCGGGGACACCGCGAGCACGTCTTATCTGCGGATGGACGAGCATCATCACCGCATCGAACTCAACACGGGTGGGCCGGAGGACCTGCAGTTCGTCGGCTGGGAAGTGCCTGATGCCATGGCCCTGCAAGCCATCGCAAGCAAACTTGTCGACGGCGGGATGGACGTGAAGGCCGGCAGTCGCGACGGTGCGGATCAACGGCGCGTCGTTGAATTCATCAAGTGCGTAGATCCGAGCGGCATTCCGACCGAGATTTTCTATGGCCACCCGGTCAATCCGCAGCCGTACCATCCCAGCAGAGCGGGGAGCGGCTTCAAGACAGCGGGCGAAGGCTTGGGCCACATCCTGGTCCACGCTCCTGAAATCGACGCTAGCATCCGCTTCTACCGCGACCTGCTTGGCTTTCGCGTGAGTGATTTCACTACCATTGCAACGCCAAACGGCCCGCTGCGCCTCGCTTTCCTGCACTGCAACTCGCGTCACCATTCGATCGCCTTCATCGGCGCCCCGGGTCCGAAAAGACTCAACCACATCATGTTCGAGAGCAACGCGCTGATGGACGTTGGAATTGGTCGAGACGCGTGCCTGGCAAGAAACATCCCCATCGTCATTGACCTGGGCTGCCATATGAACGACCGCATGGTGTCGTTTTACGCGGCCTGTCCCTCGGGCTTTGCGCTCGAGTATGGCTGGGGCGCAAGAGTTGTCGACGATGCGACCTGGCAGGTTGAGTACTACGACTCGGTCGACAGCATCTGGGGACACCCGCAACTCAAGATGTTGGCAGCAGGCGGGCCTCCGAAATGAAACGTCCGCCATCGGCGTGAATTGCGCGGCCGCTTCGGCAAGAAGCTGAGGACGGTTAGGGGTCGTAGCACCTCTGCAGCGTGATAGGCAAACTACGGCCAGAACCGGACTGTTCGAACGCTCGGTCGACGCGCCCAAAGGCCGACGCCGACACTCGCAAGGCGCGGCCTGACCATAACTTTCCTCACGTGCGTGCGGTGTCGGCCCGTCGCGTCCAGCGCGAATGCCCGGCGCCATGCCGAGCGGATTTTCGGCTGCGCGCTTGCGCAGCGTCAATGCGCGCAACCGCGGCCCGACGAAATTGACACAGGAGTCTCGGCGGGTCAGCGAAGGAGACCTTCTGGCGCCCAACAGTTGCTTTCGCCAGTCATCTGCCGTTGCGATTTTGTTCCAAGCGTTGGAAGTTCTCGATAGCCGGGGTCATCGATGAGTTCCCGACACTTTGTCAGCGCCGCGCTAGCCTTGATAGGGCTTGCAATCGTCGAGGGATGTGGCGACGCCCTGGTGGATGAGTACCTCAATCGAGACGACTGGGCCGAACTGGTCGTCCTGATCAGTTCGACTCAGCCCTCTCTGGTTCCAGGACAGCAGGGCACGGTGCTGGCGCGCGTGCCGAACGTTGGAAAGTCCCCGGCCCCGGAAGTAGTACTCCAGTTCCCGCCGCCGATCGGGTTTCAGTACGACCGCGTGACCTGTGCCTCTTCGGGCACTGTCATCTGCCCGCCGGTCTCGTTGCAGCAGCTTGCCGGAGGAGTCATCGTCTCGACGTTCCCGCCGCGCAGCGAACTGGCGTTCACTTTCGAAGGCGTGGTGACTGGCGATGTCGGTACGCAGATTGCAATCACCGGATCTGCGAAGTCCGACTACCCGTATTGGGATAAGGACCTCAGCAACAACAGCGCACTGCTGTACATCCCGATCGTCGCTCCGGCCGAGTAAGGCGGCAGTTGGTGGAGAACAGAAGCAATCTCTGCACCCGGCCAATTACTGTCGTCACCGACGATCGAGCAAACTGCCCGAAACCGGATGCGTTTGCCCAAAGCGAATGCTGACTGGCGCCGACGCTTACCACTTCATCTCGCCCTTGTTGACCTTGGCGCCGATGTCCAGCGCGACACCGAGCCCTGCCTTTGGAAACGCCGCTTTCATCGCTTCGATGAGAGCACCGGAAGTTGCGGCCTTGGCAAGTTCCGATTCGAAGCGACTCAGATACGCTTGCGTGTGGACGATCTGCGAAGCGTCCTGCGCTTCGCCGGCCGCCGCGTGACCGGGAATCACGCGCGAGGGCTGCAGCGCGGCCATTGCGCCGAGCTTCTTCACCCAGGCGGCGCGTTCTTCAGCGGTCTGAGTGTCCGCTGTCCAGGCATGCAGGCCGGCGAACACGTTGACGCCGCCGGCGATCGTCTTGATTGACGGGATCCACACGTAGCTGCGGTGAGGTAATGAATCGTCCAGCCCGCGGATCTCCAACACCTGCTCTTCCAGTGCGATCGTGTTGCCGTTCAGCACCTCCGGCAGGGACACGCTTTGGGGGGCGTTGGCACCGAGCCGTGGCCCCCAGACCTGCTGCTTGGTCTGCAGCGTGGCCTGAATCTTCTTCAGCGTCGGCTCGGTAGTGACGACCTTCGCGTCGGGGAAGAACTGCTTCAGGACGTCGATGCCGAAGTAAAAGTCCGGGTCGGCCTGGCTGATGTAAATGGTCTTCAGCGTCTTCTTGCTGTCGAGCACCATTGCAGCGATCCGCAGCGCGTCGGCGCGCGTGAAGCCGGTGTCGAGCAGCACGGCGTCCGTCTTGCCCGTAATCAGCGTGGCACTGACATGGAAACTGCCGCCATCGGCGTTATAGACCTGCACTGCTAGCGGGCCCGGCTGGGCGGCGGCGGCGCCGGGGACGATGCCGAGCGTCATCCCGAGCGGGAAGAAGGCGCGGGCCAGCGGTTTGATCGTGCTCATCGGCGTGCTCCAGGGTATGGCAACGAGGCGGACTTTATTAGGCCGCGCGCTGGAGATAAACGCTACGATTAGCGAAACTTTGTCAACCAGATCGAAACAATCCGATGGACCGGCTCACAGCCATGCAGGTGTTCGTCGAAGTTGCCGAGCGCGCCAGCCTTACCGATGCCGCCGAGGCTCTCGACCTGTCACGCGCGATGGTGTCGCGTTACGTCGTCGGCCTCGAGCAGTGGCTCGGCGTACGGCTGCTGCATCGGACGACCCGCCGCGTCAGCCTCACCGACGCCGGCGCGGAGGCGATTGAGCGCTGCAAGCAGGTGCTGGAGGTGACCCGCGACGTGCAGGCGGTGGCTGGCGCACGCCGCGTGCAGCCGAAGGGCAAGCTGCGGATCACCGCCAGCACTTCGTTTGCACAGAGGCATCTGGCGGGTGCCATGGTCGAGTTCCTGTCGCGCTATCCGCAGACCCAGATCGAACTGCTCGCGATGGAACGGGTGGTCAATCTGGTCGAAGATAGGATCGACTTGGCGGTACGGATCGGCCGTCAGCTCGACGACGGGTTGGTGGCGCGCCCTCTGGGCGTGTGTCACTCGGTGATCTGCGCTTCACCTGCGTATCTGGCCAAGCACGGAGCGCCGCGCACTCCGAATCAGCTGAGCAAGCATCAGTGCATCACGCACGCGCAGGTCGGGCGCACCGAGTTTGTCTTGCTCCGCGAAGGACGCGTCACGAGCGTGCCGGTTCGAAGCGCCTTCCAGAGCAACGACGTGGCCGTGACGTGCCGTGCAGCACTAGGAGGAGGAGGCATTGCCTTGCTGCCGACGTACTTCGTCAGCGGCGAGATCAAGCGCGGCGAACTGGTGCGGCTGCTGCCCGACTACGAGCCCGAGCCCTTGGGCATCTACGCCGCTTATCTGTCGCGGGCCCATCAGCCGCTGCTGCTGCGTCTGATGGTGGACTTTCTGGCGGAACGCTTCGGCGGGGAGGTTGCTTCGTGGGACCAAGAAATCGCCGCGGCGCGGGCGAGCCGAAGCAAGCGAGCGCGCCAACCCGTGTAAGCGCCTTCAGGCAGTGGCCGCGGCGTGAGGAAGTGGTGGCGGAACTCTTAGGATCGCTCAGCCGGGGTTAGGCGGGCTGCGGCCACGACCGGACGAACCGGCGGTTGACCCAGTCAGACCCAAAGCGGACTCTGCCGCGCTCGCCGGGCGACGGCTAGATTTCCTGCCTACGAGCGAGTCCGAGGTGATCAAGGTCCGGAAGGCCGAAGCGTGGGACCTAAGTGGTCACGGCGCGACGACCTCCACTCGCACCATGATTCCATAGCCTTCCACCTGCGGAGTTCCGTTCTCAATGAGAACGCCCGGATTGGTATAGCTGCCCATCGAAGGCGGCATTGCAGTGGAGTACAGCCCGACGTTGAGCGAGTCGTATGGACCCGTGACACCAAGCGCAGGCGATCCGTAGCTTCTTGTGTTGTATGAAACTTCAAATGCCAGCACGTCGTCGGGCAGCTTGATGTTTAGCGAACTCAGGGCGAACGTGATTGGCGCGAGGAATCCGTTGTAGCAAGCGTTGTTCGACGCTTTCCACTTGCCCACGTCGGCGCCCACGCAAGTCGGATCAGCGGACGGGCGGAACGGAATGGCGAAGGTTTGCGTACGCGTCGCAAGCAGATTGCCCATGCTGTCGTAAACCTTGAGTGTGATCGGATGGTTGAACGTCGCGTTTGCGGCGGAAGCGCAGTCGAGCGTGTTCCAACCGCCGGTCTGGCAGGCCCAACTGCTCATCGCCACCGTGATCGCGTGCAACGTTCGCGGCGAGCCAGCCTTTAGGGCGACGCGATCGCCAAGGCTGGTCAGGGCGGCCGCTTCGAATCCGTAGCTGGGGGTATTCGGAGGAAGTGGCGCAACGGATTCGAACCCGACTACTGTCGACGCAGTAATGGCCACCGTGCCTGGCGCGCTGTTGACTTTGCCATCGTTCACGATGAGCGTCGCCACATAGGTTCCCGGGGCGTCTGCCGTGAATGTCGGGGTGGAACTCGTGGCAGCGCTCAAGCTGGCTGTGCTGCCCGTCGGCTTGGTCGTCAGGGTCCACGCGTAAGTGAGCGCGTCACCGTTCGCATCCGAACTGCCGTTGCCGTTCAGGGTAACGGCGGAGCCGGCAGTCACCGACTGTGCGGCTCCGGCGTTTGCGACCGGCGCAGCATTGGCGACGGCGGCCGTGATCGTCACGGTCGCCGGCGCGCTGTCGACCTGGCCATCATTGACGGTCAGCGTGGCGACGTAAGTGCCGGCAACATCGGCTGTGAACGTCGGTGCGGCCGAAGTCGCGCCGGCAAGCGCGGCTGCACTGCTGGCCGGCTTGCTGCTGAGCGTCCATGCGTATGTCAGCGGATCGCCATTCGCGTCAGAACTGGAGCGGCCATCCAAGGTGACGGTCGCCCCAGTGAGCACGCTCTGCGCGGTGCCAGCGTTGGCAACTGGTGCCGCATTCGCCGTGGCCGCAGACACCCTGGTTGTCGCCACACCACTGGACAGCGCGCCATCGCTGACGACCAGGCTCGCGACGTACATTCCGGGCATGTCCGCAATGAAGGTAGGCTTGGCAGAGGCTGGGTCGCTCAAAGCTGCTGCGCTGTTCTGTGGCTTGCCGGACAGCGTCCACGAGAACGCGATCGAATTGCCGTTCAGGTCGGTGCTGGCGCTTCCGTCAAGTGTTACAACCGTCGAACCGGCAATGACGCTCTGGTCGGGTCCGGCATTGGCAACAGGGGCCACATTGATTACAGGCGCTAGGCTGCTCGAGTCTGGACTTCCTCCGCATGCCGACAGCGCGCCGGAAACGACGAAGGCCGCAAGTACTACGTTCTTTGCTCTCACAATCATCCCTTCTTCTGAGCCGAGCGCCATACATCGCTCGCTTGGAAACTCACGCCCGCGTTCATTGACGGACCAAGCGATATTGATCTGGGACGGCCACCGGCAGTTGGTGCAAAAGGGAGAAGTTAGAGAGTCAAATCGCGAGAGTAATGTCGCGGTTTAGACAGGTTTTAGCCGCGATGGAGCAGATGCAGCGCGATCTGGTCTGCGCATTCACTGGCGAGTGTTCTAACCCGCCAGTAGTGATGCTCGAGGCCCTCAGCTGAGGCGTTCAGTGTTGCCATGACCTTGCAGAGAGCGGCCAGAAGCTGTCGCGAGGAGCCAGAACCAATGGCGCCCTAAAGCGGCCGCACGGATGCCCCGCGAATTGCCCGAAACCGCCCCTTGACTATATGCATATCATATGCATAATGGCAATGTGGACATAGAGTTCGATCCGGCAAAGGCGCGGGCAAATCTGCGCAAGCACCGCGTCAGCTTCGCGGACGCGGAACAGGCGCTGCGAGATCCGTTTGCCGTAACAATCGACGATCCAGACGCCGAAGGCGAGCAACGCTTCGTCACCCTAGGGATGGACACCCTGGGGCGAGTATTGGTCGTTATCCACACTGCCCGGGGCGATCGAGTGCGTCTCATCTCAGCAAGGAAGGCCAGCAAAGGCGAAGTGGAGCAATACCATGCGTAAAGAGTACGACTTCAGCAAGGGGCGACGCGGCGCGGTTGTTTCTTCGAAGGGCAAGACCAGAATCACGATCATGCTCGACGACGACATCCTTGAGCACTTTCGTGCGCGAGCCGAGGCGGAGGGCATGGGTTATCAAACGATGATCAACGCCGCCCTGCGGGAAGCGACCGCCGGTACGAAAGGAAAGATGGCTGGCGAGAAGCCGTTGACTGCGGCGGCGTTGCGTAAGATCCTTCGGGAGGAGTTGCACGCCGCTTGATGCGCTGTCTCTGGTCGGCCACAAGCAGAAGTAAGCTACGTGTGGCTGACTGGCCTGAAAGCGGACAGCTTGGTTAGCAACTCCGCAAACGGACGCTACTAAGCGATCCACGCAATACCCATAGCGCGGGTCACTTGAGGGCTTCGATCTTGGGCGGCTGCCACGAACCGTCGAGTATCGCCGGCTTGCCCCAATAGGCGCGGATGTAAAGCGAGAACGGGCTGCCGGGCGCAGGCAGCCAGTTGCTTTCCTTGTCCTTGCCGGGCGATTTCGCGCAGGCGTACAGCGTCAGCGATCCATCCGGATTCCGCTTCAGCGACTTGTTCTTCGTGCCGAGCGAGTAACGCTTCAGCGCGTTGGGATGGAAGAGATGCTCGGGAGCCAGCCTGGACCTCCAGCGACGACTGGGCGATGGTTCCTGCCCGGCTGTGCGAGGATGTGCCTGCTCTGCGATCTGACCGGAGGTTTGTCGCTATGACACACCGCTCAGCCCTCATCGCCGTCCCGGCGCTTGTTCTATCGCTCTTGCTCTCCGAGACGGCTCTCGGCCAGAGCGCCGCTACGGCCCCTGCCGCCAACCCAGTCCTGTTTCGCAACGTCCGGATCTTCGACGGCGTGTCCGGGCGTGTCAGTGGTCCCAGCGATGTACTGGTACGCGGCAACCGCATCGAGCGCATCGCCGCGAAGCAGTCACCAGAGACCGGCGCAACGCTCATCGAAGGCAACGGCCGTACGCTGATGCCCGGCCTGATCGACGTGCACTGGCACACCATGCTCGCCAGTCCGTCCCTGACGGTCGCATTGTCGGCCGACGAAAGCTACCTCGCTCTGCTTGCCGGTGTCGAGGCAGAGCGGACACTGATGCGCGGATTCACCACGGTGCGCGACGTCGGCGGTTCCTCCTTCGGCCTGAAGCGTGCCATCGACGAGCGGCAGGTGCCCGGCCCCAGGATCTTCCCTTCCGGCGCGATGATCAGCGTGACCAGCGGTCATGGTGACTTCCGCAGCGTGCACGATCTGCCGCGAACGCTCGGCGAACCGGGTTCGCGCTTGGACCGGGATGGCCACACCGCGATCGCGGACAGTCCCGACGAGGTGCGCCTGCGAACGCGGGAGCAGCTGATGCGCGGTGCCTCGCAGATCAAGCTCACGGCCGGCGGAGGTGTCACCTCACCGAACAGCCCGTTGGATGCGATCACGTTCACCGAAGCGGAAGTGCGCGCTGCAGTGGAGGCGGCGAGAAACTGGGGCACGTATGTGACTGTCCATGCTTACACCTCCGAAGCCATACGTGAGTCCATCTCCGCGGGCGTGCTCTGCATCGAACACGCGATGCTGATGGACGAGGCGACCGCCCAGCTGATGGCCAGCAAGGGCATCTGGCTCAGCACTCAGCCGCTGCCGCTGGAGCTGGGCAATGCATTTCCACCGGGCTCCGATGAACGGGCGAAGTTCCAGCAGGTCTACGAAGGTGTGGACAACGTGTACAAGCTGGCCCGCAAGTACAAGCTCAAGACGGCCTTCGGCACGGATGTTCTGTTCTCCAGCGCGCTTGCAGCACAACAGGGCGCGTTGCTGGCCAGCCTGACGCGCTGGTACTCGCCGGCCGAGGTGCTCGTAATGGCTACCGGCACCAACGGCGAGCTGCTGCGACTTTCCGGGAAACGCAGCCCTTACAAGGGCGACATCGGCGTCGTGCGCGAAGGTGCGCTGGCGGACCTGTTGCTGGTCGACGGCGATCCGGTGGCAGACATCGGCCTGGTCGCGCGACCGGCGGAGTCCCTTGTGGTAATCATGAAGGACGGCGTGATCTACAAAAACAGCTTGGCGAGCAGGCCGTAGCAGCCAAGCTTGCAGTCAAGGCGAACCGTGCAGAGTAGAGCCGTTAATTTCGCGGACGCCCGAAGAGAATTGGGACCGCTCTGCGAATCTGTGGGTGCGAAATGCCTTGGACCCGGCGCGCGCGGCCTGGCTCTTGTCGGCGTCAAGATTCCTCGGCCACCACAGAAAGCTGACGAAGCCGGCCCGGCTTAACCGGCCAGAAGCAGCCGCTTCCAAGCCCCAGCTCGAGTGTCTCTTAGCGGACTGAAAGGCGTCCGCGGTTGGACGGGTCTGAGTGAAGACGACGGTACGGCTGCGCGGCGGCCGCGTCGATGAACCGCGAAGCTGGGGCGATGCCGACCGCTGAGCGTCGAGTTTGCTTACAGACTGCTGGTCGGCTAATCACGCTCTCCTGAAAAGTTCCTTCCAATTCAAACCCCGGCACTGAATGGCGCGAATCTTGCATTCCTCCACCAAGTCCGGCCAATCCGTACTTACCTCGTTGCCGGGCTGAGCCAGTTAAGTCGCTCCACAGCCCGCACGTCTGTGAATTGATCGGCATTGCTTTCACAAGGGGACTTGGATGAAAAGGACAGCGCTTTCAATCGTCGCATGCATCGGGGTGACGGTGGCTCAGCCAGCGTTCGCGGTCGCCACATTCCTCGATGAGTTCAAGATCATCAAGAACGGCATCTCGAACTGGTTCGTCGATTCATTCGCCGATGGTGCTCCGCCGCCGAGCGCCCCCAACTTCTTTGACGGTAGCGCCGCCAACTACTTCGTAAGTGCAACTTTTCCGGCCGGGTCGGAGTTGAATGGCCGCCTGCGCATCGACTCTGCAAACGGGGCTGTCGGCGTTTCGGCGAATGGGACTCAGATCCGTACACACAACGCTGTTCTCAATACCAACGTTGACCCAAACAACCTCGTCAATGGACTGAAGATCGACGACACGATTGTCATGTCAGGCGTGTTCAGCGTAGTGCTCAATTCAGGTCCGCTTTACTCCGGATACGGCATCGGTTTCAACGACGGCAGCGGCAATCTTGCGCGCAGGAATGAGGTGGACCTGCAAGTGCAGTACAGCACGACCCTGCTTGCCAACATCATCCGGCTCAGTTATCAGGATTTCGACAACTCCACGGTATCGACGGTCGCGGCGATCCCGCTTGACACGTCTCTGAATGCGGATCAGGTTGTCCTTACGCTCTCGCGCCCGGATGTAAATAACCTCGATCTCATAGCTTCCTACTCCTACTTGCTAGGGGGCCAGATTGTCGGAGGCGGCACGCTGGGTACGACGTCAATCTTCCAGGACAGGAACTGGGTTCGCGGATTCTTCTTCGCATCCGAGCAGCAGCAGGTTCCGGAGCCGGGATCGCTCGCTCTACTGGCAGTTGCGCTCGCAGGGTTCGGATTCCTGCGGGGTCGCGCCCGACAGTAGCCCCTCATTCGTGTGCACGCTGGGAATGCCGGTGGCGGCCGCGCTCGAAGCGTGAGAGTCTAGTGAGAAGCCCCCTTCGTCGAGGGAAGGGGCAGCGAACTAGGCGGCCTCGCCGGCCGCGCCTCGTTTCGCTCGGCGAGGCTGCCTGATGCCGTTGCAGAGGTCTAGTTCTTGAGTCTTGGTCTCTCACTGATCTCGAGCCGGACCTTCCGCTCCTTGAACTAGTGCGGCATAAGGGCGCTCATCTACAGATGAAGTGAATCTCGGACGTCGAGTACTCGGCCCCGCTCTCAGGCGGCCGACTCTTCGCGATCTCCCGGCGGTAGCCGGCCAGAGGCGGCCAAGCGTTCTACCCACCTGTTCCGCCGATAGCAGACACAACGCCCCGTCTGGGGCGATGCTCCGCTGTGCCGGTTGGGTGTTGGCATGGGAATCCTTCCCACGACTTGAGCTTAGCGAGCGGACCACTACCTTGGGTCCCGCACCACACCTTGCCGAACCCAAATTTTGGCTGACTGTTGCGCGCCGAGAGCGCTGACACCAGGCACGCAGGGTGTGCGGTACGCGGGTTCGGCAACGCCCAACGAGGAGTAGGCAGGGGCCGAACACTCTGGCGCAGGCCCTGATCGTCGAGTTGCGCGCGGGACGCCATGCCACAACGTTTCCAGCCGAGGCATCGCACAACCTTCAACCCACCTGGAGCAGGCGGCAGGCCCAGCGGGCCGATGATGGGGTCAAGCCTTCCGCGCGCACGGTTTGCCCGGATGCAACACCTGGCGCTTCCGCACGTCCAAAGTTCCGCCGGTTCTGAGCGGCAGTCTGCGAAGATGCGCGCCACCCATTCCGTGACCGACCGCCATGGCACTGATCCAGCTCGAAGAAGACCAGATCCGCACCTGGACGCGGGCCCAGAAGGACCGGTGGTGGTTCGAGAACGTCTATCGCGGCGATATGGCGCAGCTCACGGTGCGGTCCGGCATCACCGGCTTCCTGCTCGGCGGAGTGCTGGCAGCCACCGCGATGTACATCGGTGCCAAGACCGGCATTTCGATCGGCGTCGGGCTGACGGCCGTGATCCTCGCGTTCGCGATCTACCGCATCATGGCCGGCATGGGGATCGCGACGGACTTCACGATCCTCGAGAACAACTGCACGCAGTCGATCGCGACCGCGGCCGGTTACATGATCGGGCCGATGATCGCGAGCCTCACGGCCTACATGCTGGTCACCGACCGGATCATTCCGTGGTGGCACATGGTGGTCTGGATGTGCGTGGTCTCGATCATCGGGGTGCTGCTGGCGTTCCCGATGAAGCGGCGTTTCGTCAACGACGAGCAGTTGCCGTTCCCCGAAGGCCGTGCCAGTGGCGTGGTGCTCGATGCCCTGTACACGGGGGCCGCGCATGCGGGCATGTACAAAGCCAGACTGCTGGCGGGCACGGCCGTGCTGACGGGGCTGTACCAGGCGCTGATCAGCGATGGCTGGATGAAGCTCGTGCAGTTCAAGATCCTGCGCCTGGACGAGTGGGCTGGCCTGAAGGAGCCCTGGACCTTCCACGAACGGCTCGACACCTACTACTACGCGTGGGCGACCAAGGCGCAGGGCTGGATCCCGACGATCCTCGGCACCGACATCCGCCAGCTCGGGCTGCGCCTGACGCTCGACGCGGCGATGCTGGGCGTCGGCGGGCTGATGGGCATGGCGGTGGCGACGAGCTGCCTGCTCGGCGCGTTCATCAACTTCGTGATCCTCGCACCAATGATGATCCAGGCCGGCGACATCGTCGCGCGCGTGAGCCCGAGCGGCGCCGTGGTGCCGATCTCGCGCGCCGAGATCGTCAACCAGTGGTCGCTGTGGTGGGGCGTGACGATGATGGTCGTCGGCTCTCTCGTGAGCCTGCTCGGACGGCCGGAGATCTTCAAGGGTCTCTTCCGGCGCGGACAGAAGAGCGAAGGCGTCGACGTGCTCAGGGACATCGAGTTTCCGATCTGGATCTCGGTCGTCGGCATCCCGCTCTTCAGCGCGCTCGGGGCCTGGGTCACGCATGAGTTCTTCGGTGTGCCGTGGCTGCTGGCATTCATCTCGCTGCCACTGATCTTCGTGCTGTCGATCATCTGCACGAACTCGATGGCGCTGACATCGTGGACCCCGACCGGTTCGATGTCGAAGATCACGCAGTTCACGATGGGCGCGATCGACCGCACCAATCCAGCAAGCAACCTGATCCCGGCGGCGATGACGGCCGAGATCGCCGCGAATTCCGCCAACCTGCTGTCCGACATCAAGCCCGGCTACATGCTCGGCGCCAAACCGCGCCAGCAGGCGGTGGGGCACGTCATCGGCATCTTCGCCGGCGCGCTGGTGTGCGTGCCGCTCTTCTTCCTGCTGTTCCTGCGGCCGGACGCGAACGGCGTGCGTTCGGTGGCGACCATCGTTTCCGACCAGTTCGCATTTCCCGCGGCGCTGCAGTGGAAGGGCGTGGCGGAGATCATCGCGAAGGGCGTCAGCGCATTGCCGTATTCCGCCGTCGTTTCGATGGTCGTCGCGGCGATCAGCGCTGCAGCGATCGAGATCGCGCGTATGGTGACGAAGGGCCGCTTCCAGCTGTCCGCCGTATCCGTCGGCCTCGGTGTCGTGCTGCCGCCCGAGGCGACCTTGGCGATGTGGGTGGGCGCGCTGATCTTCTGGCTCGCGGGCCGCAAGTACGCGCAGAAGGGCACATCCGGCCATGAATTCTGGGTGGAGGGCCTGGAGCCCATCTGTGCCGGGCTCATTTCCGGGTCGGCGCTGATGGGCATCGGCAATGCCGTGCTCAACGTGATAATGGGTTGACGTGCAGACCGCCGGCGGCGCTGCGCTGCGGGTCTGTCGTACCCATTGGCGCTTCGTCGCACAGCACGGAACCCGCTGCCTGATTTCTGATCGAATGGCGCGCTTCGGTCTTACCGAACCTCTTTCACCGACTCCAGGAGAATCGTGATGGCCCTTCCCCGCTGGACCCGCCGTCGTGCGCTGGCTGCGCTTGGAGCCCTGCCCGCGTCGTTGTCCCTGCCGGCGTTCGCCGCATCCGCGGCCAAGCCCGCCGCCGGTCCGCCCGTCGCCCGCAAGCAGCCTGTGAAGGAAACCCTCTGGGGCGAGGAGATCGTCGATCCGTACCGCTGGATGGAGGATCCGAAGGACGCCGAGTGGGAATCCTTCATGAAGGGCCAGGCCGCCTATGCGCGCCGCGTGCTCGACTCGATTCCCGGGCGCAAGGCGCTGTTCCAACGGGTGACGCAGCTCTCGGGCGAAGTGCCGATCGCGCAGGCCCCGCAGATGGCGGGCAAGGGACGGCTCTTCTACCAGATGCGTCCGAGCGGGGCGAACCAGTTCAAGCTGTATATGCGCGACGGCGTGAACGGCGCGGAGAAGCTGCTGGTCGACCCGAGCACGCTGCGTGGCCCGAATGATGTCCACATGTCGCTCGACTGGTGGCTGGCGTCGCCCGACGGCCGTTACGTCGTCTATGGACTGTCGCCGGCCGGTTCGGAAAATTCGGTGGCGCAGATCCTCGAGGTCGACGTCATGAAGGTGCTGCCCGAGCGCATCGACCGCACGCAGTACGCGAATCCGAGCTGGCTCCCGGACAGCAGCGGTTTCTTCATCATTCGCCTCGCCGAGGGCGCCAAGCTCGGGTCGCAGGAGTATTACCTCGACTCGGTGGCCTGGCTGCATCGCCTGGGCACCGATCCGAAGGACGATGTCCGCGTGCTGTCGCGCGGCCAGTTTGCCGGCGTTCCGCTCGAGCGCAACGAGTTCCCCGGCGTGGCGGCCGATCCCTCGTCGCGCCACGTGGTCGCGGTTGTCGCCGGGGGCGTGCGGCGCGAGAACCCGCTCTACGTCGCGACGCTCGAAAGCGTCCTCGCCCGGCAGCCGCAATGGCGCAAGGTCTGCGACGTGGCCGACGAGGTGACAGGCTTCGCCTTCCGCGGCGATGAGCTCTACCTGCAGACGACGCGCAACGCCACGAACGCCAAGGTGCTGAAGACCTCGCTATCGGCGCCGGACCTCGCGCGCGCGGCCACCGTCGTTCCCGAGGGCGACACCGTGATCGAGGCGATCGCGATCGCGCGCGACGGGCTGTATGTGCGCGACATGGACGGGGGCTACAACGGACTGCGGCGCCTGGGCAACGATGGCCGGCTGCAGACGATCAAGCTGCCGTTCGAAGGTTCATTCGAATCGATGTCGACCGACACGCGCGAGGATGGCGTGTGGATGCTGGGCACGAGCTGGCTGCTGCCGTTCACGGTGTTCCGTCATGACCCGGCCGCCAACAGTACGGCGGCCGTGCCGCTGGCGCCGCCGCCGTCGCTGGATCTCTCGAAGTTCGAGGCGATCCGTTCATTCGCGAAGGCGCGCGACGGCACGCGCGTGCCGCTGTCGATTGTCGCGAAGAAGGGCATGAAGCGCGATGGACGCAATCCGACGCTCGTGAACGCGTACGGTGCGTACCAGATTTCGATGACGCCCTATTTCAATGCGCGCGGCATCGCGTTCCTGGAGCAGGGTGGCGTGCTCGCCTACGCGCACGTGCGCGGCGGCGGCGAGTACGGCAAGCGCTGGTGGAGATCCGGACAGAAGCTCACCAAACCGAACACCTGGCGCGACCTGATCGACTGCTGCGAGGAACTGATCCGGCAGAAGTGGACCAGTTCGAAGCGGCTGACGATCCAGGGCGGCTCCGCCGGTGGCATCACGGTGGGCCGTGCGCTCACCGAACGCCCGGACCTTTTTACCGCGGTGATTTCGAATGTCGGCGTCTCGAACGCGTTGCGGGCGGAGTTTTCGCAGAACGGGCCGCCGAATATCGACGAGTTCGGCACCGTCACCGAGCGCGGCGGATTCCTCGGCCTGAAGCAGATGGACGCCTATCACGCGGTACGCGATGGCGTGCATTACCCGGCGGTGCTGCTGACGACCGGAATCACCGACCCGCGCGTCGAGCCCTGGCAGGTGGCGAAGATGGCGGCCCGGCTGCAGGAGGTGGTCGCCCGGCTGCAGCGCCCGGACCGCAACCCGGTATTGCTGCGCGTGGACTTCGAAGCGGGACATGGCCTCGGCTCCACGCGCCAGCAGGCCGATGCCGAGCGCGCGGACGAGTATGCGTTTGCGCTGTGGCGCAGCGGCATCGCCGGGTTCCAGCCGAAGGCCGCCTGACGTCGCCGCGACCGTCGCCGGCTGGTTTCAGCCGGCGACGACGACGTTAACCATCCAGCCGACACCGAAGCGGTCGGTGACCATGCCGAAGCACGGCGACCAGAAGGTCTTGCCGAGCGGCATCGTCACCTTGCCGCCATCGGCCAGTGCATCGAACATGCGGCGCGCTGACGCCTCGTCCGGCGGCGTGATCGACAGCGAGAAGCCGCCGAAATTGGGTTTCCCGGAGCAGCGGCCGTCCGAGAGCATCACGTTGGTGCCGCCCACCCGGAACGACGCGTGCATCACCTTGTCTTCGCTGCCGGGCGGCAGCATGCCGGGCGGAGCGGGTTCGGGTGCTTCGCGGTTGCGCATCAGCATGTCGATCTTCGTGCCGAAGGCCTTCATGTAGAACGCGATCGCCTCATCGGCGCGGCCTTCGAAGAACAGATACGGTTCAACGTTCATCGGTGCTCCTCGTTGGTGTGGTTCAGCGGGCCGCGGCCTGCAGCGCCGACAGGTCAATCTTCTTCATCTTCAGCACGGCGGCCATCACGGCGTCGGAGCGTGGGCCGGTCATCAACTGCTCGATGACGGTCGGCACGATCTGCCATGAGAGCCCGTAGCGATCCTTCAGCCACCCGCACTGCTGCGCCCGCGGGTCGCCACCGGCACCGAGTGCCGTCCAGTAATGGTCGATCTCGTCCTGCGTCTCGCAGTGGACCACAAGCGAGATCGCCTCGGTGAACCGGAAGACGGGACCGCCATTCAAGGCCATGAACGACTGGCCATCGAGGTCGAAAGTGACGACCATGACCGAACCGGCGGGCCTTCCGTGGACTTCGAAGCCGGCCTCCCCGTAGCGCGAGATCGCGTTGATCCGCGAATTCGGGAACACCGAGACATAGCAGCGGGCGGCAGGTTCGGCCTCGCTGTCGAACCAGAGGCACGGTGAAATGCGCTGGATGACGGCCATCGTGGTTTCCCGTGGCAGATCAATGGTGCTCGTTGTGCGCGCGCGATGGGACCGGGCGCCCCAGCATGCCGAACAGCGCGGCGGCCGGCAGCGCCGAGCGCGGCGCATACGGCATGCGCCACAGGCCGCCGTGGAATGCCGCATCGGTGACGAGCTGCAGCGGATGTTCGAGAGCGATGCCGGGATTGCCGATGGCTGCCGGATGGCGCAGGTCGTGCACCAGCAGTGCCGCCATCAGGGCCGCCGCGGTCGCCGGTTCGAAGGCCATTGCGCCGAAGCGATGCGCCGAACCGTAGACCGCCGCCAGCAGCCGGTTCTTCGTGACCGAGTAGGTGAGGGCCGGCGGGGCGATGCGGAACGACACGCGCGTTCCGGTCGCGCGGGCCACCAGCGCGCGCCACAGTTGCAGCCGCTTCGCCAGCAGGTAATTCGGCCCCTGCTGCACGACGAGCGCATCGACGATGCCGCCGAGGGCACCGTCGCGCACGGTCTCGGGGGCAAGCCACTCGCCGTTGCATGTGAACGCGTGCCCGAACGAGGCGACGCCGGCCAGCCGCGCGGCCAGGCCTCGCTGTGCGTAGCTCTCGTGCGCCATACGCAACGCGCCCGCCGGGACCGCGCAGGCATCGGTCGGCGTGGCGAGCATCGCCAGCGTGACGTCGCGCCGGTGTGCCGCAAGCTGCGCCTGGATCGCATCCATGGCCACCGAAACGCGGACGTGCTGCGCGCTGTCGAGATAGGCGTAGGCGCCGACCGTCAGCGGAGCAGTTGCCGTGGCAAGCCATGCCGCAATCTCGGGCGCGTCCGCAATGAGGTCGGCGCCGGCGACGGCGGCAGTGTCGGCTGGATCGCAGGGCGCAACCAGCGTGCCGTTGCCATTGGCGGCGACCTTCTGCAGGCTCTGCCAGATCGCCGGGCGCGGCAGATCGACGGCGTACACGGTGGCGCGCCAGTTCAGCAGCCATGGCAGCGGCGACATCTCGGCCTGTGCCCCCAGGAGTGCGACGCTCTGGTCCGACAGGTCGAGCCATTCGGGATGGGCGCTTACGCGCTCGATCGCCTCGAGGAACGACGGCTCGAAGTAACCCGCGCTCTGCCATCGATCGAGCACGCGTCGCAGGTCGTCGCTGTCCAGCATTCGGCCCTGCAGCGGAATCGCGAGCGGCGCGGGACCGTCACGACGCGTACCGGCGACGTGGCGCGATGCAAAGGCACGGCGCGGCGTGGCCATTGCATCCTCGATCTGGACCTCGGCGCCACCGCGGGCAAAGCGCATGCGTCGCCGCAGCGACTCGAGCCCGGCGACGGCCGTGTCGTTCGCGTCGGCGGCGGAACGAAATGCGACTTCGGTCAGACGGCGCGCATGCACGATGTAGCGCCGGCGCCAGTCGCGCTCCTGCTCCGCCGCCGTCGCCGCCGGGGAGCTCGCCGGCCTCAGCGCATCCGCGATCACGGCGCGGCCGGTCTCCTGCGTGCTGCGGTGTCCGTCCTGCGTCGGCGGAAACACGACGCCGGCTTCGTCCCGGGCATCCGCCGTCATCGCTGGGCCTAGCCGCCGCTCAAGGCCTGCACGATCAGCACTTCGTCGTCCGGCGCCAGCGGCAGCGCAAGGTCGAACACCGGCGTGCCGCGCACGAAGACGCGCACGTGTGGACGCAGCCGGTCCTGCTCGTTGACCATGCGAAAGCGGATGCCCGGAAAGCGGCGGTCGAGATCGTCGAGCACGTCGCCCAGCGTCGCGCCCGCAGCGTCGACCCACGATTGCTGCGTGTAGGAACGCAGCGGGCTCGGAATCAGCACCCGCATCGTCGAGTGTCGCGCCGGCGGATGACTACGGCAGTTCGGCCGCCTCGACGGCGTAGATCTCCGGCAGGTGGCGTGCGATGCAGGTCCAGCTTTCGCCTTCGTCGCGGCTCGCCCACAGTTCGCCGCCCGTCGTCCC
This sequence comes from Burkholderiaceae bacterium, assembly GCA_035429805.1. Taxonomy (GTDB): domain Bacteria; phylum Pseudomonadota; class Gammaproteobacteria; order Burkholderiales; family Burkholderiaceae_F; genus JALORV01. The sequence continues at coordinate 18,310 of DAOMFL010000006.1, forward strand.
GAAGTACAGGCCGAGCGGGTCGCGCGCGTCGGCACACATCGCCTGGCGCTTCACCGTCCACCACGCCTGTGCCGCCGGAAGGCCCGCATCCTGGCGCTGCCAGCGCTTGCCGCCGTTGCGCGTGACATAGACCGCCGGCTTGCCGTCCGGGCTCGTGCGCGGCCACACCGTCTGGCCATCCATCGGCAGTACCCAGGCGGTGTCGTCGTCGCGCGGGTGCACGACCATCGTGAAGCCGATGTCGCCGACACGCTTCGGCATTGCGCGGCCGATCCGCTCCCAGGTGTTCGACGGCCGGTCGATGCGGTAGATGCCGCAATGGTTCTGCTGGTACAGCCGGTCCGGATTGCTCGGGCACAGGCGCACGCAGTGTGGGTCGTGGAACGTCGGCACGGCTGGATCGAAACCCTGGACCACTTCGAGGCCGTCGACCAGCAGGCGGAACGACTTGCCGCCGTCGGTGGATTCATGCACTCCGCCGCCGGACATGCCGAAGTACAGGTGCTTCGGGTCGCGCGGGTCGACGATGATCGAATGCATCTTGGGGCCATCCGGTGTGCCGTCCTGCACCGTGCCCATCCACTCGATGTACTTCGGATCGTCGTTGATCGGCGAAGCCGAATGCCAGCTGACGCCGCCGTCGTTCGAGCGGAACAGTCCCTGCGGCGACGTGCCGGCATACCAGACGCCCGGCTCGCTGGCGTGGCCCGGCGCCAGCCAGAAGGTGTGATCGACGACGCGGCCGGTCCCGTCGGACTTCTTGTCGAACGCTGGCGGCCGGGAGGCCTCCTTCCAGCTGCGTCCGAAGTCGGTCGAACGGAAGACGGTGGGGCCGAGATGGCCGGTCTTGGCCGATGCCAGCAGGGTGCGCCGGTCGCGCGGATCGAGAACGACGTGCTGGATGATGTGACCGAGGAAATGCGGGCCATCCGCCTGCCAGCGGCGTCGCGCGCCGTCGCCATGGATCACCCAGGCGCCCTTGCGCGTGGCCACCAGCAGTGCGACGTGGCTCCCGGGACGGGCCGCGCGCCGCGCCGGACTGCGTGGCGCTTCTGCCCGAGTCTTTTTCTTTGAGCGCGGGGATGTCGTCGCCATGTCGCCTCCTTTGGCCGAGCGCGACACGATAGGCCCGAATGCAGGTGCTGTCAGCGTCCCCGGCGCAGGGCGTGTCCACGACTGCAGTGGGGTGGATCAGGCCGCGGCTTCGCGATCGAGCAGCGTGCGCTTGCGTTCGACGCCCCAGCGATAGCCCGCCAGCGCGCCGTCCGAGCGCACGATCCGATGGCAGGGAATCGCCACCGCGATCGGATTGGACGCGACGGCATGCGCCACGGCGCGCACGGCGGTCGGCGCGCCGATCCGGCGGGCGATCTCGGCGTAGCTCGCGGTCGTTCCAGGGGGCACGGCGCGCAGCGCCTGCCAGACGCGCTGCTGGAACGCGGTCCCGCGCACGTCGAGCGGCAGATCCAGACCCCGGTCTGGAGCTTCCACCAGGCCGACCACGCGCGCGACGAGATGTTCGAAGCCGGCGTCGCCCCCGATCAGTTCCGCCCGCGGAAAGCGGTCCTGCAGATCGCGCACCAGCGCGTCCGGATCGTCGCCGAGCAGGATCGAGCAGACGCCGCGATCGCTGGCCGCGACCAGGATCGAGCCGAGCGAACATTCGCCGACGGCGAAGCGGATGCGCGTATCCGCGCCTCCGGCGCGATGCTGCGTCGGCGTCATGCCGAGCATCGCGGACGCCCGCTCGTAGAAGCGCCCGCTCGAGTTGAAGCCCGCGTCGAAGATCACATCGGTCACCCGGCCGTCGCCGCGCAGCCGGGCGCGCACGCGCTTCGAACGATGCGCGTCGGCATACTGCCGCGGGGTCACGCCGGTCACGGACTTGAAAACGCGGTGCAGATGAAACGCGCTCAGCCCGGCGCGGCGCGCCAGCGCGTCCAGTGACGGGGGCGCATCGGCCTGCTCGATGTAGCGGCACAGCTCGGTCACCAGCGCAGCGTGCCCGTGGTCCGCTGTCGTCCGGTCAGGCCGGCAGCGCTTGCACGGACGGAAACCCGCGCGCTCAGCCTGGGCCGGCGTGGCATGGAATTCGACGTTCTCCGGCCGGGGCCTGCGCGATGCGCACGATGGGCGGCAATAGACGCCGGTGGTGCGCACTGCATAGACAAAGCGCCCGTCCGCGGCCCGGTCGCGCGCTACGACGGCGACCCAGCGTGGATCGCTGACCGTGGCTGCGGCGCGCATTTCCAGCGGGGTACTCATGTTCATTTCCGTCTCCGTGCATCTTATCGATGACGGGAGGCTACGGCGTCCGCGGGACGACGGCACTCCGGCCATTGCGCTCGAATTCGACGCAACCGGGACGGCCAGCAGGCGATGAGGCGCGCGAGTGGGATTGGAAAGCAAACGCGCCGGGGACCTTTCGGTGCCCGGCGCGTGCCGCGCGGGAGCGATTGTTGCGGTGGACCGGCTGGTCTCGCTACTTCTCGATACGGCGGCGCCAGCCACTGACAGCACCGAGGGCCGCCAGTCCGAGCAGCGTGGACCAGCCGAGCGCGCCGGCGCCACCGGTCGGGGCATTGGCGGCGCTGGAACTGCCGGTCGCTGTCGTCGAAGTCGTTGCCTGGGCCGTGGCGATCGCCGTCCCTTCCATCGTGACTTCGCGGGCCGGTGTGCTACCGGTGAAGCTGATCGTCCACTTCTCGGTGTGGGTTCCACCCGAGAGCGGGGCAAAGCGCACTCCGAACGAGCAGCTGGTCCCGGGCTCGAGCGAGTAGCCCGGCACGCAGTTCACGCTGCCTGAGGGTGCTGCCGTAAGGAAGAACTCGGACGGCTTGCCGGCCGGTGGGACGATGGCGGGCGTCGCGAACGTGATCGTCGTGGTCGAGCTATTGGTCACCAGCACACCGGCCGTAGCGCTTTCCTTGCCGATTTCGGTGCTGCTGAAGCGGGCGCCATCCGGCGACGAGACCGGGGCAGGTCCCGGAGCCGGCGCTGGCGCCGGCGTCGGCGCCGGGCTGGGAGCGGGAGTTGGCGACGGCGCTGGGGCCGGTGCCGGGGTCGGCGACGGCGGCTGGACCAGCGGCGGCGGCGGTGGCGCTGCGCTCGCACTGAATATGTAGGCTGCCAGGTCGGCGCGCTGCGTCGGCGTCCAGCTCGCGAACGCGCTCATGTTGCCTTTGTTGGTCGCGATCGCGTTGTTGAGTCGCACGAGGATCCCGGCCTCGGTGGAACCGGCCAGCCGGGAGGTCCTGAAGATGTCGGCCGGGCCGTGGCAGTCGTTACACGACTGCGGCGTTCCGCCGGGAATCGGCACGGGTGTCTTGTACAAAGTCGCACCGTTCGTGGCGTTCTGTGCCAGTGCGGATCCACTGAACCCGACGACAGCGAGTGCAGCGATGGCCGGGGGCAGGGTGCGCAGATGCAATAGTGATTTACGGTTCGACATGATGGGTCTGCAGGTGGCGGGAACTTGTGCGGGGCAGTCTATGTGCGGCGGCTGCGCATTTCCCTCGTACGAAAGTCGTAGCGCCCACCGTACGAACGTATGAACCCCTCCCTCCCGTCGGCGCATGCCTGCCGTTGGGGTAACCCCTGACCGGCGCCGCCCATCGCACCAGGCCTTGATCCGCGTGAAACCCGACGCCGGCAGGCACTGAGGTAACTCAGGGTTCCGGCAGCTGCCGCTCTCTAGACTCAGCGCCGCTCTTATGTCGCGGCCGGATCGCCGGCCCAGTTAACCGCATGGACGCAGTTCTGACCGGCCGACGGTTCCCGCCCCGCTCCCTGGCCCTTATCGCCCTCCTCTTCGGGTTCCTGGCGGGTGCCCTTCTGCCCCGGCCCGCCCTGGCGGCGGAACCGGTCACGATCGAGGCGTTCGTGCGCGAGGGCTGCCCGCACTGTGCCAAGGCCGAAGAGTTCCTGATGCAACTGCAAAAGGAGCAGCCGGGGCTTCGAGTCACGATCCGCGACGTGCAGAAGGAGCGGGCGGCGATGGAGCGCCTGAAGCAGCTCGCTCGCGAGCACCGCGTCGGCGCCGCCCGCGTGCCGGCTATCTTCGTCGGCGATCAACTGATCATCGGCTATTCCGAGGAAGCGAGCACTGACAAGCTGATTCGCAGTGCGCTCGCCGGGGAGACCGCCAAGGCGGCGCACGCCGGAGCCGGGACCTGCGAGGCCGAGGAAAGCCTGTCCTGCCCGCAGGGACCGGGCGCCACGGCCGCGCCGCCCGAATCGTTCGAGATCAGCTTCCTCGGCCGCACCCTCACGCTCGACGACATCGGGCTTCCGGCGTTCACGCTGGCCATGGGGCTGCTGGACGGCTTCAACCCCTGCTCGATGTGGGTGCTGCTGCTGATGATTTCCCTGCTCGCGCCGCTCAACGACCGCAAGCGCATGGTTGCCATCGCCGGCACCTTCGTGCTGGTCGAGGGCATCGCGTACTTCCTCTTCATGGCGGCATGGCTGAACTTCTTCATGCTGATCGGCGTTTCACGTGCGGTGACCCTGGTCGTCGCTGCCATCGCCATCGTGGCGGGCCTGATCAATCTGAAGGATTTCGTCTCGTTCGGGCGTGGCATCTCGCTGTCGATCCCGGAACGGGCGAAGCCCGGCATCTACAACCGCATGCGCGGCCTGCTGCATGCGCCGACGATGACCGCGGCGATCATCGGCGCGGCGGTGCTGGCGGTCCTGATCCAGATCGTCGAGTTCATGTGCACGTCGGGCTTCCCGGCGCTCTTCACGCGCATCCTGACGCTGAAGGAACTCGATACGGCGACTTACTACGGCTTTCTCCTGCTCTATATCGCGGCCTACATGCTGGACGACATCATCATCCTCACGATCGGTGTGGTGATGCTGAGTCGCCATCGGCTGCAGGAAAGGGAAGGGCGTGTCCTCAAGCTGGTGAGCGGTGTCGTTATGGTCGGGCTGGGTGTCTACCTGATCTTTCTGACCTGATCCCGCGGTTGCGGGGTAGCGTGAGCGTTCCGGCCTTCTGGACACGCCTCGCGCGGCCACTATGCTGAACCGCCATGGCGGAACTCACCGAACCGTTGACGATCGACGTCGTGTCCGACGTCGTCTGTCCGTGGTGCTACATCGGCAAGCGGCGGCTCGAGGCCGCACTGGCCGAGCGTGGATCCGCGCCGAAGGCGGTTGTGCGCTGGCACCCGTTCCAGCTGAACCCTGACCTGCCACTCGGGGGCGTCAACCGTCGCAGCTACCTCGAGAACAAGTTCGGCGGGCCGGAGCGGATTCAGGAGGTTCAGGCGCGTATCGAGGCCGCGGGACGCGACGCCGGCATCTGGTTCGAGTTCGAGCGCATTGACCGGCAACCGAACACCTTGAACGCCCACCGGCTGATCGCGTGGGCCCAGTCGACACGTCCGCATGTGGCGGGCGATCTTGTCGAAAGTCTGTTCCGCGCCTATTTCACGCAGGGCATCGACATCGGCAACATCGATGAACTGGCACACATCGCCGGCGCGGCCGGTCTCGATGCGTTTCGAGCGAAGTCGATGCTCGCATCCGGCGAAGGGCGCGCGACCGTCGCCGCAGCGGACCAGCGCGCACGCGCCATGGGCATCAACGGAGTGCCGCTCTTCATCTTCAACCAGCGGCTTGCCGTGTCAGGCGCGCAGCCTGCCAGGGTGCTGCTCGAGGCGATGACGCGCAGCGAGGTGGCGACCGTCACGCGCTGATCGCGTCAGGCGCCGCCGTTGCGCCGTCCCGGTCAGCGCTGCTTCTACACTGGGCGCGCTTCACGTGGCCCGCCATCGTGACGGACTTCCTCCGGCAATTCGAACTCGCTGCGCCACTGTTTGCGCTGGCGCTGCTCGGCTACCTGCTGGTCCGCGTCGGACGCTGGCCCCGCGAAGTCAGCGCCGCACTGTCGAAGTTCGTATTCGCGGTTGCCCTGCCCGCGCTGCTGTTCCGGATGATGACCGGACTGGCGCTGCTGCCGCCGGTCGATGCGCGGCTGCTGCTGGCGTACTTCGGGGGCTGTCTCGCGGTTTTCGTTCTCGGGCGGGTCGTCGCACGCCAGGTCTTCCGCCTCGATGCTGTCGGACAGTCTGTGTTCGCGCTCGGCGGGATCTTCTCCAACAACGTGCTGCTCGGCGTGCCGCTGACTCGGGTTGCTCTCGGCGAAGCGGCGATGCCTGCCGTCGCGCTGGTGCTGGTTTTCAACGCGCTGCTGTTATGGACTTTGATCACGGCATCGGTCGAATGGGCACGGCACGGCGAGCTCTCGCTGCGCGGGTTCGGCGCGACCGCGCGCCGCGTGCTGGCCAATCCGATCGTCGCGTCGATTGTTGCGGGAGCGATCTTCGGGCTTGCCGGCGGGCAGCTGCCGGCCGCAGTCGATACGCCACTGCGGCTGGTCGGCGATGCCGCAGCGCCGCTGGCGCTGATGGTGCTCGGCATGGGACTCGCCGAGTACGGCTTGCGAGAGGGCCTGCGCGAGGGGGTGGCGATAACGGTGCTGAAGCTCGTCGTTCAGCCTGTCGCCGTCTGGCTGCTGGCGCGGCTGCTCGGGCTGCCTCGCGTCGAGACGCAGGCCGTCGTGCTGCTGGCGGCATTGCCGGTCGGCGTCAACGTCTACCTGATGTCGCGCGAGTTCCGAGCGATGGAAGGGGCCGTGGCCACCAGCATGGTGGTGTCCACGGCGCTGGCCGCGATCACCAGTCCGATCGTGCTGGCGCTGCTGCGCTAGCTGGCGCCGTGCTTGCGCACCATTATTTCGCGGCCACCGGCATCGTCGGAGGCAGCGGCTCGGGGACGCGATTCCTGACGGCCGGGATCGACTGCAGGTAGCTGAAGATGGCTTCCAGATCCGCGTCGGTGAAGTTGCGGTACATCGGGATCGGCATCGGCGGCAGGATCTGGCGGCCGCGGCCCATGTGACGGCCGGTGCGGATCGTTTCCGAGAAATTGCGCTGCGTCCATTTGCCGAGGCCCGTTTCCGCATCCGGTGTCAGGTTGGCGGTGAAGCTCACGCCCCACGGACCGGCCCACGCGGTGTTGGTGGCCGAGGCTGCGACGATCCACGGTCCCTGCGGCGCCGGCGCCGGCGGCAAAGCCGCGCTTTCCGGGTGGCCCGACAGCATGCGACTCATATCCGGTTCCGGCCCCTTCGGTCCGACGATCCACGGCGTGTGGCAGTCGTTGCAGCCGGAGGTCGTCACGAGGTACTTGCCGCGGGTGATCTTCTCGGCGGTCGTTTCGCCGGCCTTCGCGGACTGGGCACGGGCCGGTAGCGTGATGGCGGTGGTCGCGGCGACCGCAACGGCGAGGATGGCGTACTCAAGCGGGATGCGTTTCATGGTGGGCTCCTATTGGTTCTGCAGATCGGTGGATATCCAGCGTTCGATCAGGGTGACGCCGTCGTGGTCGACGACCTGCACGCCGAGGGGTGGCATGCGGTCGAGCGGATTGGTGGACTTCATGCGCAGCGTCAGCGTGCTTTCGCCGTCCTGCGCGGCAGCGACGCGCTGTGCGGCGGCAGCGCCGTGCGGGCGGAAGCGGCTCGAATGGCCCAGCAGCGAAGCGATGGTCCGCTGAACGCTCTGAGAACTCGCTTCGGCCTGCTGCGCAAGGACCAGTTCGAGGCCGGACAGCGCGCCCGCCGCGTTGTGACAATGGCCGCAGTTGCCGTGCAGGTAGCCCAGCGCGGCGCGCGCCAGGGGAGTCGGCGCCTCGATGCGCGGCGGCCTGGCGAGCATCTCCGGCGGCAGGTTCACGAGCTTGCCGCGCGCGACGAGGCTGCGCAGGTTCGTCGCATCCGGCCGTGACGGGTCGGCGTGCGGTGCCAGCGGATCGCGATCCGGCGACAGCTGCAGTGCGCTGAAGCCGAGCACCGGGACCGCGGCCCCTTCGTGGCAGGCCGTGCAGTCACCCCGGGCCGGTACCGTGTAGCGGCCGCCCGGCGCATCCGCGACGGTCACTATTGCGCCGTCTTCGGGTGCCAGGGTCGCGTCGGTGCCTTCGGCATTCCAGACATAGGCGGCGAACCGCCACGAGCCGTCCGGCAGCCGCTCGATCATGCGCGTCTCGATACGGCGGCCGTATCCGAACTCCTTCCAGAGGCGCGTGCCGCGCGGAAACTCCCACGCTTCGACCTGCGACGCGTCGATCGACGTGCCGGGCGGCAGCGCGATCCAGCGGCGCTTGCGGGTGCCGTCCGACCACAACGGATACTGCGGCGCAAACGGCAGCACGCCAGCGCGTACCTGCGTCGTCGAACCGGACACGTACAGGCCCGTGTCGGCGAGCCGACCGGGCAGCGGTGGCGCTGGCGTTGCGGCGTCGGCGCTGAAGGCGGCGACGAGCAACGCGAGAGCGAGGGCAATGGGCGGAATCATCGGGGGCAGAGCGATTCGTCAATGGTCGACAAGGTAGTGGGAGTCGCCAGAACGCGTTCGTAATACTTCGCTCAGCGATTGCTAAAAGTCCGCTAAGGGACCCTCGCAGGAAGCCATGACGATCTCGTGGTCGGGCCGCGCGGGGTCGCCTGATCTCTGTGCGCTCGCGCCACATGCGCCGCATGGCAGGCTCCGGTACGCTTGCCGCCCTTGCATCCGGCCGTGCCGGACCATCGATTCCCCGTGAAGCCCGTGCTGTCGCTACCGCCCGGCTGGCTGCGGCGCCTGTCGCTGTCGCCGGATGATCTGCTGCGCGACGCGACCTACCGGCGCCTGTGGGTCTCGATCTTCATCAGCTCGTTCGGCGGTCAGGTGACTCTGCTCGCCTTGCCACTGACGGCTGCTGTACTGCTGCATGCGACGCCGACGCAGATGGGCGTGCTCACCGCGATGGAGGTGGTGCCGTTCGTGCTGTTTTCGCTGCCGTCCGGCGTCTTCCTCGATCGCGTGCGCAAGCTGCCGGTGTACGTCTGGGGCGAGGTAATGCTCGCGCTGTTCGTCGCCAGCGTGCCGCTTGCCTGGTGGAGTGGATGGCTGTCGATGACGTGGCTCTATGTGATCGGCTTCGCGATCGGCAGCGTGTACACGATCGCCGGCAGTGCTGCGCAGATCGTGCTGACGCAGATCGTGCCGCGCGAACGGCTGGTCGAGGCGCACGCAAAGAACGCGCTCGCGAGCTCGTCCGCCGAAGTGGCGGGTCCCGGCGCGGCCGGTGCGCTGATCAAGGCCGTGGGTGCGCCGGTGGCGCTGCTCGCCGACGGCGTGCTGCTGCTCGTCTCCGCCCTGATCCTGCGCGGCATCCGCGTCACCGAAGGGCCGTTGCATGTGGCCACGGAGTTCTGGCCGGCACTGCGCGCCGGCATGCGCTTTGTGGCCGGCCATCGACTGCTGGTGACGATGGCGCTGATCGTCGGTGGCTGGCAGATGTGCCACCAGGCCGCGCTGGTCGTGCAGATCCTGTTCGCAACCCGCACGCTCGGCCTGTCCGAGGGTGGCGTCGGCCTGTCGTTTGTTGCCCTCGGCGTCGGCACCATCGTCACGAGCACGGTCGGCAACCGCATTTCCAGGCGGCTCGGCCCGGGGCCGACGCTGGTGCTGGGCTTCGTCGTCTGCGGCGTTGGCTGGCTGCTGGGAGCGGTGGCGCCGGCGTCGCCGCTCGGCATTGCGATGTTCGGACTGATGCTGATGCTGTTCGGCGTCGGCGCCGTGCTGATCTTCATCACCTTCCTCGCATTGCGCCAGTCGGTGACTCCGGCTCATCTGCTCGGCCGCATGACCAGCACGATGCGCTGGCTGATCCTGTTGCCCGCGGGCCCGGGTGCGCTGCTCGGGGGCTGGCTCGGCGAGCACTTCGGGCTGCGTTCCTCACTGGTGTTCTCCGGCGTGACCGTCCTGCTGATCGCGGCCGCGGCCTGGCGTCAGAGCGTCATCCGTGAAACGCGCGCGTTGCCCGCGGTGCAGGAGCGGTCAGCAGACGCCGCCGCGTCGACGGCAGAGGGCACAGCCTGAGCTGTTGACGGTCGCTGATCGTGGCCGACCGCCCTTCGCGCCGCCGGAGACGGGATTCATCGCAGCGCCGGACGCGCGCGGAGCGACTCCGCTAGCGTTTGCGTTCCGTGACGATCGGAGAGGAACGCCCATGTATTCGCGATGCTGCGCGTCTGCCGTCGCGCTGCTCTGCGTGACCGCGCCGGCACCGGCCGCCGAGTCGCAGACAGCCGTGGAGCAGGTTGTGGCATCCGAGCGCGCCTTTGCGGCCCGGGCGCAGCTCGTCAACGCGCGGCTGGCTTTTGCCGAATTCTTCGCCCCGGATGCAGTCCTGTTTGTCCCGTATCCGACGCCGGCGTTTCCGCGTCTGCTGGAGGGCGCAGACTGGCCGGTCAACATTCAATGGCGCCCGGTCGCGGCGGCGGCCTCCGGCGCGGGCGACATGGGCTACACGACGGGACCGGCGGAGTACCGGCGCGATCCGGCTGAGGCGCCCACGGGCTTCGCGCACTACACGTCGGTGTGGCAGCGGCAGCCGGACGGGCGATATCTCGTGCGGGTCGACATCGGCATCGATCACGGGCCTCTGTCTGGGCGCGAGCCCGACTGGACGCCAACGGCAGCGCAAAGGCCCGACGCGCCGGCCCTGGACGTGGCGACGCGCGCAGCCGCGATGCACGAGCTGGAGGCGGTCGAGGCGCGGTGCGGTGGCGGGCCCGCTGTGGCGCGCGTGCAGGCGCTGCTCGACGTACTCGACGAAGATGTTCGCTGGCAGCATTCCGGAGCGCTTCCCGTTGTTGGGCGCGCACGGGCCGTCGAGGCCGTTGCGGCGAGCGGTTCAAACCTGGAATGGACGCCGGAAGCCACGGTGGTCGCAGCGTCCGGCGACTTCGGCTTCTCCTACGGTCGCGGTCGATCGGCGGCCGGAACGTTGTCAGGCGAGTTCACTTACCTCAATGTCTGGCAACGGCGCAACGGTGCCTGGAGCCTGCTGACGCACGTCGCAAGGCCGGCAAGCGCGGCGAACTAGGCGGCAGTCGCCTGCGGGGGCGGAGCCACTGGCGCAGCCATGCGAGCGACCGCGCAGTCGCGACCGCCGGCCTTCGCCGCGTACAGAGCTTCGTCCGCGCGCCGCAGCAGGATCGCGACCGTGTCGCCGGGCACGGCGACGGTAAGGCCGATGCTGATTGTCACCTTGCTGTTCGGGACATGCCGGCCCGGGTTGAGGGACCGGACCTGCGCAAGCAGGCGCTCGGCCAGGCGTCGCGCGGCGATCTCGCTCGAGTCCGGGCAGACGATCAGAAATTCCTCGCCACCGAGCCGCCCAAGCTCGGTCGGCGCCTGCGCCACGCCGCGCAGTGCCGATGACACGGCGCGCAGGATGTCGTCGCCGACCAGATGACCGTGCACATCGTTGATCGACTTGAAGTGGTCGATGTCGACGATCAGCACCGCGCAGCCCTGGCCGGTTGCGAGCACGTGCTCGAGCCGCGCCAGCACCTGGCGCCGGTTCGGCACGCCGGTCAGCTCGTCGGTCATCGCCAGCGTGCGCATCGCCTGGGTCGTGCGGCGACTGCGCCACGTAAGCGTCGCCAGCACCGCCGCCAGCACCACCACCAGCGCGATCACCGCTTCCTGCAGGCGCGTGGCGCGCCTTTCCTGGTTTAGGGCGTGCATCGTCGCAGTCTGCTGCTGCTGCAACAGGGCGTTTTCCTTGTCCTTCGCCGTGGTGAGGCTGGCGTAACGCTGATCGAGCTGACGCTGCAGCAGGGCATCGTTGGCCGTCTGGAACAGCACGTGCTGCTCGTAGGCGCTGCGCCAATCCCCGGTGGCGGCGAGGCCGCGCGCCAGTTCCGCGCGCGTCGCAGCCACTTCGCCGGCCGAATCGGCTTTGACCACGATGTCGAGTGCCGACTGCAGGATCTCGATGCTTTCCTGCGGCCGCTGAAGGCCCCGCAGCGCGATGCCCCGCTGCAGCAGGATCTGTGCACGCAGCATCTCGTCCGTTGTCGCGACCTGCTGCCGGGCAGCGCGATCGAGCAGCGCAATCGCATCGAGGTGGTTGCCGCGCGCGTTCTGCACCTGCGCCAGACCGCGCAGCGCATAGGCTTCGCCGCGCGCATAGCCGATCTGGCGGCTCAGGCGCAGCACCTCGTTGAATGACTGTTCGGCCGCGTTCCACTCCTTGAGCTTCTCGAGCACGCGGCCCAGGTTGTAGCGCGTCACCACTTCGTCGCGCGTGAGCCCCTTTTCACGCTGGATCGACAGCGAGGTCTCGAAATAGTCGCGCGCCTGCTGGTAGTCGCCGACGCGGCTGTACAGGCTGGCGATGCCGTTGATCGCGTTGCGCACCTGCTGCGGCAGCTTCAGTTCCTCGTACAGCGCCTGCGCGCGCTGCAGGTCAGCGAGACCCGCTGCGAACGAGCCCTGCATGCCGGCAAGATAGCCGCGCAGGAAAAGCGCATCGCCCAGCAGCTCGTTCTCACCGTGCTTCTCCGCCGTCGCCACGGCTTCCTGGTAGAGAGCAGCCGCACGCCCGGTGTCGTTCGCGAGCTCGTACAGCTCTCCTTCGCAGTTGGCGATCATCGCGCCGAGCCCCGGCCGGGTCGCCACGGCCAGCAACTGGCGCGCCCGCTCGATATGCGACAGCGCGACCGCGCGGTCGCGCTCGAAGTAGTAGTCGCACAGTAGCGCGTGGGCGCGGATCTGCTGGTCCGGGTCGGGCGCGGCGGCCAGAAGGCGCATCGCTTCCTCGGTGCGCTGGCGCGCCGACTCGGCGTTGATGCGCGTTTCGGTCCGGGCCCGGTCGAGCAGTTCAGCCGGGGTGACGGCAGCCGCCGTGGCGGTCGTCACGCCGATGAGGAGCGGCGCGAGGAGGCGAAGGAGGGTCATCGGAGCGGGAAGCGCGGCCGGCCATTGTGCCAAGGTGGGCACTGAGCCCGAATCGGCGGAGTGACCCCAATCCGCGGCATTGTTCGGCGCATTCACGGGATGTCGACGCGCCGCTCGGGACCCCGGAGCGGCCGGATTAAGCTCGCACCGCACTGTTGCATGGGTGGCCGTTGCGCCGCCGACGACCTTCGGGGAGCAATCGAGTGAACGACAAGGTGGCATTGATCACGGGATCCGGCAGCGGTATCGGTCGCGCTGTCGCAGTTGCCTTTCTCAGGTCCGGCTACAAGGTCGCTCTGGCCGGACGGCGCGCCGAACCGCTCGCCGAGACGGTAGCGCTGGCGCAGGTCGACAGCTCCCGCGCGCTGGTGGTGCCGACCGACGTCGGCCGCGCCGACCAGGTGCGCGCGTTGTTCGACCGCGTCGTCGCATTCGGCGGTCGGCTCGATGTGCTGTTCAACAATGCGGGTGGCGGGGCGCCGCCGATCCCGCTGGAGGAACTGACTCCGGCGCAGTGGCAGAGCGTGGTCGACGTCAACCTGACCGGCGTCTTCTTCTGCCTGCAGCAGGCTTTCCGCGTGATGAAGGCGCAGTCCCCGCGTGGCGGACGGATCATCAACAACGGCTCGATTTCGGCGCACGCCCCGCGCCCGAACTCGGCTCCCTATACCGCGACCAAGCACGCTGTCACCGGGCTCACGAAGTCGGCGTCGCTCGACGGCCGTGCCTTCGATATCGCAGTCGGTCAGATCGACATCGGCAACGCCGCGACGCCGATGACCGAGCGCATGACAAAGGGAGTGATGCAGCCCTATGGGCAGATCGCGCCGGAACCGGTGATGGACGTCGACCTCGTCGCGAAGTCGGTGCTGCAGATGGCCGAACTGCCGCTCGACGCCAACGTGCTGTTTATGACGGTGATGGCCACGAAGATGCCGCTGGTCGGGCGCGGTTAGGCGGGTCGCCGACGCTCCTGCGGCGGTGTGTTGCGGACCGCCGCGACGGTCCGGCTCCGCTCGCCTTGGCGCTGCGCGATCCTGTTCGGCGCCGATTTTCTTCCCTATTTCGCGAATAGCCGCGACGGATTCGCGAACGCCTTGAACTCGAGGGCGTTGCCGCAGGGGTCGAGGAAGAACATCGTCGCCTGCTCGCCGACCTCGCCCTTGAAACGGATGTGCGGCTCGATGATGAACTTCACGCCTTGGCTGCGCAGGCGCGAGGCCAGGCTGTCCCATTCGGACATCGACAGCACGACGCCAAAGTGGCGCACCGGGACGTCATCGCCATCGACGGCGCTGGTGCGGCGATGGCCGGCCTCCTCGGGGGCCAGGTGCGCGACGATCTGGTGGCCGTAGAGATTGAAGTCGACCCAGGCATCGCTGGAGCGGCCTTCCGGGCAGCCGAGCAGCCCGCCGTAGAAGGCGCGCGCCTTCGCAAGCGAGGTGACGGGAAACGCGAGGTGGAACGGATGCAGTGTCGTCATCGGCGCGGTCCTGGCTGAAGCGCGGATTGTCGCAGCAACGGCGCAAAGCGGCAGGCAGCAGGACAGGGGCAGGCAGAAGAGGTAATATGCGTGCATATGCACGCAAAAAATCGCACGCAGGATCCGACGGCCATGCCGCCCGCCGGCCTGTGCACCTGCTCCAAGGTGCGCGGGCTGGCGCGGCGCCTGACCGCGCTCTACGACGCCGCGTTGGCCCCGCACGGGCTGACGGTGACGCAGTACGCGGCGCTGGCAACGCTGGCGCGCTCTTCCGAACCGCTCGCGGTGGCGGAGCTGGCGCGACGCCTGCAGATGGACCGGACGACGACGACACGGCTGGTGGGCCCACTGGAATCCGACGGTCTGGTCGCGCGCACCGGGGCCCGGCCGGCCCGGGCCGATGCGCGCACGCGGCCGCTGCAGCTGACATCGAAAGGACGGCGACGCCTCGATGCAGCCATACCCGCGTGGCAGGCCGCACAGCGCGAGGTTGAAGACATTCTGGGTGAGCCGCTGCGGCTCACGCTGCATCGGGCCGCGGACGCCGCCAGCCGGTCGCTCGCAGAAGCGGCTATCGAACCGGAGGAAGCACCGTGACCGCACATCCTGAACGCACCTGGTGGGGCGTCATCCTGCTGGCAGCCGCCGTGCTGATGATCACGATGGGCGCGCGCCAGACGCTCGGCCTGTACGTGTCGCCGATGAACACGACGACCGGTCTCGGCATCGTCACGATCAGCCTGGCGCTGGGGGTGGGCCAGTTCGCCTGGGGCGCCGTGCAGCCGGTGGCCGGCGCGTTCGCCGACCGTTACGGACCGGGGCGCGTACTCGCGGTCGGCATACTCGTCCTCGCGTTCGGCATGGCGCTGACCCCGCTGGTCAACAGCAGCCTGGGCCTGGTGCTGACGCTCGGCGTGCTGTCGGCTGCCGGCTCGGGGGCCGCCAGTTTCTCGGTGCTCATCGGTGCCGCCGCCAGGCACGTTCCGGCGGAGTCGCGCGGCACGGCGTCGGGCGTCATCAATGCCGGCGGGTCGTTCGGCCAGTTCGTGTTCGCGCCGCTCGTGCAGAAGCTGATCGCGGTGATGGGATGGATGGGGGCGATGTGGGCCATCGCCGCAGTCACGTTAGTCACCCTGCCGATGGCCCGCGCCCTGCGCGGCCGGCCCGGCGGCACGCATGGCCATCCGATCCAGGGCGACCAGGGCCTGCGGCACGCGCTCAGGACCTCGCTTGGCGATCGCAGCTACCTGCTGCTGCATGCCGGCTTCTTCACGTGCGGGTTCCACATCGCATTCCTCGTCACGCACCTGCCGGGCGAGGTGGCCCTGTGCGGCCTGCCGACCTCCGTCGCCAGCTGGTCGCTGGCGATCATCGGCCTGGCGAACATTGCCGGCAGCCTGATGGCCGGATGGTGGGTCAACCGTTACCGCAGCAAGTACATCCTGTTCTGGATCTACCTTTCGCGCGCGGTGCTGGTGGTCATCTACCTCGCGGCCCCCAAGACGATGCTGACGTTCTATCTGTTCGCCGCGGCTCTCGGCTTCACGTGGCTGGCGACGGTGCCGCCGACGGCCGGTGTCGTTGCGAAGCTCTTTGGCACGCGCTACCTCGCGACGCTCTTCGGCCTGACACTGCTGTCCCACCAGATCGGAGGTTTCTTCGGCGCCTACCTCGGCGGAATTGCCATCAACGAGCAGGGCAGCTACCTGTGGATGTGGTACGCAGATGCACTGCTGGCACTCGCCGCGGCGCTGGTCAACCTGCCGATCCGCGAGGCGCCGGTGCAGCGACGCCCGGTGATCGCTGCGACGACGCCCTGACGCGATCACTTGCTGCTCGGCGCCCGCAGCCGCCTGCGCAGCGCGTCGCACGGGTCGGGGCGCTCGGCCGCGAGCGTTTCGACAACGACGTCGTAACGCTGGCGCCGCTCGTCAGCGCTGCCTTCGTTCGCGACCGCATCACTTTCGAGCAGTGCGATTACCACGAGGTCGCGCCGCTCCTCGGGGGTCAGCCAGAATGGGACGCCAATGTCCTTGCGCACGTGGCCGTTGCCCGTCAGCAGCACGACGCCGCCGGGCAGATAGGGACGTAGCGCGCGCGCCAGCACGATGTCGCGCGCGATCTGCGCGCGCGCCAGCGCGGACAGCGACTCGGCCGGCAGCAGGTTGCAGTGGCCCTGAGCCACCGCGAGCTCGTGCGCGGCGATGAATGAGGCCGGCAGATGGTCGAGGCCCAAGATGGCCTCGTCAGTCGGGTCGAAGACGGCGGCCCAACCCCGCGTGGACACCTTGATTGCGTCGGCGCGCGACAGGTTCGCCGCCACGATCGGCAGGCCGTACTCCACTGCGAGCTGCACGAACGGCCGGTAGTACGTCCACTCCCAGTTGCGCGCGCCCAGTGCGACGAGCGCATCGACATCGCCCGGCCGTTCGCGCCGTACCCGGTCGATGTCGGGCTGCCGCTCCCGATCGAACTGCTCGAAGGCGATCGCAGGCCGCGCGCCGGCTGCGACGACGCGGTTCAACGCCTCGAAGCGCAGTGCGTGCTGCACGCCGTTGTCGTGCACTTCGCCCAGCAGCACATTGCGTCGCAGGCTGATCGCGGCGGCCAGATCCTCCGACGTGGCGGGCATGGCGGGTACGTCTGCCGCAATCGCGGCGGCCATCGACAACAGGGCCAGCAGCAGGGCGGCGCCTCGCGTGGCGAGCCCATTCAGCAACCGCGTGCGTGCGGCTGAATGCATGCGGGTCCGCTTGCGGCCGCCGTTCCCGCGGAGCCTCAGGACATTGCCAGCGGCTGCTTGCGCCGCGGCGGCGGGAAGAGTCGGTCGAGCGCCGCGAGATCGTCGGCATCGAGGACGAGGTCAGCGGCAGCGAGGTTTTCGCGCAGGTGCTCGATGCGGCCGGCCTTCGGAATCGCGATGACGGTCGGATCGCGCAGCACCCAGGCGAGCGCGAGTTGCGCCGCCGTCACGCGGTGCCGTGCCGCCGTGCGCGCGAGGCCAGGGTTGGAGGCGAGTGTTCCCTGGTCGATCGGACAATAGGCCATCGTCGCCACGGCGTGTTCACGGTGCCATGGCAGCAGATCGAATTCGATGCCGCGATGGCTGGCGGAGTAGTAGACCTGATTGGCAGGGCAGCTTGGGCCGTGTTCGAGCTGCCAGAGCTCCTGCATGTCGTCCAGGTCGAAGTTCGACACGCCCCACTGATGAATGTGGCCGGCGCTGCGCAGACGCTCGAAGCCATCGACGGTGGCGGCCAGCGGGTGGCTGCCGCGCCAGTGCAGCAGGTAGAGATCGATCGTGTCGAGACGCAGCCGCGCCCGGCTGCGGTCGCATGCCGCTGCCACTCCGCGCAGGCTGGCATGGTGCGGGTATACCTTCGAGACGATGAACAGGTCGTCGCGCCGCACGTCGCCCGCCGCGAGCGCCTGGGCCACCGCCTCGCCTACCACCTCTTCGGCGCCGCCCTCACCGTACATCTCCGCGGTGTCGATCAATCGGTAGCCAAGTTCGAGGGCCGCGCGCACTGCGGTGACCTCGGCGGCGCGCGTGCGTTTCGACTCGCCGAAGCGCCAGGTGCCGAGCCCGAGAGCCGGGAGGGATCCGCCGTCGCGCAGGGACACGGTTCTCATCGTCGTTGCGCAACCCGCGTCGGCCTCAGTGTGCGACCTGCTTCAGCCCGGACGCGGGCCTGCTGCGCTCGTCCTCGGCGATGCGCGACAGGTAGGCCGCAAATTCCTCATCCTCGCCCTTCAGCAGTCGCGGCAGGCGGTAGTAGAAGTCGTCGCGCCGGGCCCACTCACGCATGAAGTCCTCCCAGGAATTCCAGCGTCGGAGCTGCAACGGCGTCATCCCTTCGCCGTAGGCGGTCAGGTAGGCGCGCTCGAGCAGCGAGATCAGCATGTCGAATATGACCAGCATGCGCTCCTGCTGCTCCGGGCTCAGATCCAGCGTCGCCGTTTCGCTGCGCAGTCGCAGGTCCGGGTTCTCCATCATGACTTTCAGGAAGTCGTTGTAGGCGTTCGAAAGCAGCTGATAGATTTCGTCGTCCTTCTGAGCACGTTCCTTGCGCTGTTCGAAGATGAAGATGAAGATGGCCAGCGGCAGGCCGATTACGGTCACCACGTAGCTGGCAATTTCCCAGAAGCTTCTGTCGAACACGTTAGCCTCCGAAGCGCCGCAGGCCGCCGATGTCGAGGATGCGCACGCGACCGTAAGCGACCTCCAGCAGTCCGGCCCGTGCCAGCACCTGCAGGGCCTGGTTCACGCGCTGCCGCGAGACGCCCGACAGATAGCCGATCTCCTCCTGCGAGATTTCCAGCTCACCGCGATTGCCGGGATAGAGGTGCGGATTGAAGAGCTCGGCGAGGCAGCGGGCGACGCGCGCGTCCGGTTCGAGCAGCCGTTCGTACTCGACCATGCCGATGAACTGCCCGAGGCGCTCGTTCAGCTGCGTCAGCAGGAAGCGGTTGAACGGAATGCTGGTGTCGAGCAGGTGCTCGAAGGTGCGCCGCGGCATCCAGGCAATGCGCGTGTCACGCAGGGCCACGACGTCGTACTTGCGCGGTTCGTCCTTCAGGATCGAACCTTCGCCGAACCAGCCGCCGGGTCCGACACCGGTGAACGTGGCGGTCTTGCCGACCGGCGAAACCACATTGATCTTGACCAGGCCGTCGATGACGCCGGTCCAGGCGTCGACCACCTCGCCCTTGCGCATGACGACCGAGCCGCCGCTGTAGCGGCGCTCCTCGATCTCGGCGAGCGTGCGCTCGCGGTCGGCGGCCTCCAGCGCCGGCCACCAGGCACTGGCAACCAGCACGTCGGCAATGCGGGGTGGATCGGGTTCGGCCATGGGTCACAGCGGGAATTTCCCTATTCTGGCTGAAGACTGTCGCCCGGACGACAGCCTGCAGCGGCGTCGCGCCGTACCGTACGCGGCACGTCGCCGATGGACGACGCGGCAGGACCATTGCGCTAAGCTAGCCCGGACCGGGCCCGCACGAGGCGCGGACAAGAACAGTTGGAGACAGACGATCGTGGCGGAGACCGGTACCGCGGACACGTTCCCGCGCCTGTTGCAGCTGCATGCACGCCAGAGGCCCGGCGCGACGGCCATTCGCGAGAAGGATCTCGGAATCTGGCAGAGCTGGAGCTGGTCGCAGATGCAGGCCGAGGTCCAGCAGATCGCGGCGGGTCTGCACCAGGCCGGCTTCCAGCGCGGGGATCACCTGGCCATCGTCGGCGAGAACCGGCCACGGCTGTACTTCACGATGATCGCGGTGCAGTGCCTCGGTGGCATCCCGGTGCCGCTGTACCAGGACGCGGTCGCGGCCGAGATGGCATTCGTGTTCGCCAACGCGGAGATCAAGTTCGCTGTCGCGGAGGACCAGGAACAGGTCGACAAGCTGCTCGAGGTCCGCGAATCCGTGCCTCACCTGAGGCGCATCATCTACGAAGATCCGCGCGGGCTGCGCAACTACGACCAGCCCGGGCTGGCCTCGTATGAGCAAATCCGTGCGCTGGGCGAGCAGTTCCTGAAGGAGCGGCCGACGCTGGTCGACGACGAGATCGCCAGGGGCCGGGCCGACGACGTCGCGGCGATGTTCTACACGTCGGGCACCACCGGCAATCCCAAGGGCGTCGTGCTGGGCTACGGCAACCTGCTGGCAGCCGGTCGCGCTGGCGCCGTCATGGAGAACCTGACGGACCGCGAAGAAGTGCTGGCCTACCTCCCGATGGCGTGGATCGGGCAGAACATCTTCTCGTACACGCAGTGGCTGGTATGCGGCTTCACCGTGAACTGCCCGGAGTCGGCGTCGACGGTGATGGCCGACATGCGCGAGATCGGTCCGACCTACTACTTCGCTCCGCCGCGAGTGCTGGAGGGCCTGCTGACTCAGGTAATGATCCGCATGGAGGACGCCTCGGCGGTCAAGCGGCGCATGTTCCATTACTTCATGGAAGTGGCGCGTCGGGTTGGAGGTCGCCTGCTCGACAAGCAGCCGGTCGGGCCGGGCGATCGTCTGCTCTACGGCCTCGGCGACTGGCTCGTCTACGCTCCGCTGCGCAACGCTCTCGGCATGAGCCGCATCCGCGTCGCCTATACGGCCGGCGAGGCGATCGGACCCGATCTGTTCACGTTCTACCGGTCGCTGGGCATTAACCTGAAGCAGCTGTACGGATCGACCGAGACATCGGTGTTCGTCTGTGTGCAGCCCAACGGCGGGGTGAAGCCGGACACGGTCGGTCCGCCGGTCGCGGGCGTCGAGATTCGCCTGACCGATGCGGGCGAGATCCTGATCCGCTCGCCCGGTCTGTTCCGCGAGTACTACAAGTCCCCCGAGGCGACCCGCGATGCGAAGGACGGCGAGGGCTGGTTCCACACCGGCGACGCCGGCTACTTCGATGCCGAGGGGCACCTGAAGATCATCGACCGGGCCAAGGACGTCGGCAAGCTGGCGGACGGGACGCTGTTCGCGCCGAAGTACATCGAGAACAAGCTGAAGTTCTTCCCGACGATCAAGGAAGCCGTGGCATTCGGCGACCAGCGCGAGATGGTGTGCGCGTTCGTCAACATCGACATGGAAGCCGTCGGCAACTGGGCCGAGCGCCACAATCTCCCCTACACCGGGTACACCGACCTGGCCGGCAAGCCGGAGGTCCTCGAACTGATCCGGGAGTCGGTCGAACGGGTCAACGCCGACCTCGCCAACGATCCTAAGCTCGCGAACGCGCAGATCCGTCGCTTCATCGTGCTGCACAAGGAACTCGACGCCGATGACGAGGAACTGACGCGGACGCGCAAGGTGCGGCGGCGGTTCATCCAGGACAAGTACAGCGTCCTGGTCGATGCAATGTACTCGGGGCGCAAGGAGCAGTTCATCGAGACGATGGTCAAGTTCGAGGACGGCCGCACTGGCAAGGTTGCGGCAACGCTGCAGGTGCGCGATGCGAAGACCTTCGCGCCGATGCAGAAGGCGGCCTGAGCGATGAACCCGCGTGTCTGGATCGCCGTCGCCTGCCTCGTCATCGGCGTGCCGGTGGCCGCCTGGGGCCTGGCCGACGGCTCGATCCTGATCGGTTTCGCGGGCCTGGCACTGGTGCTTGCCTTTGTGTACCTCGTGGTCGAGGCGCTGAACCTTGCAGCCAGACCCAGGAACCCGATCGTCAAGGCTGACAACCCGGCGTGGGCCATGAAGGATGACCGGCCGGCAGCCACCGAGCACGAATCGCGTCATGGAGGCTCCCTGTGACGCGACGTGCCGTCGGCAATGTTCTGCTTGGCGTCGAGGACGTCTGGCTGTCGTTCGGCGGCGTCAAGGCGATCCAGGGCGTGTCGTTCGACGTAAGGGAGCATGAGATCCGCGCGATCATCGGTCCCAATGGCGCCGGCAAGAGCTCGATGCTCAACGTCATCAACGGCGTCTATCACCCGCAGCAGGGGCGCATCACGTTCGCGGGCAAGGTACGCACCTCGATGGACCCCCATGACGCCGCAGCCCAGGGCTTCGGTCGCACATTCCAGAATCTGGCGCTGTTCAAGGGCATGAGCGTGCTCGACAACATCATGACCGGCCGCAACCTGCACATGAAGACCGGCCTCCTGTCCCAGGCGGTGCACCTGGGCTTCGCACGGCGCGAGGAGCTGCGGCACCGCGAGTTCGTTGAACACATCATCGATTTCCTCGAGATCCAGGCGTATCGGAAGACGCCGGTGGGACGCCTGCCCTACGGGCTGCAGAAGCGTGTCGATCTGGCACGGGCGCTGGCGATGGAACCGAAGATCCTGCTGCTCGACGAACCGATGGCCGGCATGAACCTCGAGGAGAAGCAGGACATGTCGCGCTTCGTGCTCGACGTCAACGACGAATTCGGCACGACGATCGTGCTGATCGAGCACGACATGGGAGTCGTGATGGACATCTCGGATCGCGTCGTCGTGCTCGACTACGGACGCAAGATCGGTGACGGTACACCGGATGAGGTGCGGTCCAACGAGACAGTCATTGCCGCTTACCTGGGCGTGGCGCACTGAGGCCCGGACATGGAGCAGGCATTGCAGTCG
The DNA here is from genome assembly GCA_035429805.1 of Burkholderiaceae bacterium. Classification (GTDB taxonomy): domain Bacteria; phylum Pseudomonadota; class Gammaproteobacteria; order Burkholderiales; family Burkholderiaceae_F; genus JALORV01. The sequence continues at coordinate 40,668 of DAOMFL010000006.1, forward strand.
CTGCAGAAGAACTGGCCGGTAGTGGCACTTCTGGTGCTGATGGCGATCGGGGCGATCGGTCCGCTGGCGTTCGGCATGGCCGCGCCCAGCTTCTATATCGAGGTGCTGCTCGGCGGCCTGATGTCCGGCGTCATGTACTCGCTGGTCGCGCTCGGGTTCGTGCTGATCTTCAAGGCCTCCGGGGTCTTCAATTTCGCCCAGGGCGCAATGGTGCTCTTTGCCGCCCTGGCGGTGGCGCGGATCGCCGAGGTTGTGCCGCTGCCGGTTGCTTTCGTCGCCGCGATCTTCGTCATGGCCGTGCTCGCCTGGCTGATCGAGCGGCTGGTGCTGCGGCACCTCGTCAATCAGGACGCCGTCGTGCTGCTGATGGCGACGCTGGGCGTCAGCTACTTCCTCGACGGCTTTGGCCAGACGCTCTGGGGCAGCGACATCTACAAGATCGACACCGGACTGCCGAAGACTCCGATGATCGTCGCGGAGAGATTCTTCGAGGGAGGCATTCTCATCAACACGGAGGACGTGGTCGCAGCCGGCGTTGCAGCGCTGCTGGTGCTCGCGCTGGCACTGTTCTTCCAGAAGACGCCGACCGGCCGCGCGTTGCGCGCGGTGGCGGATGATCACCAGGCCGCGCAGTCGATCGGCATTCCGCTGAACCGCATCTGGGTCATCGTCTGGACCGTCGCCGGCTTCGTTGCCCTGGTCGCCGGCGTCATCTGGGGTTCCAAACTCGGCGTCCAGTTCTCGCTCTCGCTGATCGCGCTGAAGGCGCTGCCGGTCGTGATCCTCGGCGGTTTCACCTCGGTGCCGGGCGCGATCATCGGCGGGCTCATCATCGGTGTCGGCGAGAAGTTCGCCGAGGTGTTCCTCGGGCCGATCCTGGTGAAGGCGTTCGATCTGGCCGGCGGCGGCATCGAGAACTGGTTCGCCTACGTCCTGGCGCTGCTGTTCCTGCTGGTCCGGCCGGAGGGCCTGTTCGGCGAGAAGCACATCGACCGGGTCTAGGACGAGACGACATGCTCTATCGCGAAAACGGCCAGTTCAAGGTCTCGTACGCCGCAGACCAGCAGGTCCTGCCGATCGTCCAGGACCGCTGGTTCATGCTGGCGCTGCTCGTCTTTGCGTACCTCGTGATGCCGGCGATCGGAAGTGACTACCTGTTCCTGTCGCTGGTGATTCCGTTCCTGATCCTGTCGATTGCCGCGATCGGGCTGAACGTGCTGGTCGGCTACTGCGGTCAGATCTCTCTGGGGACAGCTGCATTCATGGCGGTCGGGGCCTATGCGGCCTACAACTTCGTCATCCGCGTGCCGTCGCTCAACTTCATCGTCGTGCTGATCCTGTCGGGGGGTATCGCCGCGCTGGTCGGCGTCCTGTTCGGGATACCGAGTCTGCGCATCAAGGGCCTGTACCTGGCAGTGGCGACGCTCGCCGCACAGTTCTTCGTCGACTGGATGTTCGCCCGGGTCAAGTGGTTCACGAATTACTCGTCGTCGGGCTCAGTCTCGACCGCGCCGATCGAGATGTTCGGCTGGACGATGGAATCTTCGACCGAGAAATACGTATTCGTACTGTCGGTCGCGGTCGTGATGACGCTGGCGGCGAAGAACCTCGTGCGGGGCCACATCGGCCGCAGCTGGATGGCGATCCGGGACATGGATGTCGCGGCCGAGGTGATCGGCATCCGGCCGCTGTACGCCAAACTCTCGGCATTTGCCGTCAGTTCGTTCTATGCCGGAGTGGCGGGCGCCCTCTGGGGCTTCATCCGGCTGGGAGCCTGGGAGCCGCTGGCCTTCAACATCAACCTGTCGCTGAACCTGCTGTTCATGATCATCATCGGCGGCATGGGCTCGCTGCTCGGTTCCTACTTCGGCGCGGCCTTCATCGTGGTCCTGCCGATTCTGCTGAACCAGATCCCAGGGTGGTTCGGCATCGAGATCTCGACCGCGCTGTCGTCGCATCTCGAGTCGATGATCTTCGGCAGCCTGATCGTCTTCTTTCTGATCGTCGAGCCGCATGGGCTGGCGCGGCTGTGGGCGATCGGCAAGGAAAAACTGAGACTATGGCCGTTCCCGCACTGAGGTCCACGGAGACGACGGCTCAACAGAATGGCTGGACCCCCAATTGGCACATGCATGGAGACAACGATGGCACGAGTGTTCAACGCAAGAATCGCCGCGCTGACGGCGGCGGCAATGGCAGCGGCGATATCGCTGGCGCTGCCCGCGACGTCGGGCGCGCAGCAGAAAGCCGCCGCACCGGCGGCGGCCGGCAAGGGTGAGCAGTTCTTCCCCGTGCTGGTCTATCGCACCGGCGCCTATGCGCCGAACGGTGTTCCCTGGGCCAATGGCTTCGTCGACTACCTGAAGCTGGTCAATGCGCAGGGCGGCATCAACGGCGTGAAGATCACCTGGGAAGAGTGCGAGACTGGCTACGCTACGGATCGCGGCGTCGAGTGCTATGAGCGGCTCAAGACCAAGCCGTTCGCCGCCGCGGTGCAGCCGCTGTCGACCGGCATCACCTTCGCGCTGACCGACAAGGCACCGCACGACAAAGTGCCATTGGTCACGGCGGGGTACGGACGCTCCGAATCGGTCGAGGGCGAGGCGTTTCCGTGGAACTTCCCGCTGATGGGCACCTACTGGGACGCGGCCGATGTCCTGGTGCAGCACGTCGGCAAGCTGAACGGCGGCCTGGACAAGCTCAAGGGCAAGAAGATCGCGCTCGTTTACCACGATTCGCCGTTCGGCAAGGAGCCGATCGCACTGCTGCAGGAGCGGGCGAAGCTGCACGGTTTCGAACTGATCACGATCCCGGTCACGCATCCGGGGGTCGAGCAGAAGGCAGCCTGGCTGCAGATCCGTCAGGCTCGTCCCGACTACGTCTTCCTTTGGGGCTGGGGCGTGATGAACTCGACCGCGCTGCGCGAGGCCGTCGCCACCGGCTACCCGCGCGACAAGATGTACGGCGTGTGGTGGGCCGCAGCCGAGCCCGACGTGCTGCCGGTCGGCGCCGATGCCAAGGGTTACAACGGGCTGGCGCTGCAGCACGGCGCGGGGCGCGCGAAGATGCAGGAGGACATACTCAAGCTGGTGCATGACAAGGGCCAGGGCACGGGTCCGCGTGATGAGGTCGGCAGCGTGCTCTACAACCGCGGCATGATCAGCGCGATGCTTTCGGTCGAGGGCGTGCGTCAGGCGCAGTTGCGCTATGGCGTGAAGCCGCTGACCGGCGAAGAAGTGCGCTATGGCCTGGAGAACCTGAACATCGACGCCAAGCGCCTGGAACAGCTGGGTCTGACCGGCGTGATGAAGCCGCTCGCCACCAACTGCCGTGACCATGCAGGCGCGCGCTCCGCACGCATCCAGCAATGGGACGGCACCAAGTGGGTCTTCGTGTCGGACTTCTACGAGGCGGACAACCAGATCATCAAGCCGATGATCAAGGCCGCGGCCGAGCGCTACGTCACCGAGAAGAAGCTGACGATGCGCAGCTGCGCGACCGAGATCGCGGCGGACAAGGGCGGCGCCGCGGCGGCAGCTCCGGCCGCGGTGAAGACGGCACCGGCAGCGAAGAAGTAGAGCGAACCCTAACAGTCGGTCGCGGCCAGCGGCCGGCTGTGCCCAGCGCTCATCCACTGTCTGGAAGAGCGCTGGGCACAGCGACAACGGAGACCACGGTGACTGCACCGCTGCTCAACGTCAACGGCATCGAGGTCATCTACAACCACGTGATACTCGTGCTGAAGGGCGTCTCGTTGACGGTGCCCGAAGGCGGCATCGTCGCCCTGCTCGGCGCCAACGGCGCCGGCAAGACCACGACGCTGCGCGCCGTATCGAACCTGCTCCACGGTGAACGCGGCGAGGTGACCAAGGGCTCGATCGAGTATCGGGGCGAGAAGATCGAGAAGCTGACGGCCTACGAGCTCGTGAAGCGCGGCGTCGTCCAGGTCATGGAAGGCCGACGCTGCTTCGCACACCTGACCGTCGAGGAGAACCTGCTTTCCGGCGCCTATTCGCGCGGCGCTTCGGGTCGCGGCAACTCCCGCGCCGACACGGCTGCCGATCTCGACAAGGTCTACACGTACTTCCCGCGCCTCAAGCAGCGGCGCGCCAGCCAGTCCGGGTACACGTCGGGCGGGGAGCAGCAGATGACGGCGATCGGGCGCGCGCTGATGGCGCGGCCCTCGATGATCCTGCTCGATGAACCCTCGATGGGCCTGGCGCCGCAGGTGGTCGAGGAGATCTTCGCGATTGTGCAGGACCTCAACAAGAAGGAGCGCGTGTCCTTCCTGCTCGCCGAGCAGAACACCAACATCGCGCTGCGCTTCGCCGATTACGGATACATACTCGAGAACGGGCGCGTCGTCATGGACGGCGCCGCCAGCGCGCTGCGCGAGAATGAAGACGTCAAGGAGTTCTACCTCGGCGTCTCGAAGGCAGGCCGCAAGAGCTTCCGCGACGCCAAGTTCTACAAGCGTCGCAAGCGCTGGCTGGCCTGAACGGCCGGCGCCGGGATTCCGCGCCGCGCGGTGCGGGGTTTTCGCCAGCATGCGCGGGCTGGCGAAGGCGGTTGCAGGTTCCGCGCGTCACCAGAGGAGCGTAGATGGCCACGAAGAAAGCTGCGAAGAAGAAGTCGCGTCGCACCGTGCTTTACAGCTCGGGCGGCAAGAAGCTGTACGCAGTTCGCGATGCCAGCGGCAAGTTCAAGGACATCCAGCAGTATTCGCGCGCGCACGCGATGGATATCAAGCGCGGCAGCGGTGCCGAGGCCAAGGCGGCTGCAAAGGCGGCCGCGAAGAAGGCCGCGAAGAAAGTCGCGGCAAAGAAGGCGGTAGTCAAGAGCGTGGCCAAGAAGGTTGCGAAACGCGCGAGCAGCGCGAAGAAAGCCGTCGGCAGCCTCGTGCGGCGCCTTCGGCGTGCCGTCAAGAAGGTTGCGGGCTAGGGCGCCGGCGCTCCGCGGGCGCTGTTCGGCGCGGCGCCCGCCATCACCATGCAACGTCAGAAGCACCGTCTTCGCGGCAGCATCCGTTCGATTGGCCTCGCGGCGATCGCGATGACCATGTTGGAAGCGTGCCACCGGCCGGGGGCGGAGGAGTCGTCTTCGACCACAAAAGGGGAGGCGCAGGCCACTCCGCTGCCGACCCGACAGACGACGATAGACCCGGTCAACAGGAAACTCGACGCCGCGCAGCAGGACAACGAACGCAGGCGTACCGAGATCGACGGCGCCACTCGCTAGCGGCGCAGGACCCAGGATGACGCAGCACTATGACAGCCGCGAAACACGCGACCCGCGGCAACGCGAACTCGACCTGATGGGGCACCTGCCCGGACTGATCGCCAAGGCGCTCAAGGCTCCGGGCTGGCGACAGCATCTGGGGAACATCAACCCTGCAGACATCGCCACGCGCGCTGACCTTGCACGTCTGCCGGTGCTGCGCAAGTCCGAATTGCCGGCGCTGCAGAAGGCAGCGCCGCCCTTTGGCGGGCTGGTGGATCCGCAGGATCGTTTCGGTCGGCTGTTCACTTCGCCGGGCCCGATTTACGAGCCTGAAGGGCGGCACGAGGACGCCTGGCGCGCGGCCCGGGGACTCTACGCAGCAGGCTTTCGCAGCGAAGATGTGGTGCTCAATACGTTTTCGTACCACCTGACGCCGGGCGGGTTCATCCTCGATGGCGGCGCGCGCGCCCTGGGTTGCGCGGTGATCCCGGCCGGCCCGGGGAATACCGAGCAGCAGCTGGAACTGCTGCAGCAGCTGCGCCCGACGGCCTACACCGGGACTCCCGACTTCCTGAAGATCCTGCTCGATGCGGCGGCGTCCGCCGGGCGCGAATGCCCGTTACGACGGGCCGCGGTGTCGGGTGCGGCGTTTCCGGCTTCGCTGCAGGCGGAGATGCGGTCACGCGGGATCGACGCGTACCAGCTTTATGCGACGGCCGATGCGGGTGTGATCGCCTACGAGACTTCGGCGCGTTCTGGAATGGTGGTCAACGAAGACGTGCTGATCGAGATCGTGCGGCCGGGTACCGGTGAACCCGTGCCGGACGGCGAGGTCGGCGAAGTGGTCATCACTTCGTTTGATCCGCATCACCCCTGGATCCGACTTGCACTGGGTGATCTTTCGGCCATCATGACCGGGGCCTCGGCGTGCGGACGCACCAACGCTCGCATTCGCGGATGGCTCGGACGCGCCGACCAGACCACGAAGGTCAAGGGAATGTTCGTGCGTCCGGAGCAGATCGCCGAAGTCGGCCGGCGTCATCCTTCGGTGAAGAAGCTGCGTCTTGTCGTGGGACGCAGCGGGGAAGTCGATGTGATGACCCTCAGGGCGGAATCGGCGGAGCGCGATCCTTCGCTCGCGGCGGCTCTGGGCGAGGCACTCCGGGTGGTGACGAAACTCGGCGGGACCGTGGAACTGGTAGCCCCCGGCGCACTGCCGAACGACGGCAAGGTGATCGAAGACACCCGCGCCCAGTGACGCGTTGCCTGAATGCCGGAAAGCAAAACGGCGCCTGCGGGCGCCGTTTTCGCGTTGGGCCGGTCCTAGTGCCGCCTTGTCGGCGCCTTTTTTGCGGCCGTCTTCTTGGTCGTTGAAGTCCGTGCCGTCGTGCGTGTCGCGGCGCGTGCGGGCGTGCGCTTCGCCGGCCTTGCAACCGCCTTCGCGGCGGACTTGCGTGCCGGCTTGGCCTTGGTCACCGGTGGTGCACCGGTGGCGATGTCGATGGCCGCCATCATCGCGTCGCGCACGGAATTCGCCATCGCGTTGATCGCATCGGTCATTGTCGCAGCCGGCTTGGCTACGGGCAGCTTGACCGTGGTCGAGGGCGGCGCCGCGGCTTCCTCGTTGATGCCCCAGAGCTTCAGCAGTTCTGCCTGGGTCGGGACGGTACCCTGGGCCAGCCGCTGGCGTCTCGCAGCCACCGAGTCGCGAACAATCTTCTCGACCACGTCCAGCGGCAGGCGGTTCAGATCCGAGAACTTGATGAAGCTCTTCGGCGCATTGACGCCCTGCAGCGCGTCCTTGTGCTTGAGTACCACGTCCTTTTCCGCCACGTACAGCGACATGTGGCGGCGGCCGGATTCCAGGGCGAACAGCGGCCCGTCCAGTTCGTAGAAGGCGAGTCCGTAGCGCATGCTTTCGCGCACTCCGCGGGCGGAGCGGCGAATCATGCTGCATAGGCGCGCCATTGCCACGCGACGGTCCGGCGGCAGGTCGCGCAGATAGGCGCCTACCGTCGAGGCAGTCGGGTTCATGTGCATTCCTCCGGCGTACAGCGTCCGAAAACGCTGAATTTTAACGCTTTTCGGGAAATGACTCGCGACGCTCCGGAGGGAGCGACCGAAACCGTCGCGCCGGAGGTCGGCGCAGGCGTCAGCCGGCGGCGCCCGACTTCGCCCGGTAGAAGATGAAGTCGGCCGAGAAGTCGACCCTCAGCAGCTGGTTCGCCTGTGCGCCCTGGCAGCTCTCGGGCGGCATTCCGCCGCGCGTCCTGACACGCTGCACATGAGTGATGCCGTCGAACGTGCCGGTGCCGAAACTGCGCGTCGTCATCAATACCCAGCGCAGGTCGGAGGCGTTCGGGGCGTCGTCGTAGGCCACGATCGTGGCCGTGAGCCGGCTGCCATCGTTGTGTTCGAACGAGAAATTGGCTCCGTGGCGCCCGACGGCCTTGCCGCTGCTGTCGAACAACTGCGCATCGGGCTGCCGGAAGACCCAGACGAACCCGCCGTCGCGCTTCTCACAGCGGAATATCTGCACTCCCTGCGCCGATAACTGCAGAACCGCCTCGCGATCGGACGGCGATTTGATCCGGGAAAAAAGTCCGAGGCTGGGCGCCGTCAACGATCCGCCCTTGACCGCAGGAGTCGTGGCGGTTGAAGCCGGGCCGACCGTGGCGCAGGCGGACAGCAGCAGTGCGCCGGCGGCACCGCCAAGGCGACCGCAAAGTGGCTTGAGCGCGATAGTCATCTTGTAGCTTCCTGGTGGCCCGATCGTACGCGCAACGGTCGGCGGCGTTGCCTCCGCGTCGACGCGAGGCGACGGCCCGCGCTGGCGCTGATGGCAAACGCTGCCGCGCGCAACTTATGCAGGCGAAACCGAAGGCACACGAAAGCCCAGGGAAGCGAGTTCGGCGCGCACCTCCGGGTCAAGCAGCAAGGCCTGGAACGCCCGCACTGCCGGACGTTCGAGTCGCACAGTCGGCACGACGAAGTCGTACTGCTCTTCCTGCAAGGGAATGAAGCCAAGCCCGTAGTGTCGGGCGACAGTATCGATCGCGATTCCCCAGTCGGCGCGGCTCTGGGCGACCGCTACCGCGACGGCATTGTGCGACTTGGTCTGGGTGCCGTAGCCGGGAGGCCGTTTATCGCCGAGTCGCTGGTCGATGATGATGCGCGTGCCGCTTCCGGCATTGCGATTGACCATCACGCAGCGCGCGTCGCCCAGGGCCGTCGCCAGGGCCTCGTTGAGCGACTTTCCTTCGAAGCGGGTGTCGCCGCGCCGGAACACGAAACCCTGCATGCGTCCGTAGCCTGGCACGAGGGTGAGGGCGTCGGTCATCAATGGACGGTTGTAGGCGCCCGTTGCCGGATCCATCAGGTGGATGCCTGCGATGTCGCACTCGCCGCGTCTGGCCGCCGCCAGACCTCCCATGCTGCCGACGTTCATCAGCTTGGCCCGGATGCCCTGACGCATCAGCTTGCCGACCAGCAGGTCGAGCCCGACGCAGTGACTTCCGATGATCACGAGATCGGCGGGTTCCAGCTGTTCGCCGAGGAGGGTGACCGCGACGACGCTGTCGGCGTCCAGGATTTCCGTGTGCTGGTCAATGGCGATGAAGCCGTCCGCGCCGCTGAATGTGGTGACCGAGCCCGAACCCTTGCCCATCGGATAGGCGAGATATCCCTCGGGTCCCTGCACCAGGCCGACCAGCAGATATTCGGTGCGCCCGCGCTCGGAGTTCACGCGCATCGGCAGAGTCGCCGAAACGGTGTGGCGGCGCTCGGGCGGCAGGCCGGCAAAGGCCCGGATTACCGGCGCGAGGAACTCGTGGAAGGTGAAGATGGCCGACGTGGGAAACCCGGGCAGGATCACGACAGGCTTGCCGCCGGTGACGGCGAGGCAGATGGGCTTGCCGGGCTTCAGTGCGACGCCGTGGGCGACGACGCCGGGATCGCGCAGCGTATGCACGACGCGGTACGAGATGTCTCCGGCGCCCTTCGACGTGCCTCCGGAGAACACGACGACGTCCGACTCGAGGCCGCGTGCGAGCGCCGCCGCGAGCGCGGACTCGTTGTCGGCGATCACCCCGAGATGGACCGCAAGGCCGCCGAGTTCCTCGACGGCGGCCCCGATGATCGCGGCGTTGGAGTCGTACACGGCGCCGGGTCGCAGCGGTGAGCCCGGCGCCACGATTTCATTGCCGGTCGAGAAAATGGCCACCCGCGGTCGGCGAAAGACCGTGCATTCGGGCAGTCCCAGCGCTGCGAGCACGCCGATCTCGCGCGAAGTGAGGCGCTGCCCGCCGCGCAACACCGTCTCACCCCGCGCGATGTCGGTGCTCGCATAGCTTACGTTCTCACCGCCGGTCAGGGGGCGACGGGCCTCGACCATGCGCGCGTCGGCGGGACCGGCAAGCTCCGAATGCTCCACCATAAGGACCGCATCCGCGCCGCGCGGCAGCATGCCGCCGGTGGCGATAGGGGTCGCACGACCGCCGGTCACAGGCAGCGTTGGCACGATGCCCGGCGCGAGCACTTCGTCGTTGAGTCGCAGCGGCCGCGGAGTTTCCTCCATCGCGCCAAACGTGTCGCGCGCCTGCACTGCGAAACCGTCGACATTGGCGCGATCGAAACCGGGCACGTCGATGTCCGCCACGACATCGGTCGCAAGCACGCGACCGAGAGCGTTCGCGAGGAGGACCTTTTCCTCGCCCAGCGGCGCGAGCTTCAGGTGGCTGCGAAACTTTGCCGTCGCTTCGTCGCGCGAAACGACATTCAGGAACTGGGACTGTTCGGCGAGGGCTTGCGCGTTGCGTGCGCCGGATTCAGGAGCCGTCGACATGTGCGGACCCAGATTCAGTCGTAGAGGTACACCGTGACGTCCGCACCGGGCCCATAGCCCTCGCACGGCGCCGGGACGATCACAAAGCCATCGGCCCGGGTCGTCGAAGAGAGTATCGAGGCTCCGCTGAGGGCGATCGGTTCGACCCGCCCATCGACGAGGCGAACGCGGCAGTAGTCGACCCGCCCGATCGCAGAAACGATCTTGCGCGCGACGACTGCCTGCATCGCGCGATGCGGCCAGTCCGAAGGTCGCCCGCCGAGCCGGCGAAGGGCGCGGCCCGCGAAGAAGTCGTAGGCGCACAGGCACGAGACCGGGTTGCCCGGCAGCAGAAACACCAGCACGTCGCCGATGCGGCCAAGACCTGCGGGACTCGATGGCCGCATTGCAACGCCGTGAATCGCCAGTTCGCCGATCTCGTCGATCAGCCGCGGCGCGTAGTCTTCGCGGCCCACGCTGGAACCACCCGACACGAGGATCACGTCGGCCCCGGGCGCGAGCAAGGCCGCGCGGATCCGGTCGGGATCGTCACCGAGTCGCAGATGGGCCTCGAGCACGCCGCCGTCTCGGGCGATGAGGCCGCGCAGCATATAGGAATTCGAGTCGTAGACGTCGTACACGCCCTTCGGTGCGCCAGGAGCCTTGACTTCATAGCCGGTCACCAATACGCGCACGCGTGGTTGCCGCACGACGGTCACACGATCGAGGCCCAGAGAGGCCACGAGCCCGAGGTCCTGCGGGCGCAGGCGACGGCCGATGCCGAGCGCCGTCGATCCTGCCTTCAGGTCTTCACCACGATGGCCGACGTGCTGCCCCGGTGCGACGGGCCGGGTTACCACGATCTGACCGTCGGCCTCCGTCGCGAATTCCGCGGGGACCACCGAATCGACTCCGTCTGGCACCGGCGCGCCGGTCATGATCCGCACGGCCGAGCGAGGCGGGAGGCTGCCGACGAACGGCAGTCCGGGCATGGCCTGGCCCAGCACACGAAACTCGAGCGGGTTGTATTCGCTCGTGCCGGCTGTTTCCGAACCGCGCAGCGCAAAGCCGTCCATCGCGGCCCGATCGAAGCCGGGTACGTCGAGCGGCGCAATGACCTCGGCTGCCAGGGTGCGGCCGCAGGCTTCTTCAAGCGGGATCGACTCCGTGCCCCGCTGTACCGCGTGCCGGTCGATCCAGTCGAGCACAGCCGACACTTCGCTGCGCTGTCGGAAGCCGTGCATGCGCACGTCGGCGATTGATCGGGGGACAGACTTCATGCAACGCACATGAACCGGGGGATGCGAGTTATGCCTGACCACCGGGGCATCGTGCAACGTCGCTGGACGCGAGACGGCCATCGACCCGGTGAAAGACGCGCAGCAACGGACGCCTCGCATCCATTGTCGCGCAACTCCTGCGCGCTCGCGGCGGGGTCAGTCCAGCGGTCCTGCAGAGGGCGGGCGCGGCGTCGTAGGGTCGCGGCCCCTCGCGCTTTGTGCGGCGAGGAGGGAGGGGGTATCCCCGCAACGGGCCTGCGCTACTGGGCCGCGTTGGGGAAAAAGAGCTGCTCTCCGCCGATCTTGTAGGCAGCGATCGACGACTGCCCGGCAGGCGAGATCAGCCAGTCGGCAAACTGCTGGGCCGGTGCGACCTTGACATGCGGATGCTTTGCGGGATTCACGACAATCACGCCGTACTGATTGAAGAGGCGCTTGTCGCCCTCGACCAGGATTGTGAGATCGCCGCGATTCTTGAAGGAGAGCCAGGTACCGCGATCGGCCAGAACGTAGGCCCCTGTAGCCGTAGCCATGTTGAGTGCCTGTCCCATGCCGCAGCCGCATTCGCGGTAGCCGTCGCCGCGCTGGTTCGCCAGGCCCGCGGTGGCCCAGTACCGGTTCTCGGCGCTATGGGTTCCGCTCTTGTCGCCGCGCGAAATGAACGCGGCATTGCCGGCGCTGATCTTCTTGAACGCCGTTGCGACGTCGGCGCCACGTGTAGTGGCCGGATCGGACTTCGGTCCGATCAGCACGAAGTCGTTGTACATGACCGGAAGGCGCTTGAGCCCAAACCCCTCGGCGACGAACTTCTCCTCAGCTGGCTGATCGTGCACCAGCAGTGCATCGGCATCGCCGCGGCGCGCGATGTCCAGCGCCTGCCCGGTGCCGACCGCGACCACTTTCACGTCCAGGCCGCTGGCCTTTTTGAACTGCGGCAGCAGGTGCGCAAACAGCCCTGACTGTTCGGTGGACGTGGTCGAAGCCACCGTAATACTCTGCGCCGCCGCCGACGCGCTGACGGAGAAAAGCAGCGTACCCAGGAGGAATCTTGCGCGCGATCCGGAAGTCATTTCAGTTCTCCTGCGAGTGAAAGCTTCGAACTGGTCGCGGAAGTTCCCAACAGAAACTCCGCGGTGGGCAAATCGGAACATATGCGACCGCTGTCTAGGCAAACCACGCGGGTCGCAAGCCGTCCGACCAGTTCGAGGGTATGGCTGCTGAAGACGAGCGTCTGCCGTCGCCCAGCCGCGAATTGACTGACCAGCGTTTCGACTTCCCGGCGCGCGTCCGGGTCGATGCTTGAGGTGGGCTCATCGAGCAGCAGCACGTCCGTCGCTGAGACCCAGGCCCGCGCCAGCGCGACGCGCTGCTGTTGTCCGGCCGATAGCGACCGTGCGGTGCGCCGGGCCAGCGTGGCGAGTCCGACCCGCGCAAGCGCCTCGTTCGCCTGCTTGCAGGCGTCGCGCCAACGCGCGCCGCGCAGCCACAGGCCCAGGGCGACGTTGCTCTGTGCCGTCGCGCGCAGCATGTAGGGGCGCTGGAACAGCAGCATCTGTCGGGTCGTCGCGGGGCGCTGCACTGTCCCTTCGCTGGGCTCGATCAGCCCGTTCAGCACGCGCAGCAATGTCGTCTTGCCACTGCCGTTCGGCCCCACCAGTGCAACACGTTCGCCCGCGCGGATCGACACCTCTACGGACTCGAGTGCGCACGTCGATCCAAAGCGCACGCTGACCCTGTCGAGCTTGAACACGGTGCGCGCGGCAAGGTTCTCTTGCGCGGCAATCGGCGCTGCGCTCTCAAGATTGTCAGCCAGGTTCATGCAACCCCGACTCGCGCGACCTGCGAGGTCGCTCCGTCCAGCTGCTCACGCCAGTTGCGCAGCACCGCGATCAGCCCGTTCAATACCAGTACCACCGCCAGAAGCACGATGCCAAGAGCGATCGCGAGTGGCAGATCGCCTTTGCTGGTTTCCAGTGCAATCGTTGTGGTCATCACCCGGGTGAAACCTTCGATGTTGCCGCCCACGATCATGACCGCGCCGACCTCGGAAATCGCACGCCCGAACGCGGCGATCAGAACGGTCAGCAGCGCGTAGCGCTCGTCCCATGCCAGCAGGAGGCTGCGCATGACCGGCGCCGCGCCCAGCGACGTCAGCTGCTCGCCATGCCCGCGATCGGCGTCGACGACGGCCTGAAGCGTGAGTGCTGTGACGATCGGCGCCACCAGGATCGTCTGTGCCAGCACCATCGCCTGGAAGGAAAACAGCCAGCCGAGAAAGCCGAGCGGACCGGAACGCGACAGCAATAGATAGACGAGCAGGCCGACGACCACCGAAGGCAGCGCCAGCAGCGTGTTGAGAACCGCCAGAACGACTCCGCGGCCGACAAAGCGGGAGACGCCGAGCCAGGCGCCTGCGAATACACCGAGTCCGAACGCAATCAGACACGCAAGCGCGCTGACCGCGAGCGAACGCCCGACCACCGAGAGCAATGCCGGGTCCAGCGAGATGAGCAACCGGAGCGCAGAGGTGGTCGCCTGGGAAATGGTGTCCATCGCAGAGAGGATCGTAGGCAAGCGTGTCGGAATTCAGGCGGCGCCGGGCGGGACGCCTTAGGCAAATTGCTGCATATGTGGCGGCAGCGACGGGCCGGCTTTGCGGCAAACTTGCGCAATGCACAAGGTCGAACTGTCGTATGCGCTGGCGCGCGGACGAGCGCCGGAGGCCTTGATTCGCAATCCGTTGATGGACCTGCTGGCAGCAGTGCGCGCTCAGGGCTCGATATCGAGCGCCGCGCGCGCTCTCGGCCAGTCCTATCGACACGTCTGGGGCGAACTCAAGCGCTGGGAACGCGAACTCGGACAGCCCTTGATAGTCTGGGAGCGGGGTCAACCGGCGCGCTTGACGGAATTTGCCGACAAGCTGCTCTGGGCAGAGCGGCAGGCGCAGGCGCGGCTGGCACCGCAGATCGCCGCGCTTCATGCCGATCTCGAGCGAGCTCTCGCGCTCGCATTCGATACGTCGGCCAGTGTGCTCGTTATGCGCGCGAGTCACGACACGGCTCTGGCACTGCTCGGTGAACACTGCGTGCCGGCCCGCCTGCTCCTCGACATTCGCTTTTCCGGCAGCGCGGATGCCCTGAAGGAGCTGAAGTCCGGGCGCTGCGCCATCGCGGGTTTCCACCTGCCTCCACGAACAGCACCCGACAGCCTGTTTGCCCGGACCTACAAGCCGCTGCTGCGCCCTGAGCATCACCAGCTGCTCGGGTTCGCGCGACGGGTCCAGGGCCTGGCCGTCGCTCGCGGCAATCCTCTCGAGCTGAACACGATCGCCGATGTGGCAGCGCGTCGCGCGCGATTCGTCAATCGACCGGTCGGAACCGGCACACGACTGCTGCTCGATGCGCTGTGCGAGCAGCAGGGCGTGGCATCGACTGCGCTCGTCGGGTACGACTACGAGGAGCCTTCGCACGCGGCGGTGGCACAGGCAGTGGCGGCAGGAACAGTGGACACCGGCCTGTGCATCGAGGCCGCGGCCCGCTCGCGTGATCTCGACTTCGTGCCGCTGCTATGGGAAGAGTACTTTCTGGTCTGCGACAAGGCGCTGCTGGCGCAGCCTGCGATCCGCGCGCTGCAGGCCGTGCTGCGCAGCGAATCGTGGCTCAAGCGAATAGCGACGCTCGTCGGCTACGCGCCGGCACGCAGCGGCGAAGCACTGGCGTTGCGAAGCGTCCTGCCATGGTGGGAAGCGCGCGGCACCGCATCCGGACGCAGCCGCAGGAAAGGCGGACGCTGAACAAGACCGAACGTGCTTCAGCTCACGGCCGATCGTGCTGCGCCAGTTCGGCCCGGGTGTTGATGTTGGCGAAGGCGTCGGCCTCGTCGTCAAAGGCGACTTCGGCCACCTTCAGGTCGGCGTACCAACGGTCGATCTTGCGTTCACCGCGGGCCAGAAAATTGGCCAAATGGGATCGCACGCGGGCGCACACCAGCGCGAACACCGGATGCGGCTGGTCGCCGGTGCGTGCCACTGCGATGTCGGCGTCGACCGCACTGCGCGCCGTCGCCAGGCGTGCAACGAGGTCATGGGGCAGGAAGGGCGAATCGCACGGCACGGTGACGATCAGCGGCGCATCGGTCGCGTGCAGGCCCGCATCCAGCCCGGCTAGTGGACCGGCAAAGCCGCCGATCCGGTCAGGCACAACGGGACAGCCGAACTCTGCATAGCGCTCGAGGTTCTGATTGGCATTGATCAGCACGCTGTGAACCTGCGGGCTCAGGCGTTCGATCACGTGCTGGATCAGCGGCCGACCCATCAGCGGCTGCAGGCCCTTGTCCACGCCTCCCATGCGGCGTCCCTGCCCGCCGGCCAGCACCAGTCCGGAGATCTCAACCTTCATCGCGCGCCAGACGCATCGAAGCGATGGCGGCCGGTGAAAAGCAGGTAATGCCTGCGGGAGGCACGGCCGATCATCGTCAGGCCGACCTGGCTGGCGATGCGCCATCCCATTTCGGTCAGACCGGAACGTGACACAAGGAACGGAATGCCCATCTGCGCAGTCTTGATCACCATCTCGGACGTCAGCCGGCCCGTGGTGTAGAAGATCTTGTCCGCGCCGTCGATGTTGTCGAGCCACATGCGGCCTGCGATCGCATCGACCGCGTTGTGCCGCCCGACATCCTCCACGAACACCAGAACCTGGCTGTCGTCACCCGCGTTCGACGCCAGCGCGCAACCGTGCACTGCGCCGGCAGCGTTGTAGACCGTCTCGCGCTGGCGCACGGCCTCGAGCACGGCGAAGAGCGACGCTTCCGACAGGCGCACGTCGTCGCGCAGACGGATCGACTCGACTTCCTCCATCAGGTTGCCGAACATCGTGCCCTGTCCGCAGCCCGTGGTCACCGTCCGCTTCGCGAGCTTTTCTTCCAGAGACTTGACGCCGCGGCGCGTGGTGACGGCCACGGCCTCGGTTTCCCAGTCGACCTGCACCGCCGCGAGTTCGTCCAGTGACTTCACGAGGCGCTGATTGCGCAGATAGCCGATCGCCAGCGCTTCAGGCGCCTGCCCCAGCGTCATCAGCGTGACGACTTCGCACTTGTCGACGTAGAGCGTCAGTGGATGCTCGCCGGCGATCGGTGTCGGCACGAGCGCGCCACGCTCGTCGACCGCATCGACGGGAAAGATCAGCGGGCGGGACGCGTTGGTGAGCAACAGTTGCATAGGCGGTCGGCTACCGGTCCTGTGCCGTTCGCGAGCACCGCACGGCAGGACGATTGGCACGCGAATGACCCTGATCGCGTATTACAGTTTCAGTTCGCGTGCTCAGGCAAGGATAAGCTTCACGGTGTCATGGAAGATAGCATCGAAAGAACAGAGAACCCGCTGCGGCGTCCGGCAGCGGTCGTCACGGCGCGGCGCGTCGTCGACAATCCCTGGACATCCGAGATCTGGGTGCCGATCGCCGTCATCGAGCGCGAGGGCGCGCGCGCGGCTGGGCCGTTACTGCTCGAGCGTACGGCGGCCGGCGAGCAGTGGCTGCACCTGGGTTTCGAGGTCGAACTGAATCGCACTGAAGCGCACGGCTACTACCTGAACCTGACGACCGATCAGCCGGCTGCTTTTGTCGAGTGGGAACTCACCGAGTCGGGGTGCGTGCCGCGATGGGTCACGCTCAGCTACGACGAGGCTGCACGGCGGCTGGACGGCGGTGCCGAGGTCGAGGCCGTGCCGATGCCGGGCGATTGGCTGCCGTGGCTCGCGGCCTTCACGCAGCAGCATCTCGAGATTCCGGAGAAGAAGAAGCGCCGCCACGCGCCGGCCTCCTTTCTCGGCGCCAAGCGCGACAGCTGATGCCGCTGTGCCGTTGTTACGTATCCGCCCTCCGACGCGCCCAGTGTGCGATCGAGGACGTTTGTGCATATGAGCACTGAACCGGAGTCATTCCTAGCGCGCTGGTCGCGACGAAAGCGGGAGGCCAAGCGCGTCGCCGATCGGCCAGAGGGCCCCGCCGGGCCGCAGATGCCGGCCACTCCTGCGGCCGCGCAGGCCGACACGGGCAAGCAGACCGCGAAGGAAGTCGTCCCAGACGGCGGCTCGCTGAGCCAATCCGCGCCACCGACGGAGGCGCAGCTGCCTTCGATCGACTCCCTCGATGGACTTCGTTCCGACTATCAGGCGTTCTTCCAGCAGCCCGTCGCCGAAGACCTCCGGCGGGCGGCGCTGAAGAAGCTCTTTGCCGACCCGCACTTCAACCAGATGGACATGCTCGATGTGTACGTCGACGACTACACACAATTCGAGCCGCTTCCGGCCGCCATGCGGATGCGCATGCCGAGCGCGCGCGACTTCCTCCTCGATTCCGAGCGCGCCGCGCTCGAGGCGGCCGAGGCTAAAGAGGCCGGGACCGCCGAACGCGCAGACCCTGCTGCAGAGGCGAGCGACGGGTCGATGTCCGCGCCAACCCCAATACTGGGTGCAGAGTTCCCTGACGTATCGTCCGATGAGGGCGCGGCCAAGGCCGCGGACCTGTCTTCATCGCCCGCCGTTCCCCCCGGCAAGGCGCCGCCTGATTCCGCTTCCACCTGAGATCGAATGGCCGGCAACGCGCTGAAGGTCTGCAACTGCAATCGCACGATGTCGCTCGACGGGGCGGCGCTCGGCCGCGCGCTTGGGCGCGAAGCGATTCCGATCTACACCGAACTGTGCCGCAAGGAAGTCGACGGCTTCACGGCGGCGCTGGGAGCTTCCAGTTGCACGGTCGCCTGCACGCAGGAAGCGCCACTGTTCACCGAACTCGCCGCCGGCGCGGGTGCGTCGACGGAACTGAAGTTCGTCAACATCCGCGAGGCGGCGGGGTGGTCCGCCGAAGGGGCTACGGCCACCGCGAAGATCGCCGCGTTGTTGGCGCTGGCCGACCTGCCCGAGCCGCAGCCGGTTGCGGTGTCCTCGTACTCGTCAAAGGGCGAAGTGCTGATCATCGGGCCGGCCGAGGCCGCGATTGCCTGGGGCGAGCAGTTAGCCGAGAGTCTGTCGGTCAGCGTCCTGATCACGACCGCGCGCGGAGCGGAACTGCCAGCGATCCGTGGTTATCCGGTGTGGTCGGGGATGCCGCGATCAGTGGAGGGCTATCTCGGCAAGTTCGAGGTCGAATGGGAGCAGATCAACCCGATCGACCTGGAAACGTGCACCCGGTGCAGTGCCTGCATCCGTGTGTGTCCGGAGCAGGCGATCGATCTGACTTATCAGATCGACCTGACGCGCTGCAAGTCGCACCGGGCCTGTGTCAAGGCGTGTGGCGCGATCGGCGCGATCGACTTCGGCCGGGCGGCGTCGACGCGCAAGGAGCAGTTCGATCTGGTGTTCGACCTGTCGGCGCAGCCGCTCATGCGCATGCCAGAAAGGCCGTTCGGCTACCTGGCGCCGGGCACGGATCCGCTCGAGCAGGCGCAGGCGGCGACGCGGCTGGTGCAGATGGTCGGCGAGTTCGAGAAGCCGCGCTACGTGCAGTACGAAGAGAAGCTCTGCGCGCACAGCCGCAATACCAAGACCGGCTGCACGCGCTGCCTCGACGTGTGCGCGACGGACGCCGTTCGCTCGCTCGGCGACAAGATCTGGGCGCATCCGTTCCTCTGCATGGGCTGCGGCGACTGCGCGACCACGTGCCCGACCGGCGCGTTGCGGTTTGCCTATCCCGGTGTCGCCGACATCGGCACGCGGCTGCGCAAGCTCTTGTCGGTGTATCGCGCCGCCGGCGGCAAGGACGCCGCGCTGCTGCTCCACAACGGCAGCAGCGGTCGCGCACTGATCTCACGGCTGGCGCGGGTCGGCAAGGGACTGCCGGCGCACGTGCTGCCGATCGAAGTGCACAGCGTGGCGACGATAGGCCTCGACGTCGTGCTAGGCGCCATTGCATTCGGCGCGAGCCAGGTCTACGCCCTGCTCGACGAGACCGGGGCCGACGAGCACGGCGCCCTGCTGGAACAGCAGGCGCGGCTGGCCGATGTGATCCTCAATGGGCTCGGCTTCGGGGGCACGCACTGGCAGGTGCTGCGCGCCGAGGAGCCGGCCACCCTGGAGGCGGCCCTGTGGTCGTCCCGGCCCGCTGCGACCGTGTCCGAGCCGGCGGCGTTCCACCTGTCGAACCGCAAGCGCGAAACGCTCGACTTCGCGATCGATCACCTGGTCCGGCAGGCGTCGTCGCCGCCGGAGCAGATCACGCTGCCCGCGGGTTCGCCGTTCGGCGCGCTCGCCATCGACGCGTCGCGCTGCACGCTGTGCAAGGCCTGTATCGGTGCCTGCCCTAGCTCGGCGCTGCAAGACACGGAGGATGCCCCGAAGCTGCGCTTCATCGAGCACAACTGCGTGCAATGCGGCCTGTGCGAGACGACCTGCCCCGAGAAAGCGATCAGCCTGGTGCCGCGCCTGCTGGTGACCCCGGCGGCGCGTCAGGCGGTCACGCTGCACGAGGCCGAACCGTTCCACTGCGTGCGGTGCGGGGCGCCGTTCGGTACGCGGCAGATGATCGACGTGATGACCGGCCGCCTGGGCGCGCATCCAATGTTCGCTGGAGCGGCGCTGCGCCGGATCCAGATGTGCGCCGACTGTCGCGTCATCGACATGATGGAAGCGAAGAACGAAATCTCGATCTTCGACGTAAAGCGATGAGCGCGACCGGCGGCCCCGCGGCTTTGGCGCCCGAAGACGAAGGGCGGCTGCAGATCTATGCGCTGCTGGCGCGCCTGTTCGCCGCCGGGCCGGACGACGGCCTGCTCCGTGCCCTGTCGCAGTCGGCCGGGAGCATTGAAGGTGACGGCGAACTGGCGCTCGCGTGGAACGACCTGGCGCAGGCCGCGCACGTTACGTCGGTGAGGGATGCCGAGCTTGAATTCGACGCGACCTTTGTCGGCACCGGCAAGGCTCCTGTCAGTACCTACCTGTCGCACTATCACCCGGTTGCGCGCAAGGAAATGCTTCTGGTGGAGTTGCGCAATACGCTGGCCCAGTTCGGATTGGCCCGCACCGTGGCGTCGTTCGAACCCGAGGACAACCTGACGTCGATCTTGGAGGTCATGCGCCACCTCGTGGCCGCGGGCTCCGACGCGAAATCACTGCAGCGACAGCGGGATTTCTTTGCGCGCTTTCTGTTGCCGGGCTATCGCGGATTCTGTGATGCAGCGCACAAGGCGGAACTCAGCGCCTACTACGGCGCAGCCGTCCGATTGCTGGAAGCATTCGTGGAATCTGATCTGGCTCAATTCGAGATGGGCTTGTCCCCGCTAGGTGAAGTCGATCGTTGACTGCACGCCGAAAGCCGGAGGATGATGGCAGAGCCAAGGAGCAAGAAGGACCACCAAATGAAAACCGAACAACCGAGCCGACGCGGCTTCTTCAAGGCCGTCGCAATTGGAGGCGCAACCGCGGCCGCGGCCGCGGCCACCACGCTGGTCGGCGATCGCAAGATCGTGTCGACCGCGACGGGCGCCGCGCCAAAGCAGACCGGTTATCGCGAGACCGCGCACATCCGGCACTACTACCGCACCACCCAGGTTTAAACGGGAGACTCCCGATGCTGACGAAGAAATCCGCGGGGGCCGCGACGGCCCAGGGCCGCCTTGCGCGCGCAGTCTCCGGTCTGCACGGCCGGACGATAGACCGACGCACGTTCCTGAAGCGCTCGGGCGTGACCGCTGGCGCTGCGGCGTTTGCGTCGCAGCTTCCGTACGGCGCGATCGGCCGGGCCGAGGCCGCAACCGCGGCCGAGCAGGCCGACTCCGGCGAGCAGGTCCGCCGCACCGTCTGCACGCACTGCTCGGTCGGCTGCGCGATCGACGCCGTCGTGAAAAATGGCGTGTGGGTGGGCCAAGAGCCGGTGTTCGATTCGCCGCTGAACCTCGGGGCGCACTGCGCCAAGGGCGCATCGGTGCGCGAGCACGGCATGACCGAACACTCGCACCGGCTGAAGTACCCGATGAAGCTGGTCGACGGCAAGTACCAGCGCATCAGCTGGGACCAGGCGATCGACGAGATCACCGCGAAGATGTCGAAGATCCGCGAGGAGTCCGGGCCTGACGCGGCCTACTTCATCGGCTCGTCCAAGCACAACAACGAGCAGGCCTATCTGCTGCGCAAGTTCGTATCGCTCTGGGGCACCAACAACTGTGACCACCAGGCGCGCATCTGCCACTCCACGACGGTCGCCGGTGTGGCGAACACGTGGGGCTACGGCGCGATGACGAATTCATACAACGACATGATGAATTCGAAGGCCATGATGTACATCGGGTCGAACGCCGCCGAGGCGCACCCGGTGTCCATGCTGTTCTCGCTGCGCGCCAGAGAAGGCGGCGCCAAGATGATCGTCGTCGACCCGCGCTTTACGCGCACCGCGGCCAAGGCCGACCACTACATCCGCCTGCGCTCGGGGGGCGACATCCCGTTCCTCTACGGGATGATGTATCACATCTTCAAGAACGGGTGGGAAGACAAGTCGTACATCGCTGCGCGCGTCTACGGCATGGACAAGGTCAAGGAGGAGGTCATGAAGTGGACCCCCGACAAGGTGACCGAGGCCTGCGGCGTGCCTGAGGAGCAGGTTCTGCTGGCCGCCGAGACGATGGCCAAGAACCGTCCCAGCACGATCGTGTGGTGCATGGGGCAGACCCAGCACACCATCGGCAATGCGATGGTGCGCGCCTCCTGCCTGGTGCAGCTTGCGCTCGGCAACGTCGGCGTGTCCGGCGGTGGCACCAACATCTTCCGCGGCCACGACAACGTCCAGGGCGCGACCGACGTCGGGCCGAATCCGGATTCGCTGCCCGGCTACTACGGCATCGTGCCTGGATCGTGGGCCCACTGGGCCAAGGTCTGGAACGTCGACCTGGATTGGCTGAAGAAGCGCTTCGCCTCCGACGCAATGATGACAAAGCCCGGCACGACGGTCAGCCGCTGGATCGACGCCGTGCTGGAGCCCAACGACGCCATCGGCCAGGGGCCTAACCTGAGGGCCGTGTTCTACTGGGGCCACGCGCCCAACTCGCAGACGCGTGGGCTGGAAATGAAGAAGGCCATGGACGCGCTCGATCTGCTCGTCGTGGTCGATCCTTACCCGTCGGCGACCGCCGCGATGGCGGCGATGTCGTCCGAGGGAAGCAAGCCAAATCCCAACCGTAGCGTGTACCTGCTGCCTGCGTGCACGCAGTTCGAGACGACCGGCTCGTGCACGGCCTCCAACCGGTCGATCCAGTGGCGTGAGAAAGTCATCGAGCCGCTGTTCGAGTCGCGGACCGACCACGCGATCATGCTGCGCTTCGCGCAAAAGTGGGGCTTCGGCGACCAGTTGCTCGGCAAGCGCGACGGCAAGCAGAACATTCGCACGATCCAGGGCGCTGGCGGCTGGGAAGAGCCGATGATCGAGGACATCCTGGCGAACGAGATTAACCGCGGCACCTGGACAATCGGCTACACCGGCCAGAGCCCGGAGCGGCTGAAGCTGCACATGAAGCACATGGGCACCTTCGACGTGAAGACACTGCGCGCCAAGGGTGGACCGTGCGACGGGGACTACTTCGGGCTGCCGTGGCCGTGTTACGGCACGCCGCAGATGAAGCATCCGGGGTCGCCCAACCTGTACGACACGTCGAAGACGGTCATGGAAGGCGGCGGCAACTTCCGCGCCAACTTCGGTGTCGAGCGTGACGGCGTCAACCTGCTGGCCGAGGCAGGTTCGTATTCAAAGGGCGCCGACATCACGACTGGCTATCCCGAATTCGATCACGTGTTCCTGAAGAAGCTCGGCTGGTGGAACGAACTGACCGAGGACGAAAAGAAGGCGGCCGAAGGCAAGAACTGGAAGACGGATCTCTCGGGCGGGATCATCCGGGTCGTGATGACCAAGCACCAGTGCCACCCATTCGGCAACGCCAAGGCCCGGGCGGTAGTCTGGAACTTCCCGGACCCGGTTCCGCTGCACCGCGAACCGCTGTACAGCAATCGCCCGGATCTGGTTGCCAAGTACCCGACCCACCCCGACCGCAAGGACTTCTGGCGCCTCCCGACGCTCTACAAGACCATTCAGGACAAGAACATCACCGACAAGGTGTACGAGAAGTTCCCGCTGGTGATGACGTCGGGCCGCCTGACGGAGTTCGAGGGTGGTGGCGACGAGACGCGGTCGAACCCATGGCTCGCCGAGCTGCAGCAGAACATGTTCATCGAGATCAATCCGAAGGCCGCCAACGATCGCGGCATCCGTAACGGTGAGTGGGTCTGGGTCAACACTCCGACCGGCGCCAAGATCAAGGTGATGGCGCTCGTGACCGAGCGGGTCGGGCCCGACACGGTGTTCATGCCGTTCCACTTCGCCGGCTGGTGGCAGGGCAAGGACCTGCTGGACAGCTATCCGGCCGGAGCAGCGCCGATCACCCGCGGCGAGGCCATCAACACGAGCACAACCTACGGATATGACTCGGTGACGATGATGCAGGAAGGGACGAAGACGTCCCTTTGCCAGGTCGTCAAGCAGGCCTGAGCAGCCTCGAGACCGGAACAAGGAGACTCACGATGGCCCGCATGAAGTTCATCTGTGATGCCAACCGCTGCATCGAGTGCAATGGCTGTGTCACTGCCTGCAAGAATGCGAACGAAGTCCCGTGGGGCGTCAATCGCCGGCGCGTTGTCACATTGAACGACGGGGTGCCTGGCGAGCGTTCGATCTCGGTGGCCTGCATGCACTGCTCGGATGCGCCGTGCATGGCGGTCTGCCCGGTCGACTGCTTCGTCCGCAGCAACGACGGTGTGGTGCTGCATGACAAGGACCAGTGCATCGGCTGCGGCTACTGCCTGTATGCCTGCCCATTCGGCGCTCCGCAGTTTCCTCAGGCCGGAGCTTTCGGTGCGCGCGGCAAGATGGACAAGTGCACGTTCTGCCAGGGTGGTCCGGGCAAGGGCAGCGAGGAAGTGCAGTTCAGCAAGTACGGCCAGAACCGCATTGCCCAAGGCAAGCTGCCGCTGTGCGCCGAGATGTGCTCGACCAAGGCGCTGCTCGCCGGCGACGGCGACGTCATCGCCAACATTTTCCGTGAGCGGGTCACCGTGCGCGGCAAGGGTTCCGAAGTCATAGGCTGGGCCACGGCCTACGGGGCGCCGAAAGCCGGAACGGCACCGGCGGCCGAGGAGAAGAAGTGATGCGCAGACTCACCAAGATCGCGGCGATGCTGGCCGCGTCCGCACTGGCACTCGGCCTGTCGGCCTGCGGCGAAAAGAAGGTCACTTCGTACGAGCCAGGCAAGTACTCGGGCGCCCCGCTGTCGGCGCCGTGGGACTCACCACGGTACGGCGGCAAGCAGGCGGAGTGGGAGAGGGCCATCCAGGAGCGCACGCTCGCCCAGAACGATTACATACGCATCCCAGCGACCTCGGGAGCCGCCCAATGACGACCGTTTCGTGGCGAATCGGCTTGGCCGCCGCCGCGCTCGCGTTCTCGGGCCTCGCGGTCGCCCAGCCCGCGACTCCGCAGCAGCAGGCGGGCGCGCGCCAGGAGGTCCAGCAGAACCTTGCCCAACCTTACAACAATGCGCCGGTCTGGCGCGAGGTGCGCTCCGGCGAGCCGGGCTTCACACAGGTCGGTGCCTCGCCGGAACAGGGCGTGCTGATTCAGCCGCGTGGCGAAACTTACAGGCAGGCGCGCGTTCCGGTCTCGTTGATCGGTGGGCTGCTCGTCGCCCTGGCGATTCTGTCGCTCGGCGGCTTCTATGCCATCCGCGGCTCGATTCCGGTCGGCGAGAGCGGATCAAAGATGATGATCCAGCGCTTTCGTCCGTCGGATCGCTACGCGCACTGGACGCTCGCGATCGTTTGGGTGACCCTGGCCATCACGGGCCTGATACTCACGTTCGGCAAGGTGCTGCTGCTGCCGATCATCGGCCACACGCTTTACTCCTGGCTCGCGGTGGCCGCGAAGAACCTCCACAACTTCATCGGGCCGATCCTGATCGTCGGCACCGTGTGGATGTTCGTCCGTTTCCTGCGGCACAACTGGCTGAACAAGCAGGACTTCGTCTGGATGACGAAGATCGTCGGCAACCTGACCGGGCATGAGTACCCCTCGGGCAAGTTCAATGGCGGCGAGAAGATGGTCTTCTGGTTGCTGCTGGTTTTGCTCACACCGCTGCTGATCGTGACCGGACTGGTGCTGAACTTCCCGAACTTCGGCCAGGATCGGGCCACGATGCAGACCTTCAGCCTCATCCACATGGTGCTGGCTTATGTGGCGATCGGCATGGCCTGCGTGCACATCTATCTGGGCACGATCGGCATGAAGGGGGCGTACCGCGCGATGCGCCATGGCTATGTCACGGTCGAATGGGCCAAGCACCACCACGAGCTCTGGTACCACGACGTCAAGGCCGGGAAAGTGCCAGAAAGCCCGATGGTGTCGGAAGCCACGGTGCCCGAGCCGGTCCGACAGGCGGTGCTGGCCGCGGTCAAATGAAGCTCAATGGGGGAGTCATGCTGAAGCACATCACCATTGCCGTTTGCGGGCTGGCATTTGTCGCGGCGGGTTCGGCCAAGCTGCCGGCCCCCACACCGGAGCAGCAGGCGGCCGCGGCGCTGAATGCGGCCAAAGCGGCGCACGCGGGCAAGGTCGACGCCTACATGCTGTGCCTTTCACAGACCAGGGTCGCGGAGTCGTACATCAAGGAGCAGAAGGCTGCAGGCAAGACATACACGCCCGACGCGACGCCTGCGTGCACGAATCCAGGTCCGTTCGTACCGCCGGCGGCGACTCCCGCCGCGGCGCCGTCCCAGGCTGCGGCGGTGGTCAAGAAGTAGCGTGGGTCTGTAGCCCCGTACGGCGCGCGTTCACGCCCGGCAGCTTCGCCACTCCCTGCTGTAGTTCGCGGCTGGCTGAACGGTAACGGTGTTTCCGCTGGGTTTGGGCCGGCTGCTGCCGTTTTCGAACTCCAGCTTCTGCGCATACTTCTTGAAGAACGCGTCGAACATCTCGCCGCCGCGGGTGCCCACCGCGTACAACTGATCGCGGCTGGCCTCCCACTCCAGCAGCACTGCCGCCAGAGGCTGCGGCGCCGGGCCGTCGATCACGCGCGCACCGTGCAAAGGGTCGTAGCGCGAGTTGTCACCGCAGCAATGGATCACGTGTGATGGTTCGTCGCGTCCGCCGCTGCGAAGGCCGATGAAGCTGAATGCCTTGGTCGGGTACATCAGCTTGTGCGCACAAATCGCCGAATACGCCACGATCGATCTGTTCGGTCCTACACCGGCCGGTGCCGCGTAGCGCCTCTTGTCTTCTGTGACCAGCTCGGCCGGCTTCACCTCGTGCTCGAACGCAAGCAGGAACACGGGCGACACCGTATACGGGTAATTGAATAGAAACGCTTCGCCGACCTGGAGCTGCCGCACCCGCCACGGGTTGCCGAATGGGTCGACCAGGAGTGAGCGCGGATAGTGCTGCACTTCGTCGGCCGCCACCATCGGCAGTGCGCTGGAGGCAACCCACGCGCCGGCGACGCAGGCGGCCTTGCGCATCAGGTCGCGGCGGTGCGCGGAGTCGGGATTCGACGGCACATGTAGGACGCTACACGAGCGACGAAGCCGTAGCAACGCGTTCGGCGCGCCCCAGCATGCCCAGCTCTGCTGCGGCAAAATGAGACAGATCCTCACGGCGGTTCTTCCCGCCTCGAGGTCACGGAGAAGACGATGGACGACGAAACATTCAATCTGAGCATACGAAAGTTTCTGAAGCTGGTTGGCGTCAGTTCGCAGCGGGAGATCGAGCAGGCGGTGGCGAAGGCGATCTCGTCCCGCGCCATAGCGGGCACCGAGTCGTTTCCGGCAAGAATGACGCTGGAGGTCGATGAGCTGAAGCTGAACGTCACGTTTGACGGCGAGATCAGGCTTCAGTAACGGTCTCGCCGCCGTCCGCTTCGCCCGCTCGGGCCCCTGGGCTCCAGCTCCGGAAACGCCAGCATCCGGCGCGGGATGAATCGGGACCGAGGCACGCCCTTCAAGGACCGAGCCGCCGCCGGATGCCTCCAGGGGCGATGCCTCGCCTGGCCGAGGTCAGGCGCCGTCGCGGCCGGAGCGGGTTTCGACGGTCGACTTGCCGTGCGGCAAGGAGTTGAACGCACAAACGAAGTCGGCGATGCCCGAAGCATCGTCGAGTTCGAACTGCGGCAGGGCGGTGTCGAAGGGCCAGTCGGTGGCAACCGCCACGATGTGGGCGTCGTGCGGATGCAGCGGCGCCTTCGCATTCCCGCGACGGTAGATCTCCATTTTCGGAATGGGCGCCCGCTTGAACCCTTCGACCAGCAGCAGGTCGCACGGAGATATGCGGTCGACGAGCTGCTGCAGCGACGGCTCCGACCCGCCGCGCAGCTCATGCATGTGGGCCCAGCGCACCGGGGACGAGATCAGTACCTCGCGGCACCCGGCGTGCCGGTGTCGGTAAGAGTCCTTGCCCGGCACGTCGACATCGAACTCGTGATGCGCGCGCTTGATCAGGGACACTTCGAGCCCGCGGGACGTCAGCAGCGGAATGATGCGTTCGATGAGGACGGTCTTGCCGCTGCCGGACCAGCCGGCGAATCCGAAGACTTTCATGGGGCTTGGCCAGCGGCTTGGCGCTGGCCCGGGTCCGGGTGGCATCGGAACCCGGACTTTAGCAATGCCGATACCCGGCCATGCGGTGGCCTGTCCTGCGGCGTAAGCAGTCGCGCGACGCGCGCGACTGCCGCAGCGCACGACTCAAGGCCGCGCGCGAACGTGCCGGGCAAGCCGCAGGGAGCGCGCGCGGCTACACGCCTCTCGCGGCCGGATGCTGCGGCGCATCATCCGGCCGGCTCAAGGTCCGGCGAGATCTGCAAGCAGGAGCCGGATTCGGCTCAGCCGCCGTATGTGTTCATCGTGTCTTCCACCGCGGGCTCGTCGGAGCGCTCGAAGTGCGGCGTGCCGGGCTGGCCGGCAGACGTCGAACCGGCTGTCGCCGCGGCGTTGTCCGTGTTGACTGACGCGTGCACGGGTGCGCTGGATTCAAGTACGGCGCCGCTTTGGAGCGCGCGTCCGCCGGGTAACTCGATGATGGCCGCGGTGATGACGGCGACGGCGAGCAAGGTGCCGCCGACGACGTAGGCAGACCGCTGGTGGCTTCGACGAGCCGTCGGTTGAGAACTGGATTCGAAAGTCACTTGTTGCATGGCTGGCCCCGCTTCAGTGCGCGTCTGGGGTGACGCGATGCCATGCTGGGCGCAAACGGGCGATGCGCCCATTCAACAGACGTCCTAAACGCCGGGACAAACAGCCTATGCCGGTAGGCATAGAAGTGCCGTCGAATCGGCGTTCTCGAGGCTCGGTCCCGACGGCGTTCCTTCGGCTAATCCGTGCGGCCGGTCGCCGGACCCCTTCGGTCGGTTCGTCCTTCGGGACGATAAACATCGGGCGCGCACCTGCCGATACTCCTGACAAGGGGAGCCTTCGCCGTTCCCCGGGGAGGCCGCGAATGAAACAGCCCGACGACGACAGCCTCGTACCGTTTGGTGACATGCCGGTGTTCACGGGCATGTGGTCGCTGGTTGCTCTGGTGGTCCTAGCCACAGCCATCTGCATGTAACGGCTGGGCAGCACTGGCCGCGACGCGGCCGGGAGAGATCCCGCGGTCAAGTCTTGCATCGCGGGAGTTGCTGCTGGCAACGCCCGCCGTACCCGTTTGGGCGCAGCCCAATGCAGCCCGGCGGCCGTCGCAAAAGCCGCCGTTTCCGGCCATCGAGCGGCCCGAGAAGGGGCGAGGCCAGTATGCGATCGATCTTCTGGGAGACCGGTCGCCCGAGGTGGCTGCGTCGTGTTGCAAGTCACCGGCGGAGTTCACCTCGATCCTGCGTCGTGACCGCGACGCGTGACTCGACCGCCGTGACCGGACGCTCTACCCGGAGGACCTCGACGCGGCACTTGGTGCCGATCCGTCGTCCGGCGCACGGCCCATCAAGTCAGCGCGCACGAAGTCGAGCGGCAGCTCCACATTCGCGGTGACCGGGATCACGCTGCCGGGTTACCAGTACTTGCCGTCGAGCAATACCGAAACCAGCGACAGCGCGACGCGGTAAAGGCGCGCGCCGGCCTCGTCAGCCGTCGCGGTTGGTCACGAGTCCGTCGCGCCACTCGGCGGCGCCGACCGCCACCAGTTCGCGCACGATGTGCGCGATCAGCTCATCGAACGGCACGCGGAAGTAGCGCTCGTTGATGACGTGGAAGTAGCGCGCATCCGACAGATGCTGCACCAGATGCTCGAACGGCAGCGTGCGCACATCGAGCAGATAGAACTTGATCAATGCCTTGGCGACCTGGCGCGCATTGCGTGCCGGGTCGGCGGACAGCGCCGCCAGGCGCTGCCGGGCGCGGCCGAGCGCGGCGGCGACGTCCGTGAACGGTGCGCCGTGCCCCGGGATCACGAGGCGCGGCGCTAGCCCCGCGATCAGTTCCAGCAGCGCCGCCTGCTCGGCGAAGCCAGACTCGCCTTCGATCTCCGGGAAGATCCCGCCGAAGCCGTGCTGCCACAGTGCATCGGCCGAGATCAGCACACGGTCCGCGGCGTTCCACAGCATGATTGAGTGCGGATCGTGGCCTGGCGCCGCAAGCGCCTGCCAGTCGCGCTCACCGAGCCGCAACGTCGCGCCGGGGTGGATCACCTCGTCGTGCAGGAACCGGTTGCACAGCTGGCCGGTGGCACGAAACGTCAGCGCCTCTTCGTCCCAGCGCGCGACCGCGTCGGCCATGCCGGGCGGTATGGCGATGCGCGCGCCGGTTGCCTGCTGCAGCCAGGCGTTGCCACCGCAGTGATCCGAATGCAGGTGCGTGTTGTAGATGCGGGTCAGGGCGCGGCCGCCGAGCTGGCTCCGGACCAGAGCCAGCGTCTGGTCGCGATGACTGACGTAGCCGGTGTCGACCATCGACGCCGTCGCGTCGTCGTCGAAGAACAGGATGTTGTTCGAGGAGAGCCAGCCGCGCTCGAAAACGCGCAGGGTCCCGGGGATTTCGGCGGCCGCGTGCATTGGCGTCGCGCGGTGCCGATCAGGCGGGTTGTGCACGGCGCGCGGCGATGCGGGCCCATACAGTGCGCTTTTCAGGATCCGAGAGCCGGCTCCAGGCCGCGATCTCGTCGATCGTTCTCAGGCAGCCGAGGCACAGTCCGGTGCGGGCGTCCATCTGGCACACCGACACGCACGGCGACGGTACCGGTGTTTCCGTCGCGGCGACGGGTGCGGAGGAAGACATGCGGCGATTTTCTCATGCGCATCGTGTCGCCTCGATGGATCCCTTATGAAACTCTTAGGATCGACTTAACGAGGATTTAGCAACGCGCGCGCGGCTGTTTCCCTAGAGTTCCGTCATTCGCAGATCTGACACCGACGACGGAGCGACATCATGAACGCCAGCGAACGCCTGAACCTGTACACCCAGATCCACAAGGGTCTCCGCGCCTCCATGAGCGAAGTGCTTGTGCGGGTGGGGCGGACTGATCACCGCGACGACGACGAGGTTGCGGCGGCCGTGGCCGATGTCCGCGGCCTGGTCGAATTTGCGCGCGACCACCTGAAGCACGAGGAGCAGATCATTCATCCGGCGCTCGAAGCCCGCCGGCCCGGGGCCAGCGGTGAGACGCACGCGGACCATCTGCATCACGTCGAGAGCTTCGGCCAGATCGAAAGTTCGCTGCGGGCGGTAGAACGCAGCTCCGGAGACGAACGCGGGCTTGCGGTCGAGCGCCTCTATCGGCAGTTGGCGCTGTTCGTCGCCGCCAATTTCGAGCACATGCACGTCGAGGAAACCGAGAACCACGCGGTGCTGTGTGCCTGCTACAGCGAGCAGGAGATCGTCGAACTGCACCAGAAGATCATTGCGTCGGTAGAGCCCGCGTCGCTGATGGTCGCATTGCGCTGGATGCTGCCGGCGAGCAATGCGCCGGAGCGGGCTGCCGCGCTGGCAGGCATGCAGCGCAACGCGCCGCCGCCGGTGTTTGCGGCCGTGCTGAAACTGATTCGCCCGCACCTGGATGCACGTGACTGGGCCAAGCTGGGCGCGGCGATCGGGCCGATGCCTGCCGAAGAGCAGACCCGCGTTCCGGTCCGCGAGGAGGCGCCTGAACTGATCGCCTAACCGGCGTCGACCAGCGTCAGCGGCCGCTCCGCTGCGAGCCGGAAGCGGCCGCGGCCGGTTTTCTCGATGCGGATTTCCGGGCCCCGCTCCTGCAGGCGCCGCACCAGCAGGATCAGCCGGGCTTCGAGGTTGTCGGTGATGTCGGGCAGGCGGATCGACGGGTCGAGCCGCAGTTCGCGATTGGAAAAGTCCGTGCGGCCCTGCTCGACGTAGTCGCGCACGAGTTTGCGGAAGATCGCTCCGGCCACGCCCTTGATCAGGTAGTCATCGCCGACGAAAACCGAATTGTCGACCGCGTAGTGGCGCACCGTCAGCGGCGCGCCGCGCGGTGCCGCCGGCTGTCGCGCGGGAGGCGGCGCGTCTTCGGAGATCTCGGCGGCCTGCTGCAGCAGGGCGATAGTGGTGCCGAGCTGCGCGGCGATCGCGACCAGCGCATCCTCGTCCTCCCAGTTGAAGCGGGCATCCTCGGGGCTCTCGACGAACAGCACGCCGACCGTGCAGCCGCCGACGCGCAGCGGAACCGCGACCTGCGATCCGGGATGGGCCAGGCCGGGCAGCGGAATCTCCGTTTCGAGTAGGTCGGCGAGGCCGTCGCGCGCGGCACTCTCGCGCATCGTGCGGCTGTACGCGTATTCGCTGGTGCCATGTGAGATGCGGATCGCCGCGCCCTCGCGCGCGGCCACGCCGATAATGCCCTGGCCGAGCGCGATCTCCGAACCGACCCCGGACGCCTCATAGCCGCGGCTTGCCACCGTATAAAGCCGCGCGCGGCTGCGATCCAGCAGCAGAACCATGGAATGGCCGATGCCGAGGTCAGCTTCGAGGATCGCCAGGACCTCGTCCAGCACCGTGTGCAGATCGGTCGCTGAGACGAGCAGCGACGAAACCGACCGCACGGCGGCGAGGAGCCCACACCGCTGCACCGGCGGCGGCAGCTCGGGACCGGGAAGGTGTTCGACCTCCAGGACCTCGTAGACGTCCGATCCCTGCAACTTGAAGACGCCCGCCATGCCCGTATGCGATGCGATGCCGGCGAGGTAGGCCCTCATGCGCTCAAAGAGCGCGCCCTCGGACTCGGTGCGCAGGTAGCGGACATGCAGCGCGTAGCGCGCCGCGGTGTGCGGGTCGAGGACGAACACCGTGGCGCGCGGGTTGGCGAGAATGTTTGTCCGCGTCTTGTTGAAGAACTGGAACGACAGGGCGACGTGCGCCCGGTCGACGTAGTGCACATGCGAAACGTATGTGAGGTTGGGGGCGCCATCCGTGCCGCAGGTGGCGACGAGACTCGGGACCACGCCCTCGAGGCAGGCCCGGATCGAATCGAGCGGCGGTCCCTTCACGGCTGCGCTCCCGCCAATGGCGCGCCGGCGCGGGGTCCGGGCGTCTGCCCGAATGCGCTCGAAATCGTGAAGCGGATCGCCTGCACCTGCGCGGGTGTCGCTTCGAACACGGTGCGCACCCAGGTCTCGGGATAACCGAGCGGGCCGAGTTCCGCGACGGCTGCCTCGGAGTGGGCGCCGATCGTCGGCCAGTCGCCTTCCTCCAGGGGACCGACGGTCGCGTCCGTGCCTTTCAGCTGCACCGTGCGGTGCGTGCTCGGCTCGCTGAACACGACCGCGGCCAGGCCCGTCGCGCGGACGTCGGCGAGCACGCGTTCGGAATAGCGCGTCCTCACGAACACGGCGAGGCGCTGCGTGCCTTCAAACAGGCGAAAGCCGACACAGCGGACCACCGACGGCACCTGCTCGGAGCTGCGCGACGCGACCGACACCATGACACGCCGCTGGAGCAACTCCAGCACACCGGCGTCGAGCACAGGACCGTTCATCACCTATCGATCCGCGGCGCGCCGCTTGGCCGACAGCTTCTCGTTGAAGCGCGCGACATCGATGATGAAGCGCTCGTGCGTGCCCTCGGAAATCAGGTCGTGGCCGTCATGGGCGCTCGCCTGGAACCGCACCTTGCGCCCCTCGACGGCGATGACTTCGCAGCGCACGCGGATCGTCAGCCCCGGCGGCGTGGCCGCCAGGTGCGAGAAGCTCACGTGGGTGCCCAGGGACTGTTCGCGCGGCCAGTCGAGATACGGCTTGATCGCGAGCTGGCAGGCGCCCTCCATCAGGCCGACGAGGAAGCCCGTCGCGAAGACTTCGGGCATCTCGCCAAACTCGCGCCACTCCGGATACAGCTTCGGTACCGTCTTGCTGTCAGGCACCGTGTAGTCGAACACGTAGCTGATCCCGGGCTTGAGATCTGGACTCATGCGCACCTCCGGCGTGCGCGGATTCTATGACCGCCGCGGCCGCAGTGCACTGGCAGAATCGAGCACGCCATGACTGACGCACGCCGCCCGCTCGACAGGACTGCCTACGCCGTGATGCTGGTCTGCACGTTGCTTTGGGGCCTGCAGCAGGTCAGCGTCAAGGTCGCGGCCGCGGGCGTGTCGCCGGTGATGCAAGGCGGCCTCCGCTCCGTCATCGCCACTCTGCTGCTGCTGGCCTGGGCGCAGGCGCGCGGGACCGGGCTGTTCGAAAGGGACCGGACCCTGGCTCCCGGACTCGCAGCCGGAGTGCTGTTCGCCGCAGAATTCTTCCTCATCTACTTCGGGCTGGGGCACACGCTGGCCTCACGCATGGTGATCTTCATCTACCTGGCACCCGTGCTGACCGCGCTGGGACTGGCGTGGTGGGTGCCGAGCGAACGCCTGACAGCGCGGCAGTGGCTGGGTGTCGCGCTCGCTTTTGCGGGCATCGTCGCTGCCTTCGCCGATGGACTGGCCGGCGCCGGACACGACACGGTGCTTGGCGACGCCTGCGGCGTGGTGGCGGCCGTGCTCTGGGCGGCGACGACGGTGCTGATCCGCGCGACCCGTCTGGCCCGAGCGCGGGCCGAGAAGACGCTGCTGTATCAGCTCGCGGTTTCGGCGGCACTGCTGCCGCTCGCCTCGATCGTTCTGGGCGAGCCGGGCATCGTGCGGCTCGATACGCTGACGGTCTCGATGCTGCTCTACCAGAGCGTCATCGTGGCCTTTGCCAGTTATCTCGCGTGGTTCTGGCTGCTGACCCGCTACTACGCGGCGCGCCTTTCAGTATTTGCGTTCGTCGCGCCGCTTGCCGGCGTGGCTTTTGGCGTGGTGCTGCTCGGCGAGCGCCTGTCGACGTCATTCATTGCGGCGGCATTGCTCGTTGCGATCGGAATCACGCTCGTGAACGCGCGGCGCAGCTGAAGCATGGCAGCCGTGGATCGGAACCGGCGCGGTCTCATTGCGGGCGGAGCGTTGGCCGTCGTCGCCGCATTGGGCACACCGACCGTCGCGCGGAGCTCGACGGTGTTGCAGCGGCCGATACCCAAGTCCGGGGAACCGCTTCCATTGGTCGGCCTGGGCACCTGGCTCACGTTCGACATCGGCGCGAGCCGCTTCGATCTGGCGCGGCGTCGCCTGGTGCTGGAGGCGTTCTACGCCGGCGGTGGGCGGCTGATCGATTCGAGTCCGATGTACGGGCGCGCCGAAGCCGTCATCGGTGAACTGACGACCCAGCTCGGAAGCAGGGACACCACGTTTTCGGCGACCAAGGTGTGGACGGGGGGCCGCGAGGCCGGCATGGCGCAGATGACGGAGTCGCTCGGGCTTTGGCGCACGCACAGGTTCGACCTGATGCAGATCCACAACATGGTGGACTGGGAAACGCATCTGGAAACGCTGCAGCGCTGGAAGGCCGAGGGGCGCATCCGCTACATCGGCATCACGACCTCGCACGGCCGTCGCCATGCCGCGCTCGAGCAGGCGCTGCAGCGCGCCGACTTCGACTTCGTTCAATTCACCTACAGCCTGGCTGACCGCAGCGCGGAGTCGCGCCTGTTGCCGCTCGCCGCGTCGCGCGGAGTCGCCGTCATCGCCAACCGTCCGTTTGACGGCGGCGCGCTGGTGGATCGTCTGAGCGGCACTCCGCTGCCGGCGTGGGCGGCTGAAATCGACTGTGTGAACTGGGCGCAGGTCTGCCTGAAGTGGATCGCCGCCCATCCTGCAGTGACCTGTGCAATACCGGCAACGACGAATCCGGACCACATGCGCGAGAACATCCTCGCGGCGCACGGACGCTTGCCGGACTCCGCGATGCGGCGGACGATAGCGGATCATGTCGCGCGCCTCTGACCTTCCCGCCGTCCGCGCCTTGCGGCACGTGCCGAATGCCATCACGGTCGTGCGGGGGCTGCTGATTCCGGTCGTCGGCGCGCTGCTGCTGGGGGAGCGCTATATCGAGGCGTTCTGGACGCTGCTGGCTTCGGGGGTGAGCGATCTCGTCGACGGACAGGTCGCGCGCCGCTTCGACGCGCGCTCCCGCTTCGGTGCCGTGGCGGATCCGGTCGCCGACAAGCTGACGATGCTGACCGTGACGCTGATCCTCGCGTGGCAGGGTCTGGTGCCGATCTGGCTGGCGGCGGCGATCGTGCTGCGTGACATCGTCATCGTCGGCGGAGCGCTTGCCTACCATCATCTCATCGGGCGCGTGGACATGGCGCCGACGTGGCTCTCGAAGTTCAACACGGCGCTCGAATTCGTCGTGCTCGCGACAGTGATCGCGGCCGCGGCTGGGATGATCGACGACCGCGAATGGCTGCCCGCACTCTTCGCGGCAGTGCTCGTGACGATCGTGACCTCCGGAATCCACTACGTCTGGATCTGGGGCCGGCGCGCGTGGTCGGCGTCCCGCTGAAGCGGACCGGCGGGGCCTAGCGCAGGCGGGCGAGGTCCGCGTCGACCTGCTCGCCGATCTGCTGCGTGATCAATGACCAGAATGGGTTGCTGCGCAGACGCGTCAGAGCGCCCAGCGAGATCGTCGTGGCGCCTGACTCGCCGCGCAGCAGCCACGAGCCGATGCTCGGTATGCCGTCGCGGCCGCTGCCGGGCCGGAACCCGTACACCGGATCATCGGGCGGAAACGGCAGTGCCACGTGACCCAGTGAAACGAGATCGCGCGGCCACGTGAGATCGGTCTCGATCGGAGTCCGCGTGCCGTCCGGCAGCAGCCGGTGCAGGACTACCCGTTCCCGCTCCCGGTCGCTGTTGGTGACGATGTCGAGCGTGTAGCCACGCGGACCGCCGGCCACGCGCTCAATCAGCGCGCGCGCCGCCGGGCGCTGCACGCTTGCAAACGATTCGCCGCGGTTGACATCGAACAACACCAGGCGATGCTGCGGCCCCGACAGCGCGGAAAAGAGCACGTCGACCGTGCCGGTCGACCCGACCGTCGAATCGACCACCGACTGCCAGGCTGTGACCGCGGGCATCCGGGCGATGGCTCCGCTCTTTCGCGCGCGCTCCAGCGCCCGTTGCAGGGTCTTGGTGGCGCGGTTGACCTGGCGCGACGCGTTGACCGGAAACGAGTTGAACTTGTATGGGTCGTATTCCGCCGCGATTTCCTGCCAGCGCACCTTTTCGAGAAGCGGGATCGGCACAACGCTGGCGATGTCGATGATGCTGGCGAGCGCCGCGACGCGCGTCAGTTCGATCGCCGGTGAGATCAGGAGCACGCGATCCGGACGCCGCAGCGTGGCGTCCTCGAGGCCATCGAGCGCGTACTGCAGCGACAGCGTCGCGCCGGTCGAGTACCCGCCGATGTAGAACGGTCGTCCGGCCGGCACGCGCTCCGCGACCGCACGCGCCGCCAGGCGTGTGGCCGCCGTCCAGTCACGGTACGACATCTCGGTCATCATCGACGGCAGCGTGCCGTGTCCCGGCAACCGCAGCACGGTGACGTCGATGCCGCGCGCATGCAGCGCCTCGGCCATCGCCTTCACCGAGTACGGCGAATCGGTGAGTCCGTGTATCAGCAGTGCGGCCCCGACGGGCGCTTCGACCGGCAGCCGGAACGAGCGGTTGAACGGCGCGCCCGCCGCGAGGCGGGCCGGCATGCCGGCCGTGTTGAAGCGACTGGTCAGGAACGCCTCGCTGCGTTCCCAGGTGGCGATCTGGTCGTGCAGTTCATCGAACAGCTGCTGTTCGAGTCTGAGGTAGCCGTCGAAGTCGAGCGGCCCATGCCGGGTGGCGGAGAACTCCCCATGCAGCCGCACGGTGTGCCAAGGAGCGAGCGGCGGCAGCGCGCCTACCGCGTAGAGGGTGAAACCGAGCGCGACAGCGAGGCACAGTCCGGCAATTGCGACAAAGGCAAACCAGAGCCAGCGCGCGAGCGCGCGCGACGCAGTCGCGGTCAATCGCCAGAGTCGCGGCATGAAAGAAGCCCATTGCGGTTGAAGTGCGGGCTCCCGCCGGTCCCGGTCGGTTTGTGAATCCGCACTTCACCATGCCGTTCGTCGGCAAGACTGCCTTCGTTCCTACGATCCGGGCCGCTCGTCGGCGTCTGACCTGTCATGTCGTGTCTGTTGCTCAAAAAAGCGCCCCTCCTTCCGTTAGATCAGTCGATTGCGGTTCGGACAGTTCCGGTGTGATTGCCTTCATTGACTAACTTGGATCTCCACGTCGTAACCATGATGTACGCAGTACCCAAATCGGCATCGCTCGGATTCACGCTGATCGAGGCGCTCATCGTAATGACGCTGCTCGGCATTCTCGCAGCCATCGCCATTCCGAACTACTCGCGCTATGTGACGAGAGGAAATCTGGTCGAGGCAACGAACGCACTCTCCGAGTACCGCGTGCGGATGGAACAGTTCTACCAGGACAACCGCACCTATCAGAACGCCGGTGGGACGTGCGGTGCCGCGCTCCCGACGAACCTGCAGAATTTCGCGGTCACCTGCGCCCTTGCCGCTGGCGGACAGGCCTACACGGCCACGGCGACAGGAGCAAGCGGCGCGGCCGGGTTCATTTTCACAGTCAATCAGGCGAATGTTCGCGCGACGGCAGGATTGCCCACGACCTGGGGCTCGCTTCCCGCCGACGCCGGGACGCGTTGGGTGACGCGATGAGGTCGAACCCCAGACGACAAGCCGGCGTGACGCTCGTGGAAGTTGCCGTCGTTCTGACCGTGTCCGCCGTTCTGTACACGCAGGCTGCGCCGATGTTTGCAAACTGGATCGGCAATGCGCACACGAGAACCGCGGCTGAATCCATCCTCAGCGGCTTGCAGCTGGCGCGGGCCGAAGCGGTCCGCCGCAACCGCATGGTCCAGTTTGTCGTGACGGATGGCGCGTCATCGTCGTGGCTGGTCGGGTGTTCAAATCCGGTGGATGGGGGCACGCCGGGTGTCGACGATCCGGGCGACTGCCTGGGCGTGATCCAGTCCCGCGCCGCACTCGAGACCTCCGGCCAGCCTCAGCTCGCCCTCACTCCTGCGACGGCAACGACGATTACGTTCGATTCGCTGGGCCGCGTGGTCGGCAACGTGGACGGGTCTCCCACGGCGACGAGCATCGACGTCGACAATCCGAACCTGGCAAGCGCTGATCGACGGGTGCTTCGAATCGCACTGGGTGTGGCGGGCGACGTCCGGATGTGCGACCCCTCGGTGTCGCACAGCGATCCCCGGGGGTGTTGACCATGACGCGGCTGAAGCCAGCGCACAGGCATGTCAGGGGCCTGCGGCACGCTTCGCTCGGCATGTCCCTGACCGAAGTGCTGGTCTCGACGGTCATCTTTGCCGTCGGCGTCCTGGGCCTGTTCGGCACCCATGCCGCGGCCTTCAACTCGTTTTCCGACGCCAAGTACCGGGTCGACGCCTCCTTGCTGGCGGATCGGTTGATCAGCGAAATGTGGGTCGATCGGGCGAATGTCGCGCTTTACGCCTATGCAGGTCATGGCAATACCACTCAGGCACGGCTGACGCCCTGGCTGACGGAAGTCCAGCAGCAGTTGCCCTCCTCCGATGCGGTGGTCATGGTCAATGGCACCGAGGTCACGGTCACGCTGACCTGGCAGCCTCGCAACGGCGACCGGCGCACCTACAGCGCTGTCGCAACGCTGCAGGAGCCATGAATGCGCGGAATGACTTCGGCTTCGAGGGGCATGACGCTCGTCGAAGTGATGATCGCGATGACGATCTCGCTACTGGTCTCGCTTGCCGTCTACCAGGCCTTTGCCGCTTCGGAAGGCTACCGGCGCTCCGCTATGGCGGGAGGCGATGCCACCTTCAACGGGTCCCTCGCCATGTACTCGCTGCAGCGCGAACTGCGGATGGCAGGCTTCGGATTGAACTCGACCGAGCTGCTGGGATGCCAGGTGGTTGGCTATGACGGTGGCACGGACCCGCCGCGAGATCTCCAGTTCCGTCTGTCACCAATCGAAATTACCCAGGGTGCCGGCACCGCGCCTGACACGATCGAGCTCACCTTCAGCAGCACCGAGGCCGTGCCGGCCCCGATTCGCCTGACGCAGGCGACACCCACCAACGTCGCTGACCTTCGCATCGATAACAGCTTCGGAATCCAGTCCGGACAGCTGCTCGTCGTAGGCGAGCCGGGACTCGACTGCTCGCTGCACCAGGCCACGAATACGCCGAGCCTGGAGGTTGCGGGCCAGCAGGACGTCCTGAAACGTACCAGCGGGTCCTATCGCACACCGTGGGGAACGTGGGCCAATTCCCGCTACAACAAGCCCGGAGGACTCGGTCCGAACTACACGCTTGCCGGGATGGTATTTCCGATCGGCTCCACACCCGGAGTGCATCGTTACTACCTGCAGAACGGCAATCTGATGATGGACGAAATGCTGCAGGGCAGCCTGGCCATGCCGGTGGCCGCTTCCATCGTTCAGCTCCAGGCGCAGTACGGCAAGGACACCGACGGCGATGGCGCCATCGACACGTGGGACGAAGTCACTCCGAACTCGTCGAACGGCTGGGCGTCGGTCGTCGCGATTCGACTGGCGCTGGTCGCGCGCAGTGTGCAGCGTGAACGACCGGATGCCGCCACGGGGCAGTGCGCGACGACGACCGCTGCGCCGACCTGGGCGGCAGGCGTGCTCGACCTGAGTGCTGATCCGGACTGGCAGTGCTACCGCTATCGCGTCTTCGAGGCAACGGTCAGCCTGCGCAACATGATCTGGCGGCCTGCATGAAGCGTGTTTCGACAGGACGTTCGCAGCGCGGCACTGTCCTGATGATCGTGCTGGTCGCACTGGTCGCCATGCTGGTCGGCGTCGTTGCACTTTCGCGGTCAATGGACACGAACCAGCTGGTGGCGGGAAACCTCGCCTTCAGGAACGCTGCCGTTCATTCCTCCGATGCCGGCATACAGGGCGCCGTGACCTGGCTGCAGTCGACGGCCGGAACGCCCACGCTGAACAACTCCAATGCCAACCGCGGCTACTTCGCCAGCATCATCGAACCCAACTGGGACGACCCGAATCTATGGTCGGTGTGCGGGGCTTGCCAGAGCACGGATACGTCTGGCAACACGATCCAGTGGCTGATACACCGCATGTGTTCCGCACCGGGCAACCCGAACGACCCCGGCGTGTCCTGTTCCGCACTGACGACCGGGTCCGCCGCCGCGGCCGGCGGGAGCTATGCGGGCGATGCCACGAACTTCAGCGGCAGCGCACAGAACTACTACCGAATCACCGTGCGCGTGGTGGGTCCCCGCAACACCAGCACGCTGGTCCAGGCGTTCGTTTCACTCTAGGTGCCCGCATGCGTCTCCTGAGCAAGACTCTGCTGCTCGCGATCTTCGGCCTGACGTCGACCTCGGGGTTCGGGCAGGTCACCGATATCGCGACCATCCCGCTGACTTATTCGCTGGCGACACAGGTGAAGCCGAACGTCATGTTCATACTCGACGATTCGGGCAGTATGGCTTCGCGCTTCATGCCGGAAGCCGTCAACGACAACAACATCGACAAGTCCCGCTGCAGCAACAGCAACTGCAACTCGACGACGACCGCAGGGCTGGAGGGCAATCCGCCCTGGTATGCGTATCAGTTCAACACGATCTATTACAACCCGCAGGTCAGGTACCTGCCGGCCATTGACGGCTCCGGCAACCGTATGACGAGCTACGGATCGCCGTGGACAAACGTCAAGGTGAATGCCTTTGTCGGCTCATCGACGATCAACCTCGTCAGCGGTTATCCGGAAATCGTCTATTGCAAGAACAATTCGGACAACCCGACAGACGCCACTAACTGCCGTCGCAATGGAATCGATACCGGCAATCCGTTCGTCTACAACAGCACCTCGACCAATGGTTATCCGAACGGCACGTCGAGTGGCTCGTTCAGGTACCCGATCACGCGCAACGGCGGCCCTTTTTACTACGACATGCTGCCGCGCGAGCACTGCAGCGACGTCGCGCTGACGACCTGCACCCTGTCAGCGACGCCGACCGGAAACTACGTTTATCCGGCTCCAGTGAGGTTCTGCCAGAACAGCACGGATGCCAACAGCAACAGCGCAGTGACAGGGTCCACGAGCGGAAAACCGCGCTGCCAGGAGTCCTGGTCGACAAATCACACGTATGCGCGCTACGGAAAGTTCAGTCGGGTCGACATCACGCCGTCCCAGAGCACGTACGGCGGCCGTCCGGGGCGCACCGATTGCGCCGCGTATCCCGTATGCACTTACGCAGAGGAGATGACGAACTTCGCGAACTGGTACGCGTACTACAGCACGCGCATGCAGATGATGAAGACCGCAGTCGGCTATGCGTTCCTCGAACTCGACGGACGCTACCGCGTAGGCTTCATCACTATCAATCCGGGATCGCCGGTCAGCACTAACAAGTACGCGCCGATAGACACGTTTTCCGGTGCCCAACGGACGGCCTGGTATACGAAGCTTTACTCGATCAGTCCGAGCGGCAACACGCCGCTGCGCGAAGCGCTTTCGCGTGTCGGGCGGCACTATGCGGGGATCAAGACGGGGATCAACTCGGGCATGAGCCAGGATCCGGTGCAGTACTCGTGCCAGCCCAACGTCGCCATCCTGAGCACCGACGGATACTGGAACAGCAGCGCCGGTCAGAAGACCGACGGGTCGGCGATGACCAACATGGACAACGTCGATGCAGGATTCTCGACTCGCGCGTCGGGGGCCTTCGACGGGAATCTCGGGGCCAGCTGGACTCTAGCCGACGTGGCGATGTACTACTACGCGTCGGACCTCAGAGCGCCCGGCTCGACGGGTGCGCTGGGGACGGATGTCAGCGAGAACAACGTCCCGACCACCACCCGAGACATGAACAGCGGCCAGCACATGCTGACGTTCACGCTCGGACTGGGCCTGGGCGGATTCATGCGATATCTCCCGAACTACGAGGCAGCCACGTTCGGGGACTTCTACAACATCCGCACCGGC
This sequence comes from Burkholderiaceae bacterium, assembly GCA_035429805.1. Lineage (GTDB taxonomy): Bacteria > Pseudomonadota > Gammaproteobacteria > Burkholderiales > Burkholderiaceae_F > JALORV01. The sequence continues at coordinate 83,397 of DAOMFL010000006.1, forward strand.
AACACAGGGTGTTCGTGGCAGGCCACGGGCACCGTGTGCAACTGGCCAGTGCCGCCCAACGCCGACGCGGATGATCCGGCGAAACTAGACGATCTCTGGCATGCCGCCGTCAACGCCCGGGGACGCTTTGTCAGCGCCAACGATTCGACGTCACTCTACGACGGTCTCGTGACGGCCCTCTCGGACCTGCGGGTCCTGGTGGGGTCGGCCGCTGCGTCGGCGACCAGCAGCCCCAACATCACGACGACGGATAACGCCATTTACAGCTCGACCTATCGCACGACCCGCTGGGACGGCGAACTGATCGCCCAACGCATTGATCCAGCCACCGGCAACGTTGCGGCGGCGATCGAATGGTCAGCGAGAGACCGTCTCAACGCCAAGACGTCGGCCTCATCGGACAGTCGAGTCATCTACACGGGGCAGAGCGGCGCGCTGATTCCGTTTTCCTGGGCGTCGATGGACACGGCAACACGCGCGTACTTCACCAGCAAGTGTTCATCGCTCTCGCAGTGTGCCGGTCTGAACTCCTCGGATCGGGCCACAGTCGACAACGGTGCGAATCTCGTGAACTTCGTGCGCGGTCAGCGGCAGTACGAGTCGCTGTTCCGGGAGCGGGAGTATGTTCTCGGCGACCTGGTCGGATCGAGGCCGGGCTTCGTGCGCGATCCGCGCCGCAGCTATGGTGATGCCGATGTGCCTTCCTACTTCGACTTCAAGGCGCTTCATGCCTCACGACGCGCGATGGTCTACATCGGCGGCAACGACGGCATGCTGCACGCCTTCGATGCCACAACCGGAGATGAAGTGTGGGCATTCGTTCCGCGCACGGTGCTGCCGAAGCTGTACAAGCTTGCGGAGACTGCCTACGCGACGTCCCACGAGTTCTATGTCGACGGATCGCCTGCGATCGGCGACGCGTACTTCGGCGGTCAGTGGCGGACCGTGCTGATCGGTGGTCTGAACGACGGGGGACGTGGCTACTACGCGCTCGACATCACTGATCCAGTCAGTCCGGTCCTCCTCTGGGAATTCTGTTCGGACTCGACCCTGTGCCCCCGCAGCGACGCGGACCTCGGACTGTCGTTCGGCAACCCGGTGATGACCAAGCGGTCCAGTGACGGCCGATGGGTCGCACTCCTGACATCGGGCTACAACAATGTGAGCCCGGGTGACGGCCGCGGCTATCTCTACGTTCTCGACCTGGCCACGGGGGCCGTGCTGAACAAGGTTGGAACCGGAGTCGGGAGCACGACGGACCCTTCTGGCTTCGCTCGTGTCTCGAACTGGGTCCGCGATCCGGATACCGACAACACGACGCAGTATGTCTACGGCGGGGATCTGGAGGGGAACCTCTGGCGATTTGATCTCGACACTTCGCCGCCAGGTGTGTTGCGCATGGCAACACTGAAGGATTCCGCCGGCCGGGTTCAGCCGATTACGGCCCGGCCTGAATTGGGGCAGATCGAGAGCAAACACGTCGTCTTCGTCGGCACCGGCCGCTACCTCGGGTCGTCGGATCTGCAGGATCCGGCAACCCTGTCGCCGGCCGGAGACTGGTCCTATGTGTCCTCTGTCTATGCCATCAAGGACACGGGGCTCGCGATAGGCAGTCCGCGAACATCCGGCACGTTCCGCGCACAGACCGTAACGTCGATTTCGACTGGTCGACGGGGCATGACCGGGACTGCCGTGAACTGGAGCACGGACGGCGGCTGGTACGTTGACTTTCCGTCCACCGGGGAGCGTGTCAATCTGGATCTGCAGCTGGTGCTCGGGACGCTGGTTGTGACGACGAACGTCCCGAACAACAACGCCTGCACCGCGGGCGGTGACAGCTGGATCTATCAGTTCAACTACAAGACAGGCCAGGCGGTGAGCACGGCGTCAAATGGCGAAGTGGGCGTTTTCCGCCCCGGCACGCTGACAGTGGGCAATGCAATTGTCAGGCTCTACGGTCTGTCCATGAAGATCATCACTACCGGCGCGTCCGGCGTGAAGGAAACACGCGGACTGAATGTCGGCAGCGGTGTTCTGAACCCGCGGCGAATCGGCTGGAGGGAAGTCCAGAGGTAGGCGCGGGCTGGAACTGCAGGACAAGTGGCCAGCTACTCCGCGGAGCAAGCCCGCGCCGCTTCGGCCGTGCAGGCACGCGAATGCCGTTTCAGGCGGCCTGCTTTGCGGTGATGGCGTTGCCCGCGCGGCTGAACGCCTTGCGCTGCAGGATGCCGCTGATCCACTGGCCGGTCTCGACGACGCGGCTGAAGTCGATGCCGGTGTCGATGCCGAGGCCGCGCAGCAGGTACAGCACGTCCTCCGTGGCGACGTTGCCGGTAGCGCCCTTGGCGTACGGACAGCCGCCCAGGCCCGCGATGCTGGTATCGAAGCTCGCGATGCCGAGTTCCAGGCACGCATAGACGTTCGCCGTCGCCATGCCGTAGGTGTCGTGAAAGTGTCCGGACACGTCGGCGAGTTCGTAGACCTGCAGCGCGGCGTCCATGGCGCGCTTGGTTGCCTCCGGCGTGCCAATGCCGATCGTGTCTGCGACGCCGACGTGCTGCACTCCGATCTCGTGCATCAGGCGCGCGACGTACTTCACGGCCTCCGGCGTCACCTCGCCCTGGTACGGACAGCCGAGCGCGCAGGAAATGGCGCCGCGCACGTGCATGCCGTGTTCGCGCGCCGCCGCCACCACCGGCCGGAACCGCTCGATCGACTCGGCGATCGAGCAGTTGATGTTCTTCTGCGAGAACGCTTCGCTGGCCGCGCCGAAGACGACGATCTCGTCGGCTTTCGCGGCGAGCGCGCCTTCGAAGCCCTTCATGTTCGGAACCAGCACCGAGTACACGACGCCCGGCTTGCGGCGAATGCGCGCCATCACCTCGGCACCGTCGCCCATCTGCGGGACCCACTTGGGGGAAACGAACGACGTCACTTCGATGGCGCCGAAGCCGGCGTCGGTCAGGCGATCCACCAGCTCGACCTTGATGTCCGCCGGGATCATCTGCTTTTCGTTCTGCAGACCGTCGCGCGGACCGACGTCGACGATGCGCACTCGGGAAGGCAGGTTCATACGGAATCCTCCGGCGAAACTGAATGGTAGCGCGGGGCTGAATCGACCAACGGTTGGGAAATCCTGGCGGAACTTTGCGCAGAACGAGGCCGGATTTGCGACACATTGCGACCGGGAAGAGGTCCTGCCCATCGGTCTAGCGCATCGTTGGGAAGCGCGCGCTTGATCGCGTCCCCTGTGCACACGCATAGTTTTCGCCGTGGCGGAGCGCTGCACGGCGACTTCGTCCCGCGATGTCGAACGGACTCTCAGGGAGAAACAATGAAGAAGATTTCAGCCGCGTTGGCCTCGATGGCGATCGCCGCACTGCTGGTGGCATGCGGCGGCGGCGAGGTGCCGGGCAACGCTTCGGGTGTCACGAGTGCGCCGGTCGGCGCATCGACGCCGGGTGCGCCGACGGACCCAGGAGTCGCCGCGCTGCCGAACACCGTGAGCGGGACGGTGACCGGCTTTGCCAGTTCGGTCGCCGTTGACGGCGTGGACTACAGCGCCGCGGCGAATGCCACCGTGGCGCTCGACGTCGATCCGCGCGCCGAGACGGCCGCGACGATGGCCGATGTGAAGCTCGGCCAGCAGGTCGAGGCCGCGCTCGACGACAACGGTCAGGTGACGAAGCTCTTCGTGCGTGCGACCGTCATCGGCCCGGTCGATTCGGTCGACGCCACCGGCGGCAGCTTCAAGGTGGTGGGCCAGACCGTGAAGGTCGTGACCACGGGCGATGCGAAGACCGCGTTCGAGGGCATCGACGATCTCACGAAACTCAAGGTCGGCGACTGGGTCGAGGTGCATGGCACGCTCGACACCGACAAGAACATCGTCGCCACGCGCGTGGAACTGAAGCCGGCGGCCGGAACCATCGCCGTGCGCGCGGGTGGACTGGTCAAGAACCTGAACGCCGCCGCCAACCCCAAGACCTTCAAGCTCGGTGACCTGACGATCAACTACACGAACGCGGTCATCAAGCCCGAAGGCGCCACGCTCGCGAACGACGACTTCGTCTTCGTCTACAGCGACCAGCTGCCGACGGCGGGAACGCTGGTGGCCAAGGCGGTGCGGGTGATGAAGTCGCCGACGCTCGACGGTCGCCGCGTCAGCATCGGCGGGCTGGTCACCGAGGCGTCGGCTGACGGCAGGAAGTTCAAGGTCAACGGCCTCGCGGTCGACGCGACCAAGGCGGAACTCAAGGGCGGACAGAACCCTGCGTTCACCGACATCAAGCTGATGGCGCTGGTCCGCGTCGAGGGCACTCTGGCCGTCGCGGCCGGTGCGGTGACGCTCAACGCAACTCGCGTCTGGCTGATTCCGGCCTCGGAGCAGCGCCGTGTCGTGCTGACCGGGCAGGTCACCGACTACCTCAGCGCCAAGAGCTTCAAGGTGCGGGGAGTTCCGGTGAACGCTGACGGTGCCAGCCTGAAGGGCGGCGTGATTGGCGACCTTAAGGCCGGCGCTTTCGTGACGGTGGTCGGCCGCATCGACGGCACCATGGTCAAGGCCGACGAGGTGCGCTTCGGCGCGCCGCCGCGCGGCATGGATCTGCACCTCTTAGGTGTGGTCAGCGAATACAAGGCGATGACCGGTGAGTTCAAGCTGCTCGGCATTCCGATGAAGCTGGCGCCCAACACGGTGTTCCAGGGTGGGACCCTGGCCGACTTCTCGGACGGCGATCTGGTCGATGTCCGCGGCGTGTTCGATGGCGCAGCGTTCCTCGTCGGCAAGGTCGAGTTCCGCAACGCCGCCATCACGCCCTCGATCTACCTCGAGGGCACGCTGACGAACCTCAACACGACGACGAAGACGTTCTCACTGAACGGCGGCACGATCAAGTACGACGACCAGACCGTCATCACCAACGGCCCGCTCGCGGCCAACCAGCACGTCGAGGTGCGGGCGCAACTGGTCGGCGCCGACGTGGTCGCGCGCGAGATCGAAGTGCAGATTCCCGGCGCAACGGTGCGGCTGATGGGGCTGGTCAGCGACGTGAAGGCGGCCGACAAGACCTTTGTCGTGCGCGGTCAGACCGTCACGTGGAGCGACACGACCCAGTTCCGTGGAGGCGCGGCCAAGGACCTTTCCAACGGCGACCTCGTGAAGGTCGACGCAAGCCTGGCGGGGGGCAAGGCCAACGCCACGAAAGTGACGTTCCTCAGGCCCTGAACTGCTTCAGCTTCCGGTAGACGGCCGCGGCGCGCGACGCCCGCGGCCGTTTTCTTTTGCGGCGCCGCGAACCCGGCGCGACGGCTCCAGTGTGGATTTAGTCGCAATCGTCCTGCGGCAAATGCCGTCGCGTGAGCCGTCTTCGTCGCCGCACCATGGGCCCATCTTCGGTCGGCGCACGCCGGATGGGGCCCAAAATGGACGCGACAGGACGGAATCGGGAAGGCGGGTCAGGCGCGGGAGCGTTTGGGCGTTGCCTGCGGGTGGTCTCGTGCGTTGCACTGCTGGCTGCAGCCGTCGTCGCGGGAGCCGATGAACCGGCCCCCCTCACACTGCAGAATGACCCGCGCGCCATCCTCGAATCGGTCGCGCGCCGCATGAGCGTCACTCTGAGGGCCGACGAGCCTCTGCCGGCCATCCATTTCGAACACAGCACGCCGCTCGCGCAGTTCCAGGAAGCCGTCGCTCCGCAGTGGCGCTTCCGGCCACCCCTGTTCGCCAACGTCTACGTGGTCGCGCGCAACGAAATCTACCTGACGGACGACCCCTCCTACTACCGGCGTCTGCACCGTACGCTGGACGAGTCGCTGGCGCACGAGTTCGCGCACTACCTGCAGGTGCGCTACTTCGGGGCCGATCTTGCCGAAGAGAGCTGCGAGACCGAGGCCGTCGCCGTGCAGATCGCCTTCCGCGACGAGATTTCGGGGCCGCCCGCGCCCGGCGAAACCAGCTGAGCACCTGGCGGGCGCCGTCAGTACCCGCGGCTGCGGTCGACGGGGCCGCTCACCGCAGCGCCGCGCGTCCAGCGTTCGAGTTTTTCCGCCACCTGGGCAATCGCCGGAGCGAGTTCTGTCTCGGCGGCGACGTGCGGGGTGATGACGATCTCCGGGCGCGACCAGAACGGATGGTCCGGCGGCAGCGGCTCGGTGGCGAAGACATCGAGTGTCGCGCCGGACAGGTGCCCGGCATCGAGCAGCGCCAGCAGATCATCCTCGACCAGCACCGAGCCGCGCCCCACGTTGATGACGTGCGCACCGCGTGCCAGGCGCTGCAGCGCCGGGCGGTCGAGCCGGCCGCGCGTTGCGTCCGTCGCTGGCAGTACGCTGATGAGCACGTCGAGTCCATCGAGGAAGCTCGCCCACTCGACCTCGCCGGCGCGGCAGTCGACGCCGCCGATCTGCCTGCGCGAGCGCGCGTGGCCGCGCACCGCGAAGCCGTGCCGCGCCAGATCCGCCGCGATCGCCGCGCCGATGACGCCGAGTCCGGCGACGCCGATGCTGTAGCGCTCGCGTGCCGGCAGCGACTGCGGCTGCCAGCGCCGCTCCGACTGTGACTGCGCATAACGGTCGAAGCGGCGGTAGACGCGCAGCACGGCGGCCAGCACGTACTCCGACAGCGCGCGCGCCATTCCGGCGTCTTCGAGCCGGAACAGCGCAACGTCGGGAGGGAAAGTGGGGAGCGCGAGCAGGGCGTCGACGCCCGCGCCGAGATTGAACACGGCCCGCAGGTGGTGCTGTTCGTCGAACAGTGCGGGCGGCGGCCTCCACACGACAGCCACGTCGGCCTGCGGAGCATGCACATCGGCTGCAGCGAGGTCGGCATTCCGGGTCCAGACGTCGGCGTCGACGCCGCGCTGCCGCAGGGCCGAGTGCAGTGCTTCGGCCCACACCTGCGCGGTCGTCTCACGCGCGCAGAAGACGACTCGCAGCGTCATCGGGCGTGTCGGTTACTCGGCCTCGAAGCGGACCAGTTCGGCACCTTCTGCGACCTGGTCGCCGACCGCGTACAGCAGCTCGCCGACGACTCCGTCAGCCGGAGCAATGATCGTGTGCTCCATTTTCATCGCTTCCATCACCAGCAGCGGCGTGCCGCGCGAAACGCGCGCGCCGGCATGCGTGGCGAGGGCAATGACCTTGCCGGGCATCGGCGCGGTGAGCCTGCCGCCCCCGGCCTCGTGCTCACCGGACTGCGCAATGATGTCGACCAGAGCGAGCACGCGGTGCCGGCCCCGCGTGAACACGTGCAGCTCGTCGCCCTGGCGCACGACGTCGGCGACCAGCGAGCGGCCGCCAAAGGCGATTGCGAGCCGGGTGCCCTCGGCGCGCGCGACCGACAGTGCCGCGTCGGCGCCTGCGTGCCGGAAGCGATAGCCGTTGCGCGCGTACTCGAGCTCGACATCGTGCACGCCGCGCTCGGACTTGAACGTCAGCGTGCGCGTGTAGGTGGTGTTCAGCCGCCAGCCCTGCGTCGAGCTCCAGGGGTCGGGCGTCTCGGCGCGCGCATCGTCCGCGAGCACGCGGGCGCAGGCGAACGCCAGCAGCTCGTTGCCGACGCGCTCGTCGTGGGCGTCGTGCGCGAACAGCCGGTCGCGCTCGCGTTCGATCAGCCCGGTGTCGAGTTCGCCGGCGGCAAAGCTCGCGTTCGCGAACAGGCGCGAGAGGAAGTCAACGTTGTTCGCGAGGCCGACGATGTGCATGTCGCCCAGCGCCTCCTGCATGCGCGCGATCGCCTGCGGACGGTCCTCGCCCCAGACGATCAGCTTCGCGATCATCGGGTCGTAGTACGGGGTGATCTCGTCGCCCTCGCGCACGCCGGAATCAATGCGCACCGTCGCCGGGCGGTGGAACGGCTCGCCGTCCATATTGCGCATGAAGGCGACGTGCGCCGGCGTGGCGTAGTGCGCGAGGCGTCCGGTGGCCGGCAGGAAACCCTTGTCCGGATTTTCCGCGTAGACGCGCGCCTCGATCGCATGGCCCGAGATTTCGAGCGATTCCTGGAGCTTCGGCAGCATCGCCGTCAGCGGTTCGCCGGCGGCGACGCGCAGCTGCCACTCGACGAGGTCGTGGCCGGTGATCATCTCCGTCACCGGGTGCTCGACCTGCAGCCGCGTGTTCATCTCCATGAAGAAGAAGTGGCCATGCGGGTCGGCGATGAACTCGACCGTGCCCGCGCCGACGTAACCGACCGCCTGCGCCGCCGCCACGGCGGCATCGCCCATTGCCTTGCGGCGCTCCGGCGTCATTCCCGGGGCGGGAGCTTCCTCGATCACCTTCTGGTGGCGGCGTTGCACCGAGCAGTCGCGCTCAAAGAGATACACGCCGTTGCCGACGCCGTCGGCGAAGATCTGGATCTCGATGTGCCGCGGGCGCTCGATGTACTTCTCGATCAGCACGCGGTCGTCGCCGAACGATGCGCGCGCCTCGCGCTGGCACGACTCGAGCGCCGGCCGGAAGTCGGCGGTCGAGGTGACGACGCGCATGCCCTTGCCGCCGCCTCCCGCACTCGCCTTGATCAGCACCGGGTAGCCGATCGAATCGGCCTGCGCATGCAGGTAAGTCGGCTCCTGCTTGGCGCCGTGGTAGCCCGGCACGAGCGGGACTTTGGCGCGCTCCATCAGCGACTTGGCCTCGCTCTTGCTGCCCATCGCGTGGATCGCGAAAGGCGGCGGGCCGATGAACACGACGCCCGCATCGCTGCACGCCTGAGCAAACGACTCGTTTTCCGACAGGAATCCGTAGCCGGGATGGACCGCCTGCGCGCCGGTGTCGCGAGCCGCCAGCAGGATCAGGTCGCCGCGCAGGTAGCTGTCCTTCGCGGCCGCGGGTCCGAGGCGCACGGCCTCGTCGGCGAGCGCGACATGCCGGCTGCCGGCATCGGCGTCCGAGTACACGGCGACGGTGCGCACGCCCATTTTGCGCGCCGTCGTGATGACGCGGCAGGCGATTTCGCCGCGGTTGGCAATGAGGATCTTGCGGAACATCGTCACCCCGCGGCTCGATCGCCCGGCGCTGCGCGCCGAGCAGGATGGAACTCGCCGCCTGCGGCTGCTCGGGCGCCGCGGCTGGCAATCAGTATCTTGCGAAACATGTCCACTTCGCGGCGAAACCGTCCGGCGCCTGGCGCCGGGCGACATGAGGCTCGCAGCCCCTGGCTGCGCGGTCGCCTCGGTTGACAATGAATCTCCTGCCGAACACGGTCACCTCAGGGCCTTGTCGTCGGTGGCCGCCGTGGCCTCGGGCGAGCCGAACAGCGCGCGGAGGACGCGCCGCACGAAACGGAAGATCTTAGGCAGCAGCCAGATCGCGAGCAGCACCAGCGCGGCGACGATCGCGGCCGCCACCCACGGATAGGTCATCACGAGCCACAGCAGCCCGCCGACTGCGAGATCCTCGGCCAGCGAAAGCGCGACGTTCGAAATCGGTTCGGGCGACGTGTTCGCCGCTGCGCGCGTGCCCGCCTTCGTGAAATGGCTGGTTGCGGCCAGCGTTCCGCCGAGGATCGCGGCCGCCGTTGTCCACGCGGCGCTGTCCATGCCGCCGAAGACTCCCGCCGCGAGCGCGGCGCCGGCCGGGATGCGGATGAAGGTCTGGATACCGTCCCAGATCGAGTCGACGCCGGGAATCTTGTCGGCGACGAATTCGACCAGGAACATCACCCCGGCCGCAATCAGCACAAACGGATGCTGCAGGACCGCCAGGCCCGCGGGCAGCGCGACCCACCCGGCGTAGCCGACGAGTCCGACCACCAGCAGCACCGCATACAGCCGGATGCCGCTCGCAAACCCCAGCACCGCTGCCAGCGCAACCAGTTGAGTCAGGTCCAGCGAATCCATTCCACCTCGACGCGCCTCGCAGGGTTCGCCTGACCAGCGTGCAGTTGTACTCGAGTCGGGCGCCCGGCCGCTCCGAAGCCCGACTCGCCAATCCTAGCGGTCGAGATGCACGTGCATCGGCGCAGCCGATGCGTACATCTCGACCGAATCACCTACATCTCTTCATCATCCCCATCCTGCACCGCCATCGCTTCGTACTCGGCGATCCAGCGTGCCTTGCGCTTCTCGAGGAAGGCGCGCACGCCTTCGCGCCCGTCGTCGCTGGTGCGGATCGAGGCGATGCGTTCGGCGGTGTCGGCCACCAGCGCGTCGTCGATCGGGCGGCCCGCGAGCTCGCGCACCAGGCGCTTGGATTCCGCCACGGCGTGAGCGCTGGTCTGCATCAGCGTGCCCAGCAGATCGTTGATGCGGGCGTCGATCTCCGCCGGGTCCGTGAGCTCGTGGACCAGGCCAATGCGGAACGCTTCGGATGCCGCGAACTTCTCTGCGGTCAGGAAATAGCGGCGCGCGGCATTGGTGCCGATCGCGCGCATCACGTATGGGCCGATGGTGGCCGGGATCAGGCCCAGCCGGGTCTCGCTGAGGCAGAAGCTCGCTTCGACCGAGGCGACCGCGATGTCGCACACGGCGACAAGGCCGACGCCGCCGGCATACGCGTCGCCGTGCACGCGCGCAATGACCGGCTTCGGACATTCGTGGATCGTGCGCAGCATCGTGGCGAGCTTCATCGCATCGGCGCGGTTCTCGTCGTGCGTGAAGGACGCCATGCGTTTCATCCACGCGAGGTCGGCGCCGGCGCAGAAGGCCGGCCCCCTGCCGGCCAGCACGACGGCGCGCACGTCGGGGTCCGCACCGAGCGTCCGGAACGCGTCGGTCAGCTCGGCGATCGAGGCTTCATTAAAGGCGTTGCGCACGGTCTCGCGCGCCATCCAGACGACGGCGACGCGATGGTTGATCGTGATCTCGAGGGTCGTGGTGGTCATCTCATCGGCCTGTATGGCCGCCGGCGGACGGCGAACCCGGCGGCAGGATGCTCATCCTAGTCGAGGAACCGTTGCGCAGGCCGGTCCGTGCCCCGGCGCCCGTCCCTGCCGTCGCCTCGGAACACGACGCCGGACGGAACCGTGCCAGGGCAGCTCGCCGGGCGTTCGTTTCAACCGGTCGGTGCCCATCGCTTGGCCACCTCTTCCAGCATCACCTCGGTCGCGCCGCCGCCGATCGCGAGCACGCGCGCGTCGCGCACCAGCCGCTCGATCGGGCTCTCGCGCATGTAACCCATGCCGCCATGGAACTGCTGGCAGTCATAAGCGACCTCGTTGACGAGTTCGCCCGTGAGCGCCTTCAGCATCGATACCTTGCGCACGGCGTCACGCTGCGCATCGACGAGCGCTGCGCAGTGGTAGAGCAGCTGCCGCGCCGCTTCGGTCTTGGCGGCCAGCATCGAGAGGCGCTGCCGGATCGCCTGCTTGTCCCACAGGGGCGACCCGAACGCGCGGCGCTCGCTGACGTAGCGAAACGTCAGGTCGAGCATCGTCAGGCAGTGCCCGACGGCCATCGCGCCGAGCGCGATCCGCTCGGTCTGGAAGTTGCGCATGATCGCGTAGAAGCCGCCGTTCTCCGTCCCGATCAGGTGGCCGGCCGGAACGCGGCAGTCCTCGAACACCAGCTCGGCCGTGTCGGAGGCCAGCCAGCCCTGCTTCTTCAGCGCGCGCCCGACGCGGAGGCCCGGCGTGCCGCGCTCGACCGCGAAGATCGAGAGGCCGCGTGAACCCCGGGAGCTCGCATCGGTGCGGGCGGCAACGAACACCAGGTCCGCCAGCACGCCGTTGGTGATGAACATCTTGCTGCCATTGAGCACCCAGTGGTCGCCGTCGCGCGTGGCGCGTGTGCGGATCGACGCGACGTCCGAACCGGCATCGGGCTCGGTCACGGCGACCGCGGTGATCAGTTCGCCGGTGATCACCCGCGGCAGCCAGCGCTGCTTCTGCTCCGGCGATCCGCCGTGGGCAAGGTGCGGGCTCGCCATGTCGGTGTGCACGAGCACCGTGATGATGAAGCCGCCGGAGGTCGAGCGCGACAGCGCCTCCTGGAACACGACATTGGTCGTCATGTCGGCGCCCGCGCCACCGTAGTCGGACGGGTACATCAGTCCGAGCCAGCCGAGCGCACCCATCCGGCGCAGCACGTCGCGCGGCGTCGCGCCGGATTCATCCCACGCCAGCGCATGCGGCTCGACTTCGGCCGCGATGAAGCGCGCGACCTGGCGCCGCAGGTCCTCGTGTTCCGGGCGCGCGCAGGCGCTCTGCGTCATGGCCCGGGTCCGCTACATCCGGAACACGCCGAAGGTCGTGTCCGGGATCGGCGCATTAAGCGTCGCGCTGAGGGCGAGGGCCAGCGTCTCGCGCGTGTCGAGCGGGTCGATGACGCCGTCGTCCCACAACCGCGCGGTGGCATAGTACGGGTGACCCTGGTGCTCGTACTGCGCGAGGATCGGCGCCTTGAACTTCTTCTCGTCCTCGGCGCTCCAGGTGCCGCCCTTGGCCTCGATGTTGTCGCGCCGCACGGTGGCCAGCACGCTCGCCGCCTGCTCGCCGCCCATGACGCTGATGCGCGCGTTGGGCCACATCCAGACGAAGCGCGGGCCGAAGGCGCGGCCGCACATGCCGTAGTTGCCCGCGCCGAAGCTGCCGCCGATGATCACCGTGAACTTCGGCACCTGGGCGCAGCTCACGGCAGTGACCATCTTCGCGCCGTGGCGCGCAATGCCTTCGTTCTCGACCTTGCGCCCGACCATGAAGCCGCTGATGTTCTGCAGGAACACGAGCGGCACCTTGCGCTGGCAGCACAGTTCGATGAAGTGCGCGCCCTTTTGCGCACTCTCCGAGAACAGGATGCCGTTGTTGGCGACGATGCCGACCGGCATGCCGCGGATCCAGGCGAAACCGGTGACGAGCGTGGAGCCGTAGCGCGCTTTCCACTCATCGAACTCGGAGCCGTCGACGATGCGCGCGATCACCTCATGCACGTCGTAGGGCTTGCGCGTGTCGGTCGGGATGATGCCGTACAGATCGGCGGCGGCGTGCTTCGGTTCGCGCGGTTCGCGCACCTGCAGCGGCTGCGGCTTGGCGTAATTGGTGGTGGCGAGGATGCGGCGCGCGAGCGCCAGCGCGTGCGCGTCGCTCGACGCCAGGTGATCGGCCACGCCCGACAGGCGTGTGTGCACATCGCCGCCGCCGAGATCCTCGGCGCTGACGACTTCACCGGTCGCTGCCTTCACCAGCGGCGGCCCGCCGAGAAAGATCGTGCCCTGGTTGGCGACGATGATCGACTCGTCCGACATCGCCGGCACGTACGCGCCGCCCGCGGTGCATGAGCCGAGCACGACGGCGATCTGCGGGATGCCCTGCGCCGACAGCGTGGCCTGGTTGTAGAAGATGCGGCCGAAGTGCTCGCGGTCCGGGAACACGTCGTCCTGGTTCGGCAGATTGGCGCCGCCGGAGTCGACGAGGTAGATGCACGGCAGGCGGTTCTCGCGCGCGATCTCCTGCGCCCGCAGGTGCTTCTTCACGGTCATCGGGTAATAGGTGCCGCCCTTGACCGTCGCGTCGTTGCAGACGATCACGCACTCGCGCCCGGAAACGCGGCCGACGCCGGTGATGATGCCGGCTGACGGCGCCGCGCCGTCGTACATGTCCCACGCCGCCAGTTGCGACAGTTCCAGAAACGGCGTGCCCGGATCGAGCAGCAGCTGTACGCGGTCGCGCGGGAGCAGCTTGCCGCGCGCTGCGTGCTTGGCACGCGCTTCGGCGCCGCCGCCGGCGGCCACCTGCGTGATCTTCGCCTTGAGGTCGGCAGCCTGCGCGCTCATCGACTCGGCGTTGGCCTTGAACTCGGGACTGCGCGGATTGAGACGTGTCTCCAGGATCGTCATCGTTCTCGTCCGGGTGGGAGCGCGGCGTCTGCAGCGCCGTCAGGCGAATGGTAGCCGGGCTCAGCCGCGCGGCAGCGGTGCGACGTGCGGAATGTCCGCAGGGCGGTGACGTCGGAAGTGAACGACAGCCAGGACCAGCGCGGCAAGGCTCAGCGCCGCGGACATGAAAAATGGCGCGCCGATTCTCCAATCGCCGGACGGCAGGTGGCTCGCTTCGGCGAGCAGCGGCGCGCCGAGCAGCGGCGCGACCGCGGCCAGCAGCGAGTTCATCGAACTGAGCGAGCCCATCGCCAGCCCCTGTTCCTTCGGGTCCGCGGCCTTGGAGACGATGGCGTGCAGCGCGGGCCCGATGCCGAAGGCCAGCAGGTTCGCGAAGATGATCGCGTACATCACCCAGCCGATCGTCGTCAGGCCATAGGCAACGTAAGCGATCGTCCCCGACAGCAGGCCGGCGATCACGAGCCGGCGCTCGCCGAAGGCGCGCAGCAGCCATCCGAGCAGCCCCCCCTGCACCAGCGCCGCCATCAGCCCGACGACGAAGAGCGAGAGCCCGGTTTCGCGCGGGCCCCAATCGAAGCGGAAGCTGGTGTACAGCACCCAGGTGCTGTGCAGGATGAACTGCGCCAGATTGGCGAGCGCGATGACCGCCACCAGCACGCCGACGTTGCGCAGCCGTGTCAGGCCGTACAGCGAGCCGATCGGGTTCAGGCGCCTGAAGTCGAATGCCGGGCGCTCGCCACGGGCGCGTCGGGGCAGCGACTCCGGCAGCACCAGCCAGCCATACAGAAGGTTCAGCACCGACAGGCCCGCGGCGACGTAGAACGGCAGCCGGATGTCGATGGCACCGAGCAGTCCGCCGGCCATCGGCCCGATCACGTAGCCGATGCCGAATGCAGCGCCGATCATGCCGAAGCTCCTGGCGCGTTTCTCCGGCGTCGAGATGTCGGCAACATAGGCGTTGGCGACCGCGAAGTTCGCGGCCAGTGCGCCGCCCATGATGCGCAGCGCGACGAGCGCCTGCACCGAATGCGCCAGCGCCGACAGCAGGAACATCGAGCCCAGGCCCGCGATCGACAGCAGCAGCACCGGGCGACGCCCGTAGCGGTCCGACAGTGCGCCGAGCATCGGCGCGCAGACGAACTGGGTCAGGCCGAAGGCGATGATCATCGCGCCGTACCAGTAGGTCTGCGCATCGCGACTCGACGTGAACTCGCCGACCAGCGCTGGCAGCACCGGCAGCAGCAGACCGAAGCCCATCACGTCGATGACGACGGTGATGAGGATGAACGGTATCGCCGGCTTGCGGGTCACGCGCTGCGGCTCCGCGCAGTGGTTGGTGCGAAGGCGCCGAAGAGTTCAGCTTCGGTCCATCCGAGCGCCGCGAAATCGGCGGTGCGGAACCGGCTCTCGCTCGGCATCAGGAATTCGTCGAGCTGCGGCGGCGCGACCCCGGTACCGGAAAGCATCGCGTGCGCCTGGCCGCGGTGATGGATCTGGTGCGTCAGCAGGTGCATCAGCACGTGCCTTGCCGCATCGTGCTGCACGTGGTCACGGCGCTGCATCGCGACTTCGGCCCCCAGTGAGTCCTCGTCGGCGGCGTCGCACCAGGCGATCAGGCGCTCGTCCGACGCCACTTGCGCCGCGGCCAGATCGGGCATGCGCTCGAAGGGCGTCTCGCTGGCGAACGCCTTGCGCATGTCCGCCTCCCGGTGCAGCGCGGCGATGTAGTACCAGTCGACGATCAGGATGTGGTTCAGCGTCGCCCACAGGCTCGGGAAGAAACTCGTGCGCGGCGCCCTGAACTCCGCGTCGGTCAGCTGCAGGCAGGCCGCATGCAGTCGGTGGTTCGCGAGCCGGTTGGCGCGCGCCAGCAGGCGGAAGTGCGCGAGTTCGCTCATGCCGTGCCCTCGCGCTGCGGCTCGTCGTTCCGCGGGGGACGTGAATGCCACCGGAAGGGCTTTTCAGCACTCATGGTCGCGGCATCTCGGTAATGCCCGGCTCGGCGCGGCAGCGGTCGAGCCAGGCGCGCACTGCGGGAAACGGCGCGAGGTCGAAGCCGCCCTCGTCGGCACGGTGCGTGTACGCGAAGAGCGCGAGATCGGCGAGACTCAGACGCTCGCCGGCGAACCACGGATGCGCGTCCAGTTGCTGCTCCATGACGCCGAGCGCCTGCCCACCGCGCGCCCTGAGGCTCGGCAGGCGCGCATCGTCGTGCTGCCCGAGAAACGCGCAGATGTAGCGCGCCACTGCGATCGCCGGCTCGTGCGTGTACTGCTCGAAGAACATCCACTGCAGCATGCGCGCGCGGCCGAGCCGGTCGCCGGGCACGAGCCGCGTTCCCTCGCCGAAGTACCAGAGGATCGCGTTCGACTCCGCGAGCGCCGTGCCGTCGTTGAGCACGACCGCCGGCACCTTGCCGTTCGGGTTGATCCGCAGGAACGCGGGCGTGCGCGTCTCCCCCTTCGTGACGTCGATTTCCTGCCATTCGTAGGCGTGGCCGGTGAGGTCCAGCACCATTTTCACCTTGTGGCAGTTGCCCGACGCGCGGGTGCCGTGGACGACGATCGTCACTGCCGGTGCCTAGAACGGTCCGTGGGTGATCCAGCGCTCGACCTGGTCGAGCCGGTCGTGGCCCCAGAACATCTCGCCGTCGACGAAGATCGTCGGCGCACCGAAGACTCCGCGTGCGATCGCCTCCTCGACCTGCACCTTGAGCGCGTTCTTGATCGCGTCGTTCTGGATGCCGGCGGCCAGCCGCACCGTGTCGACACCGAGGGACTTCGCGATGTCGAGCGCGACCGTCGGCTCGCCGACGTTGAGGTCGGCGACGAAGAACGCGCGATACACCGCATGGATATAGGGCGCCACCTGTGCCGAATGCTCGCGCTGCAGCCACAGAACCGCGCGCGAAGCCGCTACGGCGCCGATCGGGAACACGGTCGGGTGCCGGTAGGGCACGCCGACGAACGCTGCGGAGCGCGCGAAGTCGCGCACCGCGTAGCTCGACTTCGGCCCGTAGACCTCGGTCAGCGGCGCACCTCCGGAGGTCTTGAAGACCGCGCCCAGCAGGACCGGCCGCCACTCGAGCGACCGCGCGGTGCGCGCGGCCAGCGCCTCGATCCGCTCGGAAGCGATGTATGAATACGGCGACGAGAAGTCGAAGTAGAACTCGATCGCGGACGGCATGCGCCTCTCGCTGCAAAAAGGCGGATGTTACGTGCTGCGGCCGGTTCAGCCGAGCGGGGCGGCGTGCACGCGGCAGGTGTAGCGCATCTCGATCGTGCCCCCGGCGGCACAGGCGTCGAAGAGCGCACGCAGCGCGGCCATCAGTTCGTTGTTGCGGGGCTGGCCCGGCGCCGGCAGGTACGACGCCGAACCGGCGAGGGCGGTGAGCATTCCCCAGTCCATCGGTCTCCGGTGCTGGAACTCCGCGGGTGCCGGAGCGTGGCCGCCGAAATACACCGGGATCGAATCCGTACCCTGGTGTTTGTAGCGGATCGCGCGGTAGTCGTTGCCGTACTCGACGAGCAGCGCTTCGTAGCCGGCCAGGAACCGCGTGCCGTCGAGATCGCGATCGTTCCAGATCAGCGCGGCCCAGCCGCCGGGACGCAGGATGCGCAGCGACTCCGCGCGGAAGCGCGGCGGATCGAACCAGTGGAAGGCCTGTCCGGCGATCACGAGGTCGATCGTGCCGGCTTCGAGCCCGGTCGCTTCGGCGGTGCCGTCGCGTGCGGTGTAGGCGGGGTAGCGCGCGAGAAATTCGACTCCGGCCGCGCGCATCGGCGCATTGGGTTCGACGCCGACGACACGGTGGCCGGCCGCGAGGAAGGGTTCCGCCGAGAGGCCGGTGCCGACACCGATGTCGGCGACGATGCCGGTGCGCTGCAGGGCGCCGATCGTTTCGAGATGGGTCACCAGTTCCGCCGGATAGCGCGGGCGGCCGGCGAGATAGGCCTCGACGCGGTCGGAAAAGCGCTGGGTCGAGTCGGCCGTCATTCCGCGCTTACCAGGTCATCACCGCATCGAGCCCGCGATGCACGCCCGTCAAGGTTGCGACCTTGCGGATTGCCAGCAACGTGCCGTCGACATACGGCTCCGCGCTCGATCCCGCGTGGTGCGCGAGGTGCAGCCGCTGGCCGGGCGCGCCGAACACGGCTTCGACGCCGATCACATAGCCCGGCAGCCGCACCGAATGCACCTGCACGCCATTGAGCGTCGCGCCGCGCGCTTCACGCGGGCCGCGCACCTGTTCGAGCGGGACGCCGGGGTGGGGCGCCTTGACCTGACCGAGCCGGAACGCCAGTTCGCGCGCCGTGCCGGACGGTGCATCCGGCTTGTCTTCGTGGGCGTAGTCGATGATCTCGAAGTGATCGAGGTGGCGCGCGGCGATCTCGGCGAAGCGCTGCAGCAGCACGACCGTGAGCGCGAAGTTGCCGCAGGCCAGCACACCGCGCCCGGTCCGGCGCGCAACGGTATCGATTTCGGCGTAGTCCTCGTCACTCAGGCCGGAGGTGCCGACCACAACGTGGGCTCCTGCTTCGAGGGCCGCCAGAATGTTCGACTTGGCGCAGTCCGGCTTGGTGAACTCGACGAAGACATCGCACGCCGTCGCGAGCGCTGCTTTCGCCGTCGCATGCACCGGGGCCGTGAGGGCCGGTTCATCGAGCGCGGCGCCAAGCGTCCGGCCTGCCGCCGTGCGCGCGACCGCCGCGACCAGCTGCAGGTCATGGCTCCGCGCGATCCCGCGTGCGACCGCCGAGCCCGCCCATCCCGTCGCTCCCGCCAGTATCACGCGCATGCTTTTCCTCTGATCTTGTAATCGAGCCGGGCGCCGGGCCGCCCCAAGCCCGGCCCGCATATCAAAATCGGGCGAGGTGCACGTGCATCCGCGCAGCGGATGCGTACACCGAGCCCGCTACAAATTTCTCGCGATCAGGATGCGCTGGATATCGCTCGTGCCTTCGTAGATCTGGCACACGCGCACGTCCCGGTAGATGCGCTCGACCGGAAAGTCGGCTACGTAGCCGTAGCCGCCGTGAATCTGGATCGCATCTGAGCAGACGCGCTCGGCCATCTCTGAGGCGAAGAGCTTGGCCATCGCGGCCTGTTTCAGGCACGGCTCGCCGGCGTCTTTCAGGCGCGCCGCATGGTGGATCAGCTGGCGCGCGGCCTCGATCTGAGTCGCCATGTCGGCAAGGCGGAACTGCACCGCCTGATGCTCGACGATCGGCCGGCCGAATGCGACGCGCTCCTGCGCGTACCTGAGCGCGGCTTCGTACGCCGCGCGCGCCATGCCGACGGACTGCGCGGCGATGCCGATGCGCCCGCCTTCGAGTCCGGACAGCGCGATCTTGTAGCCGGCGCCTTCCTCTCCGATCAGGTTCGCTGCCGGCACGCGGCAGTTCTCGAACACGATCTGCGCGGTGTCGGAGGCGTGCTGGCCGAGCTTCTCCTCGACCCGGGCGACGACATAGCCGGGCGACTTCGTCTCGACGATGAAGGCACTGATACCGCGCTTGCCGGCGGCCTTGTCGGTCACGGCCATCACGATCGCCACGTCGCCGTTCTTGCCGCTGGTGATGAACTGCTTCACCCCATTGAGCACCCAGTGGTCGCCGTCGCGCACCGCACTCGTGCGCAGCCCGGAGGCTTCCGAACCGACATGCGGCTCCGTCAGGCAGAACGCGCCGAGCATGTCGCCGCGGGCCAGCGGCACCAGGTAGCGCCGCTTCTGCTCCTCGTTCGCCCACGCCATCAGGATCGAACAGACGGGGCAGTTGTTGACGCTGATGATCGTCGAGGTGGCGCCATCGCCCGCGGCGATCTCCTCGAGCGCGACCGCGAGCGCGGTGTAGTCCATGCCGGCGCCGCCATAGGACTCGGGCACGGCGATGCCGAACGTGCCGAGGCCCGCCAGCTGCTTCAGCGCATCTCTGGGGAACGTGGCATTGCGGTCCCAGCCGGCCGCATGAGGCGCAAGCTGGTGTGCAGCGAAGTCGCGTAGTGCGTCGCGGAGCAGCCTGTGTTCGTCAGCGAGCATCGATCGTGGTGGCGTCCAGCGGCGACACTGGGGCCTCGACGGCCGGTGACTTCGGCCGGTCCACGAAGGATACCCAAGCGGGCCGGTAGCGCAGCACCAGGCCCACGATCAGTCCGGCCGCCATCGTGCCGACCAGCAGCGGCCCGCCGCCGACGACACCGGTGGCGATCAACGCGTAGGACGTGCAGCGCAACGCGCCCTGCGCCGGGCACCAGAGCCAGGCGATCACGGCGGCCACGGCGATCCAGGTGGCCAGCGCCACCAGCAATGCGCGAGACATCGACTTGTCCATGCTGGTGACCCGGGCGGTCGCACCTGCATACGACAGCAGCGCGAACAGCATCGCCAGCAGTCCGGGGACGGCGACGAACATCCAGCTCGCGAGCTGCACCTCGCTGGCGAAGCTGCGCATCAGCGGCTCGATCAAGGCAATGGCGAGCCAGCAGCAGGTTCCGAAGACGAGAACGATGAAGACCGAAAGCGGCATGGGTGAGTAGCTAGTGTTTCATCCGAACAGACGACGTCGGGTCCCGTACGGCGTTCAGGTCCAGGCGCGTCGCCGTGCGGTCACCTCGATCTCGATCTTCATGCGGCCGTCGACGAGCCCGCAGACGATAGCGGTCGCCGCCGGGCGCGCAGTACCGAAATACTGGCCGAATACCGGCGCGACTCGCTCGAACAACGGCGCCTCGGTGAGGAAGTAGCGGACCCGCACGACGTCGTCGAGCGAACACCCGGCCTGCTCGAGCGCGGCCGCAATGTTGCGGAAGCACTGATGCGTCTGCGCGACGGGATCGGGATCGATCGTCATCGCCGCGTAGTCGAAGCCGGTGGTGCCGGCGACGTGCACGTAATCGCCTTCGACGACGGCGCGGCTGTAGCCCGCCACCGCCTCGAAGGCGGAACCCGAAGAGATCAGTCGCTTGTCGCTCATTCACCAGGACAGCTGTTCGCCGTTGAAGTTGAGGAATTTTCCGTTCTGCGAGGCATTGGCGGCCGCGAGCACACGCCGCATGCCCGCCACGCTGGTCGCGACGTCGATGTCGGCGCCGGCGCCGCCCATCTCGGTGCGCACCCAGCCGGGGTGGAACGCGATGCAGACGATGCCGTGCGGACCGAGTTCGAGGCTTGCGGCGCGCAGCGCGGCATTGGCCGCGGCCTTGCTGACGCGGTAGAGCCAACCCGACGTGCTGCTCATCAGCGAAACCGAACCCATGCGGCTCGAGATCAGCGCGAGCCGGCCGCCGGCCGCGGCGAGTCCGGGCACGAGCTGCGGGATCAGCTGCATCGGGGCGCGCACGTTGGTGTGCATGACCGCGTCGAAGTCGAGCCCGCCGGGCATCGCGATCGCACTGGTGCGTGGCCCGTAAACCCCCGCATTGAGGACGGCCACGTCAATCTTCTCGCCGTGCAGCTGAACGCCGAACTGCGCCACGGTCGCTTCGTCGACGACGTCGAGCACCACCGGCTTGGCACCGAGTTCACGTAACCGGCCCGCGTCCTCGGAACGGCGCACCGTGCCGATGACGCGCGCGCCCTCGGCGGCGTACTGCCGCACGAACTCGAGCCCGATGCCGCGCGATGCGCCGATGACGAGGACCGTGCTCATCGCGTCACCGGACCGAGAGCGCAAGCCGCGCCGCCAGCGCGGCAAAAAGCGTGGCGCCCAGCAGGTTGAGCGCGCGGCGGACGGCAGGTCGAGCGCCGGTGCGCCGCGCCAGATGCGCCGCCGCGACCACCGCGAACAGAAACAGCGTGCCGTTCAGGACGAACACCGCGCCGAGGAACAGGAAGGCGAGCGGCTTGTTCGCCGCGTCCGTCGCGATGAACTGCGGCAGCAGCGCGAGGAAGAACAGCGCCACCTTGGGATTCAGCACGTTGGTCAGAACGCCCTGCGCGAAGACCTGTGCCGCACGGCGCGGTGCGGCGGCCGTTGCACTCGCCGGCGCATCGGCCGGCTGCAGTGCCGCCTGCAGCATGCCCCAGGCGAGCCACAGCAGGTAGGCGGCGCCGGCCCACTTGATCACCTCGAACGCCCAGGGCGAAGCGGCCAGCAGCGCCGCCAGCCCGAGCGCCGCCGCCACGGCGTGCACCGTACATCCAACGCCGATGCCGAGCGCGGCCGCGACGCCGCCGCGCCAGCCCAGCTGCAGCGTGCGTGTCACCGTGTACATCAGGTCCACGCCCGGCGTCGCGTTGAGCACGAGCGCGGTCACGATGAAGAGCGCGAGGTCGTGGGTGCCGAACACGTGGAGCCGGACCGGCTAGATCATCTCGATGGCCATCGCCGTGGCTTCGCCGCCGCCGATGCACAGTGCCGCCACGCCGCGCTTGCCGCCGGTCTTGCGCAGCGCGCCGAGCAGCGTGACGACGATGCGTGCACCCGAAGCGCCGATCGGATGACCGAGCGCGCAGGCGCCGCCGTGGATGTTGACCTTGTCGTGCGGCAGATTGAGTTCCTTCATTGCCGCCATCGTCACCGCCGCAAAGGCCTCGTTGACCTCCCACAGATCCACGTCCCCGGGCTTCCAGCCAGTCCGCGTCAGCACCTTGTTGATTGCGCCGATCGGTGCCGTCGTGAACCACTCGGGGGCCTGTGCGTGCACCGCATGCGCCAGGATGCGCGCGATCGGCGTCTTGCCCAGCTTCTTCGCGGTCGACTCGCGCATCAGCACCAGGGCGGCGGCGCCGTCGGAAATCGACGAGGCGTTTGCTGCGGTGATCGTGCCGTCCTTCTTGAACGCGGGCTTCAGACCCGGGATCTTGTCGAGCTTGGCCTTGAACGGCTGCTCGTCCTTGTCGATCCTGACTTCGCCGCCCTTGCCGGCGACCGTCACCGGGGCGATCTCCCAGGCAAAGCTGCCGTCTGTGTTGGCTTTCAGCGATCGCTCGGTCGAGGCGATCGCGAACTGGTCCTGGGCCTCGCGCGTGAAGGCGTACTTGGCGACGCATTGCTCGGCGAACACGCCCATCGCCTTGCCGCGCTCGTAGGCATCTTCGAGGCCGTCGAGTGCCATGTGGTCGTAGGTGGTGAACGCACCGTAGCGATAGCCCTTGCGGGAATTCACCAGAAGGTGCGGCGCGTTGGTCATGCTCTCCATGCCGCCGGCGACGACGATACTGGCGCTGCCCGCCACGAGCATGTCGTGCGCGAACATCATCGTGCGCATGCCGGAGCCGCACATCTTCGACAGGGTCACCGCGCCGGCCGACTGCGGCAACCCGGCCGCGAGCACGGCCTGCCGGGCGGGAGCCTGGCCCTGGCCGGCCATCAGGCAGCAGCCCATCAGCACTTCGTCGACGGCATCGCCGGCCACGCCGGCGCGCTCGACGGCCGCCTTGATGGCGGTGGCGCCCAGTTGCCAGGCCTGCAGGGCGGAAAAGTCTCCAAGCAGTCCGCCGATGGGTGTGCGGGCCGCGGAAACGATGACGATCGGGTCGCTCATGATGTTCTCCTCTAGCTGGAGTGAAATTCGGCCGGATACCGGCGCCGGAAGCGGCGTTCGGGGGGGTAAGGAAACACGTCTTCGAGGTGGCCGGCGACGATGCGCTCCTTGCGCTGCTGCCAGAAGCCGGGCTCGAAGAGATCCGCGTGGTGCCTGAGCAGCGCCGCCTTGATGCGAGGATCTCCGGTCAGGAAGGGCTTCCACTGCTCGGGGAACATGTCGCGCCGGTCGACATAGCTGACGATCTCGCCGCCGTAGTCGTCGTCCATGCTGCCCGGCTGCGGCATGCTGCGGAAATTGCAGTCCGTCATGTACTCGATCTCGTCGTAGTCGTAGAACACGACGCGGTTGAGGCGCGTGACGCCGAAGTTCTTGTACAGCATGTCGCCCGGGAAGATGTTCGCCGCGGCGAGATCCTTGATCGCGTTGCCGTACTCGAGGACCGCGTGATCGAGATCGGAGTCGGTCGCCTTGGTGAGGTAGATGTTGAGCGGCGTCATGCGCCGCTCGATGTACACGTGGCGGATCGTCACGGTGCCGTCGCCAAACTCCAGCTGGCTCGGGCAGTAGGCGCGCAGTTCCTCGAGCAGCTCCGCCGAGCAGCGCGCGCGCGGCAGCGACACCTGCGAGTACTCCCAGGTGTCCGCCATGCGCCCGACGCGGTCGTGCAGCTTCACCAGCTGGTACTTCGCCATGATCTGCTGGCGGTCGGTCTCCTTCGGGTGCGGGATCACGTCCTTGATCACCTTGAACACGTAGGGATACGACGGCAGCGTGAACACCGACATCACCAGGCCCTTGATGCCGGGCGCGATGATGAAATCGTCGGTCGAGTGCTTCAGGTGGTGCAGGAAGTCGCGGTAGAACAGCGTCTTGCCCTGCTTGGCGAGCCCCACCATCGTGTAGAGCTCCGATGGCGGCTTGTGCGGCAGGATCGAGCGCAGGAACTCCACGTAGGCCGACGGTGCCTCCATGTCGACCAGGAAGTAGGCCCGCGTGAACGAGAACAGAGTCGCCAGCAACTCGCTGGTGAAGAGCGCGGTGTCCAGGTACAGCTGCCCGCGCGAGTTGCGCAGGATCGGCACGGCGAGCGGCGTGATGCGCGTGCCGTTGATCACGCGCCCGACGACGTAGGCGCCCTTGTTGCGGAAGAACAGCGACGAGAGGATCTGGATCTGGCAGTCCGGTTCCATGTTCCAGGGGCGCCGGAACGCCTCGCCGCTGCGATGCGCCTCGCACACGGCGCGGACGAGGAGCCGCAGGTCGCGCTCGACGTCCTCCCAGCGGCACGCGAGCCCGATATCGATGACGATCTGCCGCAGCGTGCCGCGCAGTCCCGCGGCCGGGTAGTAGCTGCGGAACGACGGCGGATCCGAGTCCATGTAGTCGGTCGCCACGCCGGGTCGCACGAAGATGAACTGGTTGCGGAAGTAGTCGCGGTGCAGCAGCTTGGTGCACACCGAGTTGAAGAAGGTCTCGGCGCACTCCGGCTGCCGGTGCTCGGCGAGCAGCGTCACGTAGTGCTGCTTGACCGCCTGCCACAGCGCATCGCGCTCGGCATCCTCCAGCGACGCGAGGTCGAATTCGCGCTCGATGCGGGCGACGGCCTCGAGCACGCGCTGGTCGTAGAAGTCGATCCGCTCACGGGCGCGCGTGCGCATGCGCTGCCAGTCACCGTTTTCGTAGAAGGACTTCGCCTGCTGGGCGACGTAGCGGAACAGCCGGTAGTGGCGATTGAATCCCTCCAGAATGGCGCCAGCGATGCGCGACGGCGAGGGCATCGAGCGGTCGAAGACGACGGGCGTAGCGACGGCGGACATAACCGCTATTCTGGCAAGAACCTAATGCTGCCTCGACGTCAGCGCGAGCCAGACGGCGAGCACGCCGAAGGCCCCCCCCAGCACCCAGCGCTGCACGCGCAGCCAATGCGGCCGTCGGGCGAGCCACGCCGAGAGCCCGCCGGCGACCGTCACCAGGGAGCCGTCGACCAGAGTCGACACGCTGACGTGCACGATGCCGAGCGCGAGACTCTGCAGCAGCACCGAACCGGCCGCGGGATCCACGAACTGCGGAAACAGCGACAAGTAGAACACGGCGACCTTCGGGTTGATTACCGATGCGGTCAAGGACTGGCGAAACAGCACTCGGTCCGGGACCGGATCGAGCGGCTGCGGCGTGAAACTGAATCCGGCGCCGCGCAGCGTGTTCCAGGCGAGCCACAGCAGGTAGGCGGCGCCGGCGAGCTTGATCGCATCGAACGCGGCCGGCAGCGCGAGCAGCAGTGCCGAAAGCCCCAGCGCCGCCGCCAGCAGGTGCACGAGCACGCCGGCCATGACGCCGATCAGCGAAAAGTAGCCGGCGCGCCGTCCCTGCGTCAGCGTGCGCGAGATCAGGTAGATCCAGACCGGACCCGGCGTGAGCGCCAGCAGCAGCACCGCGAAGGCGAACAGACCGAGCTGTTCCGCGTGCAGTCCGAAGACCGTCACCGTGTCCACTCCCAGTGCTGCTCCAGAACCTCGGGTCCCCACTGCGTCGTCGGCCGCTCGAGCGTCCGGCGAAAGCCGAATTCCTCGTAGAGATGCCGCGCCGCGTGCAGCGCCGAAAACGTCCCGAGCACGACACGCGCGTAGCGCGCCGCCGCGAATTCCATCGCCGCGGACATCATGCGGCGTCCCATGCCGCTGCCGCGCAGTGCGTCGGCGACGATGAACCAGCGCAGCTGGGCAGCCTGTGCATCGCCGGTCGAGGCGCCGTCGATGATGATCGTGCCGAGTACCTGCCCGCGGTCGACCGCGACCCACACGCCGTCGCGCGTTGCGTCGAAGCGTCCGACGAACTCGGCGATGTCGGCGAGCCGTCCCGCCTCGAAAACGACGCCGAAGCCGTGGTCGCGCGCGTAGTACTGCGTCTGCAGTGCCGCGCTGGCCGCCATTGCACCGGGCAGCAGGCAGGGCAGCAGTCGCGGACCGCAGTCAACCGGGTTCAGTGCCGCCTCGAACGGATAGAGCAGTTCGAAGCGCTCGAGGTCGACTTCCATGCCTTCGTCGAATGGGCGGCCGATGGCCGACAGCTCGTTCGTGAAGAAACGGCGGTGGCCGTCCTTCCAATCGGCCAGCGTGCGATCGCCTTCGCCTTCGTCCCAGGCGAAGGCTGCGTCGACCTCCGCAAAGCGCCGGCGCCCGAGTTCGGTCGTGCGGATCACCGCGCGCGGCGTACCGTTGAACTCGGTCAGCACCGAGTAGCCGCCGGCGACCGGTTTCACCGCCGGCATCTGGTCGTTGAATTCCGCGAGACCCGCGGTCGCCCGCTTCGGTCCGCTCAGCACGAGCTCGGCCAGCTCGTGGGCCAGCGCCGGCGTGTTGCCGAAGTACCAGGCCTGGAAGGGCGTGGCCGGGTCGAGCCCTGTCGCGATGCAGAAGTCGGTCCAGTACCGCTGCACCGCGGGCGACTTGGCGACGGAGTTGTCGAGGGCAGCGAGGTCCGTCACGGTTCCAGCGTCGTCATGCCGGCGCTACATCGTCTCTGCGAACAGCTCGCGGCCGATGAGCATCCGTCGGATTTCCGAGGTGCCTGCGCCAATTTCATACAGCTTCGCGTCGCGCCACAGGCGGCCGGTCGGGTAGTCGTTGATATAACCGTTGCCGCCGAGCGCCTGGATCGATTCGCCGGCCATCCACGTGGCGCGCTCCGACGCGTAGAGGATCGCGCCGGCGGCGTCCTTGCGAATGTGGCGCACGGTCTCGGGCGTGGCGCGGTCGCAGGCGCGGCCGACCTCGTAGACGTAGGCGCGACACGCCATCATCGTCGTGTACATGTCGGCGAGCTTGCCCTGCATCAGCTGGAATTCGC
>DAOMFL010000007.1:0-81308 GCA_035429805.1 Burkholderiaceae bacterium
CATCGCATGGCCCCGCTAAGCTGCCGCGACTTCTTCCAACTCGATGGGCCATGGCTACTGCGTCGTCTTGTGTGTTCTGCGACATTCTGGAGGGCCGCGCGCCGGGGAGCGTTGTCTATCGCGACGGCCTGGTGACAGCCTTCATGGACATACAGCCGATCAATCCCGGGCATCTCCTCGTCGTCCCGAACGAACATGCCGCCGATCTCGCGGAACTGCCGGCCGCGACCGGGGCGCGACTCTTTGAAGTCGGTCAGAAGCTCGCCGCAGCCCTGCGACGGACGGCCGTGCGGTGCGAGGGCATCAATCTGTTCCTCGCCGATGGCGAACCTGCGGGCCAGGAAGTCTTCCACGTCCACCTTCACGTGCTGCCTCGATTCGAGGCGGATGGTTTCGGACTGCACTATGGCGCCCACTACTTTGAACGACCGTCACGAGCGACGCTGGATGAGGTGGCCGGGGCGATTCGCGGGCAGTTCGAACCCTGATCGCCGGGAGTGACCACGACCTGGACTGCTCTCGGCGATATGCATGCCGGAGGAAGGCGCTAGGGAGAGGACCCGGCCAGCTTCTACCGTTGCATGGCGATTCCGGTCCGACGCGGCAAGTCAACGAACTCCGGGGGATGGTCGATCGCCCGAAGGAAGCGGAATAAGTCTTCGCGCGTAATCGACACGGTCGCCGTGTTGACCAAGGGGTGGAAGAGGAAGCAAGGGACAGACTCCAGGGACGAATCGAAGAGCACGCGCACCTTTGGGTCTCCCCAGTCGCCGAGCAAAGCAAATGGGCTCAGGGCCCCGAGTTCCACGCCGAAACGGCTCACCATCTCCGAAGGTTGACAGAGCGAAAGGCGCCCGACCCCTGTTGCGCGACCGAGTGCAGCAAGGTCCACCGCCGCATCGGGCGGCGCGACGACCAGAAAGCGGCCGTCCTCCTTCCTTCCTTGAACGAACAGGTTCTTGCAGCGGCATCCTGGCAGCGCCAGGTTGAGCTTCGCGGAGTCGGCCATGGTGCAGACGGCCTCATGCCCCGCCTCGCGATAGTCGATCCGGTGAGCATCGAGAAACTCGAGCAGCGATTCGCGCGTGACCATGATCTGCTCCTTCCGCCTTGCCAGTCATCTGGCAGCAGTCCGGTGGAGTCCAATCCTCCCGTTGTGTAGCGCTGTCAGGAAGTATCTGCTCGTTGCGCTTTGCCCCCTAGATTGCTAAGTGGCCGAGAGCCAGGGTGCGGACAAACCGGCGTACGCTCCCGTGGCATCCGCGGCCTGAATTGGCTCAGTACGCGGAGCCCGAGCCTGGAGGTCACATGTCCAATTTCAGAGTCGGATATCTGGTGGGTAGCCTGTCGTCGACTTCGATCAATCGCCGGCTAGCGAAGGCGCTTGTGCGACTTGCGCCATCTGAGCTGGCGATGACCGAGATACCGATCCGGGACCTGCCGCTATACAGCCAGGACTATGACGCCGACTTCCCGCCAGTCGCGCGCGCCTTCAAGAAAGCACTTGACGAGGTCGACGCGGTGCTGTTCGTGACGCCTGAATACAACCGGTCGATACCAGGCGGGTTGAAGAACGCCATCGACTGGGCAAGCCGCCCGTGGGGCAAGAACTCATTCACGCGCAAGCCGTCCGGCGTGATCGGCGCGTCGACCGGCATGATCGGAACCGCTGTGGCACAGCAAAGCCTGCGCGGGGTGTTGTGCTTCTGCAATTCGCCACTGATGAACACGGTCGAGGCGTACATCCGCTACACCCCGGATCTGATTACAGAGGACGGCGAGGTCACGAACGAGAAGACGCGGGAATTCCTCGGCAACTACATGAATGAGTTGCGCGACTTCATCGAGCGCGTGTTGACGGTGCTGCCTAGAACCCGATCTTAGGGGGCCCATTGCGCCGCGCGCTCATCCGCTTCGCATTCTCCTGGCGCCGGGGAGGGCATGGCGCACCGGGTTTGCGTCATTCAGAGTTTCGTCAGTTTCGGCGCGGCCGCCCGGGGTCCACTCGGTACGGTATGCGGACTTGTCCGCACACCGCGCGAGCCCGGCGGCACTCCGAAACGTCGGCAACGTGAGGCGGTAGATACCGCTTCGCGCACCATCGCCGTCTTCCCACAGACAGTGCCGGCTCAGGCGGCCAGCGCCTGCGTCAACTTGGCTCCAATGGGCGTGCCCCACCCGGTGCACGGGTCCCAGCCAGCCCTTGCGGTGTACGCGCCGTTATTGCCCGACGTGACGTCGTTGAGCAAGCCTTTGCCTGCAAGCGAGCCGTAGAGCAGCGGGTTGAGCAATCCCACCGGGTGACCGAGCTTTTGGTTCATCAGTGCGATCAAGCCGGCCCACAGTGGCGCCACGGCACTGGTACCACCGAAAACCAGATTCTGGCCATCAACGCGCACCTGGTAGCCCGTTGCAGGATCGGCGTCAGCAGCGACATCGGGCACGCCGCGGCCCACATGGGTCGTGCCGGCCACGGGAGGTACGTGAGCGCCAGCCTGATAGTCCGGCAGCGGGAAGAAGCCGCTGACTCCGCCGCCGGTGGCACTGTCGGCGCCCTCGTTCCACACGGCCTCGGATTTGATCTTGTTCCCCGAGGCCACCAGCTTGGTGCCGCCACAGCCCAGTACGTTGGGGCTCGACGCCGGAAAATCGACATGGGGCTTGCCGTCGTTAGCACCGTCGCCGGACCCGTTGTCGCCAGCGGCTGCGCAGACAGTCACGCCCATTGCAGCGGCCGCCTGGAACGCCTGATCGAACTGGGTCATCGCCTGTGCAGTCCAGTTCGACTCCGCCGAGCCCCAACTGATCGAAATGACCGACGGCTTGTTGACTTTGTCGTGAACCGCGGTGGTCACTGCATCCAGGAATCCCTGGTCGGTGTTGGGCGCGAAGTAAACCACGATCTTGGCTTTGGGCGCGATCGCCCCGGCCACTTCGATGTCCAGCATCACCTCACCGTCGGCACTGTTCGCATTGGTCGGCTGGTTGCGACCGTGGCCGACCAGCACCGACGTGACTTTCGGAGGCGTCAATCCAAGGCTGGTGAAGTACGCGTTCAGATCGGCAGGGCGATAGCCGCCGCCGAGTTCGATAATGCCGATGCACTGCCCGCTGCCGTCCAAACCCGTCGGGAAGTTGTAAAGCTTGGCAAGGTCCGGTGGCGTGAACGCCGCGGCTGCCAGCGGGGTCAGTCGCCGCGAAGGCTGATGGCGCAGAAAGTGGGGCTCGGCTTGCGGGCGATTGTCCAGCCCGAACACGCCCTCCACGATGCCCGCCAGATCGGCGGGCACGCTGATCGACCCGGTGCGGCCGCGATAGGTGCCGCCATCATGCTCGAACTGCTTGAGCGTCACGCCGAACGCGGCGCTCATCGACTGCGCGTCCCCCGAGAGCACGACAGTCCGGCGCGCCGCACTCGTCTCTACGACAGCCAGGCCATGAGTCTTGGCGAACTCGCGCAGCTTCTCAATGTGCGCAGGGTCGGCGCCGTGCGCCGCTTCGTACTCTTCGCGAGACAGGTACTTGCGCTGGGCGGGATGCAGGTCGCCTTGCAGGCCTCGTGTCATCGATTCCGGCTGCACCGCCCTCGAGCGCAACCGTACGGTCACCTCGACACGCTCGTCGTCCCGCACTGCGCCGATGGCGCGTGCGCCCGGAAGTGGCTTTCGTTCGCTGTCCGGAAGAATGTGTCTCTTGGAAGTGCTGGGCATGGTTCACTCCAATGCACTGCGAAACCGCGCCGAGAAGCGGTTGCGCGAATGAGTCCGGGCATCTCGGCTGCCACGTCGATGCGGCTCGCTGGCGCGAGCTCGAGAATTTCCCATCGACACCCGCCCGGAGAATAGGTTCCTCCTGCCAATGCCACTGTGCGTTGCAGTGCGTGAAGGCGGTATTTCAGATAGATGTCAGAAAACGCCCCGTGCGCTGCTTCCAGGTTGAACTTCATGTACAGGCAATTGGAGGTCAGTGATCTGTCATCGACGGTGATGTCATGCCATCGCCACGTTCACCGGTGAAGGATGAGTAGTGATAGTCACCGGGTCGTAAGTCACGACGTCGCCGATCTTCGGTACCGCACCTGGCCGACGCAGCGCCAGGGGTGTCAGCAGAAAGTTTCAATGGACCATGCTTCCAAGGAGGCAGAGCCTGGTGGGTTCGGCATTCGTAATGAGCCGCGTTCTGAAAGGGCAGATTCGGTCGAAGACAAATGGAGTCCTGCGGAAGGGTGTTGCGAAAAGTCAGCCGGGAATCGCTGATCGGCCTGATGTCTGCTTCCACTAACTTGAGTGGTGAACGCCTACCGAGGAGCCTGGGACGGCTCGGGGTCGAGTCAGGCCGAAAACTGCAGCGCTGCCAGTCGGGCGTAGAGGCCACCGCGCTCGACGAGTTCCGCGTGCGTTCCTGAATCGACAATGCGCCCGTGATCGAGCACGAAGATGCGGTCGGCGCGCTGCACCGTCGCCAGCCGGTGCGCGATTACGATCGTCGTGCGGCCGCGCATTGCCACTTCGAGTGCGGACTGGACCGCGCGCTCGCTTTCGGCGTCGAGCGCCGAGGTCGCTTCGTCGAGCAGCAGCAGCGGCGCATCCTTCAGGATCGCACGCGCGATGGCGAGGCGCTGGCGCTGGCCGCCGGACAGTCGCAGCCCGCGCTCGCCGACTTCGGTGGCATAGCCCTGCGGCAGGCGTTCGACGAACTCCTCGACGCGCGCGGCCCGTGCCGCGGCGCGTGCTTCATCCTCGGTCGCGTCGGGTCTCCCGTAGCGCACGTTGTCGAGCGCCGAGCCGGAGAAGATCACCGCCTCCTGTGGCACGACGGCAATGCGGC
Source organism: Burkholderiaceae bacterium (assembly GCA_035429805.1). Lineage (GTDB taxonomy): Bacteria > Pseudomonadota > Gammaproteobacteria > Burkholderiales > Burkholderiaceae_F > JALORV01. The sequence goes on from DAOMFL010000007.1 coordinate 4,828, forward strand.
TGCGCAGTTCGCCGAGCGCGAGCCGACGCACGTCCACGCCTTCGACGTGCAGGTGGCCTTCAGCGATGTCGTAGAACCGCTGCAGCAGCTGGAACACCGTGCTCTTGCCGGCGCCGGACGGCCCGACAAGCGCGACGGTCTGCCCGGGCTCGATCGTCAGCGAGAAGTCGCTCAGCACCGCGTGATTGGGTCGCGACGGATAGGCGAAGCCGACGCGATCGAATCGCACGCGCATCCCACCTGAAACTCGCGGCAGCGGCTCGGGCTGCGCAGGCGACGAGATCGGCGAACTGGCCTGCAGCAGCTCCATCAGGCGTTCGGTCGCGCCAGAGGCGCGCAGCAGTTCACCCCAGACTTCCGCCAGCACGGCGACGCCACTGGCGACGACCATGATGTAGAGCGCGGTCTGGCTGAGTTCGCCGGCGCTGATGCGTCCGGCCATCACCGCCTGCACGCCGCCGTACAGACCGTAAAGGAGCGACCCGAAGACGCCAACGATGAGGAACGCCGTCAGCAACGCGCGCGTGCCGGTGCGCCGGACCGAGGTGGCGAACGCGCGTTCGTTGGCGTCCGAAAACCGTCGGGTCTCCGCGGACTCTTGCGTGAAGCTCTGCACGACGGGGACGGCGTTCAGCACTTCGCCGGCGATGGCGCTGGAGTCCGCGATGCGGTCCTGGCTGGCGCGCGACAGGCGCCGCACCCGCCCCCCGATCAGCATTGCCGGCGCTACGACGAGCGCGATGATGCCAACGACCGTCAACATCAGGCGCGGGCTGGTGGCGATGAGCATGGCCATGCCGCCGACGAACAGCACCGCGTTGCGCAGTCCCATGCTGACGCTGGAACCGACGGCGCTCTGGATCACGGTCGTGTCCGTCGTCAGCCGCGACAGCACCTCGCCAGTTTTCAGTGTTTCGTAGAACTGCGGGCTCTGCGTCAGTACGTGCGCGTAGACAGCCTGTCGCAGGTCCGCGGTGACGCGCTCGCCGATCCAGGTCACCATGAAGAAGCGCGCGGCGGTGAATGCGCCGAGCGCGACGGCGACGATGAAGAGCAGACCGAAGTAGCCGCGAATCGCCACCAGCTTGTCGCCGAGCGAACTGCCGGACGGCAGCGCCAGTCCGTTGTCGACCAGCAGGCGCACGGCATACGGCATCGCCAGCGTCGCACTTGCTGCGAGCAGGAGGAAGAGCAGTGCCAGTCCGACCTGACGCTTGTAGGGCGCAATGAAGGGCAGCAGGTCGCGCAGCGGCTGCAGTCGCTTCGGAGGCGCGGCGGTCATACCGGCGTCAGCGCAGCAGTGAGCCCAGCACGCCCCAGGCCGCCAGGAACATCAGCGCGCCCCACGCGGCATAGGCAATGACGAAGGCTGCGCCGCGCGTTTTAGGGTCGCGGGCATAGGCGACGGCATACCAGACGCGGGCTGCGAGCCACACGGCCCCCAGCGCAGCCGCCCAGGCCGGGTTGGCGTAAAGCGTGGCCAGCCACAGGACGGGGAGGAAGATCGCGGCGTTCTCTAGCGTATTCATCTGCACGCGGAACGCACGCTCGAAGCCTTCCGGCCCCGTCGTGGAAGGAGCGGGCACCCTGTACTTGCCGCGCGCCCAACCGACGTAGGAAGCGCAGCCGAAGAGCAGGAGCAGCGTCGCCAGCGTCAGCAGCGCCGGCCAGTCGATGGTGTTGCCCATGCAGAGATCCCTGTCGATGTCGCGGCGCATCGTAGCGATGTTTGCCGCCCGCTGCCGCCGCTCACAGCTTCATCGGCGCCACGTAGCCGGTCATCTCGAGATAGCCGCGGCCGACCGGGCGATCGCCTTCGATGAGATTGCTCGCGCCCTCCCAGTAGACGGCGCCGGTCGAGGCGCGCGAGTCGAGTTCCTGGTCGTTCATCAGCGGTCGCGTCTCGAAGGTGCGGCTGCCGACGTGAACGCGCTGGGCGACCGGGTAAGTGGCGCCGGTGCGGGGTGAGCGCCACTGCGCAAGCGGCTCGAAGCGAACCGTGTCGCCTTCAAAGGTCTGTAAGGCCTTTCCGGGGACGCGCAGCGCCGCGTAGGTATGCACAGTCCTGCCCGTCGTCTTCGAGCGGATCTGAAAGGCCGTCAGCGCCGTGCCGTCGGTGAGGTTCATGCCGAGCCAGTCCCAGCCGACGGCCTCCTCGGCGAGAACGGAACTCGACCATTCGTGGTCGAGCCAGCCGACACCCGTCGCTTCGCGGGTCGCGCCGTCGACTTGCAGCATCGCGCGGACCGCGAGCTGCGGCTGGCTGTAGTAGTAACTCGCCTGCGCTGCCAGCGGGCCCTTCGGCGAGTAGCCGTCGCGACCCTGCAGCAGCAGCGGCTGCGTCGGTCGTGCGGTGAGCGTCAGGTAAAACCCGCGCCCGGGGATTGTGGCCCGGTAGGCGCCGCTCGCGGCATCACGGACGAGGTGCCAGCGGTCGAGCCGCACGTCGGTGTCTGATGTGGCGGCCTCGACCAGTCCGAAGCCGGCACGTTGCGCGCGCTCGTCGTGCAGCAAGGTACCGCGCGCGCGGTCTGCCAGCGCTGCGTGTGCAATGACGAGCTGCTGCGGCGAGAAGCGGCTCGCACTGGGCTCGATCGGCGTGCGCACGCGGAAGAACGTGACCTGAAAGCCCAGCGCCTCGCGCCCCGGCGCGTCAAGCAGCCCGGTCAGGTACCACCACTCGGTGCGGTAGTCCGGATGGGCCCCGTGGTCACGCGGAAAAACCAGCGGCCGCGGCACGACGCGCGCGAACTCGACCTCGGCCGTCGCGGTGCGCGTCAGCAACAGTGCACCACCCGCGACCAGAAACGAGCGGCGACGCATTGTCACCAGTCTTCGCTGACCGCGCGCACCGCTTCGCCCGACGCGGCACGACGTCCAGCGATCAGCGCGGTCAGCGTGGCGGTTGCGAGCAATGCCGCGATCAGCAGCGCGATCAGCCCGGACGGAACGTGCAGTTCCATCGTCCAGTGAAACGACTGCGGGTTGACGACGTGAATCAGCACCAGCGCCACTGCAAATCCTACCGCCAGCCCGCTCACAATACCGAGCAGTGTCACCAGCAGGCCCTCGATCGCGAACTGGCCCAGAATCTGCCCGCGCGTGACGCCCAGGTGGCGCAGCATGCCGAACTCCTTGCTGCGCGCCAGCGCCTGCGACGAGAACGTCGCCGCGATGCCGATCAGGCCGATGACGATGGCGGCGACCTCGAGGAGATACGTCACCGCGAAGCTGCGGTCGAAGATGTCGAGGCTCAAGCGCCGGATCGTGCCCGGCTGGAAGAACTCGGCCTGGGCACCGGCGTCGAGCCGGTCGCGCACGGCGTCGATGACGTCATTGGCACGCACGCCCGGTGCGAGCCACAGGGCGGCGTCGGTACGCACCGCGTCGCCCGTGATGCGCTGGTAATCGGTGTCGCGCAGCGCGATCGCCCCGCTCTGTCGCGAGTAGTCGCGCCACGTGCCGAGCACGATGAACTCGTATTCGGCGCCCGCGAGCGGGATCCGCACGCGATGCCCCGCGGCGATGCCATAGAGCTCGCTCATCGGTTCGCTGATCCACGCGGGCGGCGGATCGATGCCTTCCTTCCAGCCGATCGCCGGGCCGATCAGCGGTAGCGCCGGGCGGGACGGATCGAGCGGACGAACCAGCAGGGTGATCGGCGGGCGCTTCGGGTCGAGCGTCACACGCACGAAGCGCGAGAACTCCACGCGTTCGACGCCCGGCGCCGAGGCCAGCAGCGAGCGATCGTGCTCGGAGAAGTACGCGGTCGTCGTCGACTCGCCGCGGCTGCCGGCGCGCGCATAGAGATCGGCCGGCAGTACCTGCCCGAGCCACACATCGAGCGACTGCCGGAAGCTTGTGACCATCGTGGCCATCGCCACCATCAGCGCGAAGCTGGCGACGATGCCGGCCAGTCCGATCGCGGCGCCCGCCGGCGCCTGTGCGAGCCGCGTCGTCGCACCGAGCCAGGGAACGCTGCGCGCACCGCGACTGGCAGCGCCGATTCTCTCGAAGACCGCGTGCGCCAGTCGCGGCTGCAGCATGATCGCGCCGATCAGCAGCAGCGCGATTGAGATGTAGCCGAACACCGGCAAGTCCCCCACCGGCGGCAGGAACGCGCACGCGGCGCCGAGAGCGAGGATCGACCACGCCGGCCAGACCGTCCGCGCCAGCGGCTTCAGCGCATCGAGTTCCGATCCCGCTTTCAGCGCAAGCGCCGGCTCGACGCGCGCGGCTTCCCGCGCCGGACTCCATCCGCCGGCGATCGATGCCGCCACCCCCAGGATGAAGAACGCGAGGGTCCATGGAGGGCTGATCGCGAGCCGCGCGCGCGCTCCGGCAAAGAAGCCGCTGCCCAGGTCGCCGCCGAGGGCGGCCAGCGCGGCCGCGGCGAGTGCGACGCCAAATGCCAGGCCGAGGGCCGAGCCGATCACGCCGGTGAGGGCGGCCTCGACGACGAGCCAGCGTTCCAGTTCGCCGGCTGTGACGCCCGTGATGCGCAGGAAAGCGAGTTCAGTGCGGCGAGCGACGACGGCCTGGGCCTGCAGCGAGAAGACGAGAAAGGCGCCGGTAAAGAGCGCCACCAGCGCGAGGACGTTCAGGTTGACGCGATAGGCGCGCGAAACGTTAGACACGCGCTGGGCGGCCTCGTCCGGTGTGTTCAGGGCGACGCCCGGTTGCAGCAGGGCGGCGATCTTCTCGCGTGCTGCGGCGGGGCTCACGCTCGCAGCTAGTTTGATGTCGATGCGATGCAGCCGGCCCACCTGGCTGAATAGGGCCTGCGCGGCCGCGATGTCGAGCACCGCCACTTCCTCGCCGGCGCGGGCCCGTGGCAGCCGCCCGGCGATACGCAGATCCACGGCCTTCGGGCCAGCCTGCAGCGCGATCGTGTCGCCGGGCTTAAGCCCAAACCGCTCGAGTGCGGCTGGCGACAGGTAGAGGCCACCGCCCAGCAGCGCAAACGGTCCAGCCGATGGCGGATCCGGTTCTCCGAGCAGCGCCGTCGACAGCGGTGCCGCGCGGAAGACGTCGAGGCCGATCACCTTCAGTGTCGCGAGTCCTGCCGCGGACCGGGGCATCGACGGTACAGGCGCTTCGATTTCGACCACGGGGCTCGCAATCTCGACTTCGGGCAGTGCCGCGATGCGCGCATACAGTTCCTCGTCGAAGCCAACGCGCCCGCCGTTGACGGAGAGATCGGCCTGGCCGAGCACGTGGCGCACCGCGCCCGAGAACTCGTCGTGCGCCGAGGCATTGATCAGGTTGATCGCGTAGCCGAGCGCGACGCCGACGGCGATCGCAAAGATCTGCACGACGGCGCGCAGCGGATGGTGGCGCGCGTAGCCGCCGGAAAGTTGAAGGAGAAGCCAACCCACGGCGCAAGTCTAGTGGGCCGAATGTCGTGAGCGCGCTCGCGCATCGGCGCAGGATCCCATTCTGCGGGGCTTCGCGGCAGCCAACTCGCTTGACCCCGCCTTCCGTGCGGGCGTAACCTTCGCGCCCTCACAAGCACCGAGGAGTGCAGATTGGGTCCTGAACCTAGTCCAAGTCGCTCCGTCGTCGGTCCCTTCAGGCACTGATTCCTTGTGCCGGCTCGGGTCCGGTGGACGGGCCCCTGACCGGCGCAGTGTCGCCGCCTGAAGGGCGGCGAACCCTGCTCCGTTGTATTGATCAAAGGCGCATCGGCCCTGCGGCGGATGCGCCATGCTGCGTGCGTGCCCCGCGCGCGCGGGGAGCAGTCCATGGTTCTCGATCTCTCGATTGTCGATTTCTTCCGCAACGTCTTCGGCCTGCGGACGCCGGAGCCGGAACAATCGGGCGCGCGGCGGTCCTTTGCACATCTGGTCGAGGTGGCCCGGCTCACACCCGAGGCGGCACTCGCGCGCCTGGAAAGCACCGACGAGGGCCTGATCGAGCGCGAGTCGGCCGAGCGGCTGGAACGCTACGGTCCCAACGAGGTGGCGCACGAGGCGCGCAAGCATCCGTTGCGCCGCCTGCTCGAACTCTTCGCCAATCCGCTGCCGCTGCTGTTACTGGTTCTCGCGCTCGTGGCGGATCTCACTGGAGAAGTCCGCGGCGCGATCGTTATCACGCTGATGGTAGTGTTGTCGGTGCTGCTCTCGTTCGTGCAGGAGTTCCGCTCCAGCCGGGCCGCCGAAAAGCTGCGTGCGATGGTGCACACGACGGTGACCGTGCTGCGCCGGGATCTGCGCAAGGGCATCCCGGACGAGGTGTCGCGTCATTTCCCGGTGCGGCTGCGCTACCGCGAACCGGAAAAGGTGGAAATCCCGCTCGCGCTCCTGGTGCCGGGCGACGTCGTCATCCTGTCGGCCGGCGACATGATCCCGGCCGACGCGCGCCTAATAGCCGCCAAGGACCTGTTCGTCAGCCAGGCCGCGCTGACCGGGGAGTCACTGCCGGTTGAAAAGTTCGCCGTGGCCGCCGAAGCGGCGTCCACTCCACTGGAGCTGACCAATATCGCGTTCATGGGCAGCAACGTCGTCAGCGGTACCGCGCGCGCTGTCGTCGTGGCGACCGGGCGCGACACCTACTTTGGCTCAGTGGCCGGCAGCCTTGTGCGGCCTCGCCAGCTGACGAGCTTCGATGTCGGCGTGAACCGCTTCATCTGGCTGATGATCCGCTTCATGCTCGTCATGGTGCCGCTGGTGTTCCTGATCAATGGCCTCTCGAAGGGCAACTGGGTCGAGGCGTTCCTGTTCGCGGTCGCAGTCGCCGTGGGCCTCGCGCCGGAGATGCTGCCGATGATCGTCACGATCAATCTCGGCAAAGGCGCTCTGGCGATGGCGCGCAAGCGGGTCGTCGTCAAGCGCCTTAACTCGATCCAGAACTTCGGCGCAATGGACGTGCTGTGCACCGACAAGACGGGCACGCTGACGCAGGACAAGGTGATACTGGAGCGGCACGTCGACATTTTCGGTCACGACAGCGACCGCGTGCTGCAGTACGCCTACCTCAACAGCTACCACCAGTCGGGCCTGAAGAATCTGCTCGACGTCGCGGTGCTGGAGCACGTCGAGGTTCACGAAGCGCTGGAGGTCCAGCAGCACTATGCGAAGACCGACGAGATCCCGTTCGATTTCCAGCGCCGCAGGATGAGCGTGATCGTCGAGAAGGACCACGCCTCGCACATTCTGATCTGCAAGGGTGCCGTCGAAGAGGTCTTCGCCGTGTGCAGCGCGGTCGAGCGCGACGGAGTGGTGGTGCCGGTCGAGCCGGGCCACCTCGAAGACCTGCAGCCGGTGATCCGGGAACTGAACGAGGACGGCTTCCGCGTGATCGCCGTCGCGTGCAAGGAAGTGCCGGCACGGCCGGAACCGTATTCGATCGCCGACGAAAGCGATCTTGTCCTGCTCGGCTACATCGCATTCCTCGACCCGCCCAAGGACACCGCGGCCGCTGCGCTGGGTGCGCTCGCCCGCCACGGAGTGCGCGTCAAGGTGCTGACCGGGGACAACGACGTCGTGACGCGCAAGATCTGCCGCGACGTCGGGCTCGATGTTTCCCACGTGATGCTCGGCTCGGAACTGGAAGGGCTCTCGGACGTCGAGCTCGATGAGCGGGTCGAGGGCGTCACCGTCTTCGCCAAGCTCACGCCGCAGCAGAAGGCGCGCGTCATCGGCGCGCTTCACCGCAATGGCCGCGTGGTGGGCTTCCTCGGCGACGGCATCAACGACGGCCCCGCGCTAAAGGCGGCCGACGTCGGGATCTCGGTTGACACCGCAGTGGACATCGCCAAGGAATCGGCCGACATCATTCTTATGGAGAAGAGCCTGCTGGTGCTCGAAGCCGGCGTGCTCGAGGGTCGCGCCGTGTTTGGCAACATCACCAAGTACATCAAGATGTCGGCCAGTTCCAACTTCGGGAACATGTTCAGCGTACTGGGGGCGTCGGCCTTCCTGCCGTTCCTGCCGATGGCCCCGGTGCAGATTCTGCTCAACAACCTGATGTACGACTTCTCGCAGACGGCGGTGGCGACCGACAACGTCGACGCCGAGTACGTTGAAAGGCCGCGCCGCTGGGACATCGGCAACATCGGGCGCTTCATGCTGTTCATCGGTCCGCTGAGCTCGATCTTCGACTATGCGACGTTTGGAACGATGCTCTGGCTCTTCGATGCATGGAGCAACGCCCCGCTGTTCCAGACCGCGTGGTTCGTCGAGTCGCTGCTGTCGCAGACCCTGGTCGTGCACGTGCTTCGCACTGGCGGCTGGCCTTTCGTGCACAGCCGACCGAGCCTGCTGCTCGGTGTGACGACACTGGCGATCTGCGTTGTCGGGATCTGGCTGCCGACGTCGCCATTTGCTGATGCGCTTGGCTTCGTAGCGCTGCCAACGGGCTACTGGCCGGCTCTTTTGCTGATCCTGGGCGGCTACCTGCTGCTGACGCAGTCCGTCAAGGTCTGGCTGATCCGGCGCTTCGGTCTCGGTTGACCGGCGTTGCCTCAGCGATCGACGAGCCGGCCGTGGTCGAGCCGCAGCACGCGGTCGGCGGTAGCGGCGGCTCCCTCGGAATGCGTGACCAGCACGCCAGCGGCGCCGCGCCCGCGGATTTCGCGCGCGAGCAGGTCGAGGACCGTGCCCGCGGTGTCCGGATCGAGGTTGCCGGTCGGTTCGTCGGCGAGAACGAGCGCGGGACGATGCACCAGGGCGCGCGCGACGGCGACGCGCTGCAGTTCGCCGCCCGACAGTTCACGCGGCATGCTGGCTTCGCGTCCGGACAGCCCGACTTCGTTGAGGAGCTGGCTCGCGCGCTGCTCGCGCGCTTCGGCGGGCTCGCCGGTGAGTACCAGCGGCAGCGCGACGTTCTGCACCACCGAAAGGTGCGGCAGGATGTGGAAGGCCTGGAACACGAAGCCGAGCTTTTCGCGGCGGGTCAGCGTGCGCGCCGTGTCATCGAGCGCGGCGATGTCGATGCCGTCGATCAGCACCGAGCCACTGTCCGGCCGGTCGAGCCCGGCGATCAGGTTCAGCAGCGTCGACTTTCCGGACCCGGATTCACCGACGATGGCGACGTACTCGCCGGACCCAACCGTCAGCGCCAGGCTATCCAGGACAGTGCGGTCGCGGTAGCGCTTGGTGAGGCCCACGATCTGCAGCATGCGCAGGATTCTACGGAGCGCCGGGCCGCTGTCGGCCACAGAAGCTGACCAGAATCCCGGTCGCGCCGCGTGGCCGGTGCCGGGTGTCGTTCGGAGGCCGTGAGATCCGTAACTCGTGCCGGCACGCAAACACCGGGTCGCTCTCCCGAAGTCCCGGCGGGCCCGGTGGATGCTGTGGCTCGGCTCGGGATTCACGACACTGGAAGGTCTTCGGGCGACGAGCATGGACCGCGGTTCCGGCACGCGGGACCGCGCGCACTACAATCGCTGGCCCCACGGAAAGGCCTGCCTTGACCACAGCAACGACCGGCAGCCCGTCATCGGCCGACCCCGCAGCCGTATCCATCGACTCGATCCGCGCCGCCGCGCAGCGGCTGCGCGGCCATGTCGAGGAGACGCCCTGCGTGCACTCGCGCACGCTGTCACAGATCACGGGCGCGGAGATCTACCTCAAGTTCGAGAACCTGCAGTTCACGGCGTCGTTCAAGGAACGCGGCGCGCTGAACAAGCTGTCGCGGCTGACGCCGGAGCAGCGTGCGAGCGGAGTCATCGCCGTGTCGGCCGGCAATCACGCGCAGGGCGTCGCCTACCATGCGCAGCGGCTCGGCATCCCGGCGGTCATCGTGATGCCGCGATTCACACCGACGGTGAAGGTGGAGCGCACCCGCGGCTTCGGGGCCGAGATCATCCTGACCGGCGACACCTTCGACGATGCGCGCAAGGAGGCGGCCATCCTCGCCGCTCGGCGCGGCCTGACGATGGTCCACCCCTACGACGACGCCGACGTGATCGCGGGGCAGGGGACGATCGCGCTCGAGATGCTCGAGCAGCAGCCGCAGCTCGACTGCCTGTGCGTGGCGATTGGCGGCGGCGGGCTGATCTCAGGCGTGGCGACGGCCGTCCGGGCGCTCAAGCCCGGCGTTTCGATCATCGGCGTGCAGACCGACCAGTTCCCTTCGATGTACTCGGCGGTGAAGGGCGTCGAGCTGCCGACGGCGAACGCCACACTGGCCGAAGGCATCGCGGTCAAGCAACCCGGTGACCTGACGCTGGCGATCGTCCGGCGCCTCGTCGACGATATCGTGCTGGTCTCGGAAGGCGACATCGAGCAGGCGATCGTGATGCTGCTCGAAATCGAGAAGACCGTTGTCGAAGGGGCGGGAGCCACCGGGCTGGCCGCGGTGATGCGCCATCGGGAGCGATTTGCGGGACGCAAGGTTGGGCTGATTCTGTGCGGCGGCAACATCGACCCGATGGTGCTGGCCGATATCATCGAGCGCGGCATGGTGCGTGCCGGGCGGCTTGCGCGCATCCGCGTGCATACGCGCGACGTTCCCGGCGAGCTGGCGCGCGCGGCGACGCTGATCGGGCAGGCCGGTGCCAACATCGAGGAGGTCGAGCACCAGCGCGCCTTCACGACGCTGCCGGTGCAGAACGCGGAACTCGAGTTCGTACTCCAGACCCGCGGACCCGAGCACATCGACGAAGTGATCCGCACATTGCGGGATGCGGGCCTGTTCGCCACCCGGCATCCCTACTAGCCCGTTCTGCCCCAGGTCAGTGCACTGCGGTGCGCGCGGACGCGCGTGGAATCCGCTTGCGCCAGATCATTGGCCCCAGTGCTCGCATCGCTACCTTATGTCGCAGAGAGGGAAGCGGGAGGCGGCATGGTTTCGGCGCGAACCCCCAATATCACGCATACGGCAGCTCGAAGCGCGGGTGCGCGCAAGGCAGACCCGCGAAAGGTGAAGCCTCGTTCGGCAAGCTGGGCCGACAAGCTGCGCCCGGAGCTGCAGCCTGAAGTCGTGACCGACAAGCGTCTTGGCGACAAGCTGCTGCTTCCGACCCCGCTGCTGCTCGCCGAGGAAATCGCACAGGTCCGCAGCGGACGCACCATCTCCGTTTCGCAGTTGCGGACCCGTCTGGCGCAGCGCTTTGGCGCGGACCGGACCTGTCCGCTGATGACCGGCGTCTTCGTGAAGATCCTGGCCGGTGTCGTTGCCGAGGATCTCGCCCTGCGCCGCAAACCACGCTGGCCGGTGTGGCGGCTGGTCAACGACAACGGCACGCTCAGCACAACGTGGCCGCTCGATGCGCTGTACCGTGCGACCCGGTTGCGCGAGGAAGGCGTGAAGCTCGGGCGCCGTGCAGGGGCGTGGCAGGTGCTGGCTGCGGAAGCGGACTGACCCAGGTACGTCACAGCCCCGCGGTCATCGGGGCTCACGGCGGACGCTCCGCCCGTAGACTGCGGCATGGACGTGCCCTCGTCTCCGGCGGAAGTCCGGTTCTTCGACCGGCTCGCCGCGGCGGCCGACCCGGCGACCGAACTGCGCGCCGGTCTGGTTGCCGACCCGGCCTGCATTGCACCGAAATACTTCTACGACGCGCTGGGCGCGCGACTGTTCGAGGCCATCTGCGAGCTGCCCGAGTACACGCTGCCGCGGGACGAGCATTCGATTTTCTTGCGCCGGATCGACGAGATCGCGGCGGCGGTCGGCACGGGAAGCACTGTGCTCGATCTCGGCGCCGGCAACTGCGCGAAGGCGGAGCGCCTGTTCGCGGCACTGCGCCCCTCGCAGTACGTCGCGGTGGATATCAATGGGGACTACCTGCGCGGGCAGCTCGCGTCCGTCGCGCAGCGGCATCCGGAAATCGAGGTCATCGGTGTGGCCGCCGATTTCATGCGTGGCCTCGATTTACCCGATGAGGTCCGATCCGATCGCCGGCTGGCGTTCTACCCCGGGTCCTCGATCGGCAACTTTTCGACCAACGAGGCGACGCGGTTCCTGGCGCGCCTGCGTGAACTCTGTGCAGGCGGCCACCTGCTGCTCGGCGCTGATCTGCTTAAGGACCGCGATGAACTCTTGCGCGCCTACGACGACGCGCTCGGCGTCACCGCGGCGTTCAATCTCAACGTGCTGAATGTCGTGAACCGGTTCGCCGGTACCGACTTCGACCTCGGCGACTGGCGCCATGTGGCGCTGTTCAACGCAGCTGCCAGCCGCATCGAGATGCACCTCGAGGCGCGGGCCGTGGTGACGGTCACGTGGCCGGGCGGACGGCGCCGGTTTGCCGCGGGCGAGCGCATCCACACCGAGAACTCGTACAAATACACGTTGCCCGGACTGTCGGCGCTGCTGGGTTCGGCCGGGTACTCTGCCGCGCAGACCTATACCGATCCGGCGAATCGTTTTGCGCTGGTGCTGGCGCAGTAGGCGGCCGCGGCGCCGCTTCAGCGCGCCAGGCGAGCCGTCGAGTAGGTGTAGGGATAGTCGCGGCGGAACCAGTTGCGGAAGGAGGCCCGCGCCAGGCGGCGCGCGGTGCGAGGCGAACCCCCCTTCATCACGAAATGCTCGCCATCGAAAAAGTTGGCCGAGTAGCCGGGGTAGTACGGACGCGCTGAAAACCCGTCGAAGCCGGCAAAAGGGGTCGCAGTCCATTCCCAGCCATTGCCGAGCATCTGTTGCGTGCCTTCGGGAGTGGCTCCTGCAGGGTTGGCGTTGACCGGCACCGGATCCCAGCCAGTGAAGTCGAGGTTGGCGTGTCGCGCCGTGGGATCCTCGTTCCCCCACGGGTAGCGGCGCTCACCGTCGCCGCAGGCTGCCCGCTGCCATTCCGCCTCGGTCGGCAGGCGGGCGTTGGCCCAGCCGGCATAGTCCTGCGACTGCCGATGCGTCAGGTACACCGGTTCATCCAGCGGGAGCGGGACGATGTCGAACATGCGTCGCAGCCGCCAGGCGCCGTTGTCCTGCAGCCAGAAGTGCGGCGCCGGTCCTCCGGCAGCGACGAAGCGCAGGTAGTCGCGATTCGTCACCTTGTAGCGTGCGATATCGAACTCGTGCACGGCGACAGGATGCCGCGGAAACTCGTTGTCCCAGCCGAAATCCGGCGCGGCCTGCCCCAGCCACGCTGTGCCGGCGCTGATCCGCACCCAGGGCTCGTCGTGGCGCTCCACCGACGCGGTGGGTTGCGATACCTGAAGAGGCGCGTGCTTCAGGTTGGCCGGCAGTTCGTGCAGCAGGTAGCACAGCGTCTCCGCGTGCATCCAGCGATGCTCAAGCGCCGTCAGCACGCGCTCTGCAGGCAGTGCATCCCAGGCTTCATCGAGCATCTGCCGCGTGCGGCCCACGTAGCTGCGCACTTCCTCGAGCGCGGGCCAGTCCGATGGAAGGTCGGCCGGGGCCTGGCCCGGTGGCGGGTCGATCCCGGCTTCGAACAGCCGATCGAACGAAGGCTGGAACGAGGGCAGGTCGAGCACCCCGCGGCCCAGCTGGTTCCAGTCGAAGGCATCGAGGTGCCCGAGGTAGAAGATCAGCCGATGACGGTCGGGGATCGGCCGCTCGTAGAGGGTGCGGTCGTTCACCAGTGCAAAGAGCGCGTCCGTGTGGGCCCGGGCCTCGCGGACTTCACGGTGCAGTTGCAGCGTCGGCAGGCGATGGACGACGGCATCCATGCCGGGACCATACGCCGACTGGATGTCAGGACAAGCGACGGCGGCCCGGTCGTTGCAAGAGGCAATGTAGGCGCGATCGAGCGAATACCGGCCCGAACGGCCTAACCCGCTCAACCCCGCGTCTTAAGTACCGAAAAGAAGGTATCGATATCGCACCGCCACGGCGGCAGAGCAGGTGAGACATGAAGACCGTTACCCTGCGGGTTGACGAATCCACGGACAGGCAGCTGTCCGCGCTCGCCGAGCGTTGTGACGCCACGCCCGGTGAGTTCGTCGACATGCTGTGCGCGTCGCTCGACCGCGAGACTCTGGAACGCATCATTCAGCGGGCGATCCGCGACGACTCCGTGACCTCCGAACCGGGCGTCGCACGGATTCCGCAGCAACTCCCACGCCGGTAACCATTGCCGGCCCGGGCGGGCTTTCGCCCCGCTGCATTTCCACTCTGTCCTGAATCCGGCGACTCCGCCGCGAACGGCGTCTTCGCGGTGCCTTAGCGCCGCATCTCGAAGAGTGTCGTCTCCGGATCCGTGCCCTTGAGGGCTTCGGCGATCTGCTTGCGTGCCTTGATGAACGGCGAGTTCTTCGCTTCGACCGCGAGGAACTCGTCGAGGTCGCCGTGCTCGCGCTGCAACCGCGGCACGAGCTCGAGGAAGATGTCCGTCAGTTCCGGGTCGAACTGCTTGCCCTTGAGCGATGCGATTTCGGCCAGTGCGTCGGAAACCTTCCACGCTTCCTTGTACGGACGCTTGTGCGTCAGCGCATCGAAAACGTCGGCCAGCGCACTGACGCGTGCCGCGATCGGGATCGCCGTGCCGGCGAGCTTGGTTGGATAGCCGGTGCCGTCCCACCGCTCGTGGTGGTGGCGCGCGATCTCTTCGGCGATATGCATCTGCGGCACGTTCGACTTCGCCAGGATGTCGGCGCCAGCGGTCGTGTGAGTCTGCATGATCTCGCGCTCGCCCGGCGTCAGCTTGCCAGGCTTGAGCAGGATCGCGTCCGGCACCACCAGCTTGCCGATGTCGTGCAGCCGCGCGGCGAGGTCGATCAGGAAGCAGACGTCGTCTTCGAGCCCGATCTCCTTGCCGAGGATCGAGGCGAGCCGGCCGACGCGATAACAGTGCTCGCCGGTCGTGTCGTCGTGCAGTTCGGCGGCGACAGACTGCTGCTCCAGCAGCAGGATGCGGTTGCGCATCAGCTCACGCTCGCCGAGCTGGATCCGCAGCTTGCCGCGCTGGTTGGCCATCGCGACGTCGATCGAGCCGGGACCGAAGGCGGGCTGCTCGACCTGCTTGATGTACTCGCTGTGGTGCATCAGAACCTGCGCGGACTTTGCCTCGCGGTTCATCGCGAGAAGTTCGTGCAGGTAGACCAGCGCGACATCAGGCTGGCCGGCGGCTTCATAGCCTGCAATGCAGGCCGAGAGGGCGTCGCGAACCTCCGACTTCACTGAAACGCGGGCGTGTTCAAGCGAACGCTTCAGTCGAGTCAGACCGACATCCGTCCTCTTCGCGTTCACCTCAATGAGGCCGCTCGTAATTGCTGCTGCGTATTCCGCTCTGGCAGAGGGCGCTCTTGCTGCGAACTCGCGAGCGGCCTGTCCATGCTGTTCGGCATGGACAATTTCTCCCACTTCGAGGAGGAGTCGCGCGTACTGCGATTCGGCGATTACGCGTGCGAAGCAGTCGTTGGCAGTCGTTGGATTTGGATTTATGTCGATCGCTGCACGGACAGCTTGAATGCCTCGCTTTACGTCGTGGAGGTGAATTGCGCAGTTCGCAATGTTTGCAAGTGCGAGCGTCACACCCGGTCGAAACTCGGGCGAGTCGCTAGCCAGGGCTGCTGCGCGCTCGAAACAGGCCAGGGCGTCTCCATACTGGGCTGAATTCTGCAGAGCCAACCCTAGGTTGTTCCACGCAGGAGATTCGGCCGCTTGGTTGCCTAGAGACTTGGCGACTTGTAGAGCTTCGAGCAGTGACTCTGTCGCGCTCGGTAGGTTGCCCGTCTCGACATACATGAGGCCGCGAAGCGAAAGCGCGCGACGCAAGAGGTTCTTGTTCTCAATCAGCTTCGCAAACGCTACAGCCTTCGCTGCGGCCGACAGGCCAAGTACGGGTTGCGCTCCGAGATAGAAGTAATGGGCAATGAGTACCAGGCAGTCCACGACCTCGGTGGAAGCCATGTCTTCGACCAAATCCGCGAGCTCTTCGTGAGCCGATCGAAAGCGATTCGTCGCGTCAGGAGTCGGGGTCTCGAGCAACGGACGAAGCTGCGCGACCAGCTCTGCGCACCGGGCGCGTGTCTGGTCATAGAGCGGGGGGATGAACACCGCGGACATGGGTTCAGTATTCGAGCAACCGCAGCAGTCGAAGCGTCGAAAAGATAGGTCTTGCTATTTCCCGAGACTTACCTTTACATTCCGCTTAACTCGCTTATCGGCCAAAAAGCGAGTTTTTGTAGGGTCAGATTGAGAGACTGCAGTCAACGGAGATGGGGGCGCCCAAATGGACCAAATTATTGAGCAAGTCGTTGAAACAAAAGAACAAGTTGTCGAATTGAGTCTTGCCGAGCTCGCCCAGGTTGGCGGCGGGGTCGGTGGCGGCAACTGCCTGTAGTTACAAGCCAGGATGCAAGAAGGGCGCTTCGGCGCCCTTTTTGTTTGCTTCGCGAAAACGCTAGGTGATCCTCAACCTCGGTCGGGTCTTCTGCCATACGTTTTCGCTTTTTGTATGACACAGCACTCCGGCGGCCGGGGGGGGGCCAGAAGTCGACCCTAGTTTGGGGAAGACGGTCCTCGGCGGAACCGCGGCGCTGCTCAACCGTTCTGCTTTGGCGCCTTGCGCGCCGGCATCCTCGCGACACCATCCTCGGTCGTGACCAACGTCCCGGACATCGCCTGGATGGCGAGGCGGGCCATGGATTCGCGGTCAATCGACTGGCAGAGCAGGTCGACCACGCGGCCGGTCGAGACGCCCCACTGGTGGGCCAGCGCCTTGAGGCGCAGGTCCGACGAGTCGCCGACCTCGAGGCTCACCTGCTTCATGCAACGAGTATTCGACCGGCGACCCACGCCCGCAATCCCGCCCGGGTCAGCCGTTCAGACTGTTTGCGGGGCGCGCCTGCGAGGCCGCCGGCGGCCGCTACCGGCTCGTCGGGAAACCTTCAGCCTTCGACCGTGATGCCCTGACCCTTGGCCAGGTTGCCGATGAGCGCGGCCTGGTCGAAGCCTTCCGCGCGGAACAGTTCGAGCACGCCGTCGACGGCGCTCGGAGCACAGGCCACCAGCAGTCCTCCGCTGGTTTGGGGATCCGTAAGCAGGGCTTTGGTCGTCTCATCGACGCCCTTTAGCGTGACGTGCCTTCCGTAACCGGCCCAGTTGCGCCCGGAGGCGCCCGTGACGTGACCCGCGGCCGCGAGATCTCTAGCGCCCGGCAGCAGCGGAATGTCGTGTACGCGGACGTGCGCCCCGAGGCCGCTGCCGAGCGCGATTTCGTTCAGATGGCCCAGCAGGCCGAAACCCGTCACATCGGTCAGCGCGTGCACTTCGGCCAGATCGGAGAGCGCGCGGCCCGGCGTGTTGAGCTGCGTCGTGCTTGCGATCATGCGGGCGTAGTGCGCGGGCTCCAGCACATCCTTCTTCAGTGCGGCAGAGTAGATGCCGACGCCCAGGGGCTTGCCCAGCACGAGTGCGTCGCCCGCCTGCGCGCCGGAGTTTAGTTTGACCCTGCCGGGATGCACGAGACCGAGTGCGACCAGCCCGTAGATCGGCTCGACCGAATCGATCGTATGGCCACCGGCAATCGGAATTCCGGCGGCGCTGCAGACCGCTTCTCCGCCTTCGACGATGCGGCGGATCACCTCGACCGGCAGCTTGTTGATCGGCATGCCGAGTAGTGCGAGCGCGAGGATCGGCGTGCCGCCCATCGCATAGACATCGGAGATCGCGTTGGTGGCGGCGATGCGTCCGAAGTCGTAGGGGTCGTCGACGATCGGCATGAAGAAGTCGGTCGTCGCGATCAGGGCCTGCTCGTCATTCAGGCGGTAGACCGCTGCGTCGTCCGACGTCTCGATGCCGACCATCAGCTGCGGCGGAACGATGCCTCGCGTTCCCTTGAGGATTTCACCGAGCACGCCCGGCGCGATCTTGCAACCGCAACCGCCGCCGTGGGCCAGCGAAGTGAGCTTGATCGGCAGTTCGTTGGGTGCATTCATGGTCAGGCCGCGCGCTTGTGTTCTTCCCTGTGATTATGGATGAGGCCACGCACCAGATCACGCACGGCGGCGCGCTCGACCTTCGGGTCGAACAGCCACGCCCGGGCCCGGCACGCCGAAGCGAGCCTGCGCAGGAAGGCGCGGTCGGTCGAAGCGCGCTCGAGCAGCTGGGTCGCGGCGCGGACCGCGCCGACCGGAAAGACGCCTGGATAGTCGCGCCCGACCATGCCCAGGTTGCCATCCGCATCGGACACGACGACGGGTGTACCGCTGCGGATCGCCTCAAGCACGACCTGGGCGCCGCCCTCGACGCGCGAAGGGTGGAACACGAGCGCCGCGTGCCTCATCAGCTGGCGCGCGCGTGCACGCGGCAATTCGCCGAGCCAGCGGTAGCGCGCCGTACGCGCCTCGGTGCGCCGGGCGGCCGCGCCATAGCGGGTGTCGAGCGCGGCGCCCGCATGCAGCAGGCGCACGTGCGAACCGGAGCCGAGCGACAGCGCAACGTGCATCGCGAGCAGCGGATCCTTTTCTTCGCGCAGGTGACCCACCACGGCGACGTCGAAGGTGCGGCGGCGGCGCGCCCCGCGCGTCAGCTTGCGTGCCGACTGAAAGATGACCGAGGTCTTGCCACGATACTGCGCGGGCACGGCCTGAACGCCGGATTCCTGAAGTACCACAAGGCGGTCGGCCAGCGCCAGCGAACGCTGAGCGTCGCGATTCGCCGGCAAATCGCGATAAAGGTCCGTGCCAGTGAGGATGACGCCCAGCGGTCCGTCGGGATGGGCGGCGCGGAACGCTGCGATCGAGTCGGCAGAGCGCCGTGCGTGCAGCGCGATCAGCACGTCGCACGACGCGCCGTCCCAGTGCTGCTGCACGCGGACGCGGTGGTCCGGGCGCAGAAAGCGGGCCCAGCGCGCAGCCGTGTGCCAGTTTCCGGTGTTCGCCTCGCGCAGCGCTGGCGTGACGATGCAGACGACGGGACGGGACGTTTTCAACGCGACAGGGCGATGATGAAAGTTCCGGCGCAAATGAGCCCGGACGTAGATCGAGTATAGGTAGCGTCGCAGGATTGAGCAGGAATCCGATCGGCCGAAGAGCGGTCTGCCGACCGTGGTCTTGCACCGACTACCGTCGGCCGCGGCGCGTTTTGCGGTGTCGGCCGATTGCGGAATACTCCTATACATGGCTTACGGACCCATATCACGCCTGCCTGGCCTCGCGGGCACTCTCGTCCTGCTGTCGGCTGCGGTTGTGCCTGCGCTCCATGCGCAGGGCCCGGCCGCGGACGGGCTGGCGGGGAGCTACGTCGAAGCACAGGACCTTGGGCGCCGAGACGAGTCGGACGAAGTCACGCGCGAGTACCACCGCAACGTGCTGTTGCCGCAGTTCAGCCAGACCTACCGGGTCCACTTCCGCGACTGTGCGTCGAGCGTTCCGCAGGCGGAGTCGACGCCGTTCTCGTTCGTCGCCGCGATCGGCGCGGACGGCCGCGTTCTGCGCGTCTGGAGTGATCGCAGCACCAACGTCTATCAGTGTGTGCGCGGCCGGCTGCTCTTCGACCGGTTCCCGGCGCCGCCGCGGGCACCTTTCTACCTCTACATCCACATGCGATTCACCAGTTGACCCCGATGAAAGGCCTTTCGACTTCGATTGTCCTGGCGGGTGGCTTGGGCGGCCTGCTGCTTGCTGCGGCCTGCGGCGGTTCGGCAGAAACCAGTTCGTCGTCGCCCTCTCCGGTGACGATCGTCGCGGCGGGAGACATCGCCGATTGCGGCAGCGACGGGACGCAGTTTCCCGAGGCCACCCGCACGGCCGCGCTGGTTCAGCCCTCGGATGCGCTGGTCCTCACGTTGGGCGACAACACGTATCCGATCGGCGCGCCGGCGGAATTTGCAGACTGCTTCAATCCCACATGGGGTCAGTTCAAGGAGCGTATCCGGCCCAGTCCGGGCAACCACGAGTACATCACAATGGATGCAGGCGGCTATTTCGGCTATTTCGGTGCGGCGGCCGGACCATCGGGCCGTGGTTACTACAGCTTCGATGCCGGCGCCTGGCACGTGATCTCGCTGAACAGCAATGTCGACGCCGCTCCGGGATCGCCTCAGCATGCGTGGTTGCAGAACGATCTCGCGGCGTCGAAGGCACGCTGCCTGCTCGCCTACTGGCATCACCCGGTGTTCAGTTCGGGGCCGCACGGCAACGATCCGCGCATGGTCGAGGTCTATCGCCTACTGAATCGCGCGGGAGCCGACATCGTGCTGGTCGGGCACGATCACATCTACGAGCGATTCGCCCCTCAGGACGCGGATGGGAGATCCGACCCTCAGCGCGGCGTGCGCAGCTTCACGGTCGGCACAGGCGGCGCGCGGCTCTACTCGTTGCGCACGCCGCAGCCGAACAGCGAGTACCGGGACAACTCGAGCTACGGCGTGCTGCGTCTGACGCTTGCCGACGGCAGCTATCGCTGGACGTACGTTCCGGTGAACGGCGCCTTTCGCGACGAGGGCACGGCGGTTTGCCACCGCTGAGCGCGGCAGTGTCTGCTGAAGACTGAACCGAGCGCAGGCTCGCGAGGCTGCCTAAGGCATCTGGATCTTGCCGCCTCCGAGGGCGCCGGGCGGGAAGCCCGCGCCGCCCTGGCCCGGCAGCACGAGCGACGAGGCGGCCTGGCGCCGCAGATCCTGCAGTTCCCTGACGGTGCGCTCGACCGCCACTTTGGCGGCTGCGGCATAGCCCTCGACCGCGTCCGCCAGGTTCTTTGCTTCGATATCGAAGCTGATCGGCAGCGGACCCATCTGCGTCATGATCTGCGCCTCGCCGGTATAGACGACCGCACGCGTGCCGTCGGTGGCACCCATCGCCGTGACCGGCACCATCGCGCGGATCGTGCCGACCTTGCGGTCGCTGTAGATCTCTTCGCGGTAGAGCGAGGTGGAATCCATCTTGATATCGAGGTCGGCGGCTGTCGCCATGGTCATCTCCGGCAGGTGGCGCAGGCGACAGGCATCGCTCGTACGCGCGCAGGGTCAGGTGTCGACCCGGCAGGGCATCGAGTATAGGGGAGGGGTGCACCGCGGATGGTGATGACCGGGATCAATCGCGTTGCCCAGGGGACCGGCTAGCCTGCCAGCTTTGCTGGGCTGGAGCCTCGTTGAACCGACTCGCGGAATTCGGCATGCGCCCGCTGCGGCTGCGGGGACGGGAACTGCTGCCCATCGTGCAGGGGGGCATGGGCGTCGGAATTTCGGCCCACCGCCTCGCGGCAGCCGTCGCGCGCGAGAACGCGGTCGGCACGATCGCCTCGGTCGATCTTCGCCATCACCATTCTGACCTGATGGCGCAATGCAAGGGTGTCCGTGATCGCACCGTGCTTGACCGGCTGAACCTGATCGCGCTCGACCGTGAGATCCGGCTCGCCCGCGAGCAGTCCGAGGGGCGCGGCGCGATCGCGGTCAATGTGATGAAGGCGGTCGACCAGCACGCCGCGCTGGTCCGCCAGTGCTGTGAATCGGGTGCGGATGCGGTCGTCATGGGCGCCGGCCTGCCGCTCGACCTGCCGGACCTATGCAGCGATTTCCCGGATGTCGCGCTGATCCCGATCCTCTCCGATGCCCGCGGCGTCGCGATCGTGCTGCGCCGCTGGTTGCGCAAGCAGCGCATTCCCGACGCGATCGTCATCGAGCATCCGCGCTATGCGGGCGGCCACCTCGGCGCAACGCGCATCGAGGATCTCGACGATCCGCGTTTCGACTTCGACCGCGTGATCGAAGACGTTGTGCAGACCTTCCGGGAGCAGCAGGTCGAGAGCGAGCGGATTCCACTGATCGCGGCGGGCGGCATCAATTCACCGGCGAAGATGCGGGAAGTGCTGGCGCTGGGTTACGCAGCCGTCCAGGTCGGAACGGCCTTCGCGGTCACCGCCGAGAGCGATGCGCATCCGGCCTTCAAGAAGGTGCTGGCCGACGCGCAGCCCAGCGACATTGTCGAGTTCATCAGCGTTGCCGGCCTGCCGGCGCGCGCGGTGCGCACGGTCTGGCTGGACCGCTACCTGCGTCGCGAATCCGCGTTGCAGCAGGAAGCTGCGGACTGGACCGCCAGGAAGCTGCCGCTCGACATCGTTCAGCGATGCAGCGGCGCGCTGCAGTGCCTGACCACCTGCGGATTGCGTGATGGCATCGCGAAGATCGGCCAGTTCTGCATCGACACCCAGCTCGCCGCCGCGCTGCGCGGCGAACTGGCGCGGGGGCTGTTCTTCCGCGGCGCGGCTTCGGTGCCGTTCGGCTCGGCCATCCGCTCGGTCCGCGAGACGATCGACTACCTGCTGACGGGGCGGATGCCGGCCGATCTCGCAGCCGCCTGAACCGGGGCTTATTCCAGGCCGGTCGGAATTCCCATCACCGCGTTGAAGCCGCAGTCGACGTGTGTCACCTCGGCGGTGACGCCGGCGGCGAGATCGGAGAGCAGGAACGCGGCGACGTTGCCGACGTCTTCGATCGTGACGTTGCGTCGCATCGGGGCCGTGCTTTCGACGATCGAGAAGATCTTCGAGAACCCCTTGATGCCGGCCGCGGCGAGCGTCTTGATAGGACCGGCAGAAATGCCGTTCACCCGGATGCCGCGCGGGCCGAGGCTTGCCGCCAGGTAGCGCACGCTCGCCTCGAGGCTGGCCTTCGCAAGTCCCATCGTGTTGTAGCTCGGGACCGCACGCTCGGCGCCCAGGTAGGTCAGCGTCAGCAGTGAACCCTGCCGGCCCTCCATCATCGGCAGGGCGGCCTTGGCAAGCGCAGGAAAGCTGTAGGCGGAGATGTCGTGCGCGATGCGGAAGCCCTCGCGCGACAGGCCTTCAAGGAAGTCGCCTGCGATGGCCTCGCGCGGCGCGAAGCCGATCGAGTGCACCAGTCCGTCGAGCGCGGACCAGCGCTGCTTCAGCTCGTCGAACGTCGCCGCGATCCGCGCGTCGTCGGCCACATCCATGTCGAAGACGAGGTCCGAGCCGAATTCGGCCGCGATTTCGGTGATGCGCTCCTTGAAGCGGTCGCCGACGTAAGTGAAGGCAAGATCAGCGCCTTCGCGCCGACAGGCCTGCGCGATGCCGTAGGCGATCGAGCGATTCGACAGCACGCCCGTGATCAGCAGCTTCTTGCCGGACAGGAATCCCATGGCCTTCCTTGCACCCTTCAAGCGGGGAAACGGCCGCGCAGTATAGGCGCGGTGGTGGCGAAGGCGCCGCGCCGCGGGCGTCAGCGAGTTGCCGCGACGACCTTGCCCCCGCCGGCGTGCGCAGCGGGCTTCACCGGGGCCTTTGCAGTTGGCTTCGCTGCAGCGGGCTTGTGCTGTGCGGCCTGTGGCGCGGTGTGCGCCGGCTTCTTCGGGGCTTTGCCGGCGTTCGCGGCAGTGCGCGTGCGCGCGGCGGCGATGGTCAGTTCAAGCCGCTGGCCGGCGAAGAGCGACGGAGTCGTCAGGTGGTTCCAGACGATGACGTCCTTTTCGTTCACGTTGTAACGGCGGGCAACGCCAGTCAGGGTGTCGCCGCGACGGACGCGGTAGGTGACCTTGCGCAGGTTGGACGATTCCGGCACCAGTGCGAAGCGCGCGTCGAGACTCTCCGCGGAGATGTCGTTCATCGTCTCGTCACGGGGGATCAGGATGGTCGAACCCGGCGCCAGGCGGTAACGCGGCGGGATTCGGTTGGCTTCGCGCAGTTGCTGCTCTGTGATGCCGGCGCGCTTCGAGACCGTAGCGAGCGTGTCGCTCGGCTGCATCTGGTAGGTCGTCCATGTCGACAGCGGCTGCCCGGTCGCTTCCCACGCGGCGAGGTTGGCGTTGAATATCTCCACACTGTCGGCGGGCAGCAGCAGTGTGGGGGATGCCGCGCCCACGATGACCGGCCGATTGAACTGCGGATTGAGCGCGCGGAAGTCTGCCAGCGGGATCTCCGCCAGGCGCGCCGCGGTCTCGACATCAATGTCCCGCGTCCGTACCACCGCAACGAAGTAGGGCGAGTTGGGGATCGGCGGCAGTTCGATCCCGAAGCGGGCCGGCTCGGCGACGATGTTCTTGACCGCCTGCAACTTCGGCACGTAATGCTGCGTTTCGAGCGGCATCTTGAGATCGGTATACGCCGTGCCGCGCCTGGCGCGCAGGTTCTTCTCGATCGCCCGCGTCACCGAGCCTTCGCCCCAGTTATAGGCTGCCAGCGCAAGATGCCAGTCGCCGAACATGTCGTAGAGCTTCTGCAGGTAGTCGAGCGCGGCCCGCGTCGATTCGACGACGGAACGGCGCTCGTCCTTCCACATGGACTGCTCGAGCGCATAGTCCTTGCCGGTCGATGGGATGAACTGCCACAGGCCGGCCGCCTTCGCGCTCGACACCGCCTCCGGCTGGAACGCGCTCTCGACGAACGGCAGCAGCGCGAGTTCGGTCGGCATGCCGCGACGGTCCACTTCTTCGACGATATAAAAGAGGTAGCGCGAGGACCGCTGCGCCATGCGTGCGAAGTAGTCGACCTGTTCCGCATACCAGCGCGTGCGCTGGTCGGCGAGGCGCGTGTCGAGGTCCGGCATCCTGAAACCGGCACGAATGCGCTCCCACAGGTCCTGCGGACCGGCCGCCGGAGCAGCCGGCGGCGCTGTCTCCGGCGCCGGCCCGGGCGCCGGTTCGGCCGCCGGAGGCAATTGCTCCAGCAGCACGTTGATCGGATCGTTGACGCTCGACGATGACGGGGCCGCGGTTGCGCCGGCCGCGGAGCCGGCCGAGGTGTCGACCGTCGCCGGAGGAGGCGGCGGCGTTGGTGCCTCGACCGGAAGCCCGTAGCCTGCGCCCTGGTCCGCCCGGGCCGCGCCGTGGGCGAACGCAAGCAATGCAGCCAACAGACCGGCCGCCGCGCTCATCCGGAGTAAGGAAACGGACTTCATGCCGCCGCCGAGTCTAGGGAAGGCCAGACGGGGCAGCAAGTTGAATAGACCCCGGTGTTCAACGGAACTCGTTCTTCCACGCTCGAATGGCGGCAAATGTCGCAACGCGGTCGTCGCCGGCCGCGGCGCCCGCACGGTCCATCGCCGCTTGCCGCACGGCGTCGGCGTCACTGCGCATGAACGGGTTGGTCGCGCGTTCGAGCTCGATGGTTGAGGGAACCGTGGGCTCGCCGCGGTCCCGGATTGTCCGGGCGTCGAGCGCGCGCTGCCGGAGCGCGGCATTGCCCGGTTCGACGGCCAGCGCAAAGCGGATGTTCGCCAGCGTGTATTCGTGCGCGCAGTAAACGCGCGTGTGGCCCGGAAGCTGTGCAAGACGGTCGAGCGAAGCGAGCATTTGTGCGGGCGTGCCTTCGAACAGGCGCCCGCAGCCGCACGCAAACAGTGTGTCGCCGCAGAACACCGCCGGCGGATCGAGCGCGTCGGTGAAATAGGCAATGTGACCCGCCGTGTGGCCCGGGACGTCGAGCACGGAGAACGGCACGCCGAGGACTTCGACACGGTCGCCGCCCGCAACGCCGACATCGACACCCTCGATCGTCTCGCCGCGCGGGCCGTAGACCGTTGCGCCGGTCGCGCGCAGGTCCATGACGCCACCGACGTGGTCGCCGTGGTGGTGGGTGACTAGAATCGCGGCGAGCTTGAGGCTGCGCTCGGCCAGTGCGCGCTGTACCGGGACCGAATCGCCCGGATCGACGACGGCAGCCTCGCCGCCACGGCTGAGCAGCCAAAGGTAGTTGTCGCTGAAGGCAGGCAGCGGCGTGATGGCGAGATCTGAAACGCGGGACATGGCAGACGGCTGATGGATTCCGATTCGATTGTGAGGCTTTCCGAGTTCCTGTGCTCGCCGGCCGGGCGCTATGTGCTCGGCTGGGAGCAGGCGCAGATCGACGCTGCAGTCTCCGACATCTTCGGCTATCACGCGATGCAGCTCGGCCTGCCGGAGATCGATGCGCTGCGCGAGAACCGCATGCCGCTGCGCTTCTGCGCAGCCGACCGGCAGCTCGCGGTCGGCGACACGGACGAAGCGGACACGTCGCCGCGGCGCCGCGTGGCGATCATCAACCGCTACGAGGAGCTGCCGTTCGCGACGCATTCCGTCGACCTGGTCGTGATGCCACACATCCTCGAGTTCGCGACCGACCCGCACCAGGTGCTGCGCGAAGTCGAGCGCGTGCTGGTGCCCGAAGGGCAGGTCGTGATCACGGGATTCAATCCTGCGAGCCTGTGGGGTGCGCGGCAGTTCGCCTCGCGCCTCGGCGCATCGCCCTACCTGCCGCGCGAGGGCCGGTTCATCGCACTGCCGCGCATCAAGGACTGGCTCAAGCTGCTGTCGTTCGAGTTCGCGCGCGGCCGCTACGGCTGCTATGCGCCGTCGGCGCGGACCGCGGCGTGGCTGCACCGCTGGCGCTTCATGGAGAAAGCCGGGGACCGGTGGTGGCCGATGTTCGGCGCGGTGTACCTGCTGACGGCGGTGAAGCGGGTGCGCGGCATGCGTCTCATCGGCACGGTGTGGAAGCGCAATGACGAGCGTGCCCGGCAGCTCGCTCCGGTCGGCACGACGCGCGTTGCGTTGCCGACTGGCGATGCGCACTCCGCCGTCATCCTCGACGACGTCGCGGCGGCCAACGAGGTGCGACCCAGGGCGCGTCGCGGATGAAGCACGCGAAGCGCGTGCCGCTCGCGGCACGTCAGGACCAGGATGCCAGTGCCGTCGAAATATGGACCGACGGTGCCTGCAAGGGCAACCCGGGGCCGGGCGGCTGGGGGGCGCTGCTGAAGTACGGCGAGCACGAGCGCGAGCTCTTCGGTGGCGAAGCGCCGACGACCAACAACCGCATGGAGCTCACCGCGGTCATCGAGGCGCTCGGGTCACTGACGCGCCGGTGCCACATCGTGCTGCATACCGATTCGCAGTACGTGCAGCTCGGCATCACGGAATGGATGCCGAACTGGATACGGCGCGGATGGAAGACCGCGGACAAGAAACCCGTCAAGAACGCGGATCTCTGGCAGCAGCTCCAGGCGGCGGCCGCGCGTCACGACATCGAATGGCGCTGGGTCAGGGGCCATGCCGGCGACGCGGGCAACGAGCGGGCCGACGAACTGGCAAACCGCGGCGTCGAATCGGTGACCCGGCACACCGACTGACCCGGCACACCGACTGAGGGCGTCGGCCGCAGGCCGGATGTTAAAGTCGCGCTTCCCTTTCGCGCCGTTCTTTCCCCCGGTTTGATGAAGCATCGAGTCACGATCATTGCGATCGGCGTGCTTGCCGTCGTGGCCGCTGCGGCGTACGTTGCCCGTGACGCCTACGCACCCGGGCCGTCGGCGGTCGGGGCCCGGGGCGAAGTGAAGGGCGAGGTTGCAGGCGCGGCCAGGAGTGACGCCAAGGCTCCGGGCAAGAACGGTCCGGCCGGGCCGACGCCGGTCGAGGTGGTGCGACTCATGCCGACCGTGGTGAAGGAGGACCTGCAGGCGGTCGGTTCCCTGCGCTCCAACGAGAGCGTCATCCTGCGGCCCGAGGTTTCCGGCCGCATCGCGGCGATCGGATTCAGGGACGGCCAGATCGTGCGCAAGGGTCAGCTGCTGGTCGCGCTCGATGCGACGCTGAATGAAGCAGAGGTGGCGCAGGCCCAGGCCGAGTACGACCTGGCGCTGTCGAACCTCAGGCGCAGCGAGGACCTCGCGAGCCGGAAGTTCATCTCCTCGAGCGCGCAGGAGACGGCGACCTCCAATGCGCAGGTGGCCGAGGCGCGACTGAAGCTGGCGCAGGCCCGGCTGTCGAAGATGCGCATCGTTGCGCCGTTTGACGGCGCGGTCGGCATCCGCAGCGTCAGCCTCGGCGACTACGTGAAGGACGGCACCGACCTCGTCAATATCGAAGACGTGCGCGTGCTGAAGGTCGACTTCCGCCTGCCTGAGCGGAATTTCACGCAGATCCACGTGGGCCAGGCCGTCGAGGTCGTCGCCGATGCGCTGCCGGGCGAGCGCTGGCAGGGCCAGATCGAGGCGATCAACCCGAAGGTCGACGCCAACGGCCGCTCGCTGGAGATCCGGGCGCGGCTGGACAACACCAGCGGCAAGCTGCGGCCGGGCATGTTCGTACGGGTGCGCGTCATCGTCGGGGAGCGCCAGAACGCGCTGATGGTGCCGGAGGAGTCGATCGTGCCGCAGGGCGAGGAGTTCTACGTCTACAGGGTTGTCGATGGCGCAGCGCGACGCGTGCCGGTCAAGATCGGCGTGCGGCGCGGCGCGATGGTCGAGGTCGTGCAGGGCCTGGCGGCCGGCGACCAGGTCGTGACGGCAGGCATGCGCCTGTCGCGCGACGGTCAGCCGGTGCGCGTGCAGGCGCCGGGTGAAGGCCTACCGACGAAGGGCGATGCGGGCAAGGGTGAGGCGCCGAAGGGCTCGGATGGGAAGCAGGCGGCCGAACCCGCGGCCGTGCAGGGCGCGAGCAAGTCCTGACGCGCGAACGAAGGCGCAATGAGCCTGTTCGAACTCTGCATCCGGCGCCCGGTCCTGTCGACGGTGCTGTCGCTGCTGGTGCTGGTCATCGGACTGATCTCGTACTCGCGGCTGGCGGTGCGCGAGTACCCGAAGATCGACGAGCCGGTGGTCAGCGTCAGCACCAAGTACACCGGCGCGTCAGCCGAAGTCATCGAGTCGCAGATCACGAAGGTGCTCGAGGATTCGCTCGCGGGCATCGAAGGCGTGGAGCTGCTCACTTCGTTCAGCCGCTCCGAGCAGAGCAACATCAACGTCCGCTTCCGCATCACGCGTGACCCGGACTCGGCCGCCGCTGACGTGCGCGACAAGGTGGCGCGCGTGCGCGCCCGGCTTCCCGACAACGTCGACGAGCCGGTCATCGCCAAGGTCGAGGCCGACTCGTTCCCGGTGATCTGGATGGCGGTCACGGCGGGCGGCCGCACTGCGCTCGAGGTGTCGGACTACCTCAACCGCTACGTGAAGCCGCGGCTCTCGGTGCTGCCCGGAGCGGCCGATGTGTGGATCTTCGGCGAGCGCAAGACGTCGATGCGCGTCAACGTCGACCGCGACCGTCTTGCCGCCTACCGGTTGACGACGGCGGATGTCGAAGATGCGCTGCGCCGCCAGAACATCGAGCTGCCGTCGGGGCGCATCGAGTCGGCCAAGCGCGAGTTCTCGATCGTTGCCGCGACCGATGTCAGCACGCCGGAGCAGTTCGAGAACCTGATCGTCGCGGTCTCGAGCGGCTATCCGGTGCGGCTGCGCGACGTCGCGGACATCGCGGTCGGTCCGGCCGAGGAGCGCGTCATTGCGCGCTACCGCGGCGAGCCCTCGATCAACATGGGCCTGGTCAAGCAGGCCACCGGCAACCCGCTCGAGCTGTCGCGCGCGCTGCGGGCGGAAGTCGAAAAGATCAACGCGACCTTGCCCACCGGCATGAGGATCAGCATCGCCTACGACTCGTCGGTGTTCATCGACCGCTCGATCGATTCGGTGTTCCGCACGATCGGCGAGGCCGTCCTGCTGGTCGTGCTGGTGATCTTCTTCTTCCTGCGCAACCTGCGAGCGACGCTGATCCCGCTGGTGACGATTCCGCTGTCGCTGGTCGGTTCGTTCGCGCTGATGTACGCGTTCGGCTTCACGATCAACACGCTGACGCTGCTGGCGATGGTGCTGGCGATCGGCCTGGTCGTCGACGACGCGATCGTCGTGCTGGAGAACATCTACCGCAACATCGAGGCCGGGATGAACCGGGTCGATGCGGCGGTCAAGGGCATCAAGGAGATCGGCTTCGCGGTCGTCGCGATGACGCTGACGCTGACGGCGGTCTACGCGCCGCTGGCGTTCGCGACGGGGCGCACGGGGCGGCTCTTCATCGAGTTCGCGCTGGCGCTGGCAGGCGCCGTGCTGGTCTCGGGCTTCGTCGCGCTGACGCTGTCGCCGATGATGTGCAGCAAGCTCCTGAAGCACGAGACCCAGCACGGACGGGTCTTCACGATGATCGAAGGCTGGCTCGAAGGCCTGACGCGCGCCTACGCCCGTTCGCTCGCCTGGGTGCTGGAGCGGCGCTGGATGGTGGTGATCGTGTGGGCCATGGTTGCCGCGCTGGGCGGCTTCTTCTTCTCGCAGCTGCGTTCGGAGCTCGCGCCGACCGAGGACCGCGGCGTCATCTTCGGCCGGCTGCAGGCGCCGCCCGGCTCGACGGTGGACTACACGTCCGAGCAGTTGCGCGCGGTGGAGAGGTACTACGACACGATCCCCGAAGCCGCGGCCTACAACGCGGTGGCCGGATTTCCGACGGTGGACTACGGCAACGCCATCCTGCGACTCAAACCCTGGGAAGAGCGCACGCGCAAGCAGCAGGACATCGCGCGCGAGCTGAACGCCAAGTTCTCGCAGCTTCCCGGGGTGATCGGCTTCGCCGTCAACCCGCCATCGCTGGGCCAGTCGCCGCGGACACTGCCGGTCGAGTACGTGATCATGGCGCAGATGCCGTACGCCGAACTCGACCGCATCGTGCAGACCTTCATCGCCGAGATCAGCAAGACCGGCATCGTGCAGAACCCGCAGTCCGACCTGCGCCTCAACACGCCCGAGCTGCGCGTCGACGTCAATCGCGACAAACTCGGCGATCTCGGCATCTCGGTGCAGAACGTCGGACTGACGCTGCAGACGATGCTCGGCGGGCGCCAGGTCACGCGCTTCAAGAAGGACGGCGAGCAGTACGACGTCATCGTGCAGGTGGCGCCGCGCGACCGCAGCCGCCCCAACGACATCAGCGACATCTATGTGCGCGGTCGCGACGGATCTATGGTCCAGCTGGCCAACGTCGTCAACGTCGTCGAGGGCGTGTCGCCGCAGTCGCTGAACCACTTCCAGCGCCTGCGCGCAGTGACGATCACGGCGCAGGTGGCGCCGGGCTACGCGCTCGGCGATGCGCTGAAGATGATGGACGAGACCGCGCGGCGCGTACTGCCGCAGGGCGCGCTGACGGACCTGAACGGCGTCTCGCGCGAATTCCGCGATTCGCAGGGCTCGATTTACCTCACCTTCGTGCTGGCGCTCGTCTTCATCTACCTCGTGCTGGCAGCGCAGTTCGAGAGCTTCGCCGATCCGTTCGTCATCATGCTGTCGGTGCCCCTGTCGATGACCGGGGCCTTGTTCGCGCTGTGGGCCGCCGGCGGCACGTGGAACATCTACAGTCAGATCGGCATCATCACGCTGGTCGGCCTGATCACGAAGCACGGCATCCTGATCGTCGAATTCGCGAACCAGCTGCAGGAACGGGGTGAGGCGCTGTTCGACGCGGTACGCCAGGCCGCAGTGCTGCGGCTGCGGCCGATCCTGATGACGACCGGCGCGATGGTGCTGGGCGCCGTGCCGCTCGCGATGTCGCACGGCGCCGGAGCCGAAAGCCGCATCCAGATCGGCTGGGTGATCGTCGGCGGACTCACCTTCGGCACGGTGCTGACGCTCTACGTCGTGCCGACGATGTACACGCTGATGGAACAGTGGCTCGGACGATGGATGGGCTCGCATCATCACCATCACGAGCCGGCCGCGGAAGCGGCACGGCACGGAGCCGGGTGACGGCATGCGGCTCGTCGTCCTCGACACCGAGACCACCGGCCTCGAAGCGAAGGAGGGCCATCGCATCATCGAGGTTGGTGCGATCGAGGTCGTGGCCCGCCGCATCACCGAGCGGCGCTTCCACCACTACGTCAACCCGGAGCGCGACAGCGACGAGGGCGCGCTCGCCGTGCACGGCCTGACGCGGCATTTCCTGGAAGATAAGCCGAAGTTTGCGGAGATCGTCGATGACCTGCTCGCCTTCGTGCAGGGTGCCGAGGTCATCATCCACAACGCCGCCTTCGACCTCGAGTTCCTCGACGCGGAGCTCGCGCGGCTGGGCCGGCCACCGTTCACGCAGCACTGCCTGAAAGTCACGGACTCGCTGCAGCTGGCGCGCGAGCAGCATCCCGGCAAGCGCAATTCGCTCGACGCGCTGTGCGAGCGCTACCAGGTCTCCAATGCGCACCGCACGCTGCACGGCGCGCTGCTCGACGCCGGCCTGCTCGCGGAGGTCTATCTCGCGATGACGCGCGGCCAGGACAGCCTGGTGATCGACGACATGGTGGAGCACAGCGCGCTGGCCAGCGTCGGCCCGGTGGACGCCAGCCAGCTGATCCTCGTTACGGCGTCCGCAGAAGAGGTTGCGGCGCACGAAGCGCTGCTTGACGGCATCGCAAAGGACGCGAAGACAACACCGGTGTGGCGCGCCTCCGTTACGCCGGCCTGATCTTCTCGCGCAGTTCGCGCTTCAGCACCTTGCCGGTGGCGTTCTTAGGTAATTCGTCGACGAACACGTAGCGCTTCGGGCGTTTGAAGCGCGCGATGTGCTCGAGGCAGAAGAGGTCGATGTCCTGCTCGTCCGGAACGTGGCCCGGCTCCGCCACGACCACGGCAAGCACCGACTCGCCCCACTCGGCGTGCGGCTCGCCGATGACCGCGACCTCCTTGATCGCCGGGTGCAGCAGCAGCACTTCCTCGACCTCGCGCGGGTAGATGTTCGATCCGCCGGAAATGATGAGGTCCTTGCTGCGGTCGACCAGCGTCAGATAACCCGCGGCATCGAAGCGGCCGAGGTCGCCCGTGTGGAGCCAGCCGCTGCGCAGCGTCTCCGCGGTGGCCTGCGGGTTGTGCAGGTAGCCCGCCATTACGGTGTCGCCGCGCACGCAGACCTCGCCGATCGCATCGGGCGCTACAGGCCGGTCGTGCTCGTCCAGCACCGCCACTTCGACGCCCACCTGCGCGCGACCGACGGAGCCCAGGCGCTCGAGCCGGCGGCCATCGTGGTCGTCCATGTGATCGGCCGGCGAGAGGACGGTGATCGTCATCGGTGACTCGCCCTGGCCGTAGATCTGCGTGAGGCGCGGACCCAGCACGTCGAGCGCGCGCACGCTGTCGGCCACGTACATCGGACCGCCGCCGTAGATGATCGTCT
Source organism: Burkholderiaceae bacterium (assembly GCA_035429805.1). Classification (GTDB taxonomy): domain Bacteria; phylum Pseudomonadota; class Gammaproteobacteria; order Burkholderiales; family Burkholderiaceae_F; genus JALORV01. Next base: position 37,581 of record DAOMFL010000007.1, read on the forward strand.
TCAGACGCTCCGGGGCCGTGCCGCGGGCGGCATAGGCGTCGACGAGCCGCATGACCATCGTCGGCGCCGCGAAGAACTTGGTGTTCGGGGTGTAGGCGAGGATGTGCTGCAGCTCGCCCACGTCGAAGCCGCGCGCCGCCGGGATCAGCTGCGTCGCGCCGGCCGCGATGTTGGGCATCGTGTACAGGCCCGAGCCGTGCGACATCGGCGCCGCATGCAGCAGGTGGTCGCCGACGGCCGCGTGGTCGACGTCGGCGAGGTAGTTCATCGTCATCGCCAGCAGGTTGCGATGCGTGAGCATTACGCCTTTCGGCCGGCCGGTCGTTCCGCTCGTGTAGAACAGCCACGCCGTCTCCGTCGCGCTGGCCTGCTCGCGCGGGGCCGCAGGCAGCGATGTCAGCAGTCGGCGGTAGTCGACGCCGTCGACGTCGATGTAGTCCGTTGGAGCCGTGCGCGCGGCGTCGATCGCCCGGGTCTCCGCGTCATCGGTGACGAAACAGAGTCGCGCATGCGCGTCGTCGAGGATGAAGGCGATTTCGCGCGCGTGCAGCCGGGCGTTGATCGGGATCGCGCAGGCGCCGATGGTCCAGCATGCATAGAGCAGTTCGACGTACTGCGCGCAGTTCTTCATCAGCAGCCCGACGCGGTCGCCCGAGCGCACGCCCACCGAATGCAGCCCGCCGGCGAGCGCGAGGACGCGCGCTGCCAGCGCTTCGTAGGAAAGTTCGATGCGGTCGCGTTCGATGACCGCGATCGCCCGCGGCAGTCGGCGCGCGGTCCGGAACAGTGTGTAGGCGAGGTTCAAGCGAGTCTCCGGCGACGGCACATATGCTAGTGCGGCAACGGCCGTCGTGCCTTGTTATGCAATAATTCGCGCCCTCGCCGGCGCTGCCGGCGCAGCCCTCGCAGTCCGACGGGTGGTTAGCTCAGCGGTAGAGCACTGCCTTCACACGGCAGGGGTCACAGGTTCGAACCCTGTACCACCCACCAGAATTCCACTCTTCCGCGGCCCGGTTCAGGCATGCTGTATGTGGCAGATTTCGTCGCCCTGGCCTGAAGGAGGGTCCATGAAGTCGCTTCTTCCGACCATCACCGCACTCTGGGCCTTCTGCGCACCGGCCGCTGCGCAGACCGTTCGTTACTACGATCTGCCGCCGCGTTCTGCGCCTCACGACGTCGCCCCGGCGCCGGATGGCACGGTCTGGTACACGGCCCAGCGGACCGGCCGCCTCGGGCGGCTCGATCCCCGCACCGGCAAGGTCGAGGAGATCCCGCTCGGGCGCGGCTCGTCGCCGCACGGCGTGATCGTCGGGCCGGACGGCGCCGCCTGGGTCACGGACGGCGGGCAGAATGCGATCGTCCGCGTCGATCCGGCGACGCGGGCCGTCAAGGTTTTTCCTCTGCCTGCCGGCACGCCGTACACAAACATGAATACCGCCGCCTTCGACGGCAGCGGTGTGCTGTGGTGGACCGGCCAGGCCGGCTACTACGGCAGCGTCAATCCGAAGACCGGCGAAGCGCGCGTGATGGAGGCGCCGGGCGGGCGCGGGCCGTACGGCATCACGGCCACGCCGAGAGGCGAGATCTATTACGTGTCGCTCGCCGGCAGCCACCTCGCGAAGATCGACACGCAGACTGGCACAGCGGCGGTGATCGAGCCGCCGACGCCGCGCCAGGGCGCGCGACGCGTGTGGTCGGACAGCGCAGGCCGGCTCTGGATCAGCGAATGGCTCTCGGGGCAGGTCAGCCTGTACGACCCGGCGAGCCGGCAGTGGAAGGCCTGGAAGCCGTCAGAGCACGCGCAGGTGTACTCGGTCTACGTCGATGCGCAGGACAAGGTCTGGCTCACCGAGTGGTCCAGCAACGCGATCCTGCGCTTCGATCCCGCGACCGAACGCTTCGAGCATTTTCCTAGCGACAGGCCGAACGCTCAGGTGCGCCAGATGCTGGGCCGGCCCGGCGAGGCGTGGGGCGCCGAATCCGGCACCGACCGGCTCGTCGTCATCACGACGAAGTGATGCGCTGACGCTCTGTGCGCCTGCGCTGCGGGCCTGCGGCCTGCGGCGCGCCCGGTCTGTCGGCTAGACTGCGCGCCCCGCTCGAACCCGGGCGCTGATCCTCCGATGACGACCGTCCGCACCCGTATCGCTCCAAGCCCGACCGGCATGCTGCACCTGGGCACCGCGCGCACGGCGCTCTTCAGCTGGGCCTTCGCGCGCCACCACGGTGGGCAGTTCATCCTCAGGATCGAGGACACCGATCTCGAGCGCTCGACCGAGGAGGCGGTCCAGGTGATCCTGGACAGCATGAAGTGGCTGGACCTCGACTACGACGAGGGGCCAGTGCGGCAGACGGCGCGGCTCGACCGCTACCGCGACGCGCTCGATCGGCTGATCGCCGAGGACAAGGCTTACCACTGCTACGCATCCAAAGAGGAACTCGACCAGCTGCGCGAGTCGCAGATGGCACGTGGCGAGAAGCCGCGTTACGACGGTCGCTGGCGGCCCGAGAATGCGCGCGGCAGGACGCCGCCGCCGGGAGTAAAGCCGGTGGTGCGCTTCCGCAACCCGGACAGCGGTGACGTCGGCTGGAACGATCTCGTCAAGGGCCCGATCTCGATCTCGAATGCCGAGCTCGACGACCTGGTGCTCGCGCGCGGCGATGGCGTGCCGACCTACAACTTTGCCGTCGTCGTCGACGATATCGACATGGGCATCACGCACGTGCTGCGTGGCGATGACCACGTCAACAACACGCCGCGCCAGATCAACATCTACCGCGCGCTCGGTGCGCCGCTGCCGCAGTTCGGGCACCTGCCGATGATCCTCGGCCCCGACGGGCAGAAGCTCTCGAAGCGTCACGGCGCCGTCAGCGTCATGCAGTACGACGCCGACGGCTTCCTGCCCGAGGCACTCTTCAACTACCTCGCGCGGCTCGGCTGGAGCCATGGCGACGCCGAGAAGTTCTCGCGCGCGCAGCTGGTCGACTGGTTCGACCTCGACCACGTGAACCGCGCGCCGGCGCAGTACAACCTCGACAAGCTGATGTGGCTGAACGGCGAGTACATCAAGGAGGCCGATGACGCGCGGCTCGTGCAGCTGGTCGCGCCGCGCATCACGGCGCACGGCGGCAACGTCGGCGCCGGTCCGGCGCTCGAGCGCGTCGTGGCGTTGCTGAAGGACCGCGCGCGGACGCTGAACGAACTCGCCGAAGCCGCGCTGCTCTTCTACGCCGAGCCGGTGCGCGACGCGGCGCTACTCGGCGAACACCTGCAGGGCGCCGGCGGCGACGCGGTGCGCCTGTTCGCCGAGCGCTCCGCAGCGATTGCGTGGGAGCGTGGCGCGATCAACGGCCTGATCAAGCAGATCGTCGCCGAACTCAAGGTCAAGATGCCGCAGGTCGCCGTGCCGCTGCGCGTGGCCGTGACCGGCCGCACGCAGACCCCGTCGATCGACGCCGTGCTCGAACTCGTCGGTCGCGAGGCGGTGCAGGTGCGCATCGCTGCCGCGCTGGCCGCAGCCGGCTGAGGCACGCGCCCGGAGCCGCGACCCGAACCGTCCGCCTCGGATCGGCCGCGAAACCGGCTATACTTCGCGGCTCTCCGTGGGGGTATAGCTCAGCTGGGAGAGCGCTTGCATGGCATGCAAGAGGTCAGCGGTTCGATCCCGCTTACCTCCACCACCGACCGCTAGAGTGAGGCCCGCGCATGCGGGCCTTCAATTGAACGGTCCCCTTCGTCTAGAGGCCTAGGACACCGCCCTTTCACGGCGATAACAGGGGTTCGAATCCCCTAGGGGACGCCAACGTAAAACGGCCCGCCACGTGCGGGCCGTTTTGCGTTGGCATTCCTTACGTGTGGACGGACCCCTCGGGTTCGACGAGCGGCATGCCGGGGGCATGTGGCGAAGGACGCCGCGCGAAGCGCGGCGGTCCCGGAGCGCAGCGCAGGGACGAGGCCGTCGCGGAGGCAACGCGACCGCCGAGCAATCCCCGGCGATGCAGCTGGCGCACCGCGGTCGCGGCCCGCCCGGTGCGGGTACCTATTTGCGCAAATCGGGCGTGCCTGCTGTCCTACTGCATGACACCGGGAACCTTCATCTGCGAGGTGATCGTCGCCTCGGACCACTCCATCGGCCAGATCGGATGCTGGAAGTGCCGCAGGTAGGCGAGCAGATCATCGAAGCTAACGAGGAGCGGTGCTGCTGAAGCTGTCGCGGCCTGGCGTGAGGAACCGATCCACGCCTGCGCGAAGGCGTAGAAGCCGCGCGAATAGAAGCGATCGTTGCTGAGCATCGCGAGCCAGCGCACGAAGCCCGGCTCGTCGAAGCTGCGCCACTCCCAGGCCGCCGGCCGCCAGTCGGCAAACGGCCGCAGGTGTCCGAAGCGCGCGTGGGTCATGTCGATTACCTGACGTGTTGCCTCGGAATCGGGTTGCGACGCGCGCCACAGTTCGAGCGCTTCACGGGTTTCCTCGGCCGCACGCGCGAACAGATCGTCGCCGTACTTGTCGAGGTAGTGGAACTCGCGTCCCCAGTCGAAATCGCGTGCGGCCACCCCAGACTGCAGCCAGCCGAGCGCCGCCGCGCGGGCGGCGGCCCCTGCGGGCAGGCTCACGAGATACGGAATGCAGGCAAACGGCGCAAACGCATCCGGCGTGGATCCGCTCGTGGCAGTCAGTGCATCGTTGACGATCTTGGAGATCTGCTCGGCCTGAGCCGGATCATCGGGCGCCACTGTGCCGAGGGAAAACGCCGTGATCCGGCGCGGACTCTGTGACCTCAGGAACGCATGCCGTTGCGCGCCGTTGTCGACGAATCCCGTGGTCAGCAGCAGCGGGCCATTGGGATTGAAGACGGCCCACGCGAGCAGCACCCGGCCCTGCTTTGTCAGCCAGGACGATGCCGGCCAGTCGATCAGCCCCCAGTTCGTGTTCATACGGAAAGGCCGGGACGCGCTGCGCCCCGGCGGCGAGGAGTGGTTCGCTATCTTGCCGCGTTTCGTGCGGCGTAAGCCCGCTGCAGCCGCGCTTCGGCGTCGGCGACTTCGCGCTCGAGCCCTGCAAGCCGCGTCTGGTAATCCTCGGTCAGCCGGCTTCCGCCGCCCGCGAGTCCGCGGCGCTCGCCCGGCAAGGGTTCGCGTCCGAGTTCGAGGCGACGCTTCGAGACGGCCAGCGCGGCCTCGGCGGCGTTGACTTCCTGCATCGCCGCGTCGATCGACACGGCGCCCGCGGGGACGCCCGCAACGGACGGCGTGACCCCGGGGACCGGCCGCGCCGGGCCAGTCACCGGCGGCGGCGACGTGCTGGAGACGCGGGGCGCGGACTTCGCTGCGCGTTCCTCGAGGATCTTGCTGCCCGGCGGTGGTGTGTCAGTAAACAGGATGCTGCCGTCCTGCGTCTGGACTTTGTAGATGGACTGCGCGGCGGCCAGGCACGGCAGCAGGGCGAGGGCGGCGATCAGCAATCGGCGCATGGAGGCTCCTTCGGGCGAAGGCGACGATAACGCAACAACGCGCGAGGGAAATCGCCGGACGACGCCGATCCACCGTCCATTCCTACGTTTCAGATCATGCCAGAGTCACCACCGGTCGACCGCGCGCGGTTATCCACAAGCCGGAACCGGTGCGGGTGGCAGAATTCCTGCCATGAGCGGTACGCAGTTCGTCCACCTTCGCCTGCACTCGGAGTTCTCGGTTGTCGACGGGATCGTGCGCATCGACGACGCCGTCGGCAAGGCGGCGGCGGACAGGCAGGGCGCGCTGGCGCTGACAGACAGCGCCAATGTGTTCGGCGCGGTGCGCTTCTACCAGGCGGCGCGCAAGCTCGGAGTCAAGCCGATCATCGGCTGCGACGTCTGGGTCAGCAACGACGGCGATCGCGACAACCCGTACCGGCTGCTGCTGCTGACGCAGGACCGGACCGGCTACCTGAACCTGTGCACGCTGCTGACCCGCGCCTTTCTCGAGAACCAACACCGCAGCCGCGGTGAACTGCGCATCGACTGGCTCGAGGCCGACGGTGGAACACTGAGCCGCGGCCTGATCGCGCTGTCGGGCGCGCGCCACGGCGAGGTGGGCGTGCAGCTGCTGGCTGGCCGCGCGGAGGCGGCCACGCTTGCTGCGCAGCGGCTGGCGGCCGCGTTTCCCGGCCGCTTCTATCTCGAACTGCAACGCACCGGCGAGGCGCGCGACGCCGCGTGCACGCAGGCGACGCTCGCGCTCGCGGTGCGGCACCAGCTGCCAGTGGTCGCCACGCACCCGATCCAGTTCCTCGAACCCGACGACTTCCGTGCGCACGAGGCGCGCTTCTGCATCGCCGAGGGCTATACGCTGGCCGATCCGCGACGTCCGCGGCGCTTCACGCGCGAGCAGTACTTCAAGACCCAGGCGGAAATGGCGCAGCTCTTCGCCGACGTGCCGGCGGCGCTCGCCAACGCGGTGGAGATCGCACGCCGATGCAACCTGACGCTGGAACTCGGCAAGCCGCAGCTGCCGCGCTATCCGACGCCGGCCGGCGTCACGCTCGACGATCACTGCCGCGACCTCGCGGCCCAGGGCCTCGAGCGTCGCCTGGAAACACTGTTCCCCGACGCCGCGCGGCGCAGCGCGCGGCGTCCGGATTACGCAGCGCGCCTCGATCTCGAACTGAAGACCATCGCCAAGATGGGCTTCTCCGGTTACTTCCTGATCGTCGCGGATTTCATCAACTGGGCCAAGGTGAATGGCATTCCGGTCGGGCCCGGCCGCGGCTCCGGGGCCGGTTCGCTGGTCGCGTATTCGCTCGGAATCACCGATCTCGATCCGCTGCGCTACGGGCTGCTGTTCGAGCGCTTCCTGAATCCGGAACGCGTGTCGATGCCGGACTTCGACATCGATTTCTGCCAGGACAACCGCGACCGCGTCATCGACTATGTCAAGCAGAAGTACGGGCACGACGCGGTGTCGCAGATCGCGACCTTCGGCACACTGGGTGCCAAGGCGGTGGTGCGTGACGCCGGCCGCGTGCTCGACCTGCCGTACACGAAGTGCGACCAGTTGTCGAAGCTGATCCCGCACAACCCGGCCGATCCGTGGACGCTCGATCGCGCGTTGAAGGAGGAGCCGGCGTTTGCCGAGGCGGTCGCCGGCGACGAGGAGAACCAGGAGCTGATCGCGCTGGCGCGTCCGCTCGAGGGGCTGACGCGCAACGTCGGCATGCACGCCGGCGGCGTGCTGATCGCGCCGGGCAAGCTCACGGACTTCTGCCCGCTGTACTGCGCTCCGGGCGCCCAGGACGCGGCCATCAGCCAGTTCGACAAGGATGACGTCGAGGCGATCGGGCTGGTGAAGTTCGACTTCCTCGGGCTGACGACGCTGACGATTCTCGACCTGACGCTCGAGTATGTGCGGCGCCTCGATCCGTCGTTCACGCTGACGCTGGAGACCCTGCCGCTCGACGACGCGAAGACCTACGACGTTTTCAAGCAGGCGGCAACCGCTGCCATATTCCAGTTTGAATCGCGTGGCATGCGCGAGCTGCTGAAGCGCGCGAAACCCGACCGCCTTGAGGATCTGATCGCGCTCAACGCGCTGTATCGCCCGGGGCCGATGGACCTGATTCCGGACTTCATCGAGCGCAAGCACGGACGGCAGCGGGTCGAGTACCTGCACCCGTCGATCGAGCCGATCCTGGCCGAGACCTACGGCGTCATGGTGTACCAGGAGCAGGTGATGCGCATCGCGCAGGTCGTCGGCGGCTACTCGCTGGGCGGCGCCGACCTGCTGCGGCGCGCGATGGGCAAGAAGAAGCCCGAGGAGATGGCCAAGCACCGCTCGATCTTCGTCGAGGGGGCGGGCCGGCAGGGCGTGGACGCCAACACCGCGACCGAGCTCTTCAACCTGATGGAGAAGTTCGCGGGCTACGGGTTCAACAAGAGCCACTCGGCCGCGTACGCGGTGGTGGCCTACCAGACCGCTTACTTCAAGGCGCACTACCCGGCGGCCTTCATGGCGGCCAACCTGACGGCGGTCAAGGACGACACCGACAAGGTGAAGGACCTGATCGAGGACTGCAAGGCGCTCGGCCTCACCGTGCAGGCGCCGGACATCAATGCGGGCGGCTGGCGCTTCGAGCCCGTCGACGCGAAGACGATCCGCTACGGGCTCGGTGCGATCAAGGGCACGGGCCATGGCGCGATCGAAGCGATCCTTGCGGCGCGCGCGAGCGGCGGGCCGTACACCGACCTTTTCGACCTCTGCGCGCGGGTCGACAAGCACGTGGTGAACCGCCGCGTCGTCGAAGCCCTGGTGAGGGCCGGAGCGCTCGACCGCCTGCACGGCGACCGCGCGGCGCTGCTCGCGACGGTGGGGCGGGCGATCGATGCGGCCGACAGCGCCGCCGCGAGCGTCGGCCAGGCGAGTCTTTTCGGCGGTAACGAGGCCTCGGCGCGCCACGTCGAGTACGTGAAGGCGACACCCTGGAGCGAGCGCGAAAAGCTGTCGAACGAGAAGCTCGCGCTCGGCTACTACTTCTCCGGGCACCTCTTCACCGAGTACGCGGCGGAAGCGCGCCGGCTCGCGCCGACGCCGCTCGCCGAAGTGCGCCAGGCGCGGGACCAGGTGAAGCTCGCCGGCGTGATCGTGTCGGCGCGCAGCCAGAACACGCGCCGCGGCCGCATGGGGGTCGTGGTTCTCGACGACGGCACCGCGCAGCTCGAACTGATGGTGTTCTCTGAGCTGTATGACCGCAGGCGTGCGTTGCTCAAGGAAGACCAGCTGCTGTTCGTGACCGGCAAGGTGCGCTTCGACGAATTCGCGCAGCGCCTGTCGATCTCGGCCGACGAACTGATGGACCTTTCCGAGGCCCGCTCCAAGGCAGCCGCGCGCCTGCGCATCGAGGTCGAGGGGACCACCGACGCGGCGCGCCTGCGCGAGGCGCTGACCCCGTACCGGGTGCAAGGCAACGGCATCGGCGGCGGCTGCCGCGTCGTTGTGTGTTACCGCAACGCCTCCGGCTGTGTCGATGTTGCCCTGCCCGAGGACTGGCGGGTCCGCCCGGACGACCAGCTGATCGCCGACCTGCGCGGCCAGACGCGCGTGCTGCGCGCGAGCTTCAGCTACGGGTCGTAGGCGGCCGCGCCGGACTCAGCGGCGGCCGCCGGCCAGTGCCACCGAGCGCGGGTGGCGCCGCAATCGCGCCATCGCCCATACGCCGATCGCGGGTCCGAGCGCCAGCGGCGCGAAGGCGAACTTCCATCCCAGCAGCTCGACCCAGTAGGGCATCAGGTGGATCGTCAGCAGCGTCAGCGTGAAGCCCATCGCGGTCTGGAACGTGAGCATGGTCCCGACCCGCGTCTTGTCCGCGAGTTCGGCGATCGACGCGGAAAACTGCGCGGAGTCCGCGACGATCGTGATGCCCCAGACGACGCACACGATTGTCAGCCAAGCGGGCGAGCCGCCATAGAGGAGGCCCACCAGCAGCGCGCAGGAGCCCGAGATGCTCATCGCCGCGATTGTGATCGCGGTGCGGCCGATGCGGTCCGCAAGGTAGCCTGCCGCGACGCAGCCGAAGGCGCCGGCACCTACGGTCGCGAAGGCGCCGAGCTTGGCCGCAGTCGAGGCTATGTCGGCCGGCAGTGTCAGCGCGAAGCTCGCGTGCAGGAACACGACGATCCACGCCCACATCGCGTAAAGCTCCCACATGTGCCCCAGATAGCCAAGGTTGGCCAGGCGCAACGGCACATCGCGCCATGCCGAGAGGATGGCGCGGGGGTCGAAGCGCGGCGTCGGCGTGCGTGCCGGGCCGATGCCCGCGAAGCCGATCAGCACCGCCGCGCCCGCCGCGCTGGCGGAAGCGATCGCCACCGGCACGTGCCAGTCGATGCCTCCGGCGAGGTTGAAGAGGTGCGGTGTCGCGGACCCCAGGGTCAGGGCGCCGACCAGCACGCCAACCATCAGCCCCATGTCGCCGCGGGCCCAGGTCGAGGCGAGCTTCATGCCGACGGGATAGACACCCGCCATCGCCATCCCGGTCACGAACCGCAGCGCCGGCGCGGCCATCGTCCGCGGATCGACCAGCAGCAGCAGTGCGTTGGCCACGGCACCGGCCAGCGCAGCCGCTGCGATGAAGCGCCGCGGGTCGAGACGGTCGGCGAGCCCGAGCAGGGCACTCACCAGGCAGCCGGCGACGAAGCCGGCCTGCACCGAACTCGTCAGCGCAGCCTGCATGAACTTCGTAAGGCCGAACTGCGCGGTGAGCGACGACACCACGGCGGACGCCGAGAACCACAGCGCCATGGCCCCTACCTGCGTCAGCGCGATGATCGCGATCGAGGCTCGCTTCGAAGTCTGCATCGGCGCAGCCGCGCTGCCGGGTCAGGCCGGCTCCACGTACTGGTCGAGACCACGCTCCGCGCGCGTCGCGCGGTCGCGAATGCGCTGCTGCAAACGGTCCCAGTTCGCGCCCTCGGCGCGGCGGTCGTTCTCACGGTGCCACAGGTGCAGCACGCCGGTTGCGTAGGCGCCTTCCTTGCGGCGGACACCCGAATTGATCAGTCGCACCGCGAGGTCGGAATCCTCGTAACCCCAGCCCTCGAAGACTTCGTCGAAGCCGTTAACGCGCGCTAGATCGGTGCGCCAGACGCCGAGGTTGCAGGTGCGAACGCGCTGCCAGCGGCGCGCGGCGACTTTACGCAGCGGGCCGAGCGGAAGGCCGATCAGCGGCAGCGTCCGGTTGATGTCGCCGCGATGGCGTGCTTCGCGAAATTGCGCGTCGGTCCATCGCTGCAGCGGCAGCCGGGCATCGAGCGCCGAGCGGGTGAACCCCTCGCTGAGCAGGATGCGGTTGCCCGCCACCATCCAGCCGGGTTCGGCCAGCGCGCGGTGCCGCGCGATGAAGTGGGGCCGCGGCACGCAGTCGCCGTCGAGGAAGATCACGTACTCGCCGCGGGCGGCGGCGGTGGCGCGATTGCGCGCCGCGCCGGCGCGGAAGCCGCGGTCCTCCTGCCACACGTGCCGGATCGGCACCATCGACGCGCGCGCGCTCGCCTCGACCAGCGCGCGCGTGTCGTCACGCGAGCCGTCGTCGGCGACCAGCACGTCGAATCCGCGCTCGGTCTGCTCGGCCAGGCCGTCCAGTACCGCGCGCAGCGCGTCGGGCCGGTTGTAGGTCGTGACGACGACCGATATCAGCATCGGTCAGTGCTTCAGGCTCGGCGGCAGGGGCGGCTCGCGCGTCAGCTGCTGCATGCGCTCCGTGTACTTGGCATAGCGATAAAACGTGCCTTCGAAGTTCGAGAAGGCGATCACGAAGCCGGCCCAGCCGTCGAGGAAGCCAAACCGGATCACGTAGTGCCGCAGGAACGCGCCAAGCCCGTGCGCAAGCGCACTGCCCATCGAGGGCTGCGTACGTCGCTGGGCGAGCCGCTCCACTCCGAGCGTCGAATAGCGCTGCATCTTGTGCACGATCTGCGCGAGGTCCCTGAACGGCACCTGCGCGATCGGCTCCATCAGCGTGCCGAGCGTGCCGTCGAGCACGTAGCTCTCGTGCACCGCGTCCTCGGTGTAGCGCAGCTTGCCGCGCCGGAACAGCTGCGGCTGGCGGTAGTCGGGATACCAGCCGGAGTGCCGGATCCAGCGGCCGAGAAGGAAGTTGCGCCGCGGCACACGGTAGGCATCGGCGGCATCGGGCTGCTCGACGATGCGGCGGATCTCGGCGGCCGCCGCTTCGGTGCAGCGCTCGTCGGCATCGAGCGAGAAGATCCAGTCTCCGGTCAGTTGCGCCAGAACGTCGTTGCGCAGCTTGCCGAAGCCCTCGAACGGCACCTGCAGCACTCGATCGGTGTATCTGCGGGCGATCTCCGCCGTGCCATCGGTGGAGAACGAGTCCGCGACGACGATCTCGTCCGCCCAGGCGACGCTCGCCAGCGCCGCCTCGATCTTGTCGGCCTCGTTATAGGCGATGATGTAGACGGAAATGCGCGCCATTACGGCTCCCGTGTGCAGGCGCAAGCTTAAACGCCCGTGCGCGGCGGCCGGCGTCGCTACACTACGCTGCCTGTCCGTGCCGCTGCGCGCGGCGGGCCGTGTAGCGATCCATCCATGAGCGCCCCCGATCCCCGCCTGCTCGACGACCCGAACCTGCGCCGCCTGATGCGCATGGTGCTGTCGCACCGGAAGATGCTCGCGATCGGCCTGCTGGCCACCGGCATCAGCGCGGCGACCGAGCCGGTGATCGCGCGGCTCACCGGTGTGCTGACCGACCAGGCGCTGTTCCAGAAGGACTTCGCGTCGGTCATCTGGATGCCGATCGCGTTCGTCGGCCTCTTCGTCGTGCGCGGGCTGGCCATCTTCGGCGGCTCGTACCTGCTCAACCGCGTGTCGCAGGCCGTGCTGATCGACCTGCGGATGGCGATGTTCGACCGCATGCTGCGGTGGCCGACGTCGACGTTCGAGAACTCGCCGTCGGGCGTGGTGATCTCCAAGTTCATCAACGAGGCCAGCAATGCGCTGAATCTCGCGGCGGAAGTGATGAGCACGGCCGTGCGCGACTCGCTGATCGTCGTCGGCCTGCTCGCGATGCTGTTCTATTACAACTGGCAGCTCACGCTGCTGACGATGGTCGTCGCCCCGCCGATCGGACTTGCGCTGCGCGCCTTCAGCCGGAGGCTGCGCCGGCTCAACTTCGAGAACCAGGCGATGCTGGGCGAGATGACGCGCGCCGTGCAGGAGGCGCACGAGGGGCAGCGCGTCGTCAAGATCTACGACGGTGCAGGTTACGAGAGCGGACGCTTTCTCCGCATCAACGAGAAGCTGCGCGGCTACGCGATGCGCATGCAGGTCGCCTGGTCGGCGGCCACCCCGGTGACGCAGGCGCTGGGCGCGGTGGGATTTGCAATTGTGATGACGGTGGCGCTGTGGCAGGCCAAGAACGCGCAGGCCTCGCCCGGCGATTTCGTCACCTTCCTGGCGGCGGCGCTGCTGCTGCTGCCGGCATTGCGCCACCTGGCCTCGCTCAATGGTCCCCTGGCGCGCATGACGGCGGCGGCTGACAGCGTCTTCAGGCTGATCGACACGCCGCCCGAGGACGATGCAGGCACGCGTGACATCGGGCGCTCGCAGGGTGCGGTCGAGTTCCGCGCGGTCTCGTTCCGCTATCCGGGGGCCGAGACCGACGCGCTTGCGGACTTCTCGCTCAGCGTGCGGCCCGGCGAGATGATCGCCTTTGTCGGCGCGTCCGGCGCCGGCAAGACCACGGCGGTGAACCTGGTGCCGCGCTTCATCCGCCCGACGCACGGCCTGATCCTGCTCGACGGCGTCCCGCTCGAGGAGCTGACACTCGCGAGCCTGCGGCGCCAGATCGCGCTGGTGTCGCAGGACGTCGTGCTGTTCGACGACACCATCGCGGCGAACATCGCCTACGGCGCGCAGCGCGACGCCACGATCGAGCGTGTGCGCGAAGCCGCCGCCGCCGCGTACCTGCTGCCGTTCATCGAGTCGCTGCCGCAGGGCTTCGACACGAGCATCGGCGAGAACGCGGTGAAGCTGTCGGGCGGACAGCGGCAGCGGCTGTCGATCGCGCGCGCTCTGCTGAAGGACGCGCCGATCCTGCTGCTCGATGAGGCGACTTCGGCGCTCGATTCCGAGTCCGAGCGCTACATCCAGGAGTCGCTCGCGCGACTGATGAAAGGCCGGACGACCTTCGTCGTCGCGCACCGGCTGTCGACGATCGAACGCGCCGACCGCATCGTCGTGCTGGAGCACGGACGCGTCGTCGAGGTCGGCGCGCACCGCGAACTGATCGCGCGCAAGGGCCTGTACGCGCGGTTGCACGAGATCCAGTTCGCGTCCATGGACGATCACGCAGAGGAGATTGCACGATGAGTGCTGCCGCCAAGCCCATCAGCCGCTGGCCGGTGCCGAGCCTGGACAGCCTGCCGCCCGACATCCGCAACCGCATCGACGAGGTGCAGCAGAAGGCGGGCTTCGTCCCTAACGTCTTCCTGACGCTCGCGCACCGTCCCGACGAGTTCCGCGCGTTCTTCGCCTACCACGACGCACTGATGCTGCGCGATTCGGGGCTCACGAAGGGCGAGCGGGAGATGATCGTCGTAGCCACCAGCGGTGCCAACGAGTGCGTTTACTGCGTCGTGGCGCACGGCGCGATCCTGCGTGTCTACGAGAAGAACCCGCTGGTGGCCGATCAGGTGGCGACCAACTACCGCAAGGCGGACATCTCGCCGCGCCAGCGCGCGATGCTCGCGTTCGCACTGAAGGTCGCGACCGACTCGAAGTCGATCGAGCCGTCCGACTTCGAGCCGCTGCGCGCACAAGGTTTCAGCGACGAGGACATCTGGGACATCGGTGCGATTGCCGCCTTCTTCGCGCTGTCGAACCGCATGGCCAATCTGATCAGCATGCGTCCCAACGACGAGTTCTATCTGCTCGGGCGCCTGCCGCGCAAGTGACAGCTGGTGCCGGTCGAGGAGTGGCGGACGAGGGCGCAGTGCGTGCGCTCGGCCTCGACGCGATCCTGATCATCAACGTCAAGGCGTTTGTCGAGCGGCGCCGGCATGTCGAGGCGCAGCTGGCGCGCTTCAACCTTGCCGGCGAGTTCATTCACGACTTCGACGCCGACGAAATCACGCCGGAGCTCGACCATCGCTGGTTCGCCGGCACCGAACTGAACCGCGGCCAGAAGTCGTGCGCGCTGAAGCACATCGACGTGCTGAAGCGCGTCGCGGCGCACGGCTGGCAACACTGCCTCGTGCTCGAGGACGACGTCGTGCTCGCCGACGGCTTCACCGAGGGCGTGCGTGCGGCGCTCGACGAGACGCGACGTGAGCCGAGGCCGTACGTGATCTTCATCGGTGCCGGGGGCAATTTCTACACGCCGGCCAGCCAGCGCGAGCCCGGACGGCGCATCTACCCCGCGGCGAAGGGTCGCTTCACCGACTCCTACATCATCGGCGCGCAGGAAGCCGCGCTGCGGCTGGCGCGGATCGAGGCGCAGCCGATGGCCAAGCCGATCGACGTGGTCTTCGACACGGTCGATCGCGAGGCCGGTATCCGCTGCCTCTGGCTCGAGGACCCAGTCGTGGAGCAGGGCAGCAAACTTGGCGTCTTCCGCACGTCGCTCGAGGCCGCGCCGCCGAACTGGCTGCAGGGACTGCGCTACCGGCTCGAGCGGATGCGCCGTAAGTACCTGTATCAGCTGTGGCGCTAGGAACCATCAGATGAGCTCGCCCCCGCCACATTCCGCGCGGCAGTCGCGCTGGATCGAACTTGCGCGCTGGGCCACCGTCGTCGCGGCCTGCAGCGTGATGATCTCGCCGCCGCTGGCGAACGCCGCGATGGCGCTGATGCTGGTCGGGCTGCTCGCGAGCGGGCAGGCCTGGCCGCGTCTGCGGCAGGCGTGCGCGCAGCCGCTCGGAATTGTCACGCTGGTGCTGATCGGGGTCGTGGCGGTCGCGATGCTGTGGGCTGACGTGCCCTGGCGCGAGCGCTGGAGTGCGTTCTGGACGTGGCGCAAGCTGTGGATGATTCCGGTCGCGTTGGCGCTGTTCGGACCGGCGCCCTGGAAGCGGCGGCTCGTGGTCGCCTACGTCGCGATCTGCGGTGCGGCGGTCGGCGTGTCTTTCGTGCTGGTTCTGCTCGAGGGACGCCTGCCGACGATGTATGAACTTGAGCTGTCCGGATCGCTGCTGCGCAACCACAGCGCGCAGTCGATGGCCTTCGCGACCGCCGCGCTACTGGCGCTCTGGCTGGCTGCCGATGCGACGCTGGAGCGCGGCTGGCGCTGGGCTGCTGCCGCGCTCGCGGCGCTGTTCGTCCTGAACATGGCGTTCGTGACACCCGGTCGCAGCGGATTCCTCGCGCTGGCTGTCATGCTGGCGGCGCTGGCTGCCTTCAACCTGCGCAGCGGGCGCAGTGTCATCGCCGCGGCAGTGCTCGCGACGCTGCTGGCTGGGACCATGGCGCTGTCGCCGCTGGCGCGCGACCGGTTTTCACTGGCACTGGACGAATGGCGTAACGCCTCGACGCAGACCTACAAGACCTCGCTCGGCATGCGGGCCGTGATCTACGAGAACACGCTTGAAGTCGTGCGTGAACGGCCATGGTTCGGCACCGGCACAGGTGGCTTCGGCGCCGCCTATGCGGAGCGCGTCAGAGGCCGATACAGTGACTGGCGCGCCGTGCCGACCGTCGACCCGCACAATCAGTACCTGTTCTTCCTGGCGGAGCAGGGCATCTTCGGGCTGTTCGCCTTTCTCGCTTTCATCGTTGCCGGGCTCGTGGACCGCGGCGACGGGACACGCGCGCGTGCCGTCGCGGTGGCCATGCTGCTCGGGTGGTGTGCAACTTCCCTGCTCAGCTCGCACTTCAAGACCTTCTCCGAGGGGCACCTGGTGACGTTGTTCCTCGGCGCGATGCTGGCGCGTCCGCTGCCGGGCCTGGACGGTGCCGCGGCTGGCGCCCGGATCACCTGAGGCACGGCCGTGAGGGTCCTCGTCCGGCTGCCGAATCACGTAGGCGACGCCTGCATGTCGCTGCCGGCGCTGCACCTGCTGCGCGAGGCCGGACTGCACTGCGCACTCGTCGGGCGTGGCTGGGGCGCGAGCCTATTCGAAGGGATGCACTTTCCATACATCGCGATTCAGGGCCGTCTGCTGCGCGACATCGGGCACGTGCGCGCGGCTCCGCGGTCGATCGAGGACACGCTGCTCGGGTTGGTGCTGCCGAACTCGTTCGGGTCCGCGCTGCTGTTCGCGCTGGCCGACGTGCCTAGCGCCGGTCTGGCGACCGCGTACCGCCGGTGGCTGCTGCGCTGGCCGAGCCGCGAGCCCGCCGCGTGCCACGAGGTCGAGCGCTTCTTCAGCGCGGCGTCGGCGGCTCTGCGGGCGTGGGGCGTTGCAGTCGAGCGGACTGCGCCGCCGCCTTCGCTCGGCCTGCAGCTGACCGACGGGCAGCGACGTGCCGCGGACTCGATCCTCCGCATCGGCCGTATCGAAGGCCGCTACGCGCTGGTGGCGCCGGTCGCGACCGGACTGCACCGCGGCAGGATCAAGCACTGGGCGCACTTCGCGCAGCTGACGCCGCGGCTGCAGGAACGCGGACTGACGGTCGTCGCAGCACCCCCGTCAACTGAAGTCGAGGCCGCGCAGGCGGCGCTGCCCGGCGCAACGATGCTGCCGTCGGCCCCGCTCGGCGTGTTTGCGGCACTCGCCGAGAAAGCGGCCGTCGTCATCGCGAACGACTCGGGCACGAGTCACGTCGCCGCTGCAGTCGGCGCGCGCCAGGTGACGATCTTCGGCGTCACGGACCGCGCGCGCACCGGACCGTGGTCGCCGCGCGCCGTGTGCGTCGGCAAAAATGGCGCCTGGCCCGCAGTCGACGACGTGGTGGCCGCCGTGGACACAGCGGTGCAACAGCCATGAGCGGCGAACGCGTTCCGACGATTCGTACGCCGCGCCGTGTGCTGGTCGTCACGCTGCGTTTCCTCGGCGACGCGCTGCTTTCGACGGCGCTGGTGCACGCGATCAAGCAGCGCTGGCCGGAGTGTGTGATCGACGTGCTGACCTTTGCCGGCACCGAAGCGGCGTTCGAGGGCAATCCGGATGTGGCGCAGATCCTCGCGGTGGCGGAGCGTGCGTCCGCGATAGACACGCTGCGACGGGCCGTATCGATGCGGCGTCGTTACGATCTGGCGGTGGTCGCACAGACGGGCACCCGGCCGTTCCTGTTGGGGTGGGCGGCGGGCCGTCAGCGCGTCGCGCTGGTGTCGGCCGAACCGGGCAAGTCCTGGTGGAAGCGCCTGCTGCTGGATGGCTACGCCGTTTTCGACGACCGTGGCTCGCGAGTGCTCGAGAACCAGCGCATCGCCCGCCTGCTGGGCATCGGGGACGAGCCGAGCGTCGTGCCGCCTTCGGCAGGCTGGGGCGTGGGCGAGGTCGCCGCAGCGCTCGGTTTCGACCCCGCGGACGTACCCTTCGCGGTCGTGCACCCGTCACCGCGCTGGCGTTACAAGCAGTGGACCCGCGCGGGCTGGCAGGCGCTCATCAGGCACCTGGCCGCGCGCGGCCTGCGCGTGATCATCACGGGCGGCCCCGCGGCGGATGAACGCCGCTACCTCGACGACGTACTGACCGGATTCGATGACGTGCCGTTTGAGCGCGTGGACGGCTGCTGGTCGCTGGGTGAGACCGCCGACGTGCTGCGTCATGCCCGCGTCTTTGTCGGTCCGGACACCGCGACGACGCATCTGGCGGCCGCCTGCGGGGCGCCGACCGTTGCCCTCTACGGGCCGACCGACCCGGCGATCTGGGGCCCGTGGCCGGCGCGGGACGGCAGGGCCTACGAGCGGGTGGCGATGCACCAGCGCCGTGGCAACGTGCTGCTGCTGCAGAATCCCGAACTCAGCTGTGTGCCATGCCAGCTCGAAGGCTGCGAACGTCACCGGCAGAGCCACTCGCAGTGCCTCGACCGGCTTGGCGCTGAGCGTGTGATCGAAGCCGCGCTGGAGCAGCTGGGCAGCGGCGGAGCGCAGGCACGCTAGCCCCTGGTGTCGAGCGTCGCCTCGACCGTGATCGTCAGTTCGACCTCGTCGCCGAGCAGCGGCGGCTTGTATCGCCCGAGGTCGTAGTCCGAGCGGCGCACGGTGCCGCGCGCCAGTGCGCCGCAGCGCTTGCCGCCTGCCAGCGGATGGAGCGTGCAGCGGAAACGCGAGACCTCCAGCGTCAGCGGCCGCGTCACGCCGTGCATCGTGAGTTCGCCTTCGAGCGCGACCGGCTCGTCGTCCGCGTAGCGCACGGTGCTTGCCCGATAGATGATCTGCGGGTGGCGCGCCGCGTCGAAGAACTCCTCGCTGCGCAGCTTGCGGTCGAGCGACGCCAGTCCGCTGCTGATGCTCGCCGTCTGGATGACGATCTCGACCGATCCGGCTTTCGCCGCGGGGTTGAGGACGATGCGGCCCTGCGTCGAATCGAAGCGTCCCTGCTGCAGTGAGACACCGAAGTGCTCGATCGTATATGTCGGGAACGTGTGTCCAGGATCGACGGTGTAGGCCTGTTCCTGCGCGCGCAACGGGCCGGTCCACGCCACGACGCACGCTGCCAGCGCGAGGGCCATGCCAGTTCGACTCTTCAAGTGCGTCTCCTCAAATGCCAATGCGCGTCAACGCGCGGAATGCGTCACCAGGCGCACCTGGACCGTCGTTTCGTTGGCCAGTGTCTTCGTGTCCGCCCACTCGCCTTCGCCGATGCGGTAGTCGAGGCGCATCAGCGGGAAGCTGGCCTCGAAGATGCGGCGCCCGCCGTCTTCCCGCACCGAGAACGGCACTGTCAACTCGCGTGTGACGCCCTTGATGCCGAGCTTGCCCGTCGCCTCGTAGCGACCGGCCCCGATTCTGCGGATCGCTGTAGTGGTGAACGTCGCCCGCGGGATCCGGGCCGCGTCGAGAAACGCCTTGCCCTTGGCCTCGTCGTTGAACGATGGATCGCCCAGGTCGAAACTCGACAGATCGACCTCCACTGACGCCTTTGACGCTTCGGGTCTGCGCTCGTCCCATTCGAGACTGGCATTGAACAAACGGAACTGGCCGTCGAACGGCACGTTCATCTGCCGCGCCGTGACCCGTATCGAGCTGCGCTGCGGATCGAGCGGCTCGGCGTTCGAGATCGACGCCCACAGGGTGGCAACGAAAATGACCGCGAGCAGCTTCATTTCAACACGTAAACAGCCCATGGCTCAGGTTCATTCCGCGTCAGAAGCCCATGCGCCGCAAGAGGCCATCGCGGTCGACGAACTGGTGTTTCAGCACGGCAGCCACATG
Organism: Burkholderiaceae bacterium; assembly: GCA_035429805.1. Classification (GTDB taxonomy): domain Bacteria; phylum Pseudomonadota; class Gammaproteobacteria; order Burkholderiales; family Burkholderiaceae_F; genus JALORV01. The sequence continues at coordinate 57,385 of DAOMFL010000007.1, forward strand.
GACCAGTACCAGCGAAAGCAACAGCCACCCGAGGGCCTGGTGCGCCCAGCGCAACGTGGAAGCCAGGGCGCGGTCGCGCGCGACGAGATCGGGCAGTTGCCAGAGCCCGAGGTAGACGGTCGGAACTCCGGTGGCGCTGCTGAAGATCCAGCCGGACAGGGGCAGCGCGAACATCAGGCCGTAAAGGCTCCAGTGCACGACGCTGGCCGCGCGCATCTGCCACGCAGGCGCCGGGAGCGGCGGCGGCGCCGCGCTCACTGACCTCCAGGCGAGGCGGGCGATGGCCAGCATGAATATCGTGACTCCGATCCACTTGTGGTAGGAGACGAGCTGCAGCTTCAGCGGGGACAGGCGCAGGCTGGCCACGTACCAGCCGAGCGGAATCGTCGCGACGATGCATGTGGCGACCAGCCAGTGCAGTGCCACCGCTGTTCTTGAATAGCGCCCCTGCTTGTGCAATTCCATCGGGGTGGGGTTGGACCGTCAAGCGGGACTATGGTGCCATGCCGGCGCCGGCGGGCAATAGCGCCCGGCGGCGGGCCGCGCGCCCGACCGCCTACATCAGCACGATGTCGTACTGCTCCTGGTAGTAGAGCGACTCGACCTGCATCGACACGGGCTTGCCGATGAAATCCGAAAGCATCGCCAGCGCCTGTGACTCCTCTTCGAGGAAGAGGTCGATCACCGACTGCGAGGCCAGGATGCGGAATTCGCGCGTCTCGCCGAACTGGCGCGCCTCGCGCAGGATCTCGCGCAGGATCTCGAAGGCGATGGTGCGGGCGGTCTTCACCTCGCCGCGGCCCTGGCACATCGGGCAGGGTTCGCACAGTACGTGGGCCAGCGACTCGCGCGTGCGCTTGCGCGTCATCTCCACCAGGCCCAGCTGCGTGAAGCCGCTGACCGTCATGCGCGTGCGGTCGCGCGCGAGTGCCTTCTTGAACTCCGTGAGCACGGCGTCGCGGTGTTCGACGTTCATCATGTCGATGAAGTCGACGATGATGATGCCGCCGAGGTTGCGCAGCCGCAGCTGCCGGGCGATCGCCTGCGAGGCCTCGAGGTTGGTCTTGTAGATCGTGTCGTCGAAGTTGCGCGTGCCGACGTAGCCGCCGGTGTTGACGTCGATCGTCGTCATCGCCTCGGTCTGGTCGATGATCAGATACCCGCCGGACTTCAGGTCGACGCGCCGCCCGAGCGCGCGCTCGATCTCGGCGTCGATCGAGTACAGATCGAAGAGCGGCCGCTCGCCCGTGTAGTGCGTGAGCTTGCCGGCGACACGCGGCACGAACTGCGTCGCAAACTGCTCGAGCTTGACGAAGTTCTCGCGCGAGTCGACGTGGATCGCCGTCGTCTCCTCCGTCGTGATGTCGCGCAGCACGCGCTGCGCCAGCGACAGTTCCTGGTACAGCAGCGACGGTGCGGCCGACTGGGCGCGACGCTCGACGATGCGCCTCCACAGCACGCTCAGGTAGGCGAGGTCGTTCGTGAGGTCGGACTCGGTCGCGTCCTCCGCGCTGGTGCGGATGATGTAGCCGCCCTTCTCGTCGGTCGGCACCAGCCGCTTCAGGGTATCGCGCAGCTGCGTGCGCTCGGCCTCGTCCTCGATGCGCTGCGAGATGCCGATGTGCGGGTCCTGCGGCAGGTACACCAGCATGCGGCCGGCGAGGCTCACCTGCGTCGAGAGCCGCGCGCCCTTGCTGCCGATCGGGTCCTTCACCACCTGCACCAGAACAGTGTCGCCTTCGTGGATCAGGCGTTCGATCGGCGGCGGCTTGTCCTGCGTGAACTGCCGGAATTCCCAGATGTCTGCGACGTGGAGAAAGGCGGCGCGCTCGAGTCCGATGTCGACGAAGGCCGACTGCATGCCGGGCAGCACGCGCGCGACCCGGCCGAGGTAGATGTTGCCGACCAGTCCGCGCGTGGCGCTGCGCTCGACGTGCAGTTCCTGCACGACCCCGGCGCTGAGCACCGCGACCCGCGTTTCCTGCGGGGTGATGTTGATGAGAATATCTTCCATGTGGATTCGCCGCTCACGTACGCGACCGCTGCGCGGTCGCACGTGCGCTCGCGGCGGAACGGCATATTAGTCGGCTCCGCTCCGGAGCGGCCGCGCGCTCCGCCGAAGTACAACGACGCGCACCTCTCCCTGCGGAGGTCCTCGCAGTGGCAGGACATCGTTTCCCTCTCCGCCAGGCGGGGAGGGTGCAGGGAGGGGTGCAAATCTCCTCCCGCTCGGCGGGAGGACGGGTGGGTGCTGTGCAGTTGCGTCTCGGCGGAGCGCGCGGCCGCTCCGGAGCGCAGCCGACCATTCAGTCTTGGGCGCGCACGCAGTGCGCGTGACCGGAGCGATTGCACGTGCGACGCGCGCAGCGCGTCGCGTACACGAGCGACGCTACAAGACCTTGAGGCCGGCCTTGGTCAGCAGCTGCGCCGTCTCGTAGAGCGGCAGTCCCATGACGCCGGTGTAGCTGCCCTCGATGCGCTCGATGAAGACCGCGGCAAGACCCTGGATGCCGTAGCCACCGGCCTTGTCGTAGGGCTCGGGCGTTGCGCAGTAGCGCTTGATCTCGCCTTCGTCGAGGGTGCGGAATGCGACGGTGGAGACGGACGTCGCGGACAGCAACGGTCCCTGGATCGCGAGCGCGATGGACGTGCGCACTTCGTGGGTCCGGCCGGCGAGCTTGCGCAGGAACGCGGCGGCCTGGTCCGGATTGGCAGGCTTGGCAAGGATCTCGCCGTCGACGATGACGACGGTGTCCGCGGCCAGCACCGGGCGATGGAGCAGCGAACGCATGCCCAGCACCTTGAGGCCGAAGGCCGCCTTCTCGCGTGCGGTGCGCTCGACATAGTCCGCCGGCGACTCGCCGCTCTTCTGCGATTCGTCGACGTCGGGACCGCCGCGGGGCGAGGCGAGGCGCAGCAGCAACGGGTCGAACTTCACGCCGATCTGTTTGAGCAATTCGCGGCGGCGCGGGCTGCGCGAAGCGAGGTAGATGGCGGAGGTCATCAGGCGCGATGGTAGGGGTGGCGTGCGAGGATCGACCACGCGCGATACAGCTGCTCGGCGAGCAGCACCCGCGCCAGCGCGTGCGGCAAGGTCATGCTCGACAGGCGCAGCAGCAGCCGGGCCTCGCGCCGGAAGCCCTCGTCGAGCCCGTCAGGCCCGCCAATCGCGAACGTGACGCTATCGCCGCCGTCGCGCCAGCCGCCGAGCTGTTCCGCCAGCTGCTGCGTGGTCCAGTCCTTGCCGCGCTCGTCGAGCGCGATCAGCTGCGATCCTGCCGGAACTGCAGCGCGCAGGCGCCCGGACTCGGCGCTGCGGCAACGCTCGGCCTCGTCTGCACGTCCGGTCCGGGGCTCGGCTTTCAACTCCCTCAGCTCCACCTTGAAGTCCGCCGGAAAGCGGGCCAGGTAATCGTTCACGGCTGCATCGACCCAGGCCGGCTGCCTCTGCCCGACCGCGAGGATCAGGATCTTCATCGAGCGGGCGAGGCCGAACGGCCTAGCGCTTCCGGCCCGTCGATGTTCGCGACGTCGTTTTACCCGCTATCGACGCTGCGGCCGAGGACTTGAGTCGCACCGATTTGGCACCCCAGATTTCCTCGAGGTTGTAGTAGTCGCGGATCGCCGGCTGCAGGATGTGCACGACCGCATCGCCGCAGTCGACCAGCACCCATTCGCCGGAGTCCTCGCCCTCCATGCTGACGACGATTCCGCCGGCGGCCTTCACCTTCTCGGCCACCGACGACGCCAGCGCGCGGGTCTGCCGGTTCGAAGTGCCGCTGGCGATGACGACCCGGTCAAACATGTCCGAAAGCCCGGTCGTGTTGAAGACGCGGATGTCCTGGCCCTTGACGTCCTCGAGCGCGTCGACGATGACGCGCTGCAGCTTCCTAATGTCCATGCGGCCCGCGGTAGAGGTGATGCGCCCGAATATAGTCGAGGACTGCGGGTGGCACCGTCGCGGCAAGACGGGCGTCGTCCTGCGGGCTGCGCGCCTCGCCGAGCAGCCGTCGGACCTCGGTTGCGGACGCATCCACCGGCGTCATCGCCAGATCGACGATCTGGCCTGCGGGGCTGTCGACGAGGTCGCCGGCGTACTTGAGGTAGCGCGCATCGCGCAGTTTCTGCAGCGCCGGGCCGAGCTTCGGTGTCGCTGCTGCGCGGCGCGCAACCGCGATGTGCGCAAGTTCCGGAATGCGTTCCCACTCGCGCCAGGTGTCGAAGCGTTCGAACTGGTCGGCACCCATGATCAGCACCAGCGGCACCTCCGGACCCAGGCGCGACCGGAGCTCGCGCAGCGTATCGATTGTGTAGGTCGGTCCGCCGCGCTCGATCTCCGCGAGGTCCAGGATCATGCGGCGCCGCACGAACGGCAGTTCGCTGTCGATCGCCAGCCGGATCATCTGCGCCCGATGTTCGGCCGCGGTCATTGGTTCCTTCTGCCATGGCTGGGCCGCGGGGATGAGGCGCACCTCCGCGATCGGCAGGTTCGCCAGCGCATCGCGGGCAAGTTGCAGGTGCCCGACATGAATCGGGTCGAAGCTGCCGCCGAGAAGTCCGATCGGATCCATCTTTTGCTGCCGGTCAGGCCCAGTCGCGCGGCCGCAGGAAGTCGGTGTACAGCCGGGCTTCAGCGCTGCCTGGCTCCGGATGCCAGTCGTACTTCCAGTGCACCACCGGCGGCAGCGACATCAGGATCGACTCCGTGCGTCCGCCCGACTGGAGGCCGAACAGCGTGCCGCGGTCGAACACGAGGTTGAACTCCACGTAGCGGCCACGGCGGTAGGCCTGGAACTCGCGTTCGCGCGGCCCGTACTCGCGCTGGCGGTGGCGCTCGACGATCGGCACATAGGCGTGGAGGAACGCGTCACCTACGGCGCGCAGCATCGCAAAGCTCTGGTCGAAGCCGAGCTCGTGGAAGTCGTCGAAAAACACGCCACCGATGCCGCGCGGTTCGTTGCGGTGCTTCAGGAAGAAGTACTCGTCGCACCATTTCTTGAAGCGCGGGTGCTTGTCCTCGCCGAACGGCGCCAGTGCCCGTTTGCAGGTGGCGTGGAAGTGGCGCGCGTCTTCCTCGGTCGCGTAGTACGGCGTCAGGTCCATGCCGCCGCCAAACCAGTACACATCGGGCTGGCTGTCGGCCTTCGCGATGAAGAACCGCACGTTCATGTGCACGGTAGGCACATGCGGATTGCGCGGGTGGAACACCAGCGACACGCCCATCGCTTCGAAGCCGCGTCCCGCGAGCTCCGGGCGCTGTGCGGTCGCAGACGGCGGCAGCCTGCTGCCCAGCACGTGCGAGAAGCCGACGCCGCCACGTTCCAGCAGGTTGCCGTCCTCGATGATGCGGGTCAGCCCGCCGCCACCGAGCGGAGCGCCGGGAGGCTTCTCCCACGCATCGGCGCGGAACGGTTTGCCGTCGAGCACTTCGAAGGCGCCGACGATGCGCTGCTGCAGCTCCAGCAGGTACTCGCGTACCGCCTGCGTATCGACGAACTCGGGGGCCGTGGTCACTGGACTACCCTCCGCGCTGCGCGCGGCGGGATGAGCGCTTCGGAGCGGCCGTGCGCGCTCATGCCGCCTTGAGGTGCCGGCCGATGAAGGCAAGTACGGTCTCGTACCACGCGACAATGTTGCGCGGCTTCAGGATCCAGTGGTTCTCGTCCGGAAAGACCAGGAGCTCGCTCGGCACGCCGTGGTACTGAAGCGCCTCGAAGAGGTTGAGCCCTTCGCTGATCGGACACCGGTAGTCGAGCTCGCCGTGGATGATCAGTGCCGGCGTTTTCCACTGTGTGACGTGGCGGATCGGCGCGTAGCGATCGAAGCTGTCGGGGTTCGCATAGGGATTCTCGCCGCCCATCTCGAGATACCACCAGGCCGGATGGTCGGTGGTGCCGGTGAATTGCGCCATCGTCGTCACGCAGGCGTGCGTGATCAGGCACTTGAACCGCTGCGTCTGCGTGCCGATCCAGTTCGTCATGTAGCCGCCGAAGCTGCCGCCCATCGCCATGATCCGGTCGGCATCCACATCCGGCCGCTTCTCGATGGCGTCGGTGACAGCCATCAGGTCTTCGTAGCACTGCTTGCCCCAGACGTTGCCCCAGATGCCCTGGACAAACTCCTGCCCGAATCCGGTCGAGCCGCGCGCATTCGGCTGCACCACCGCGTAGCCGGCCGCGACCGCGAGCAGCGGATTCCAGCGCCAGTGCCAGCCGTCGCCGGTCATGCCGATCGGGCCGCCATGGATCCACAGCAGCGTCGGCACCTTGCCCTGAGCCTTGGCCGGCCGCGTGACGAAGTACTGGATCGGCGTGCCGTCGGTCGACGGCGTGCTGCAGTGCTCGACCTCGGCCCAGTCCGGGAAGGCAAAGCCCGACAACCGAGCCAGCGTCTGCGGTGGTGAATCCGGCGCGTTGGTGACGACGAAGGCTTCCGGCGGCTCGCGAAACGTCGAGCGGATGCCGACGATGCGCCCGTCGGCAAGCACGCGAAGGTCGCTGTGCGATCCGGCGCTGCGCGCGACCGTGAGGCGTGTGACTTTCTCCGAGGTCACGTCGACACTGAACACGGGCACGTGTCCGTCGAGATCCGCGGAGAAGACGATCTGGCGCCCGTCGGCCGTCCAGTCGCCGGGCATCGGCCAGGCGTCGAAGGCGCGGCCGATTTCGCGCAGCGCGCCGCTGGCGAGGTCGATCAGCGTCAGGGCCGGGCGTATGGCCTGGGTCGCGGAACGCGCCGAGCGCACCACCGCCAGCGTCTTGCCGTCCGGTGAGAAGAGCGGGCTTTCATTGCTGGTGTTGGGCGCGGCGCCGAAGGTGCGAACCGTCCGCGCCGCGACGTCGAAGAGCCGGATCGTCGAATCGAGTTCCCGGTCTGCGCCCACCGTCTGCCAGGTCGCGGCCACCTGGCTGCCGTCGGCCGACACATCAAGCCCTGGCTCGATGGCGAGCTCGCGCCGCGCGTCCGGAGTGAGATCCATGCGCTGCGTCCCGTCGGCTGCGTAGACGACGAGGTGCGTGTTGGCCATGTTGTCGTTCTCGTGCAGCCAGTGGTCCCAGTGGCGCACCGGCTGTCCGCGAAAATGGCGCGCACTGGTCTGCTTCTTCCTGCGCTCCGCCGCGGTCTCGCGCTGTCTGTCGTGCTCGACGCCCGTCAGCACCGGCGCGAACAGCGCCAGTCGCGGCGCGCTCCGGGCGAACCGGAACGACTCGACGCCGAGCGGCTCGTCGGTCAGCTGCTGCGGCTCGCCGCCTTCGGCCGGCAGGATCCAGACCTGCATCCGCTTCTCGGCGTCCTCGTCCGGCTTGACCTCGTTCGGTTGCCGGTTCGACAGGAACCCGAGGGAGCCATCGTGGCGAAACCACGGCGAAGCATCCTTGCTGTCGCCGCGCGTCAGCTGGACCGGCGCCCCGCCGTCGGTCGGCACCTTCCACAGGTCGGACACGTACTTCACGCCGTCGCGGTCGAGCCGCTGCACCGCCACCGCCAGCCAGCGGCCGTCCGGTGCCGGCGCGATCGAGGTCACTCGCTTCAGGGTGATGAGCTGTTCAACGGAGAAGTTGGCGGCGGGCATGATCAGGAGGGGTGTCCGGTGGGTTCGGCTCGCGACGCGAGCGCGCCCGGCGGCGGGCGCAAAGGTCGAGCATTGTGGCGGAAAGCACGCAGCAAGGCATCTGCCGGGGCCGGCGGGCTGCACCGCCCGGCGGGCAGTGTGGTCTTACAGCGTCCGCGGCTTCAGCGCGCGGTGCCCGATGTCGCGCCGGTACTGCAGGCCGTCGAACCGCACCTGTTCGACCGCGTCGTAGGCGCTCTTCTGCGCGGCCCGCACCGCATCGCCGAGTGCCGTCACGCACAGCACGCGGCCCCCGCTGGTGACCAGCGTGCTGCCGACGAGCGCTGTGCCGGCGTGAAAGGTCACGCAGTCGTCGCGGTCCGCGGGCAGGTGCGTGATCGCGTCGCCTTTGCGTGGCGCGTCCGGATAGCCGGCGGCCGCGACGACGACGCCCAGCGCGGTACGACGGTCCCACTCGGCTTCCACCTGGTCGAGCCGGCCATCGATCGCCGCGTCGAGCAGCACCGTGAGATCGGACTTCAGCCGCGCCATGATCGGCTGCGTCTCCGGATCGCCCATGCGGCAGTTGAACTCGAGCGTGCGCGGCGCGCCCTGGGCGTCGATCATCAGGCCGGCATAGAGGAAGCCCGTGTACGGAATGCCATCAGCGGCCATGCCGTGGATCGTCGGCAAAATGATCTCGCGCATCGCGCGCGCGTGGATCGTCGGCGTCACGACCGGGGCCGGTGAATACGCGCCCATGCCGCCGGTATTCGGCCCGCGATCGCCGTCGAGCAGGCGCTTGTGGTCCTGGCTGGTGGCCAGCGCCAGCGCATTGCGGCCGTCACTCATGACGATGAAGCTCGCTTCCTCGCCCTGCAGGAAGTCCTCGATGACGACGCGCGCGCCGCTGGCGCCCAGCGTGTTGCCGACCAGCATCGAGTCGATCGCCGCCTCGGCTTCGGCCACCGTCGCCGCGACGACGACGCCCTTGCCGGCGGCGAGACCATCCGCCTTGACAACGATCGGCGCGCCGCGCTGCCGCACGTAAGCGCGCGCGGCGGCCGCATCGGAGAAGGTCTGGTACTCCGCGGTCGGAATGCCGTGGCGCTTCATGAACGCCTTGGCGAAGTCCTTCGAGCTTTCGAGCTGCGCAGCGGCCCGGGTCGGACCGAAGACGCGCAGCCCGTAGGCGCGGAACACGTCGACGATGCCGCTGGCGAGTGGTGCTTCCGGGCCGACGACGGTGAGCGCGATGTCCTCGGACCTGACGAACTCGGCCAGTGCCTCGTGGCTGTCGTGCGGCACGTTCTTCAAACGCCGGTCGCGCGCCGTGCCGCCGTTGCCCGGAGCCACGTAGACGCACTGCACGCGCGGGGACTGGGCCAGCCGCCACGCCAGCGCATGCTCGCGGCCACCGCCGCCGACCACCAGCACCTTCATAGCTCCGCCTCTCCCGTCCCTAGTCCTCGATCGCGGCGGTCGTGTAGACCTGCTGCACGTCGTCGAGGTCGTCGAGCGCGTCGAGCAGCTTCTGCATCTTCTGTCCGTCGTCGCCGAGCAGCACCGTTTCCGCAAGCGGCTTCATCGTCACTTCGGCGACTTCGGACTTGAGGCCGGCCTTCTCGAGCCCCTCGCGCACGGCCTCGAAATCGGCCGGCGCGCAGATCACCTCGATGGTGCCGTCCTCGTTGCTGACGACGTCCTCGGCGCCGGCGTCCAGCGCGGCTTCCATCACCTTGTCTTCCGCGGTGCCCGGCGCGAACACGAACTGCCCGCAGTGCTTGAAGTTGAAAGCGACCGAGCCGTCGGTGCCGAGGTTGCCGCCATTTTTCGCCAGCGCGTGCCGCACTTCGGCGACGGTCCGCGTGCGGTTGTCGGTCATGCAGTCGATCATCACGGCGGCGCCACCGATGCCGTAGCCCTCGTAGCGGATCTCCTCGTAGCTCGCCCCTTCGAGCTTGCCGGCGCCGCGCTGGATCGCGTTGTTGAGCTTGTCCTTCGGCACGTTGCCGAGCCGCGCCTTGTCGAGCGCGAGCCGCAGCCGCGGGTTCATGTTCGGGTCCGGCCCGCCGTCGCGCGCGGCGACGGTCACTTCACGGATGATCTTGGTCCACAGTGAGCCGCGCTTGGCGTCCTGGCGGTTCTTGCGGTGCTGGATGTTGGCCCACTTGGAATGGCCGGCCATGATGAGGAGCGATTGGAGATGGCGGAAAGGAGTGCAGTCTAGCGGACCGCGGACCGCAGACCGCGGTCCGCCGTCCGTGTGCCGGCCATTGGCTAGACTGCGCCCAACAAGCGGAGCCACACCATGAGCGATCCTTTGATCATTGCAATGTCGGGCAAGACTGAACTGGCGCTGCTGCCCGCGCTCGCCAACCGACACGGCTGCATCACCGGCGCGACCGGCACCGGCAAGACGGTGACGCTGCAGAAGCTCGCCGAGAGCTTTTCGCGCATCGGCGTGCCGGTCTTCATGGCCGACATCAAGGGCGACCTCACCGGCATCGCGAAGACCGGAGCGCTCAACGACAAGATGAAGGCGCGGCTGCAGGAGCACGGCCTGCCCGAGCCGCAGTGGGGCGCCTGCCCGGTGACGCTGTGGGACGTCTGGGGCGAGCAGGGCCACCCGGTGCGGGCGACGGTCTCCGACATGGGGCCGCTGCTGCTGGCGCGCCTGCTCGGGCTCAACGAGACGCAGGAAGGCGTGCTCAGCATCGTCTTCAAGGTGGCGGACGACAACCGCCTGCTGCTGCTGGACCTCAAGGACCTGCGCGCGATGGTGCAGTTCGTCGGCGACAACGCGGCGAAGATCAAGACCGAGTACGGCAACGTGTCGTCGGCGTCGATCGGCGCGATCCAGCGCGGGCTGCTGCAAATCGAGGAGCAGGGCGGCGACCGCTTCTTCGGTGAGCCGATGCTGAACATCGACGACCTGATGCAGACGGCCGACGGCAAGGGCGTCGTCAACATCCTTGCAGCGGACAAGCTGATGAACTCGCCGCGGCTGTATGCGACGTTCCTGCTGTGGCTGATGTCGGAACTCTTCGAGAACCTGCCCGAGGTCGGCGACCGCGACAAGCCCAAGCTCGTGTTCTTCTTCGACGAGGCGCACCTGCTGTTCAACGAGGCGCCTCCGGCATTGCTGGAGAAGGTCGAGCAGGTGGTGCGGCTGATCCGGTCCAAGGGAGTCGGCGTGTTCTTCGCCACGCAGAACCCGCTCGACATCCCGGAGAAGGTGCTGGGCCAGCTCGGCAACCGCGTGCAGCACGCACTGCGCGCGTTCACGCCGCGTGACCAGAAGGCGGTGAAGTCGGTGGCCGAGACAATGCGCGCGAACCCCAAACTCGACGCCAGCCAGGTCATCACCGAACTCGGTGTCGGCGAGGCGCTGGTCTCGTTCCTCGATGCGAAGGGCACGCCCGGCATCACCGAACGCGCGTGGGTGCTGGCACCCGGCTCGCAGATCGGCCCCATTACCCCGGACGACCGCCGGAAGCTGATTGCGGACTCGGCGGTCGCCGGCACGTACGAGAAGGCGGTGGACCGCGAATCGGCCTACGAACAGCTGAAGTCCCGCGCCGGCGGCGGGGAAGCGCTGCCGCAGGAGAAGGCCGGGAGCGCGCAGGCGCCGGCCGACACGTCCTCCGGCGGCGGCTTCATGGGCGGTCTGAGCGACATCCTGTTCGGCTCGACCGGGCCGCGCGGCGGACGGCACGAAGGCATGGTCGAGGCGGCCGCCAAGAGCGCGGCGCGCTCGGTCGGGTCGTCACTGGCGCGCGAGATCACCCGCGGCATGCTCGGAGGCCTGCTCGGCGGTTCGAAGCGCGGGCGCTGACGGGGCCCCGGTTGCCGGCCGGAAACTCCGGGTCCGCGCGCCCGATGCCTGTTACGGGCGGCGCTCCGCCATGGAGCACGTGCCGGCCGATTTCAGAGATCGCAGAATCTGTGGCGTTCCAGGGGAGGTGGCCATGAGCAGTCGGCGGAGCAGTCGGCAGGAGTCCGCATCCGTACGCGGCTTCCGGGAGTTGCTGGAATACGACTCGGTGACCTGCGCAATTTCGGACTGCTTGGGTCGCTTTGGCGCAATGACCGGCGACCTGCGCCCGCTGTTCGACGGCATCCGGTTCGCAGGCACGGCCGTGACCGCCAGGACACTGGCCAGCGACCTCGCCGCGGTGTTCAAGGCAATTGACGTCAGCCGGCCAGGCGACGTGGTCGTCGTCGATGCGCATGGCTCCAGGGACACGGCGTTCTGGGGCGAAAACATGACGATCTCCGCGCAGAACCGCGGCGTGGCGGGAGCGGTCATCGACGGTGCCTGCCGCGATGTCGTGGAGATCCGGCGCCTGAAGTTTCCGTTGTTCAGCAAGGGCGTTGTCCCCAACGTGGCGGCCATCGCCGGCTATGGCGAGGTCAACGTACGCATTCAGTGCGCGGGGCAGGCCGTTGCACCGGGCGACATCATCGTGGCGGACGAAAACGGCGTCGTGGTGGTGCCTGCGGCATCCGCCGGTGATGTACTCGTCCGTACACGCCGCCTGCTCGAAACGGAGCACGTACTGCAGGAGAGGCTGAAGGCCGGTGCGACGATCGGTGAACTCATCGATGTCGACAAGGTGTTTGCCTCGACCTTCGATTACCAGAACCGTGCGCTGAAGAAGAAAGGCGCTTAGATCCGGTTCTTCGTCCGGTCGGCGCAGCGACCCGGACCGGACCATCGCGCCTCCGGTTCGATCACGGCCCGCGAGTTCGCGGGACCACAGGCCATGGCGCCGCCCTGGACCGGGGCCGGCTCAGACCGGTTCCGAGGCGCCGGACACCGGCACGGCCTGCGGCTGCCCGCGGCGCGAGCCGTATTCGTGGGAATAGACCCAGGTGAACTCGGCGCCGTACAGGAAGATCTGCGCCGAGTAGTACACCCACAGTAGCACGACGATCAGCGACGCCGCCGCGCCGAACAGCGTGGTGATGCCGCTGCCGCCGATGTACAGCCCGATCAGCTTCTTGCCGGTGATGAACAGTACCGACGTCACAGCCGCCCCGACCCAGACATCGCGCCAGGCGATGGTCGCGCGCGGCATGGTCTTGTAGATCATCGCGAATACCGCCGTCAGCAGCACGATGTTCAGCGACAGTTCGGTCAGCCCGGTGAAGGTGATCCAGCTGGCCGATTCCGGGTCCCACCACCTGCTCAGTGCCTTCAGTGCCGCGCTGAAGGCCAGCGAGACGATCAGCAGGAAGGCGATCCCCAGGATCATCCCGAAGGAAAGCAGTCGCGCGCGCACCAGGTTCCAGAGGCCCGCGTTCCTGCGTCGCTGCGGCGCGCGCCAGATGCGGTCAAGCGCGTCCTGCAGTTCGGCAAAGACGGACGTGGCCCCGATGAACAGCACCACCGCGCCGAAGGTCGCCACGGGCACGCCCGCCCGACGCTGGCCGACGCTTTCCAGCAGACTCTGCACCGCGGCCGCGCCGTGCGAGCCGAGCAGGCCCTGGAGCTGGCCATAGATCTCGCCGCGCGCAGCCTCCTCGCCGAAGATGAAGCCGGCGATCGCAATGACGATGAAAAGCAGCGGCGCGATCGAGAAGATCGTATAGAACGCCAGCGCCGCGCCCATGCTCTGCGCGTAGTCCCTCACCCAGTTCAGCGCGGCTGCCTTGAACAGGCCGCCAATGGTCTCGAGTGGATTGCTCATACGCTGCGCCTGGGCTCAGTCGCCATCGCTCCCGGGCAACGGCATCGTGACAGGCCGCATACCGCAAGATCCCGATGTGACGTCGGTCCCATGAGGCGACGGGCGGGGCCGGAAATCGACTCCGTCATGACCGGTCCGGATCGCGCGCGGGATCTCCTGCGGGCAGGACGTCCTTCGCCCAGTCCATGCGCTTCCATGCCGGAACCGGCGTGACCATGCCGGCACGCGGCACGAATTTCGAGGGCTCCACGCGTTGCAGCCTCGGCAGGTACCTGGGACAGTTCGGGAAGATCTCGCGGACCGCAACACGCACGATGAACTGCGCTTCGACGTACGGCGGTGACACCGATGCCGCGGGCGCGAGCTCGGCCGTCCCGTTCACGCGCAGCCGCTTGGGCGATTCGAAATCGATGAACAGCAGGCCGACACTGGGGTTCTCGGCGGCGTTGCCCATCGACAGGAACATTCCGTTGCCGTCGAAGCACGGAAATACCAGCTCGGCCTCCCCGGTGACACGCACGAAGCCGGGATCTCCGCCCTTGAAAGAGCAACTCGGGCGCCCTTCGGCATCGGCGGTCGCAAGGAAGAACATGTCGAGGCGTTCGATGAACGCCCGATCCTCGGCGGTGAACTGCTCCCGGAACAGCGTGGCTTCAATGCGGTCCGCCAGCCGCGTCGTGTCATAGCGCGCCTGCAGTTCGCGGTGGCTGGACCGGTACAGTTTGGACATCTCACCCTCCCCGAGGGACAGATCGCCTGGCGCGACGGCGCGTCAGGTTCGCGAACGCGCATGCGGCCATTCTGCAGGAGACGCGCGCCGACGGCTAACTCTTCGGGCGGCGCGCCGCGTCGGATTCCCGGACGCGTCTTGCAGGACGGGCCTAGAGCCCCGTCGCGATTCGGGCGTCGGTGACGACGATGTGCACGAACTGCACCTTGGCGACGACCGGGCGTGACATGACGAAGGGATAGAAGTCGGCCTGTCCCATGCTGCGCGCCAGCTCGTTGAGCACCATCGTCATTTCAATCCAGCCGTTGAGCAGGCCCAGGAAGCGGTCGGCATCCGCATGGTCGGGATCGTAGAGATCGGCACGCGTGAACGGCTCCACATCGGCTTCCAGGTCGTCGGCATCCAGCCCGAAGCCGAGTGCGGTGCCGAGGCTGTCGACCACGTGCAGGTAATGCGCCCACGTTTCGGCCCAGTCCTCCCACGGGTGCGTCGACGCATAGCTGCTGATGAAGCGGGTCGCCCAGTCCGCCGGTGGGCCGTTCTCGTAGTTGGCTTTGAGCGCAGCGCTGTAGTCCGCGCGCTCGTCGCCGAACAGGCCGCGGAACGGCTCGAGCCACTTCGTGTCCCAGATCAGCCGGTCCCAGTAGTAATGGCCGATCTCGTGGCGGAAGTGGCCGAGCAGCGTGCGGTAGGGCTCGCGCAGGTCGTGGCGGATCTTCTCGCGCCTAGCGTCGTCCGCTTCCTCGACGTTCAGCGTGATGAGCCCGCTGGCATGACCCGTCATCACGCGCGGGCCGTCCGGTGGCGAGCGCAGGAAGTCGAACATCACGCCGCGCTCCGGATCCTCGTCGATCCGCGACCGGACCGGCAGCCCGAGCGACAGCAGCTCGGACACGAGACGTCGCTTGGCGGTCTCGATTGCACCCCAGTAGCGGCGGTTGTCGGCGTCGCCGAGGTCGGGGATCGTGCGGTTCAGCCGGCACGAGGTGCACAGCGTCTTCGGGTCGTCGACGGCGAGCAGCCAGTTGCAGCCGGCGGGCGTGTCGAGATTGGCACAGCGCTTGTAGTCGCGCGCATCGTCCGGAACACGCCAGCGGCCGGGCGCGCTGCCCGGCGACAGCGGCAGCACCGCCGCGCGCTCCGGCAGGTACCCGAGCGGCGTGTGGCAGGCAATGCAGAGGCTGTTGCGGAAGAACACATGACGGCCGCACTGGCAGCGGAAGGCGCGCGAGTGGCGGGGGACGTCGCGTCCCTTCCATGTCGCGGACATCTCGCGTGCGACTACGTCGTACCGGCTTTCCACGTAATGCGCTCCGGACGGTGTGCAATGACGGCTGTGAGGTCAGCCCGCGCTCAGGATCGTACCGGCCAGGCTACGGCTTCCAGTCGAGTCCACGACGTTCGGCCATGGCACGTCCCACAGCGTTCCAGTCGGCTGGCCCGAGGGCGCGCTTCAGCGCCGGCAGCAACACGTTCTCTTCGATGTCGATGTGCTGGTCGTACATCGCGGCGAAGCGCGCCACCAGCGCGGCGTCGGGCGTGACCGCTTCGCCGGCGCTGAGGCGCGCGAGGACCGCATCCAGCTGGCGCCACAGGTCCGCCATCGCGAGGTGGTCGGCCTCGACACGGTCGAGCGCCGCCAGTGTCGCGGCATCGCGATGTCGATCCCGCAGCAGCGGGAACATGTCGACTTCCTCGTCCTCATGGTGGCGCGGCGCGGCCTCGTTGAAGTAGCGGCGGATCGAGGCCGCGCCCATCTGCGCTTCCTCGTCGGCACCGTGGCTTGCCACGTGGGGCTGCAGCCGTCCGAGCAGGGCGGCGAAGCGGCGGACGCGTTCGTGACAGCCGAGCCACATCGCGACGGGATCGTCGAAACTTGCGCCGGGGCTGCGAAACTCGATCGTCGATGTCATGGACAAACCTTCCGGGACTTGCTCACCCGGTCCGGGCCGCCGTCAACGGCGACCGGGGACCGAGCGCAACCGATGCATTGTCCCCTAGCAGGACACCTCGGCGCCGCGGCGCGCGTACCAGTGCCAGGTTCCGACCAGGCAGCTCAGGTAGAACACGCTGAAGAAGACCAGTGCGGCGACCGGGCTGCCCGTCAGGTCGATCGAGGTGCCATAGGCGATCGGGATGAAGGCCAGGCCGAGCGCCGCGACGGCAGAACTGAAACCGAGCGTCGCCGCGCCTTCAGTGGCACCGGTGCGGCGGGCCGCCTCCAGCGCGGCCTTGTCGTTCGGATCCTTCACCTCGCGCTCGCGCAGCGTGCGGAAGATGATCGGAATCATCCGGAACGTCGAGCCGTTGCCGACGCCGGCCGCGATGAACATCGCGATGAACGCCAGCACGAAGCCCGTGAGGCTCCCTCCGGTGCCCGCGCCGGGAAGGAGGATGGCCGCCACCAGCGGTGCGATCGCCATCACGATGAAGACGCCTGCTGTGATCTTCGCTCCGCCGACGCGGTCAGAGAGCCAGCCGCCGATGGGGCGCACCAGCGCGCCCAGCAGCGGTCCGACGAAGGCGAAGGCGAACGCGTCGACCGCCGGGAACTGGGTGTTGACCAGCATCGGGAAGCCCGCCGCCAGGCCGATGAACGAACCGAAGGTGCCCAGGTAGAGCCAGCTCATCCGCCACTGCTGCTTGTTGCGCAGGATCGCCACCTGTTCGGCGAAGCCGGCCCGCACGCTGGCGATGTTGTCCATGCCGAACCACGCTGCGATCACGGCCAGCACGATCAGCGGCACCCAGATGAAGCCGGCGTTCTGTACCCACACCGGCACCACTGCGCCCGCGACCTCGCGCGACTGTGCACTGCCGCCCATCACCAGCAGCGCGCCGCCGTACATCGCCAGCGGCGCGATGAGCTGCGCCAGGCCGACACCGAGGTTGCCCACACCGGCGTTTGCGCCCAGCGCAGTGCCCTGCAGGCGCTTCGGGTAGAGGAAGCTGATGTGCGCCATCGAGGACGAGAAGTTGCCGGCGCCGAGGCCGCAGAGCAGCGCGATCGCCGCGAATACCGCGTAGTTGGTGTTCGGGTCCTGCACGGCGAAGCCGATCCACAGTGTCGGCAGCAGCAGCATCGTCGTGCTCCACACGGTCCAGTTGCGCCCGCCGAAGATCGGTACGACGAACGAATACAGCGCGCGGAACACCGCACCCGAGATCCCGGGCAGTGCCGCCAGCCAGAAGAGCTGGTTGGTCGTGAACTTGAAGCCAATCCGCGGCAGTTCGACGACGATCACGCTCCACACGACCCAGACTGCGAACGCCAGCAGCAGTGCGGGCATCGACACGAGCAGGTTGCGAGTCGCGATACGCCGGCCCGTCGCCGCCCAGAACCCCTCGTCGTCCGGCCTCCAGTCGACGAGGACGTGGCGGCGCCGACCCCTCGGCTCGATCAGATCTGCGCCTTCCAGTGCCGCTCGGGCCTCGGCATGTTTCGCAAGGATGCCCTCACGTTCGTTGCGCTCGGCGACCCACATCCAGATCATCGTGACGATGATCACCAGGGTCAGCAGCATGAAGCAGCTGCTGCGCACCCCGACGACGTCGGCCGCAACGCCGAACATGATCGGCAACGTGAATCCACCCAGGCCGCCGATAACGCCGACAATTCCGCCGACCACGCCCATGCTGCCCGGGTAGTGGTCCGCGAGGCTGCGGTAAACACTGGCTTTGCCGAAGCCCTGCGCCAGTCCGACGATGAAGATCAGCACCGTGAACATCACGACGCCCACACCGATTTCAATCGCGACGTCGCCCTTGATGCCGTGGATGATCATCGTGGTGGGTGGATAGCTCAGCAGGAACATGCAGATCAGGCTGATCCACATGACCCACCAGGTGACCGTATTGCCGCCCCACTTGTCGGACGCCCATCCGCCCAGCGCCCGGATCGCTCCAGACGGCAGGTCGAACAGGATCGTCAGGAACGCCGCGGTCGCCAGCGGCAGGCCGAATTCGCCGACGTAGTACTTGGGCAGCCACAGCGCCAGCGCGACGAAGGCGCCGAAGACGAAGTAGTAGGCGAGCCCGAAGCGCCAGACCCGGACGTCGAGCAAGGGCATCAGCTGCTCCGAGAGCTTGGGAATTTTGCGGCCCTGCTGCGCGTCCTTGCGATGCAGCGGGTCCTGGGTCGTCGTGAACCAGAACACCAGTGCCATCACCAGCATGGCGACGGCATAGACCTTCGGAACCGTCCGCCACGACCCCGTCGCGGAGGCCGCGATGATCAGCGGTGCGATGAACTTGGTGAGCGACGAGCCGGCGTTGCCGGCGCCGAAGATTCCCATCGCCGTGCCTTGCCGCTCCTTGCTGAACCAGGCCGACGTATAGGCAATGCCGACTGCGAACGAGCCGCCGGCGACGCCGACGAACAGGCCCAGCACCAGGTACTGCCAGTACTCGGTGGCGTACGACAGCAGCCAGGTGGGGACCACCACGGACAGCATTTGAAAGAAGTACACGATCCGGCCGCCGTAGCGGTCGGTCAGGATGCCGAGCGGCAGGCGTATCAGCGACCCGGTCAGTATCGGCGTGGCCACCAGCAGACCGAACTCGGTCTCGTTGAGGTGGAGTTCCGCCTTGATCTTCACCCCGATGATGGAGAACATCACCCAGACCGCGAAGTTCACGGCGAAGGCGATCGTGCTCGCCGCCAGTGCCGAGATCTGCTCGCGGTTGAGGGCTGGTTTGACTGCGTTGGCTGTCGTCACGATGGCACCTTTCCTACGTTTCAGTCTTCTTGTCGGGTTGAATGGCCGAGCTCGCGTGCGGTCGCCGTGCAGACCGTCCGGCGGCCCTCGATCCCGGCGGACGCGATGGCGCCGGGGAGCAATGAACCTGTCGCGTGTCGACCATGTTCGCTATCCGGGGACGCTGTCGGCGCGGGCCCTCAGCAGGATCGGAAGATGCACGAACGCCCAGGCCGTCCAGACCGCCGTCCATACGCTCGCGGCGGCTGCCGCGAGCGCGCCGCCCGCGGCCGCTGTGAGCGGGCTTGCGATCCGCAGCAGCGTCGCGACCTGCAGCAGCCAGAACAGGACCCAGACGAGGTCGTCTGCAACCAGTGCGATGCCGCCGTGGCCGCGGATGACTCGCGTGACCATCGCGAACAGCAGGCTGCCGAGCATCCCGAGCGTCAGCGCATGCAGCGGCCCGAGTCCGAGCCCGCTGCCGCCGAGCGCGAGGCGCAATCCGGCGTCGGCCGCCGCGAGCAGCAGCGCGAGTGGCAGCCAGGCGAACGCAAGGTGGAGCATCGCCAGCAGGCGCAGCGACGGTCCGCGCAGGCTCTGCATCAGTCCCCAGCGGATGGCCAGCGCGGCGAGTGCGATGCCGGCCACCGTGGTGGGCAGGATCGCGAGCCACGTCGCTCCGTGCAGTGCCTCGATGCGCGGCGCGTAGAGCACGACGCCGAGTCCGATCATTGACGCCAGCAGCAGCGCCAGCACCCAGTTCGGCCGCCATGGCACGAGCCCCGCGACCGCGTTCGATGTGAAGAAGGGCAGGATCCGGTGAGCAACCGTCACGCTGATCGGGCCGACCGACCCGAACAGCAGCAGCCACGCGGCGAGGCCGGCCGACGTGTAGTGGTGCGTGCCCATTCCGGCCGCAAACAGCAGCGCCGCGGCGATCCCCACGATCCAGAACAGTACGACGCAGCGGGCGTGCAGGCGGTCGGCGACCCGACTGGCGCGCACCAGTACGGCAAAGGCGACGCCGATCGCGGTCCAGGCGATCGCCAGCAGCAGGGCGCCGAAGGCCGCGATCGAGGTGCCGGCAACCGTGCCTGTCAGCAGCAGGGCGATGCCGCCGACATGCAAAGCGAGCGGCCAGCGCAGCCGTTCCGCCGTCGGCGGGGCCACCTGCAGCCAGCGCGGACCGGCGGTGAACATGAAGCCTGCGATGTAAAGCGGCATGTAGGCCGCCGCAAAGACGAACGCGTGCGCCATGGTCGGCGGCAATGCAGTGACGACCGTCATGCCGAAAATAGGCGCGACCAGCATCCAGGTCCATCCGAACGACACCGCGAGCAGCAGCACGGTGGCGACGAAGAATGCGATGCGATGGGGCGCCGTCCAGAGATTCGCCAGCGACAGGCGCTGCGCTTTCGACGGCGAGTCGGCGGCCGCGATACGGGTGGCGGCGACCGGACGCAGCGAAACCGTCTTCATCACACCCTCAGTCCCCGGCTGCCGGTACGCCGCTGCTGTCGAGCGACAGCTGCGCCTGGTGCAGGTACGGGCCGGTGCCGGCGTGTTCGGCCTGCGACGCCGGGATGAAGCCCCCGAGCCGGACGTCGAACACGTGCACCTCGCCGTCCTCGATGACGTAGTACCAGCCGTGCAGCGTCAGCGTGCCGGCCTCGACGCGTTCGCGCACCATCGGATAGTCCATCAGCCGCTCGAGCTGCAGCACGATCGCGCGCTGCTCGGTGCGACGCAGGACCTCCGGGCCGGGCTCGGCCACCGGCAGCACCGCTTCACGCCCGAGCTCGAGCCACTGCACGAGGTTCTGTGCCGCCGGCGGCACCTCGCCGTACAGCGCGCGCACCGCGCCGCAGTGGCTGTGGCCGCAGACGATGATGCGGCGAACCTCCAGATTCAGTACCGCGAACTCGATCGCCGCCGCCGTGCCATGGAATCCGTGCGATTGGTCATAAGGCGGCACGAAAGCGCCGACGTTGCGCACGAGGAAGAGCTCGCCCGGACCGGCTCCGGTCAGCAGGTAAGGCACGATGCGCGAGTCGCTGCAGCCGATGAACAGCGTCAGCGGCCGCTGGCCAACGTCGACGAGCTGCTGGAACTGGTCGCGGTACTGCGGAAAGGCGTCGCTCTTGAAACGCCGCAGCCGTTCGAGCAGTTCGTCCGGCATCGCGCGTTCCGCGACCGATCACTGCACCAGCGGCGTGGCGGCGGCCGCAAGGTCGACGCCTTCGACGCGGGCCTGGCCGGCCAGCACCTGCAGGTACTGCCGCAGCGCGGTGGCGAAGGCCTGGCGGTCCAGCGTCTGGCGCACGGCTTCCTGCACGGTCTCGTAGGCCGGCACGCTGCCCGCGTCGCGCTCGAGTACCTCGACGACGTGAAAGCCGAAGCGGCTGCGCACGAGGCGCGGCAGGACGCCGATTTCGGGATGACCGAACACTTCGCGCGCGAACTCCGGCGCACACTCGGCGGCCGACAGCCAGCCCAGTTCGCCGCCCTCGGTTCCGCTCGGGCAGTTCGAGAGCTGCGCTGCGGCCTGTGGAAAGCGGTCCGCTTCCGCATGCGTGCGCGCACGGAGGTCAATCAGGCACGATTCGGCGCGCCGGCGCAGCGCGTCGAGATCGACCCCCGGCGTGACGGCGAACAGCACGTGACGCAGACGGACACGCTCACCGACCGCGAACCGCGCCGGATTGGCGGCGTGGTAGCGCCGGCAGGTTTCCTCGTCGGGGCGCGGGCGCTTCAACTGCCGGTCGAGCAGGGCGTCGATCGCCTCGGCGGCCGCCTCGCTGATGACGCCGCGCAGCGGCGCCGGATCAGCCGGCGCGAGCAGCCCGGCGCGTATCGCGGCCTGCCGCAGCAGTTCGACGCTGGCTCGGCTGCGCAGCTCTTCTGCAGACAGATCCTCGTCCGGCGCAGCCAGCGCGATGCCGTCGACGGTGGCAGCGTGCGCCGAGACAGGCGCGGCGAACGTAGCGGCCTCGGCCGTCATGACGTACGCCCCGGCAGGTTCTGGCCAGCCGGCACGTTCAGACGCCGCGAGCGCACGATCTGGTACGGGCGGAACAGGTAGACGATCGACGCCAGGCCGCTCCACACATGCACCAGGCGGCTGAACGGCAGCAGCAGGAAGATCGTCATGCCCAGCACCATGTGCACCTTGAACGGCCACGCGATCTCGGCGAGCAGGTTGGCGTCGGGACGGAACGTGGCCACGCCCTGCAGGTACGCGGAGAGAATCAGCATTGCGTGCGCGTCGACACGGTGCGCGTACGACAGCGGCAGCGTGATCAGCCCGAGCAGCAACTGCACCCACAGGATGATCAGGATCGCCAGATCGGTGCGATGGCTGGTGAGCCGGATGCGCGGATCGGTGATCCGCCGGTGCAGCAGCATCGTGATGCCGATGAAGCACATCGTGCCGGCAATGCCGCCCGAAACGATCGCGAACAGCTGCTTCGTCGGTGGGCTGATGAACGGCTCGTAGACCCAGTGCGGCGTCAGCAGGCCCACCGTATGGCCGAACAGCAGGAACAGGATCCCGATGTGGAACAGGTTGCTGCCCCAGCGCAGCTGCCGCGCGCGCAGCATCTGGGACGAGTCGCTCTTCCACGTGTACTGGTCGCGGTCGAAGCGGGCCAGGCTGCCCATCAGGAAGAACGCCAGGCAGATGTAGGGATAGACGTTGAAGAAGAAGTCGTTGAGTGTCTTCATGGCGTGCTCCTCAGGCCGCTGCGCGTTGCGGCGCGCGCGCGGGGCGGACGATGTGAACCGGCTGGGGCTCGTTCGGGCGCGACTGGCCGGCCGATGTACAGCCGCCGAAGGCCTCGGGTTCCTCCCAGCTTTCATCGAGCGCGGGTTCGGCGGCCAGCGGCACCGCTTCGGCGCGCTCGCCGGCGAGGTCGAGCACCGCGGCCAGCACGCTGGCGTACGGGCTGCCCCGCTGCAGCAGCGCGCTCATGACCGTACGCACGATGTGCGCGGTCTCGCGCAGGAATTCGCGCGCCGATGCCGCCGGCTGCGTGCTCGCGAACTCGAGCACGACCGGCAGGTAGTCCGGCAGTTCACCCGGGGCGAGCTGCAGTCCGGCGCGCTCGTAGGTCAGTGCCAGGTCGACCATGGCCGGACCGCGATCGCGGCTGTCGCCGTGCACGTGCTCGAACAGATGCAGCGCCGTGCTGCGGCCGCGGTCGAAAAGTTCGACGTATTCGGCTTCGGTGCGCAGCGCGGGATCGGCGTCGAGCCTGCGGATCAGCGCGTCGAGCTCCGCCAGGCGCCCGGCCCCGAGCGCGCCTTCGTCGTGCATGGCCGTACCCAGCTGCGAGGCCACCGCGCGCAGTCCGTCGTCCGGATAGCGCAGCAGCCAGGCCAGCGCGCGCAGCGTATGCGGCATCTTCGGCGGGGTTGAATCGAACATTTTCATGGCTACACCGTCGCCTTGATCGGAATCGTGCGCTTCTTCTCGCTGCCGAAGAGGCTCGTTTCGCTGACGCCCTCGCTGCAGCCGTTGCCGAACGAGAAGCCGCAGCCGCCGCGCACGTTGAAGGCGTTCTCGGCGTATTCGCGATGCGTCGTCGGGATGACGAAGCGGTCCTCGTAGTTGGCGATCGCCATCACCCGATACATGTCTTCGACCTCGGCGCGGGTCAGGCCGACGCTTTCCAGCACGGCCGGCCTGTCGACGCCGTCGACATGGCGGCTGCGCATGAACACGCGCATCGCCATCATGCGTTCCAGCGCGCGCACGACCGGCTCCTCGTCGCCCGCGGTCAGCAGGTTGGCGAGGTACTTCACCGGGATGCGCAGGCTGCGCACGTCGGGCAGTTCGCCCGCCATGCCGATCTCGCCCGCCTGCGCGCGCGAGGTCACCGGCGACAGCGGCGGGATGTACCAGACCATCGGCAGCGTGCGGTACTCCGGGTGCAGCGGCAGCGCGACGCGCCAGTCGACCGCCATGCGGTAAACGGGCGAGTGCCTAGCCGCCGCGAGCCAGGCCTCCGGCACTCCGTCGTGGCGCGCCTGTTCGATGACGCGCGGATCGTTGGGGTCGAGGAAGATGCCGAGCTGCGCCGAGTAAAGATTGCGGTCGTGCTCCGCGCTGGCGGCTTCCTCGATGCGGTCGGCGTCGTAGAGCAGCACGCCGAGATAGCGGATGCGGCCGACGCAGGTTTCCGAGCACACGGTCGGCTGGCCGGCCTCGATGCGCGGGTAGCAGAAGATGCACTTCTCGGCCTTGCCGC
>DAOMFL010000008.1:0-1186 GCA_035429805.1 Burkholderiaceae bacterium
GTTCGCGTGCGCGAGATCCCGTTTTCCCAAGCGATCTTGTAGCTGACGTGGTCCTCGTCACGATTCGCGTTGGCGATTCCGTTGGCGGCGTTGTAGGCGCGCAGCTGCTCGGAGGCGTAGCCGAACGGCACGCCGCTGGCGTCGCGCTCCGCGGTGTCGATCGCGCCGTTGCCATTGGCGTCATAGGCGTAGTGGCTGCGGATCGAATCCCACAGTGCCGAGCCACGCGGGTCGCGGCCGTGCTCGTGGCCGAACGAGCAGAGCTTTCCCGTGGATGGGTCGACCGCCGTTGGGGGATGCCAGGTCGGGTACTTCTTGCCGTCCGGTCCGACCACGTAGTACGTGTCGTGAAAGTCCTTGCTGCAGGTGTCGTACTTCGTGTTCGGCGTCCATCGGCCCATTGCCGCGCTGTTCGGGCGGGTTCCGCCGGACGAGCCGCCGCCGCTGGTGTCTTCGTGCGTGCCCTCGCAGGAGATAAGGGCCGCGCCGGTCAGCAGGAACATCGCCGCCAGCGGAGCAGCGGCGCGCAGCAGGACCGGCAGACGGGGCGGGAAACGGACGGTCATGGCGTCAGCGATGCCGCCGCTGGGGCCGCGCCCGGTCGATAAGGATGGCCGTCACACCGGCGAAGATCGGCGCCTGCTGCATGAGCCCAGCATAGCCGAGCCGATGCGGATCATCGAATGACGCGCTCGGATGATGCGCGCAGCACCGTTACCGGCGTGCCGCCTTGCGCGCTGTCGGCTTGGCTGCTGCGGCGGTCGTGCGGCGGGCCGCGCTCTTCTTCGTGGTCCTGGTCGCTGTCTTGACCGCCCGTGCCGCGGAATCGGTGTCCGGGGCCGCCGTCTTCTCAGGTGTGCGGCGGGCGGCTCGCCTGGGCATGTCGGCTTCAGCGGCATCGGAGGCCGGCTTCGCGCGCGCCGACTTGGCTGGCGCCTTGGTGCGCGGTTCGAATTCGAAGCCGACGGTGCCGTCCGGCTTGCGCACGAGAAAGGCCGCGAACTTGCGTCGCGTGCGGTTCGAAATGAATCCGCGCAGCACGTCGGTGCGGCCGTCCCGCAGCAGCTTTTCCATCTGCGTGCGTTCGATCGGCTGCTGCAGGATGACCTTGCCCGAGCGAAAATCGCAGCTCTTTTCCGGGCCGGTCGCGCGCTCGCACAGGTAGTTCATCGGCTGCTCGAACACC
>DAOMFL010000008.1:1286-81040 GCA_035429805.1 Burkholderiaceae bacterium
AGTTCCGGCGCCGTGAGTTCCGGCACGTTCAGGCCGTGCAGCAGCGTCATCAGGTCGAACGCCTTGCGCGTTGGACGCAGGTCCTTGCCGTCGCGCACCATGTAGCGCTGGTCGATCAGGTTCTCGATGATCTGAGCCCGCGTGGCCGGTGTCCCGAGGCCCTTGCCCGCCATCGCCGCGCGCAGGTCGTCGTCCTCGATCAGCTTGCCTGCGCCTTCCATCGCGGTGAGCAGCGTCGCCTCCGTGTAGCGCGCCGGCGGCCGCGTCGCCAGCGGGACCGACTCGATCTGCGACGTCTTCACCCGCTCGTTCGGCTCGACCTTCACGAGCGAACCCTGCTCCTCGACTGCCTCGCGCCCATAGATCGCGAGCCAGCCGGGCTCGACCAGCACCTTACCCTCGGTCTTGAACGCGTGCCCTTCGACGCGCGTGATGCGGGTCGTCACCAGGTATTCGGCCGCCGGGAAGAACACCGCGAGGAAACGCTTGACCACGAGGTCGTAGAGCTTCGCCTCGACCTCGGACAGGTGACCCGGCGCCTGCAGCGTCGGGATGATCGCGAAGTGGTCGGAGATCTTCGAGTTGTCGAAGATGCGCTTGTTCGGCTTGATCCAGCCGCCCTTGGCGATCTGCTTTGCGAACGCCTTGTAGGCCGGTATCCCGGCCAGTTCTTCGACCGTCTTCTTCACGACGCCGAGATAGTCCTCCGGCAGCGCGCGCGCATCGGTGCGCGGGTAGGTCAGCACCTTGTGCCTCTCGTACAGCGCCTGCGCGATGGACAGCGTGGTCTTGGCCGAGAAACCGAACTTGCCGTTGGCTTCGCGCTGCAGCGACGTCAGGTCGAAGAGCAGCGGCGACAGCTGTGTGCTCGGCTTTGATTCTTCACTGACCTCGCCCGGCCGGCCCTTGCAGGCCGCGACGATCGCGGCGGCTTTCGCCTCGTCCCAGAGTCGCTCGGCGCGGGCATCGGCATCGTCGGACTTCCTGAACGCCTCGTCGAACCAGCGTCCATCGTAGGGGCCAGCCTTCGCATCGAAGGTGGCGCGCACCTCCCAGTAGTCGCGCGGCACGAAGCGGCGGATCTTCTCCTCGCGCTCGGCGACGATTGCCAGCGTCGGCGTCTGCACCCGGCCGACGGTCGTCAGGTAGAAGCCGCCCTCCTTGCTGTTGAAGGCCGTCATCGCGCGCGTGCCGTTGATGCCGACCAGCCAGTCGGCCTCCGAGCGGCTGCGCGCGGCGTCCGCCAGCGGCAGCATTTCGTCGTCGCTGCGCAGTGTCGCGAACGCCTCGCGGATGGAGGACTGAGTCATCGACTGCAGCCACAGGCGCCGCACCGGCTGCCGTGCCTTCGCCGCCTGCACGATGTACCGGAAGATGAGTTCGCCTTCGCGCCCGGCGTCGCAGGCGTTGATGAGTTCGGTGACGTCCTTGCGCTTGATGAGCTTCAGCAGCACCTTCAACCGCGCCTCGCTCTTGCCGATCGGCGCGAGTTCGAAGTGCGGCGGGATCACCGGCAGGTGCGTGAAGGTCCACTTGCCGCGCTTGACGTCGTGCGACTCGGGTGCCTTCAATTCGAGCAGGTGGCCGACGGCCGACGACAGCACGTAGCGGTCGCTCTCGTAGAAATCCTGCTGCTTGGTGAACCCGCCCAGCGCGCGCGCGATGTCCGCGGCGACAGACGGTTTCTCGGCGATGATCAGTGCTTTGGACATGGGTCCGCAGAAAAAGAAACCGCCGGATCACGGCGGTCTCCTTATAGTGAATTCTCTTTTTTCAGGATAACAACGAAACCGGGGAACCACGCAAGTGCCCGCCGCAACAAGAAAAACCGGCACTTCGCGACTTTCCGGCAGATTGCGGCCACGCCCCCATCACCTTCCCTCTCGGAGGGAGGGTCCGGGTGGGAGCCAAGCCGTTGACAATCGGCGGAGCACACAGCCGGTCCACTGCGCGGCTTGCAGGCCGCGCCGGCTGCGCGGGTGGCGACAGCACGCAGGTGCTGTCGCGAATTCCCCGCTTCGCCCAAAGCGAGCCGACTGATCAGCAGTTCCGCCGAGGGTGCACGTGCGATCGGCGCAGCCGATCGCGTACACCCGAGGCGCCCCTAATGCAGATCCCGCTCAGATCCGTCGTGCAGAAGTTCTTCGAGCAGCAAGATGTCGATGTCGACCTGCTGGCTCCAGAGGACCATTAACACGATCACCTTGATCACATCGAGCGGGATCGGCGATTCCTTGATCGCCAGGGCGCGCTCGATGACGATCTCCCGCTGCGTCGGAGTCAGCTGACCCGCGTTCTCCAGGAAGCTCAGAAATCCGATCGAGTCGGTTCCGAGTCGCTTCGTCTCGATGGACGCGTAGACGCGGAACGAGCGCTCGCTCTCGGGGCCGACCGCGACCGACTGCTCGGTCACCTCTTCGAGCCCCTGCAGCCACGCCAGCGCCTCGTTGATCTCCTCGTCGTCGAAGCC
Organism: Burkholderiaceae bacterium; assembly: GCA_035429805.1. Classification (GTDB taxonomy): domain Bacteria; phylum Pseudomonadota; class Gammaproteobacteria; order Burkholderiales; family Burkholderiaceae_F; genus JALORV01. Next base: position 3,757 of record DAOMFL010000008.1, read on the forward strand.
GGCAGCGGTGAGCTTGCGGGAAAGGGAGTCGGCGTCCGGGCACGCATGTGGCGCGCCGTAGTTTTCGTAGAGGTAGACGAGGACGTCGAACACCGTGCTCCAACTCTATGCGAGCCCGCGACTGGTGTAAAGGCCTACCGCAACCTTTGGTAGCGGTTGCCCGGCAGACGCTCAATATCTTGGGCCAGCTCGAGTTCGAGCAATGCCGCGGCTAGGTCTGCCGCATCGCGCCCGGTGCGCTCCGCAAGCGTGTCGAGGTCGACAGGATCGTGGCCGAGCAGCGCAAGCAGGTCCCCATGCGGGCCATCGTCACGTGCGGCACGCGCCGTCGGGCCTGCAGTGCGCCCGAGGCCGAGATCCTCGGCGATGTCGTGCGCCGCCTCGACCAGCTTCGCGCCTTCGCGGATCAGGCGGTGGCAGCCCTTGGCGAGCGGAGAGTGGATCGAGCCCGGAATCGCGAACACGTCCCGTCCCGCCTCGGCGGCGAGCCGTGCAGTGATCAGCGAGCCCGAACGCAGGGCTGCCTCGACGACCAGAACGCCGCGCGCGAGGCCGGCAATGATGCGGTTGCGGCGCGGGAAGTTGTGGGCGATCGCCGGCGTGCGGAGCGGAAACTCCGAGATGATCAGCCCCTCCTCGCGAATGCGGTGTGTCAGCGCCCGGTTGCTGGCGGGGTAGATCGCGTCCACGCCGGTGCCGACCACCGCGATCGTCGACGCGTCGCCATCGGCGTCGAGAGCTCCGCGATGCGCGGCCGTATCGATGCCGAGCGCCAGCCCGCTGATGATCGTGAGTCCCGCGCGGGCGAGCGCGGCAGCGAACGCCTCGGCGTTCGCGATGCCCTGCTGCGTGGCATTGCGGCTGCCGACGATCGCGAGCGAGGAACGATTCAGCAGCTCGAGGCGCCCGACCGCGAACAACACCGGCGGCGGATCCGGCGTGACCAGCAGCAGCTGCGGATACTCCGCATCGGCGAGGGTGACCAGGGCATGGTTCGGCGCAGACTGCAGCCAATGCTCGGTGGCGTCGATCGTCGACTGCAGTTCCGCGGCCGGTGGCGCTGCGAGGAGCCGGGCAAGGGGCTCCGGCACCGCGCGCAGCAGCGCAGGCAGGCCGGCCGCGAATATCGCGTCGGGCAGGCCAAACGCGGACAGCAGGTGTTGCGCCGAGCGCGGGCCGAGGCCCGGCGTGGCGATCAGCCGCAGCCAGGCCGCGCGTTCAGCCGCCTGCACGGGCGGCCCGGACTACTGGATGTTGAGCGGTCGCAGCGGCTGTCGCAGGACGCGGTCCGCTTCAGTCTCGCGCGTGCGCAGACGCGGCAGATCGACGCCCTCGGTCGGATCGGAGGCGCGATCCCCGATCTGGACCGGCATCGTCGCGCGTTGGACCAACGCGTACGAGATGCCAGGGAACACGCGGAACACGAAGCCGAGTCCGAGCGGCTCGTCGGGCAGCTTGACGTACTGGTTGCCCGGCAGCGTGCGGTCCCTGATCGTTTCGCCGGAGCGCCACAGCTGCAGCACGTCGCCGATCACGAGGCCGTCGCTCGATCCGCGGTTCAGCGTGATGATGCGCAGGCCGCCCGCGTACTGCACGTCGTCATAGGCGGCGATCACGCGCGCCTCGACCGGCTGGTTCGGCGCCTTCGGCATGTAGTTGAGGATCGGCGCGCCCTCGACCGGCAGCATCCGGTCGCCGAGACCGATCTCCTCCTTGAACGAATCGATGTGCACCTTGGCGACCTCGCCCGGCCGCACCATGCTCGCCGACCCGAGATACTTAGCTTCATAGGCGATCGGGCGCTTGCGGTCGACGTCGTCCGGGTCGTACAGCGGCCGCAGCGGCCGGAACACGCTGTAGTTCTTGATGCTGTCGTCCTTGATGCCGCGCGCGTAGGCGTCGTCGCCGCGGCCGACGTACACACGGCCTTCCTGCGTCGCGATGATGCGTGCGGCGCCGTCGAGCGCGTTGGGTTCGAGCACGAGGGGCTGCGACAGGAACGGTTCGATCAGGTTGCTCGGAATGCTGCGTATCGCAGCGCGGTCGCCGCTCGCCTCGCGCACGTGCGGCAGGAGCTTGGCCTCGCCCGCGACACTGCCGTCGCCGCTGCCACCGCCTGCAATCTCGAGCCGGGCGCGGCCATTTTCCTTTACCAGCCGCAATTCCTGGCCGGGGTAGATCAGATGCGGGTTGGCGATCTGCTGCCGATTCATCCCCCACAGCTCGGGCCAGCGCCAAGGGCTCGTGAGGTACATGCTGGACAGTCCCCACAACGTGTCGCCACGCTTGACCGTGTAGCTCTCGGGGGCGTTGGGAGACAGCGCAGACAACGGCACGCCGGCCTGGGCCACCTGGTCGGCCGTGGCGCGCTGTTCGTTCGTTATGGGGTAGCGGCCGGCGGCCTCTTGCGCCAAGGCGATGCCGCTGCCCGCTGCGGTGGCGCAAGCGACGACGGCGAGAACGCCCATGCTAGTCTTCTTCATGCAAGCTCCCTCTGGCCGTCCGGCGGGATTCATGCCCTCCCCCGGGTGCGGCCGCCCGACTTGAAATCGTCGGGGCCGACTGCGATCTAACCTCAGGCAGGGCGTCAGATTCTGCCCATAGTGCCTTGATATAGCAACGGATACCCAGATGGGCCGATCCCGACTAGGCGCGATGCCGAAAGGCGTGGGACGAAATCAGACGAGGCCCGCCGAGCACTCATCAGCCCGCAGTGTGGCGACAATTCTGCCGGTGAGGGCGGGCGAAAAGCAGGGTCAGAGTCCGGGACTTAACGGAATCGTCCCGGGCGGTCAGGACGGTGCCTGGAGAGTTGAACGTGCCATTGCTGTCGATTCTTGAGTATCCCGATCCGCGGCTGCGCACCGTCGCGCGACCGGTCACCGCCTTCGACGACAGCCTGCGTGGGCTCGTCGCTGACATGGCCGAGACGATGTATGAGGCCCCGGGCGTGGGACTCGCGGCCACCCAGGTGGACGTGCATGAGCGCGTGATCGTCATCGACACGTCGGAAGACAAGAACCAGCTACAGGTCTTCGTCAATCCGGAGATCGTCTGGGCTTCCGAGGAGCAGGTCGAGTGCGAGGAGGGGTGCCTGTCGGTGCCGGGAATTTATGACGCCGTGACGCGCCCCGAGCGTGTCCGCGTGCGCGCCTTCGACGCCCATGGGCGGCCGTTCGAACTCGAGTGCACCGGCCTGCTCGCCGTCTGTATCCAGCACGAGATGGATCACCTGCTGGGCAAGATGTTCGTCGAGTACCTTTCGCCGCTCAAGCAGGAACGCATCAGGACCAAGATGAAGAAGCGGCGCGCCCGCGCTGCCTGAGTCGCGGTCTCCGGGCTTCAGGCCGCCGTCGGGACGGCCGATGCGGCTTCGGCGCCGCGCACATGCGCGGCGATCAGTTCGGTGATGCGCGGCTGCAGCGCTGGCGGGAAGTCGTGGCCCATGCCCGGTATGACCTCGAGCCTTGCGCCGCGGATGTGACGTGCGGTGTCGATCCCTGCCGCGACCGGAACCAGCGGGTCGTCCTGTCCGTGAATCACGAGTGTCGGCGCTGTGATGCGTGCGAGCTGCGGCCGGCGGTCGCCAGAGGCCAGGATCGCCAGCAGCTGCCGCGCGGTACCGGCCGGGTAGTAGCCGCGCAGGGCCACGCGCTCGAGCTGCGCGCGCAGCAGGTGCGGCTCGCTCGGATACCCCGGGCTGCCGATGATGCCGAAGACCCGGATCAGATGATCGGTCAGCTGCTGCACGTCGTCGACATTGCGCGGGCGATGCAGGATCGCCCGCAGCGCGCGCGGCTTGCCCAGCGCCAGGCGCGGGCTCGGATTGCCCGAGTTCGACATGATCGAAACCAGCGATAGCACCCGGCCCGGATGCCGGGCCGCCAGCACCTGCGCAATCATCCCGCCCATCGAGGCGCCCACGACGTGGGCGCGCGCGACGCCGAGTGCGGTCAGCAGACCGGCCGCATCGTCGGCCATGTCGTCGAGCGTGTATGGCGCGCGCACCGGTAGGCGCATCAGCGCACGGGCGATCGCGCCGGTCAGGTTGCGCGACACCGTGGCCGAACGCAGGCGCGTAGAGTGACCGCAGTCGCGGTTGTCGAAGCGGATCACGCGCAACCCCGCCGCCAGCAATCGATCGACGAAGCCGTCGGGCCACAGTGCCGCCGGCGTGCCGAGGCCCATGATCAGCAGCACGACCGGCGCATTGCGGTCGCCGCTGTCTTCGACGTCGAACGAGAGGCCGTTGGCCTCGACCTGTGCCATCGCCGCTAGTACCAGGCCTTGCGCGCCGGATCGCGGTAAAGCCAGCCCAAGGCGCCCGAGCGGTCGAATGGCTGCCACGCGCCCTCGGGCTGCGCAAGCCGGTCGGCGATCGCATACCAGCTGAGCGGATTGAGCCCGATGCCGAAGTGGCTCGCCTCGACTTCGATGTTATCGGTGTGGGCGCTGCGGCGCTCGACGCTGCACTGCCAGGCCACGACGCCGTCGGTGCGGCTGTAGATCGACGTCGTCGGCACCGGCGGCGGCAGCCGCAGGGGCTCGTGAATTTCCGGCGCACCGATCCGGTGTCCGGTGACCATCTCGTACAGCCGCCACGCATTGGTGGCCTTCGGATGTCCGGTGAACGGCGTGCCGAGCGTGATGACCTGGCGCACGTCGTGGGGAAAATCCTTCGCAAGTTCGCGCGCGTAGAGGCCGCCGAGGCTCCAGCCGATCAGGCTCACCTTGCGCCTGTGCTGGCGCCTGAGCCTGAGCACCAGTTCCATGCAGTGATCCAGCACGCCTTCCTTCGGGCCGAAATTGGAACCTTTGTCCCAGCCATAGGCGCGGTAGCCCTTGCGCTCGAGGAAATTGCGCAGCGGCCTGGTCGAGGAGTCCGAGGCCATCAGCCCGGGGAACACGACGACCGGATGTCCGTCGCCATCGGGGGTCTGGTTGAGCCAAGGTGCCGCCAGCATCGTTGCCCCGAATTCCCACGGCGCGCGCCACTCCAGCGCCAGCCGCACGAGGCCGGGGGCACGCATCATTTCGAAGTCGTACCAGGGGTGCGGATACGGGTCGTGCATGCGCAGCAGTTGGGGATGAATCCGGTCAGTTCGAACCGGAAGCACGCTTCGATGCCGGAGCGCGGCGCCGCGGCGCCGTGGCGCCCCGGACCACCGCTTCCGGCGGCGCGGACTCACGGGTCGCCTGCGCCAGTTCGTCGAGCGCCTGGTGCAGGCCGCGCGCCAGGGGTCGCGCGTCGGGCACACCGACGCGGGCGGCGAGGACGCCGAAGTCGAGCGAACCGGCGTAGCTCTGCAGCGTGATGTTCAGTCCGAGGCCGTGTTCGACGATCGACACCGGCCAGTAAGTCTTCAGCCGCGCGCCGGCAAGGTACAACGGCACGTGCGGTCCCGGAACATTGGAGACGACGAGGTTGGCGATCGGCGGAATGCGATCGGCGAGCGCCGTGCGGCCATAGAGCCCGGCCGCTGCCGACAGCAGCCAGGGCAGGCCCAGCGAAGGAAAGTCGGTCGGAATGACGCCTTTCAGCTGGCGCGTCACGTCCTTGGCGGAGCGCGTCGATTCCTGCACCGCCCGCAGGCGCGCGATCGGGTCAGCGACGTTCGTCGCCAGCGAGGCGAGTGTCATCGTGGCCATTGTCGTCGCCTCGGTGTTGCCCGCCTCGCGCAGCGACACCGGCATCGCAGCCACCATCGATTTCTTCGGGATGCCTCCGTGGGGCTTCATGTAGGCGCGCAGCGCGCCGCTCACCAGCGTCAGCACGACGTCGTTCAGCGTCGCCCCATGCGCTTCGGCGATGCGCTTCACGTCGGCCAGCGGCAGCGATGCTGTCGCGAAGCTGCGGCCGGCATCAATGGCGCGGTTAAATGGCGCACGCGGACCGAATGCAAGGTTGCGGCTGAACCCGGTCGAGCTCCTCAGCAGCTGCGCCGCAATGCGGGCAATGGAGGGCAGCTGGCGCACCAGATGGACGGTTTGTGAGCTGTTCACCCTGAGCGCCGTTCCGACCAGGGCGACCAGCCCCGGGCGGTCAGGGCTGCGCCGCCGCGGACGCTCCACGGTGCGCGGACTCGGCGACAGGTCGAGCAGCGCGAGCGCGAGCGCGACGCCGGCGGCACCATCCAGCGTCGCGTGATGCACCTTCGTGTAGAAGGCGAGCCCGCCGTCGGCAAGCCCCTCGATGACATGAAACCGCCACAGCGGCCGCGAGCGGTCGAGCGGTTGTGCATGCAGTCGCGCGATCGCGGCCTCGAGCTGGGCGAGGGAGCCGGGCGCGGGCAGGGTCACGCGGACGACGTGCCTGGTGAGGTCGACATGGTCGGCCCGCACCCACACCGGGTTTGCGAACTCCAGTGGCATGCTGGCCAGCTGCCGGGTGAACACCGGCGACAGATGCAGGCGCCTGGCCACGTGGCGCCGCACGCGCTCCAGAAAATCTCCGCTGCGCCGCGGGCGCTCGAGCAGGTGGACAGCGCCGACATGCATCGGCGTGGACGGCGTTTCCAGATGGAGGAACAGCGAGTCCAACCCGGACAGCGGCTTCAAGCGTCTCCCTTGCTCTCAATATGGTGGCGCGACCGCAGCCCGCAGCGGCCACATGCTCGTGGTCCGATGGTAAACGCATCGGCGGTCCGATGTGCCCCACCTAGAATGCAGTGATGCGCATCGTATTCGCCGGAACGCCCGACTTTGCCGCACGTTCGCTGGCGGCGCTGATCGACGCGGCGCCCAAAATGGGGTGGTCGATTCCGCTGGTGCTGACGCAGCCCGACCGCCCGGCGGGCCGCGGCATGCGCCTGACGCCGAGCCCGGTGAAGCAACTCGCGCTCGCGCACGGCCTGTCCGTCGACACGCCTCACTCGTTGCGCAAGGGCGACGAAGCTGCCGCCGCTCAGCGGCGACTGCGCGAAGCGCAACCCGATGTGCTCATCGTGGCGGCCTATGGGCTGATCCTGCCGCCCGAGGTGCTCGACATTCCCCGCGGACTGCGCAACGACTGGACCCGCCGCCTGACGGCGGTCAACGTGCATGCGTCGCTGCTGCCGCGCTGGCGTGGAGCCGCGCCGGTCGCGCGGGCGATCGAGGCGGGCGATGCGAGCACGGGGGTCACGATCATGCAGATGGAAGCCGGCCTGGATACCGGTCCGATGCTGCTCGCAGAGCCGGTGTCGATCGCTGCTGACGAATCAACCGGCCAGCTCACCGAGCGGCTCGCCGTGCTGGGGGCCGGGCTGCTGGTGCGGGCGTTGCGCGACGTCGCGACGTTGAACGCGCGCCCGCAGCCTGCAGAAGGCGTGACCTACGCACATAAGGTCGATAAGGCCGAAGCCTGGGTCGACTGGACCCAGCCCGCCGAGGTGCTGGCGCGCAAGGTCCGCGCCTACGACCCGTTCCCGGTCGCCCAGACGCGCCTGGGCGACTCCGCGATCCGCATCTGGCGCGCGACGCCGGTGGCGCTGGCGACGGCGGCCGAGCCCGGGACCATCACGGCGGCCACCGCGGCCGGTGTCGATGTGGCCTGCGGCCAGGGCAGCCTGCGCCTGCTCGAACTTCAGCGCGCGGGCGGCAAGCGACTCGCCGTGCGTGATTTCCTTGCTGGCTACCCGCTGGCGCCATTCCAGCGATTTGACAGCGGGCCGCCACATGCTTGAGCCGGGCGGTGCGGCGCCGCCGCTCGCGACGGTGCTGCAACTGGCCGCGCGGGTGTGGGCGAGGGTGGCCGAAGGGCAGTCGCTCGATCGTGCGCTGGCGGCGCAGGTCGCCGGCGCGCCACAGCTGCGCGGCGCCGTGCAGGACGCGAGCTACGGTGCGATTCGACGCCGTGCGCTGTGCGAAGGCGCCATTGCCGAACTGGCAGCACGCCCCCCCGCCGCCGAGGTCCGCGCGCTGCTCGCGGTGGCCTTGGCACAGCTGATCGCCGGCCGGTATGCGCCGCACACCGTCGTCGACCAGGCCGTCGTCGCGGCACGGTCCGGGCCCTCGACCGCAGGTGCCGCCGGCTTCGTCAACGCCGTGCTGCGCAACTTCCTGCGGCGGCAGGCCGAGCTGGTCGACCGCCTGCAGGGCCGGGACGAGGTGCGCTACAACGCGCCGCGCTGGTGGATCGATGCGATGCGCGCGGCACAGCCGGACCAGTGGCGCTCTGTTCTCGAGAGCGGGCAGCGCACTCCGGCGCTGGTACTGCGCGTGAACCGGCGGCGCATCGACGTCAGGGGCTACCTGCAGCGGCTTCAGGATCTGGACATGGCGGCGACGCAGGTCGGGCGGATGGCGGTGTGGCTGCACCAGCCGGTCCCGGTCGCGCGTATTCCGGGGTTCGCCGACGGTGAAGTCTCGGTGCAGGACGCCGGCGCGCAGCTGGCCGCCGAGTGGCTCGACATTGCCGACGGCCTGCGCGTGCTGGACGCGTGCGCGGCGCCCGGCGGCAAGACGGCCCACCTGACAGAACTGGCCAACCTGGACCTGACCGCGCTCGAAGTCGATGCCGACCGCGCCCGGCGCATCGAGGACAACCTGGTCCGCATCGGCACAAATGCACGGATCTGCGTGGGCGACGGCCGAACACCGGCCAACTGGTGGGATCGCCGGCCGTTCGACCGCATTCTGCTCGACGCTCCCTGTACGGCGAGCGGCATCGTCAGCCGTCATCCGGACATCCCCTGGCTGCGCCGGCCGGCCGATGTTGCGCATTTGGCAACGGTGCAGGCCGAGTTGCTGGAGGCTTTGTGGCCGCTGCTAGGGGTGGGTGGTAGATTGCTTTACGTCGTGTGTTCGGTGTATCCGCAGGAAGGGAGCGAACAGGTCGCGCGCTTCATCGGGAGCCACCCGGAGGCGGTGCTGGACCCCCTCCCGGGTGGGCTGACGGCGGTTCAGCTGCTGCCGGCCACCGGACCTGCCGCGGCCTGGGACGGCCAGCGGAGCACGCCCACGCTGCACGACGGGTTTTTCTACGCACGCTTCAAAAAGTCCCGATGACTCTGGCCCCCGCGCTGCGCGCGCTGTTCGTCACGCTGCTGTTGCTGGCCGGACTCGGCCCCGCAGCGCGGGCGGACGAGCGCATCGGTGTCATCGCCGCGGCCCTGGAACCGGTCGCCGGCGGCGGCGTCGTGCTCAATGCGACCTTCGAATTCGAACTGCCGCAGGCGCTCGAAGACGTCGTGCAAAAGGGCATCGCGATCTACTTCAACATCGAGTTCGAGCTCTTCCGCAAGCGTTGGTACTGGCTGGACCGCAAGGTGAGCAGCAGCACGCTGACTTACCGGCTGTCGTACAGCCCGCTCACGCGGCAGTACCGGCTGGCGCGCGGCGGCCTGTCGCAGCCGTTCGATTCACTCGACGAGGCCCTCAACCTGCTGAAGAGCGTGCGCCAGTGGAAGGTCGTCGAACCCGGAGTGCTGGTGCCGCGCGACCCTTACGAAGCCCAGGTGCGGATGCGGCTGGATGTCACGCAGCTGCCGAAGCCGTTCCAGGTCAATGCGATCACGAGCCGCGAGTGGCAACTGGCGTCGGACTGGCGCGAGCTCGAAGTTCCCGCCGAAGCGGCGCGGTAGCCCATGCTCCGGTTGATCGTCACCTCCGGCCGCGACTTCACTGCTTCGCGGTCCGCGCCTGACGCGGCGGCCGCGTCGACGGGCTGACATGCCGCGCGTGCTGCGCTACGGGCTGCTGTTCGCGGTCTCGCTCTCGGGCGTGCTGCTCTTCATCCTTGCGTCCGCAAGCGGCAACACCGCATTTTTCGAACGCCATTACCCGGTCCTGCTGGCCGTCAACGGCGCCATCGCGGCCGCGCTGGCGGTGCTGGTACTGCTCCTGGTGCGGCGGCTGGTCAAGCGGCTGCGGCAGAAGCGCTTCGGCGCGCGCCTGACGACGCGCTTTGCCGTTGCGTTTGCCCTGATGGGCGTGCTCCCGGGCGTGCTGATCTACGTGGTGTCGACACAGTTCCTGTCGCGGTCGATCGAATCGTGGTTCGACGTGCGGGTCGACCGGGCGCTCGACTCGGGGCTGACGCTCGGCCGCGCTGCGCTCGACAACCTGCGGGACGACGTCGCCGCCAAGGCCCGGGCCTGGGCGCTCGAGCTGGCCGATGTTCCCGACGCGGCGCAGCTGTCGCAACTCAACCGGCTGCGCGAGCAGGGCGGCATCAGCGAGGCGCTGCTGGTCTCGGGCAACGGGCAGCTGATCGGCGCTTCGGGTGCGCAGGTGTCGGAACTCGTGCCGGAAACGCCGAGCACGGTCGAACTGCGCCAGGCCCGCACACAGCGCCTTTTTGCAGCCATCGAGGGCGAAGCGGGCGCGGCAGAAGTGCGCCAGGGACTGCGGGCCCGTGTGATCGTGCCGATACCTGCACCTTCGACGGCGGCTGTGGGCGGATCCCTGCTGCCACTTGACCCGTCGTCGAAACGGCCCCGGGGGACGCTGGGCGGGCTGACCACCCCGTTGTTCGCGACCGGAATGTCTCCGGCCGCCGATGCGCGCTATCTGCAGGTGATCCAGCCCGTACCGGCAACGATCGCTGCGAACGCCGAGGCTCTGCAGAACGGCTATCGGGACTACCAGGAACTGTCGCTCTCGCGCAGCGGCCTCAAGACGATCTACGGCCTCACGCTGACGCTCACCTTGCTGCTGTCGATCTTCGCCGCGATCGCCGGCAGCGTTCTGCTCGCGAGTTCGATGACGGCGCCGCTGCTGCAGCTAGCGGATGGAACCAAGGCGGTCGCTGAGGGCAATTTCAGGCCGGTACGGGAGTACCCCGGCAGCGACGAGCTCAACCTTCTGACGCAGTCGTTCAACGCCATGACGCGGCAGCTCACCGATGCGAGAGACGCTGTCGAAGCCAAGCAGCGCGAGCTCGAGAACGCGAAGACCTACCTCGAACGCGTGCTGGCGAATCTCTCCGCCGGTGTCGTTGTGCTCGATCACGGATTCCGGCTTGTCACCGCCAACTTCGGCGCGTCACGCATCCTCGGTCGCGGCCTGAACGATGATGTCGGCCGGCCATTCCGCGAGATCGATCCTGCGCTGGCCGCCGCGTTCGACACCGGCTTCGCCGAGCAGGCGCTGGCCGCGACGCCGAAGGACTCGTGGCAGCAGCAGATCGAAGTCAAGCGGGCCGGTGCGTCCCCAATGGCGGAGTCGCTGATGCTGCTCGCGCGGGGCTCCCGGCTCCCGCTCGAGGACGGACTCGGCTATGTCGTCGTATTCGACGACATCACGCAGGTGATCTCGGCCCAGCGTGCTGTCGCGTGGGGTGAGGTCGCGCGGCGGCTCGCACATGAGATCAAGAACCCGCTGACGCCGATCCAGCTCGCAGCCGAGCGACTGCAGATGAAGCTGGCCGAAAAACTGCCGGGAGGCGATGCCGACCTGCTTAAGCGCGGGACCGCGACGATAGTCAATCAGGTCGCGGCAATGAAGCGCATGGTCGATGACTTCCGCGACTATGCGCGAGTGCCGCCGGCGCGGCTGGTGCCGCTCGACCTGAACGCGCTGATCGAGGAGGTCGTGACCCTCTATCGCACAGCCGGCGCTCCGATCGAGCTTTCTCTCGCATCGCGCCTGCCGCTGATCGAGGGCGACACGACGCAGCTGCGGCAGGTGATCCACAATCTGATAGGCAACGCGCAGGAGGCTCTGGCTGGTCAGGTCAACGCGCACATTTCCGTGCGGACCGCCCTGGCCGAGATCGCCGAGAGCACCGGCATCGTGCGCGGCGTGCGCCTGGCCGTCGAAGACAACGGCCCGGGCTTCGCCGCGAATATACTGAGGCGTGCATTCGAGCCTTATGTCACCACGAAGCCGAGCGGCACCGGACTCGGACTGGCCATGGTCAAGAAGGTCGTCGACGAACACGGAGCCCATGTCGAAATCATCAACCGCAGCGGCGGGCCCGGCGTCGGCCATGCCGCCGGAGCGGTGGTCACGATCGTGTTCCGGCGGCTGGCGCAGACCGAGTCGGCTGAACGGGCGCCTCGCCGTGCGGCCTGAAGCCTTTCCCTCGCGATGAAGCGGACAGCGTTCCGTCCTGCTGACCCCGGATCGCCGATGCCACGCGTCGCGAACGCTCCGAAGTCCGGGCTGACCTAGCTTCATGGCCACGGTCCTCGTCGTCGACGACGAAGTCGGCATCCGCGAACTGCTCTCAGAGATCCTCGGAGACGAGGGCCATTCCGTGCTGACAGCCGAAAATGCGGCGCGAGCGCGTGACCTGCGCGCGAGCGAAGCAATCGACCTCGTGCTGCTCGACATCTGGATGCCCGACACCGACGGCGTCACGCTGCTGAAGGAGTGGGCAGCCAGCGGCCAGCTGACGATGCCGGTCATCATGATGTCCGGGCACGCCACCATCGACACCGCGGTCGAAGCCACGCGCTACGGCGCGCTGGAATTCCTCGAGAAGCCGATCGCCATGGCGCGCCTGCTCGCGGCCGTACGGTCGGGGCTGGAGCGTGGACGCCTGATGCGCAGCCTGCGGCCATCGACGCTGGTCAGCGCACCGTCCGAAGCGCCGGCTGCCCCGACGCTCCCGGCGGTGGCGGAACTGGCGCCCGCCGCCGAGCCGGTCGGCCTGCACAACGGCGTGCCGCTCGATCAGCCGCTGCGCGAGGCCCGTGACCAGTTCGAGCGTGTCTACTTCGAGTTCCATCTGGCCCGCGAGAACTACAGCATGACGCGTGTCGCCGACCGCGCCGGCCTCGAGCGCACCCATCTGTACCGCAAGCTCAAGCAGCTGGGGATCGAGCTCGCACGTGGTGCGCGGCGCGACCGGGCTGCCGAAGAGGCGCCCGCCCCGGCTCCGCTTGCATCGAATCCTGTCGCCACGCGGCAGGCGCCGGTCTACGTCCAGCGCGACGACTACGACGACTGAGCGGTCCCGGCCGTGCCGGTCGCTGCGAGCACATGAAGATCATCATCATCGGCGCCGGACGGGTCGGATCCTCGGTGGCAGAGAGCCTCGTCTCGGAGGCCAACGACATCACGGTCATCGATTCCGATCCGGCCCGGGTGGCGGACCTGCAGGACCGCTTCGATCTGCGCGGCCTGGTGGGCAATGCGGCGCTGCCCTCGACGCTCAAGCAGGCCGGGGCCGAGGATTCCGACATGCTGATTGCGGTGACCGCGTCGGACGAAGCGAATCTCGTCGCCTGCAAGATCGCGGCGGACCTTTTCAACATTCCGACGCGCCTCGCCCGGGTGCGCAACGTCGAACTGCAGCAGCACCCGAAGCTGATTGGCGACGAAGGCTTCCGTGCGACCCACGTGATCTTCCCCGAGCAGACGGTCACCGACTACCTGCTGAAGCTGATCGAGTTTCCCGAAGCCCTGCAGGTGCTGGAGTTTGCCGACGGCCGTGCCAGCCTGATCGCGGTGCGGGCGTTCGCCGGCGGGCCGCTGGTGACGCACCCGGTCAAGGAACTGCGCCGCCACCTACCGAACGTCGACGCGCGCATCGTGGCGATGTTCCGGGACGAGTCGAGCGTGCGCGTCGACGGCGACACGCAGATCGAGCCGGGTGACGAGGTGTTCTTCCTGGCAGCGTCGCAGAACATCCGCACCGTGATGGGGGAACTGCGGCGCATGGACAAGCCGGTGCGGCGGGTCATGCTGGCGGGAGGCGGCAACATCGGACTGCGCGTCGCGCGCTCCCTCGACACCGGCGAGGGCCTCGACACTCCGGACAGATTCATCGTCAAGATCATCGAGGCCAACAAACGACGCGCGGAGCTGCTGGCGCAGCAGCTCTCCCCCGATGTTCTGGTCCTCAACGGCGACGGGACGGACGAGGACCTGCTGCAGCAGGAGGGCGTGCACGAGGTCGATCTCTTCATCGCGCTGACGAACGACGACGAGAACAACATCATGAGTTCGCTGCTGGCCAAGCGCATGGGAGCGCGACGCGTGATCGCGCTCATCAACCGCAAGAGCTACGGCGATCTGATGCAGGGCGGGCAGATCGACATTGCGATCTCGCCGTCGTATGCGACGCTGTCCGCGCTGCTGAGGTTCGTGCGTCGCGGTGACGTCGTGGCGGCTCACAGCCTGCGTCGCGGCGCGGCCGAGGCCCTCGAGATCATTGCCCACGGCGATGCGCGGACCTCGCGCGTCATCGGCAAGCGCATCGAACAGATCGAACTGCCGCGCGGAGTGACGATAGGCGCCGTCGTGCGCGGCACGGGCGCGCTGACGCAGGTGCTGATGGCGCACCACGACACGATCATCGAAGCTGAAGACCATCTGATCGTCTTTGTCGAGAACAAGCGGCTGATCCAGCGTGTGGAGAAGCTGTTCACCGTCAGCGCCGGCTTCTTCTGAGACTGCTGCGGTGCGTCAATCCCGAGATGGTTAGTCGATAACCCGCGTACTCCGTCAAAGCGTTTCCCCATGGCGCGTGGTTTCAATAGAATCATCGGCTGCGGCTCATAACCTGCGACACCTCGTACAAGAACACAAGCCGCGCCCGGTCCGGATGGCCTAGGGCCAGTCGCGTCGCAGAACCAACGGCTTTTTGCCAAGGAGACTTTATGGAGTTCATCAAGAGCAAGGACGCGGCACCGACGCGTCGGAAGTTCCTGTCTAAAGCGGCCGCGGCCACCGCGGGCACCGCGGCGCTGGGGTTCCCGATGGTGTCCAGGGCCCAGACCACAGCCTTCCGCTTCCAGAGCACCTGGCCGGCGAAGGACATCTTTCACGAATACGCACTCGACTTCGCGAAGAAGGTCAACGACATGTCGGGTGGCCGGCTGAAGATCGAAGTGCTGCCGGCCGGCGCAGTGGTGCCGGCGTTCCAGCTGCTCGAGGCGGTTGCCAAGGGCAACCTCGACGGCGGCCATGGCGTCGTCGCCTATCACTACGGCAAGAACTCGGCGCTTGCGCTGTGGGGTTCGGGGCCGGGGTTCGGCATGGATCCGAACATGCTGCTGTCGTGGCACTACTACGGCGGCGGCAAGGAACTGCTCGAGGAGATCTACAAGGCGACCAACTTCGATGTCGTGTCGTACCTCTACGGGCCGATGCCGACACAGCCGTTCGGCTGGTTCAAGAAGCCGATCGCCAAGGTCGAGGACATCAAGGGCATGAAATTCCGCACGGTCGGCCTCGCGGTCGATATCTACACCGAGCAGGGCGCGGCCGTGAATCCGCTGCCGGGCGGCGAGATCGTGCCGGCGCTGGACCGGGGTCTCATCGATGGAGCGGAATTCAACAACGCATCGTCTGACCGCGTGCTCGGCTTCCCGGACGTGACCAAGAACTGCATGCTGCAGAGCTTCCACCAGAGCACCGAGCAGTTCGAGATCCTTTTCAACAAGGCGAAGTACAACGCGCTGTCGCCGGATCTGAAGAAGATCATCGACTATGCGACCGAGGCCAGCAGCGCCGACATGAGCTGGAAGGCGATCGACCGGAACTCGAAGGACTACATCGAGCTGAAGAAGGCCGGCGTCGCCTTCTACAAGACGCCCGATGCGATCCTGCGCAATCAGCTGGATTCGTGGGACAAGGTGATGGCGAAGAAGTCGGCCGAGAACCCGCTGTTCAAGAAGGTGCTCGACAGTCAGCGCGCCTTCGCGCAGCGCGCGGGCCAGTGGCAGAACGACTACCTCGTCGATTTCAAGCTGGCCTGGAACCACTACTTCGGGCGCAAGTAGGAGCGGCTGAAGGCAAGGGCACCGGGGCGCCAACGGGCGCCCCGCTCTTTGTTCACCGGAGTCGCCATGCAACGCTGGTTATTGGCAGTGGACCGACTGTCCACATGGCTGGGGCAGTTCTTCGCCTGGGCCATCGTGGTGCTCACGTTCGGCGTGACCTGGGAGGTGTTCTCGCGCTATGCGCTGAACAGCCCGCACGACTGGAACCTGAACGTGCAGATCATGCTGTATGGCACGCTCTTCATGATGGCGGGCGCCTACACGCTGTCGAAGAACAACCACGTCCGTGGCGACGTCCTGTACGGCTTCTTCCGGCCGCGCACCCAGGCCTGGATCGATCTGGTGCTTTATTTCGCCTTCTTCCTGCCCGGCATCGTCGCCCTGACGTGGGCCGGCTGGAGCTATGCGATGGAGGCGCTGGCCATCCGCGAGAAGACGTTCTCGGCCACGCCGCTGCCGCTGTATCCGTTCAAGTTCGTCATACCGATCGCCGGCGGAATGCTGCTGCTGCAGGGGCTGGTCGAGATCGTGCGCTGCGTGCGGTGCATCCGCGATGGTGAATGGCCGTCGCGCATCGAGGACGTCGAGGAGGTCGACGTCGACAAGCTCAAGGCCATGGTGCACGTCAAGGACGAGGACATCGCTGCGCTCGACAAGTACGTCAAGGCGCAGGAGGAGTCCGCAAAATGAGAATCCGCAAGGAACTGTGGTTCGGCTTCATCCTGATGGGGCTGATCCTGCTCGGCATCGCCATCGTGCTGCTGCGTGCCGATACCGTCACGAGCGGCCATTACGGGCTGCTGATGCTGGCGCTGATCGTGGTGGCGATCATGCTCGGCTTTCCCACGGCATTCACGCTGATGGGCATGGGAATGATCTTCACGTGGATCGCCTACGACGGCGACTGGCACAAGACGCTCGACCTGATGGTGCAGGCGGCGTTCAAGGTGATGAGCAACGACGTGCTCATTTCGATCCCGCTGTTCGTCTTCATGGGCTACCTGGTCGAACGCGCAAACCTGATCGAGAAGCTGTTCCGCTCACTGCACCTATCTCTGGCCCGCATCCCGGGCTCGCTGGCGGTGGCCACGCTCTTCACTTGCGCTGTGTTCGCGACCGCAACCGGCATTGTCGGCGCCGTGGTCACGCTGATGGGCCTGCTGGCGTTCCCTCAGATGCTGAAGTCCGGCTACGACATCAAGCTCTCCGCAGGAGCCATCACTGCCGGCGGCTGCCTTGGCATCCTCATTCCGCCATCGGTGATGCTGATCGTCTACGGGGCGACGGCCGGCGTGTCGGTGGTTCAGCTGTACGCGGGAGCATTCTTCCCGGGAATCATGCTGGCCGGTCTCTACATCGGCTATGTGATCGTGCTGGCGATCTTCAAGCCGAATCTCGCGCCGCCGCTGTCGCAGGAGGCGCGCAGGATCAACCTCCCTGCACTGACACAGCGTGTCGCCGACGGGTTCTCCAACCGCGCCGTGCCCGCGCTGCTCAACGCGCTGAAGGGTTCAAGGAACCTCGACGTCCCGACCGGCTATCTCCTGAAACAGCTTGGCATTGCGCTGGTGCCGGCGATCCTGTTTGCGCTGGTAGCGTTCGGAGCCTACGAGTTGGTCACGATGCCAGCGGAAGCCCCTGCGCAGGTCCAGTCGATGGGTGGCGGCGTGGCAGAGCCGCCCGGCACGCTACAGGAGCCTGCGGGCAGCGGGGGACTCGCCGAACCGCCGGGTGCGGGCGGCGTACAGGAACCACCGGGAGCATCGCAGGGTGTGAAGGAGCCGCCGGGCACAGAAGGCGGTGGCGTCAAGGAACCGCCTGCGGCGGGCGGACTGCGTGAACCGGGCTCGACCGGTCAAGCTGCGGCGGCGGCCGCGCCGCGCGTGTCGGCACCCATGGGGTACTGGATCGGACTCGGCGTCGGCGCCCTGATGATGGTGGGCCTGTACGCGTTCATGACGTTCCAGCGCCTCGAGATCTTCAAGATGTTGCTGACCTCGTTCTTCCCGCTGGTGGTGATGATTCTGGCGGTGCTCGGATCGATCGTGCTCGGACTGGCGACGCCGACCGAGGCAGCAGCGGTGGGCGCGTTCGGCGGCTTCGTGCTGGCAGCGGCCTACCGGCAGCTGACGCTGGGCGTCGTCAGGGAAAGCGTGTACCTCACCGCGAAAACGAGCGCCATGGTGTGCTGGCTGTTCGTCGGCTCGGCAATCTTCTCGGCGGCGTTCGCCCTGCTGGGCGGGCAGGAGCTGGTCGAGAAGTGGGTGCTGTCGATGAACCTCACGAAGACGGAGTTCCTGCTGCTGTCGCAGTTCATCATCTTCATCCTCGGCTGGCCGCTGGAATGGACCGAAATCATCGTCATCTTCATGCCGATCTTCATCCCGCTGCTGGACAACTTCGGCGTCGATCCGCTGTTCTTCGGCCTGCTGGTGGCGCTCAACCTGCAGACGGCGTTCCTGAGTCCGCCCGTCGCCATGGCAGCGTTCTACCTGAAGGGCGTCAGCCCGCCGCACGTCACGCTGAACCAGATCTTTGCGGGCATGATGCCGTTCATGGCGATCCAGGTGCTGGCGATCTTCCTGCTGTACTTCGAGCCGAAGATCGGGCTGTGGCTGCCGCAGATGCTCTACAAGTGACGCCCTGAGACGTCTCGGCGTCGGGCGGGCGCCGGTAAGGCGCCCGCCCGGCCGCAGGAAGTGGCGGCAGGGTGGCTGGTAGTGCCGGTCCGGCCGTCATCAGATTCCGCGGACGCCGGCCCGAAGTCGAGCGAACCCGAGCGTCACATCAGCTCCGCCGTGAAGCCGGGGCGGAGCGCATAATCCGCGCGCACTGAACGCCGCCACCATGCAGGCGCTAGCGCGCTCGATCCTTCCGGTTCTCAACGTCCTCGGCTACGTCGTGCTGATCTTCGCGGGCACGATGCTGGTGCCGCTGGCGTTCGCGTTCTTCGCGCATGAACGGGCGCTGCAAGACTACGACCTGGCGCTGCTGATCACGGCCGCCATCGGCGGTGCGCTGATCCTGACCACGCGGCGCTTCCGACGCGAACTGCAACCGCGGGACGGCTTCCTGCTCGTGACGCTGGGCTGGACGGTGCTGCCCGCGTGCGCGACGCTGCCGCTGCTCTTTCATATCCCCGGTCTCAGTTTCACCGACGCCTATTTTGAAACGATGTCAGGCTTGACCACGACCGGTGCGACGGTGCTGAGCGGACTCGACCACCTGCCGCTGTCGATCAACGTCTGGCGCCATCTGCTCGTGTGGATGGGCGGTATGGGCATCCTGGTGCTGGCCGTCGCCATCCTGCCGCTGCTCGGTGTCGGCGGCGCGCAGATCTTCAAGGCCGAGACCGCCGGGCCGTTCAAGGAAACGAAGCTCACACCGCGCATCGCGGACACGGCCAAGGCGCTTTATTCAATCTACTTCGGCATCTCGCTGGTCTGCTTCCTCGCCTACCGCTGGGCCGGCATGAGCTGGGCCGATGCCTTCATGCACATGTGTTCGACGATGGGCCTCGGCGGCTTCTCGTCGCACGACGCGAGCTTCGGCTACTGGGACTCCCCGCTGATCGAGTACACGGCGGTCGTCTTCATGACGCTCGCCGGCTTCAATTTCTCGCTGCACTTCGTGGCCTGGCGCCGGCGGTCGATCATGGCGTACTGGACGGACCCCGAGGCGCGCGCCTACGTGCTGACGCTGGTCGTGGCCTGCCTCGCGGTTGCGGCCTTTCTGCTGCACAGGGAGGTCTACAGCGACTGGTGGACCGCACTGCGCTTCGCTACCTTCAATGTCGTGTCGATCGCCACGACGACGGGATATGCCAGCACCGACTACAACCAGTGGCCGATCTTCGCGCCGATACTGATGCTGTTCCTGAGCGGCTTCACCACCTGCGCCGGTTCGACGGGCGGCGGCATCAAGATGATCCGCGGACTGATCCTGCTGAAGCAGGCGCGGCGCGAGTTCACCCGCATCTTGCACCCGCGCGCGGTGAATCCGGTCATCGTCGGCGACCAGGTCATCGAGAACAAGGTGATCTTTGCGGTGCTGGCGTTCATGCTGATCTATGGTGCGTCGATCACCTGGCTCACGTTCGTGCTGCTGCTGTCGGGGCTCGACGTCATCTCGGCCTTCACCGCGATCGTCGCCTGCATCAACAACACCGGACCGGGCCTGAACCAGGTCGGGCCTTCGACCAACTTCGGCGGCCTGACCGACTTCGAGACCTGGGTATGCACGTTTGCGATGCTGATCGGCCGGCTCGAGCTGTTCTCGGTGCTGGTGCTGTTCACCCCCGAGTTCTGGCGCCGCTGATGCAGGCGACTGTGCGGCAGCACGGCGGCGACGCGCAGCAGCTCGCCGACGCCTGGCTCGCCGTGCATGCAGGCGAGCGATGCGCTGTCATCGTCGAGGGTGCGTTTGTTCCGCTGGAGGCACCGTCCGGCGTGACGGTCGAGCGGCTGGCGGGGGGCTGTCCATGCTGCCTTGGACAGGTGCCGCTGCGCGTGGCGCTGGTGCGGCTGGTCCGCGCGGTGCGCCCCGACGCACTCCTGCTGCTGCTCTCGCAGGGCGACCATGCAGAGCGGGTGCGGGCGCTGCTGGCTGACGGCAGCCTTGGCGTCCGGTTCGTCGTGGAGTGACGATGCTGCGGAAGATCGACACCGGAAAGGTCCGGCTGGCTTACCGCATCGACGGCCCGGCCGATCGCCCCTGGGTCGTCATGAGTCATTCGCTGGCCTGCGATCACTCGATGTGGGATGCGCAGATGGGCGCGCTGGGCGGGTTCCGGGTGCTGCGCTTCGACAGCCGCGGGCACGGCGCTTCCGATGCGCCGGAGGGGCGCTACACGATCGAGGACCTGGCCGGCGATGTCCTTGGACTGCTCGACGCGCTGCGCATTGATCGCTGCCATTTCGTCGGGCTGTCGATGGGCGGCATGATCGGCCAGCAACTGGCGCTGCAGGCACCGGAGCGAATCGCGTCACTGGTGCTGGCCGATACCAGCAGCCGCTATCCCGCGTCGGTGCTTCCAGTGTGGGACGAGCGCATCGCGCTGGTGCGGTCGCAGGGCATGCAGGCCGTCGTGCAGGCAACGCTCGAGCGCTGGTTCACGGCGAAATTCAGGAACGAGCATCCGCAGGAGGTGGCCCGTATTGGCGCGCTGATCAGTGCGACGCCGGTGGCGGGCTACGTCGGCTGTGCGCATGCGGTGCCGCGCATCAATTTCACCGCGCGGCTCGCGACGATCCGCCGTCCGACGCTGGTCATCGTCGGGGCCGAGGATCTGGGTACGCCGGTGGCGATGGCGGAAGAGATCGCCGCGGCCATACCTGGCGCGGAACTGCGGATCATCGATGCCGCCGCGCACCTGTCCAATATCGAGCAGGCGGTCCGTTTCAACCAACGGCTCGGCGCGTTCCTCGCCCAGGAAGGCAGTTAGCGTTTACTCTCCATATGTAAGGCCTCAGGCAAGGGCTGTAATGCAGCGCCTTGAATCTTCCGCGCCGGTACCGATATTGCAACTAAGCGCAGACCCTTTGCGCGTACCACCGGAAGGACCCCATGGCCCTGACTGTCATCTACAACAGCCCGCAGTTCTGCGTATTCGAGTTCGAAGGCTCGAGCACGACCGATGGGCGAGCGACCGGCGGCTACGAGATCATGGACAAGCAGCTGCGGCGCGAGATCTTTCTCGGCGGGCGGGATGCGGAGAACTTCCGTCGCAGCGTGCAGGAACTGATCGAACAAGGGCCGACCTCGGAGGAGGTCGATGCGTTCCTCAACGGCTTCAGCGGGCTGATGACGCAGCCCGTGGTTCTGCACTAAGGGCGACGAACCGCCCGCCTCGCCCGCCACCGGCGACCCGCTTTGGAGGGGGGCTTCTAGGCAGGCCGCTGCCGCCGCAGGTGCGAGGGGCCAAAATGCCACTGACAGCTACGGCGGCCGCAATGACGACCGCCCGTTAGGGGGCATTTGTGGAGTTCGACTACATCGTCGTCGGTGGTGGTTCGGGCGGCTGCGTGATGGCGGCCCGGCTTTCCGAGGATTCTTCGGTCCGCGTCGCGCTGCTCGAGGCGGGCGGTGCCAACGACAGGCTGCTGAACCGCGTGCCGACCGGGGCGGCCGTCCACATCATCAACCGCAACGCCTGCAACTGGGCATTCTCGACGACGCCGCAGGCCGGGCTGGGAGGGCGAGTCGGTTACCAGCCGCGCGGTCGAGGCCTCGGCGGCTCGTCGTCCATCAACGCGATGGTGTACCTGCGCGGCCAGCGCGAGGACTACGACGACTGGGTCGCGGACGGCGCCACCGGATGGTCGTGGCAGGAGGTGCTGCCGTACTTCCTCAAGGCCGAGAACAACGAACGCGGCGTCAGCGGATGGCATGGCAGCGGTGGCCCGCTCAACGTAGCCGACCTGCGGTCGCCGCACCCGTTTGCCGAACGCTTTATCGAGGCCGGTATCGAGGCCGGCCTGCCGCGCAACGACGACTTCGCCGGTGAGACGCAGGAAGGGGTCGGCTACTACCAGGTCACGCAGAAAAATGGCGAGCGCTGGTCCGTGGCCCGCGCCTACCTGGATCCGGTGCGCTCGCGGCCGAACCTTTGCATCGAAACCGGCGCGCTCGCAACACGCATCCTGTTCGAAGGGGCGCGCGCGGTCGGCGTCGAATTCGATCAGGGTGGAACACGCCGTACGCTGCGCGCCCGTCGCGAGGTGATTCTCGCGGCCGGCGCGCTGCAGTCGCCGCAGCTGCTGATGGCCTCGGGCGTCGGTCCCGGGCCATCGCTGCAGGGACTCGGCATTCCGGTCGTCGCCGACCTGCCGGTCGGCTTGAACCTGCAGGATCACCTCGACGTCGTCATCAACCACCGGGTCGACAACACCGATCTACTCGGGCTGTCCCCGGCCGGCGCCTGGAAGCTGCTGCGTGCGATCGGCCAGTGGCGGCGCGAGCGCCGCGGCGTGCTGACGTCGAACTTTGCCGAAGCCGGTGCCTTCCTGCGCACCCTGCCCGAGCTGACGCGCCCCGACGTGCAGCTGCACTTCGTCATCGGCATGGTCGACAACCACAACCGCACGTTCCACTGGGGCCACGGCATGAGCTGCCACTCGTGCGTGCTGCGTCCGAAGAGCCGCGGCCGGCTGCAGATCGCGTCACCCGATACACGCGACGCGCCGCTGATCGACCCCGGGTTCCTGTCGGCGCCCGAGGACCTGGAGACGATGGTCCGGGCGTTCAAATTCGTGCGCCGCATCTTCGCGCAACCGGCCTTTGCGCCGTTCGGCGGCGGCGACCGGTCACGGGAGCTCTACTTCAGCGGGGCGCGCACCGACGACGAAATCCGGGCCGCGATCCGCTCACGCGCTGACACGATCTATCACCCGGTCGGCACCTGCCGCATCGGCAGCGACGCCCGCGCGGTGGTCGACCCGCAGCTGCGGGTGCGCGGCATCGGCGGCCTGCGCGTCGTCGACGCCTCGGTCATGCCGACGCTGGTCTCGGGCAACACCAACGCGCCCGTCGTGATGATCGCCGAAAAGGCCGCCGATCTGATCCGTTCCGGCGGCCGCGCCACCGCTCCGGCGGCTCGCGCGCACGAGCCGGCGCTGGCCTGATCCGGCGCGGACCCCGCGCTCATTTCCGTCCGGCATGACTTCATGCCATTGCGGTCGGGGTCGGCCGGCGATGCGGCCCTAGAATGCGAGGCTCCGCGCCTTGCCGACGGAGCCGCAGGACATCGACGATGAGTGCCGCTGTGCCCCTTTCCGCGACCGAAGCGCGCCTGCGCGAGGCCCTTGCGCGCCGCATCCTGATCCTCGACGGCGCGATGGGCACGATGATCCAGAGCCGCAAGCTCGACGAAGCGGATTTTCGTGGCGAGCGCTTCGCCGATCACCCGGTGCATCTGAAGGGCAACAACGACCTGCTGGTGCTGACGCGGCCCGACGTGGTGCGGGAAATCCACGACCAGTATCTGGCCGCCGGCGCCGACATCATCGAGACGAACACGTTCGGCGCGACCGCGATCGCGCAGGACGACTACAGGCTCGGGTCTCTCGCCTACGAAATGAACGTCGCCGCTGCGCGCATCGCGCGCGAGTCGGCCGACCGCGTCACGAGCGCCGAGAAGCCGCGGTACGTCGCTGGAGCGCTCGGACCGACGCCGCGCACCGCGTCGATTTCCCCTGACGTCAACGACCCGGGCGCACGCAATGTAACTTTCGACCAGCTCGTCGCCGCGTACGGCGAACAGGCGCGCGGGCTGCTCGACGGCGGCGCGGACCTGCTGCTGATCGAGACAATCTTCGACACGCTGAACGCCAAGGCGGCCGTCTTCGCGGTCGAGGCGGAGTTCGAACGGCGCGGCGCCCGGGCGCCCGTGATGATCAGCGGCACAGTCACCGACGCCTCCGGCCGCATCCTCAGCGGCCAGACCGTCGAGGCGTTCTGGCACTCGATCCGCCATGCGCGGCCGCTCGCGGTGGGACTCAACTGCGCGCTCGGCGCCGCGCTGATGCGGCCGTATATCGAAGAGCTCGCGCGCGTCGCCGACACCTTCGTCAGCGTGTACCCGAATGCAGGACTTCCGAACCCGATGAGCGAGACCGGCTTCGACGAGACGCCCGAGATCACGTCGAGTCTGCTGCGCGAGTTTGCCGAGGCCGGCTTCGTTAACATCGCCGGCGGCTGCTGCGGCACGACGCCGGAGCACATCGCGGCGATCGCGCAGTCGATCGACGGCCTGGCGCCGCGCGCCGTCCCGGCGTCGGACCACGTGCAGAAGCTGTCGGGCCTGGAGCCCCTGAAGCTCGACGATGCGAGCCTGTTCGTGAACGTCGGCGAGCGCACCAACGTCACCGGCTCGAAGGCATTCGCGCGGCTGATCCTGAATGCGCAGTACGAGGAGGCGGTCGGCGTCGCGCGCCAGCAGGTCGAAAATGGCGCGCAGATCATCGACGTCAACATGGACGAGGCGATGCTCGACTCGGCCGCCGCGATGACGCGCTTCCTCAACCTGATCGCCAGCGAACCCGATATCGCCCGCGTGCCGGTGATGATCGACAGCTCGAAGTGGAGCGTCATCGAGGCGGGACTCAAGTGCGTGCAGGGCAAGTGCATCGTCAATTCGATCTCGCTGAAGGAAGGCGAGGACGAGTTCCTGCGGCAGGCGAAGCTCGCGCGCCGCTACGGCGCGGCCGTCATCGTGATGGCATTCGATGAGCAGGGCCAGGCCGATACCTATGCGCGCAAGACCGGAATCTGCCGGCGCTCCTACGAGCTGCTGACGCAGAAGGCGAGCTTTCCGCCTGAAGACATCATCTTCGACCCGAATATCTTCGCGATCGCCACCGGCATCGAGGAACACGACAACTACGCGGTCGATTTCATCGAGGCGACGCGCTGGATCCGGCAGCACCTGCCGTACGCGAAAGTGAGCGGCGGCGTGTCGAACGTCAGTTTCAGCTTCCGCGGCAACGACCACGTGCGTGAAGCGATCCACACGGTGTTCCTGTATCACGCGATCCGCGCCGGCATGACGATGGGCATCGTCAACGCCGGACAGCTCGGTGTCTACGAGGACATCGAGCCCGGGCTGCGCGAGCGGGTCGAAGACGTCGTGCTGAACCGGCGGCCCGATGCCGGCGAACGACTGGTTGCGTTCGCCGAACAGGTGAAAGCCGGCGGGAAGAAGAAGGAGGAAGACCTGGCCTGGCGCGCCGAGCCGGTCGCCAAGCGCCTCGCGCATGCGCTGATTCACGGCATCACCGGCTTCATCGTCGACGACACCGAGGAGTGCCGCGCGGCGATCGCGGCGCGCGGCGGCCGGCCGATCGAGGTGATCGAAGGCCCGCTGATGGACGGCATGAACATCGTCGGCGACCTCTTCGGCGCCGGCAAGATGTTCCTGCCGCAGGTGGTGAAGAGCGCGCGCGTGATGAAACAGGCGGTCGCGCACCTGGTGCCGTTCATCGAGGCCGAGAAGGCGGCGCACGCCGCCGCCGGCGGCGAGGTGCGCGCCAAGGGCAAGGTCGTCATCGCGACCGTCAAGGGCGACGTGCACGACATCGGCAAGAACATCGTCTCGGTCGTGCTCCAGTGCAACAACTTCGAGGTCGTCAACCTCGGCGTCATGGTGCCGGCGGAGAAGATCCTGCAGACGGCGAAGGAGGAGGCTGCCGACATGATCGGGCTGTCGGGCCTGATCACGCCGTCGCTGGAGGAGATGCAGCACGTGGCGCGCGAAATGCAGCGGCTGGGATTTTCGCTGCCGCTGCTGATCGGCGGCGCGACGACGAGCCGTGTGCACACGGCGGTCAAGATCGCGCCGCATTACACGGGCGGCCCGGTGATCTACGTGTCGGACGCGAGCCGCTCCGTGAGCGTGTGCCAGAACCTGGTCAGCGACGATGCGGCCGCGCGCTTCATCGCCGAGGTGAACGAGGAGTACGCGCGCGTGCGCGAACAGCACGCGGGCAAGAAAGGACCGGAACTGATTCCGCTCGCCGACGCGCGCGCCAATGCGCCACGCATCGTCTGGGCGGGCTATGCGCCACCGAAGCCGAAGTTCCTGGGACGGCGCCTGTTCAGGAACTACGACCTTGCGATGATCGCGAAGTATGTCGACTGGGGTCCGTTCTTCCAGACTTGGGACCTGCACGGCCCGTTCCCGCAGATCCTCGCGGACGAGATCGTCGGCGAGCATGCGCGCCAGGTGTTCGCCGAGGGCGAGAAGATGCTCGAACGCATCGTCGCCGAGCGCTGGCTGACCGCGAACGCTTCGGTCGCCTTCTTCGCGGCGAACTCGGTTGGCGAGGACATCGAGATCTATACCGACGACACGCGGCGTGAGGTGCTGTTCACCTGGCACGGCCTGCGCCAGCAGACGCGCAAGCCCGTCATCGACGGCGTGGCGAATCCGAATCAGGCGCTCGCCGACTTCATCGCGCCGCGGGATTCGGGCATTGCTGACTACATCGGCGCCTTTGCGGTGACGAGCGGCATCGGCATCGAGAAGCGCGAAGCCGCATTCCATGCCAGGCACGACGACTATGGCGCGATCATGCTGAAGGCGATTGCCGACCGGCTGGCCGAAGCCTTTGCCGAGCTGATGCACGAGCGCGTACGGCGCGATCTGTGGGGCTACGTCGCCGGCGAGTCGCTGACCAGCGAGGAACTGATCAGGGAACGCTACCGCGGGATCCGTCCCGCGCCGGGTTATCCGGCGTGCCCGGAACATTCGGTGAAGCGGCCGCTGTTCGACGCGCTGGCGGCTACCGAGATCGGCATGGCGCTGACCGAGAACTATGCGATGCACCCGGCCTCGTCGGTCAGCGGGTTCTATTTCTCGCATCCGCAGTCGAAGTACTTCAACGTCGGCCGTATCGGCCGTGACCAGCTCGAGGATCTCGCCCGTCGCAAGCACGAATCCGTGGGCGAGCTCGAACGCTGGCTCGCGCCCAATCTCGGTTGAAGCTTTTGCGCCGTCGCGCGCTGATCGCTGCCAGTGTGATCGCGGCGGCGCTCGCCGCCTGCAGCCGCGGCGATCCCGAGCGGGAGCTCCGCGCCACCCTCGCCGCGATGGCGGAAGCGATCGAGCAGCACCGCGTCGGCGATGCGCTGGCACCGGTCGCCGAGGATTTCACGCGCGAGTCCTCCACGTTTGGCAAGCAGGACGCCCGGCGCGCGCTGGCCGGCGCGGCGCTCCGTAACGAGAAGATTCGCGTCAGCGCCGCCGTCACCGAACTGCGCCTCGACGGTGACCGTGCGACGGCGAAGGTCCGGGTGTTCGCCACCGGCGGCAGCGGGCTCGTCCCCGACCGCGGCCATACCTGGGAATTCGACACCGCGTGGCGCCGCGAACAGGGCCGCTGGAAGGTCTACAACGCCGAGTGGCGGGAGGGTCTTTAGCCACCGCTTTCAATGCGCCGCAGATTGCGCCGCGGCACGTCCGGTGACATCGTGACGGACCGTCGACGTCCTCCGGAGGTTCCATGCTGACGCTCGCTCCTGCAACGACGATCCTTCCAGCGCGCGACCTCGACAGGGCGCGGCGCTTCTATCAGGAGAAACTAGGCCTGCGCCCGCTGGGACTGCAGCAGGACGGCAAGTTCCTGTTCGCGCTTGGCGACGGCGGCACCCTCGCGCTGATACCCAAGCAGGAAGGGACCCGGGCGGAGCACACCGCCGTCAGCTTCAAGGTGGACGACGTCGTCAGCGAAATCCGCGCGCTGAAGGCGGCCGGCGTGGATTTCGAGGACTACGACCTGCCCGGATTCCGCACCGTGGAGCATGTCTGCGTGCTGGGGTCGGAAAAGGCCGCCTGGTTCAAGGACCCGGAGGGCAACATCCTGTGCCTGCACGAGGACGTGCCGTAGCGCGAACCCAGCGTCGGCGCGGTGGCGTCGCAGCGGAATTTCGGGTCCGCCCTTGATCGCGGCGCGGTCGGCCCCACACCATCCGCATAGGATGACGAGGGAGCGGACCGCAGGGAGGCCGCCGAGATGAATTCACTGATGAAGCCGGCCGAGTCGAGCCGGCCGCCGGCTGTGGCCGGCCTGTTCTACCCGGCCGATCCGGCCGAGCTGCGCAGCGCGGTTCAGCGGTACCTCGGCGGGTTGCCGGCACCGGATCGTGCGGCGGCCATGCCCAAGGCACTGATCGCGCCTCACGCAGGGTATGTCTACTCCGGCCCGATTGCGGCCTGTGCCTATGCGCGCTTGCTGCCTCGGCCGAAGCGTATCCGCCGTGTCGTCCTGCTCGGACCGGTGCATCGCGTTCCGGTGCGCGGACTGGCGCTGCCGTCAGTCGAGCGCTTCGACACCCCTCTGGGACCGGTCGAGGTCGACGCCGAAGCCCGCGCGCTGCTGCAGGAGCTGCCCCAGGTCGGCATCAGCGACCGGGCGCACGCCGCCGAGCACTCACTCGAGGTGCAGCTGCCGTTCCTGCAGCAGATCCTCGGACGCTTCACGCTGGTGCCGCTGGCGGTTGGCGACGCGACGCCGGAGGAGGTGGCCGCCGTGCTCGAGCGGTTGTGGGGCGGCGACGAGACGCTGATCGTCATCAGCTCCGACCTGTCGCACTACCTGCCCTATGCCGCGGCGCGCTCAGTCGACCGTGCCACCGCCGAGACGATGCTCGCGCTCGCGCCGACGCTCGACCACGAACAGGCGTGCGGCGCGACCCCGGTCAACGGGTTGCTCGCGCTGGCGCGTCGCCGTGGCCTGCGCGCCGAGCTGCTCGACCTGCGCAACTCTGGCGACACCGCAGGTGACCGGAGCCGTGTCGTCGGCTACGCGGCGGTGGCGTTCTTCGAAGCCGTGCCGGCGCGGCGGGACGTCGGCCGCGAAGCCGGGGCGCAGATCGGCCTGTGCGGTCCGACGCTGCTCGCACACGCACGTGCCGCGATCGCGCGGCGGCTGGGTCTGACCGCACCCGAGGCTCCGCACGCTCCGTTCCTCGACGAGGCTGGCGCCACGTTCGTCACGCTGAAGGCCGAGCGTCAGCTGCGCGGCTGCGTCGGCACGCTCGATGCGCGAAGGTCGCTGGGCGAAGACGTTCGTGCCAACGCGCAGGCGGCGGCCTTCGACGATCCGCGCTTCCCGCCTCTGGCACGGGTCGAGTACGACGCGCTCGAAGTGGAAGTGTCTGTGCTGTCTGCCTCGACGCCGATCGTTGTTGCCAGCGAGCGCGAATTGCATGCCCGGCTGCGGCCCGGCGTCGACGGTGTGACCCTGCAGTGGCGCGGCCGGCGTGGCACGTTCCTGCCGCAGGTCTGGGAGAGCCTTCCCGATCCGCAGGAGTTCATTGCACAGCTCAAGCTCAAGGCGGGATTGCCGCTCGACTTCTGGTCGGGCGATCTCGAGATCTTCCGCTACTCGGTCGAGAAGTTCACGGAGGGACAGGCTGCATGACGCAGATGCCCCGCCCCATGAAGCCCGCGCAACTGCCGGACGAGCATTTCCCGGCGCGCTGGTGGCACCGTCTCGACGATGGCCGCGTCCAGTGCGACCTGTGCCCGCGGGACTGCAGGCTGCATGACGGCCAGCGCGGCCTGTGCTTCGTGCGCAAGCGTGAAGGCGACGCCATGGTGCTCACCACCTATGGCCGCTCGTCGGGCTTCTGCGTCGATCCGATCGAGAAGAAGCCGCTCAACCACTTTCATCCGGGCTCGGCGGTGTTTTCCTTCGGCACGGCTGGCTGCAACCTCGCGTGCAAGTTCTGCCAGAACTGGGACATCTCCAAATCCACGGAGATGGACCGGCTGATGGACCAGGCGAGCCCCGAGGCGATCGCGCAGGCCGCGATCGGGGCCGGCTGCCGCAGCGTGGCCTTCACCTACAACGACCCGGTGATCTTTGCCGAGTACGCGCTCGATACCGCCGACGCGTGCCACGCGCTCGGCCTGAAGACCGTGGCAGTCACCGCCGGGTATATCCATGCCGAACCGCGCCGCGAGTTCTACGCGAAGATGGACGCGGCCAATGTCGACCTCAAGGCGTTCACCGAGGAGTTCTACTTCAGGCTGACTGGCGCCCGCCTGGCGCCGGTGCTCGACACGCTGAAGTACCTCGTGCACCAGACCGGCTGCTGGACGGAGATCACGACACTGCTGATCCCGTCGAAGAACGACTCGGATATCGAGCTGCGCGCGATGTGCCAGTGGATCGCGAAGGAACTGCGTCCCGACGTGCCGCTGCATTTCACCGCGTTCCACCCGGACTACAAGCTCGACGACGTGCCGGCAACACCGCCGTCGACCCTGACCCGTGCGCGGCGCATCGCGCACGAAGAAGGGCTCAGGTTCGTCTACACCGGTAACGTGCACGACCGCGAGGGCGGCACGACGTTCTGCCCCGCCTGTCACGCCGCGCTGATCGAACGCGACTGGCACCGCATCCTGCGCTACGAGCTAACGGACGACGGCCGCTGTCCGCACTGCGCCACTGCGATCGCGGGGCGCTACGGCCGTTTCGACGGCGGCTTTGGCAACCGCCGCATCCCGGTCCGTGTGGCGATGCGCTGAGCCGGCCGCACGTCTGCCTTCCGGCGCGGCGACCGGCTGTGCCAGAACCAGCAGCCGTCGCGCCCAGCGCTCCCGTTCCGCCTTCGGCAGCGACCGCATCTGCAGCAGCACCACCTGTGCACGGGCGGCATCGGGGTGCCCGGCACGGTACTGCTGCTCGTATGCCGTGTGCGGAGCGCGCAGGATCCCGGCGAGCCAGGCGGATTCCAGCGGGGTCAGCTGGTCCGGGCGCTTGCGGAAGTAGGTGCGCGATGCCGCCCGCGCGCCGCACAGGCCCGGGCCCCAATCGACGGTGTTCAGGTAGAGCTCGAGAATGCGCGCCTTGCCGAGCGTGCGTTCCATCTCGACGGCGTAGAGAAACTCGCGCAGCTTGCGCGCAGCGGTCCGTTCGCCGCCGGTGAAGAGCGTGCGCGCCAGCTGCTGTGTCAGCGTGCTGGCGCCGCGCCCGCGTCCGGAGGCATCCAGGCTGGCAAGCAGCGGTCCGATCTCGGCTTCGTCGAACCCGGGATGCCCGTAGAAGCGCTGGTCCTCTGCCGCGATGACGGCGGAAGGCAGCGTGCCCATCCGGTCAAGCGGTACCCAGCGCAGTTCGCTGTCACCGGTGACGACGCGTTGCGCGACGCCGTCGGCCTGCCGACACGCCATTGCAAACCAGCCCGACTGCAGCGCTTCCGTGCCCAGGCCGCCGACCTCGACGCCGTTCAGCGTGAGCTGAACCGATCCGGTCCGGCGCGGCAATTCAATCCGGCCGCGTGCCTCGAACCTGCCGTCAATACGGGCGAGCTGCGCTTCGGGAACGATGCTGGCGATCGCGTGATAAGCGCGGGCGAGTTCCGCTGGTGGTAGGTGCCAGCGCAGCACGATGCGCTCGGGCGCCAGTTCGGCCGTGTAGTCGATCTGCAACCCGCCTGCACTGACCCACCCGTTGATGACAGACCCCGAGCGTTCCGCAGCGAGTTCGATCCGGTCGATCACGAGCGGCGTCGACGCGAGCGCCGGGTGCTCGAGGCGGCATGGAGCGCAGCGGGCGATGAGTGCAACGCCTTCGCGTCGAAATTCGACACGACCCATGCGCGTATTCACGGCGCGACCCTCGACGAGCAGGGCAACGCCGGGCGCGGTGGCCAGCCGCACCAGGCCCAGCACGTTGAGTGCGACCGTGCGCCCGAGGACCCGAACCTCGGTGGTCCACGCCTCCGGAGACGTCGTGAGCACGCCATTGCCGATCACGGTGACGGCGGCAGCGCCGGCGAGGCCGATGGCCAGCAGGCCTGCGCCGGCCGCGAGGCTCGCGGCGATGCGCGCGAGCGTCACGACCCACGCCCGGAGGGCTCGACGATCGTCGTCGCGCGCCACGGCCCGCCACCGTACTGCGCGGCCCAGAACCACGACGAGGCGTCGGTCCAGGTGCGACCCTCGGTGTCCTCGATGTGCTCGCAGACGCGCAGCGTCGAATCGCCGCGCGTCGCGACGAAGCAGCTCCATTGCGCGCCCGTGGCATCGACCACCGGGCGCGGCCGACTGACCGCGTAACCGAGGCCGGCAAAGCAGTCGGTGGCCGGGTGCAGCTGGCGCGTCGGGCGATGCACTTCGCGCAGGATCAGCATGCGCTCGCCATCCGTGAAGCGCGCAATCGCTCCGGGGAAGCGCCGTGCGAAACGTTCCTCGAGTTCGGACAGCGGCAATGGGGTCAGCGGCTGGTCGCGGAAGTGGGTGGGCCAGTCGACGCGCGGGGGCGGGTCGTCTTCCACCGCGGCCGGGCGCAGCCACTGCGGCGCCGTCAGCCGACTGCCCGACTGCAGCGTCCATTGCGCTGCCAGAGGCAACACGCCCGCGACCAGCAGGGCGCCGACGAAGAAGGTGCGGACATTCATCGCGAACTCCGAACGGAAATGAAGATGACGAGCGGCACGAGGGCCGCGCTGAACGTCACCAAGCCCACGGCCTCGTGGGACCAGGCCGGCCAGTCGGCCAGACCGGCCTCGGGGAAAAACAGCACGGTGTTGCGCGCGATGTTGGCGAGCAGCACGAGCGTGGCCGCGGCCGCGCCGTTGACGAGCGTCGTCGGCGCGTCGGCGCGCTGCAGGTACGAGAGCAGCGCGGCCGTGAAGCTGCCGAGCCAGAGCATGCCGATGCCGGCGCACGGCGCGTCGACCAGCACCGTCGTGCCGGCGTGCACGATCGAAGCCCCGGCCGCCATCGCATCGAGGCCGCCGAGCGTCAGCAGCCACGCGCTCGCGTGGGCGACGAGCAGACGCAGCGGGAAGCCCAGGTAGTACTGCAGCGAAGCGATGAACGGCAACGTCAGCAGCAGCAGCACGACGAGCGGCGTCGCGGGCCGGCGCAGCGCGTGCACCAGGTACAGACCGAGCGCGAGCATCGCGACGACGGCCGCGGCCAGGTCTGGCAGCACCAGATGCGCGACGGCAGCGGCGATCGCCAGCACGGCGCTGGCCACCACCGCCGAGCGGGTCGGCTGGGCGAGCTGCGCCCGGTCGCGCACCACCAGCACGATGACGGTCAGCGCCGCAAGGACGCCCCACGGCTCGTCCGAACCGTCGACGAGACGCCGCGCGACGTAGGACCAGTGAGGCCAGAGGGCGGCCAGCAGCACACCGAGCATCCACACCGGACGGGCGGGTTGCGGCCAGCGCGTGCCCGACGCCATGCCAACCGCCGCATCGTGCGGACCTTCGACCAGCACACCGAAGAGCGGGGACGGCATCGTGCGGCCGATGCGTGCGTTCAGTTCACTGCGCATCTGCGCCCCTCCGGCGGCGGCGCACCCACCACAGCAGGGCACCGGCCGCCGCGGCCATCGACAGGAATTCAGGTTCCGGGGTGCTCGGCACCGCGCCGACCGCGAGTTCACTGACGCCCTCCGGCAGCGGCTGCGGTTGATCGACCGCGCGCTGTGTACCGGCGGGATTGCGCACGACCTGGTCGACCGCGATGAAGGACGTGTAGTCGGTCAGCAGGCCGTACTTCAATCCGAGCGCGGTGATGTCCTGCGCGGCCGCGCTGTCGCTGACCAGCTTCTGATAATCGCCCAGCGTGGCGATGCGACTGCGCGCCCACAGCGTGGCGAGCGCGCGCGTGTCGCTGTCGGCGATCCGGCTCGAAGCGATGTCGATCGAATGCCGGTAGAGGCCAGTCGCGGTCTGACCCGAGACCTCGATCGTGCCGGTGGGCCGTCCGCGGAATTTGCCGGTCAGCACCAGCGGACGACGCGCGAAGAGATCGGGCAACTGCGGCGGATCGACGTCGTAGGCGTCGAAATCGCGAAAGGCCACGCGGATCTTCGTCAGCAGCGGAGCCTCGATGTAGGCGCGGAAGCGGTCGGCCTCGACTGCGGCCTGCGCCGGGTTCAGCACGACGAAGGCCTCGCCGCGACCGGCGCGCGCGAGCCCTTCGATCAGCAATCGATTGACCGACGACCCGATACCGAAGGCGAACACGTTCGCCTGGCCGAGGTTGGCGCGGATCAGGTCCATCGCCTCCTTCTCGATGGAGACATAGCCGTCGGTGATGACGACGAAGCTGCGCGTGCGGTCGGGATCGGCGGGCAGCGCCAGCGCGGCGCGCAGCGCGGCGAGCAGCTCGGTCGAGCCGCTGCCGCGCTGGCCGTTGACGAAGCGTGTTGCGGCGTCGACGTTCTCTCGCGTTGCCGGCAGCGACTGCCGCGACAGCATCGAGTGACCGCCGGCAAACGGAATGATGTTGAAGGTATCGGTGGGACGCAGGTTCGCGACCAGGCCGCGCAGCAGCGTCTTGGCCGTTTCGATCGGAAAGCCGTGCATCGAACCCGAGACGTCGAGCACGAACACGTACTCGCGCGGCAGGATCGCCTCTGCGGGCACACGCGCCGGCGGCTCGATCATCGCCATGAAGAAGCTTTCGTCCTGGCCCTCGTGCACCAGCACGCCGGAAGCGATCTCGCGGCCGGCGAGGCGGTACTCGAGCACGATGTCGCGGTTCGCGTGCTCGGTGGCGGCGGACAGCGTCGCGCGGACGTTCCGGCCGCCGGTGCGATCGACCGTGAAGCGATGGGTCGGCGAGGCGAGATCCTGTACCGGGATGGGGCTGGTGAGCTCAACGGACATCGCGAGCGGCGCCTTCGGCGCCGCTCCCGCACGCAGCGTCGGCTGTGCGATCCAGGTCTCGCTCCGGTGGCTCTCCTGCTGGGGTGCGCCGTTGTAGCGGGGCCCGACGACGGTCGGATACACGAAGCGGTAGAGTCCGTCGGTCGGGACCAGGGTTTCGCTGTAGTGCAATTCGACGTCGATCTCGTCGCCCGGCATCAGATTTGCGATCGACATCTGAAACACGTTGGGCCGGTGCTGCTCCAGCAGCGAAGCGCTCTTGCCGGCCTGCCGGGCATCCTCGTACTCGCGCCGCGCGGCCTGCTTCTCGCGGATCTGCGCCTGCACCACGCGGTTGCCGACGCGCATCGTCAGCGCGGTGACAGCGGCGCGCGTCGAAGCTGGAAACACATAGCGCGCCTCGAGCGGCTGAGTGCCTTCATTGCGGTAGCGCTGCGTGACGCGTACGTCAGCGATCAGGCCGCTCACGTTCACGTCGACCGCGGTGGACTTCAGTGGCAGCGCGTCGACGCCGGGTTCGGCGTGGTCGACAACGAAGTACGGCGACAGCGTGCGTTCGGGGCTGGCGTCGCGCTCGGCGGTGGGGGCCTGAGCGGCCGCCGGCAGCGTGGCCAGCATGGCGGCGGCGGCGAGCGCCGTCAGCGCCCGGTGCAGCATGGGCAGAGCGTGCATGCGCGGGCTCCGTCAATGCGCCGTGTCGGCCAGCTTCGCCGCTCCGGCGTCGCGCCCGACGATCGGCAGCGTCGTCCACAGAACGGCGCCATCGGCGTGCACTTCGATTTCAACGGCGCCGGCCGCAAGCTGCGCTGTCACCTCGGCGGCCGTGACCGGGATCACGTAGGCGCTGCCCGCCTCGACCGTGCCGAGCGCGTACTGTCGCGACGGAGCGTCTGCCGGACGCAGCGTGACGGTTGCCGCGCCGGTGGCGGTCGGCGGGATGACCACGACGTAGCCGCCCTCGGGCTGGTCGATCAGCAGGGCCTGTGGCCGCATCGGAGCGACCGTGGCGGGCAGGGCGACGCGCCAGGCGTGGCCGGCCGGCCGCAGCGTTTCTGTGGCGACGACGTCGATCGTGGCGCGCTGGCCCGGCGGCAGTTGCATCAGCTCGGCGATGACCTCGTCGGCGCCGGGTCGCGCGTGGCCCGTGTCCGGGACGTCCACGTTGCCGCAGCCCCCGTCGAGCAGTTCGAGTGATCGACCGTCGCGCGTGACCGACACGCTGTCGACGCCATCGGACGCGGCCGGCAGGTGCCGGCCGAGATCGACCGTGGTGGCCGTGTCATTGCGTACCGTCTGCGTGACGCGCAGGTCTGCAAGCAGTCCGAGCAGGCGCATCTCGAAGGCGCCATCGACCAGGTGCAGCGGCCGCAGCGCAGGCGGCCTAGGCGGCGCGACCTCGGCGGCCGGCGCGATCTGCGCGGCGGGAACCGCGCCCTGCAGGTCGGCCGCGGTTGCGGTGCCGATCGGCGCCATGAACAGCAGTGCGGCAAGTTCGGCCGCCGTCGACATGCCGTCGCGTATCAAGTGCAGGGTTGACATCGTCGTGTCCTCGTTGGTCCGTGGGCCCGCGGAGCGGGTACGGAGCGAACGATCCGCGGCTCCCGAGAAACCCGTGCGAAGGCCGGCTGCCGGGCGTGTGAAGACCGTGTGAAGACGCGGTCGGCCGATCGGCCTATGCCGGATGTCGGTGGCGTTTAGGCCGGCTGTCGAATGGTCTGCGCGCCGGGCTGCGCCGACGATTCGATCCGCGGCAGTACCAACCGTCCCAGGTCGCGGAGGTTCTGATGCGCAGCAAGATCGAAGGCTCCGTGCACCCGTCAGAAGATGTCATTCGCAATGCGCAACTGGCATGCGGCCTGCGCGCATTGGCGGCCACGTTGATCGTCGGCGGCATCGTCATCGCAGCCCTGCAAACCGAGGGTTCATCGTCCGGTGCGATGCCCGTCGAGACTCCGAGCGGACAGGTGGACCCGAATCGGGCAGCCGCTGGAGTGACTCCCACGGGTGTGCCGCCGGCGCGGCAGGGAACCCGGGTTGAGCCGGCGCTCGAACGCCTGGACCGGGCAATGGAGCAGCAAGGATGACACCGTGTCGATGCGCGGTCGTTGCCGGAGTTCCGGGATGAAGCCGTTGCTTGCGGTGGTCGGTGCCTGCGCATGGGTGTCGGCTGCGGGCGCGGCGCCGGCGGTCGTGGGAGACGACGCGTGCACGTACTACGCCGTCGACGTCGCAGCCTTCGCCACCTGCGACGAAAGCGGGGTTGCGATGCCGGAAGACGTGCCGCTCGCGATCGATGCGCCGCTGGCCGAAGACTCTGTGTCCGTCGCCAGCCGCACCTTCGAGGCCCTCGACGTGGATACGCGCAGGGCCGTCTGCGACACCATCATCGATGGCTACGAGGGCGAACTCGGCCCCGGCGGGCAGCGTCCGCTCGACGGCTGGATGGACGCAGGTCTGCCGTGGACTGCCCGAGTGAACGCGGATCTGGTCAGCACGGAACGCTGACGACAAGGCTCCCTGGCACTCCAGGTGTGCTGGACCTCACGGCCCGGTCGCCTGGAGTTTTTTTTGCGCAGCGACGACGGCTTCAGTGCGATTGCGGACTCCGAGTGCACGAAAGATGGCCAGAAGATGCACCTTGACCGTCCCTTCCGACAGTCCCAGTTCGCGCGCAATCGATTTGTTGGGCCGGCCCTGCGCGAGCAGCCTCAGCACCTCGGTCTGCCGCGCCGTCAGGCCGTATCCGGGCGCGCCGCCCGACGCGTCGGCCGCCGCTGTCACTGCAGTGCCATTGGCTGCCAGGAACCGCAGCGGCGCATAGGTGCCGCCAGAAAGCACCAGGCGCACGGCCTGCAACACAACGGCAGCAGAGTCTGACTTC
This sequence comes from Burkholderiaceae bacterium, assembly GCA_035429805.1. Lineage (GTDB taxonomy): Bacteria > Pseudomonadota > Gammaproteobacteria > Burkholderiales > Burkholderiaceae_F > JALORV01. The sequence continues at coordinate 41,428 of DAOMFL010000008.1, forward strand.
GGAATGAACCCGGCCACGCCGCTATCGACCAGCGCGCGCACGAGCGCGGGCGATTCCTCCGCAGAGACGACGATGAGTGGAAGTGTCGGGCAGCGTGCGCGCAGCCGCCGGATCCAGGGAACGCCGTCGGATCCCGGCATGTGCAGGTCGAGCAGTGCGAGATCGGGGTCATCGTCCACAAGTCGCTCGACATCGGCGGCTGTGCCGCCTTCCAGCCACTCGACGCCATCCGCCAGCGAACCCAGCGCATGACGCATCGCCAACCGGACCATTTCGTGGTCGTCGGCCAGCAGGATCCTCAGGCCGGGACTGGCAGCACCGGAGTCCGGGCGGTAAGGTGCGTTCATCATCGCGACGCAAACATACGCCTGTGGCGACATCGCGGGCAAGCCGAGAAAATGGAGTGGGTGACGTGAAGATTCACGCGGCCAGGGGCCTCGCGACCCGGGCGCTGCTGCTCCTTGCTGCTCTGGTTGCCGCCGGCTGCGATCTTGCGGCGCGGCCCGATGTCGAACGACTGGTCTCCGCCCGCACGGCGGACGGCCAGGCGCTCGAACTGCCGCATTCCTGGCCACGAGGCACCTTTGTCCAGGGCCAGGCCATCCAGGTGCCGTTTCACCGAAACGACCTGTCGGACTCGGTCGGGGTGTTTCTCGGCCCCACCTCGGTCGTATTCCGGGCGACGGTGAACGGCACGTTTGTTTACGAGAACGGCGATGCCGAGTCGCCCGGGATCAACTATTCCAGCTACCGCGCCAGACCGAGCTTTCGGATTCCGGCGAGCCTGCTCAAGGCCGGAGAGAACGTTCTCGAATTCAGGGTGTTCTCATCTCCCCAGACGCACTACTACGAGTTCGGCCGCGTCTACGTCGGCGGCGATGATGCGATCGAGCGCACCGTCGTCCGCTGGTTCTTCGCGTTTCATGTCGGTCCGATGATGATCGGCATCGTGCTGCTCGCGGTCGGTCTGGTCGCACTTGGCCTGTGGCGCGGCCGTCGCGACAGCGAGCTGTTCCTGCTGCTGGCGTCCGGTTCGCTGCTGTGGGCGCTGCAGATCGGGATGTACCAGTCGCCGACCCGTTTGCTGCCCTGGCCGCACTGGTCGGTGATCGTGCTCGCCCTGTATGCCTGGTTTCCGGCTCTGATCGGGATCTTCTTCCTGCGCTTTGCCTATCGCCGGTCGCGGATCCTCGAGCGATTCGCGATCGCGCTGGCGGTCGTGGCGGCGCCGCTGCTGTATGCCGGCTTTCATTTCGATGCCGCGCCGCTGGTGTCCATTGCGTTGCGCTTCTGCGTGCTCGTCTTTATTTCGATCGCGCTGGTGGCGCTGCTTCTCTATGCCCTCCAGCTCCGCACGGTGACCGGTTACACGCTGTTCGCGATGGGGGCGATCTGCGTTGCCGTCGCGATCCGGGACTACGTGCTCTCGCTGTTGCCGGGCACCGACGAGATGCTCGCTCTGAATCCGTATTCCGGCGTCGCCCTGCTGCTGTTTGCGGGCTGGATGCTGCTCGAGCGCTATCACAAGGCGTACGCGGACTTCGAGATGCTGAACCGCGATCTCGAATATCGCGTCGATCAGGCCAATATCGAGCTGCATCGGCGGCTGGAGCAGGTCGAGGCGGCGCGTGCTGCGGCGGAGCAGGCGAATGTCGCCAAGTCACGTTTCTTCGCCGCTGCCAGCCATGACCTGCGTCAGCCTCTGCATTCACTCGGGCTGTTTGCGAGCGCGCTGCGCGACGTCGTGGGGACTGACCAGGGACGCGATGTGGCGCGGCGCGTCGGCGACTCGATCGGAGCGCTCGACCGGCTGTTCGACGAATTGCTCGATGTTTCGCGTCTCGACGCCGGCGTCGTGGAAGTGCGACGCAGCAACCTGGCGCTGCAGCCGATGTTCGATCGGCTCGACAGCGAGTTCTCGAACGACGCCTCCATCCGCGGCCTGCGCCTGCGGTTCGTGCCGACCGGCCTCGCGGTGAACTCCGACCGCACGCTGCTCGAGCGCGTGCTGAGGAACCTGGTTTCCAACGCGCTGCGCTACACCCAGGCCGGTGGCGTGCTCGTCGGTGCGCGCCGGCGCGGACCGCGGGTCGTGGTGCAGGTGTGGGACACCGGCGTCGGCATCGCCGACGACCAGCGCTCGCTGATCTTCGACGAGTTCTACCAGGTCGGGAACCCCGGGCGCGATCGGCGCAAGGGGCTCGGCCTCGGGCTGGCGATCGTGCGACGGCTGACCGTGCTGCTGGATCATCCCCTGGGCTTTCGCTCCGTCGTGGGCCGTGGTTCGTGCTTCGAGGTGTCGCTGCCCGCGGCCGACGGGCCCGTCGAGAGCGGTACGGCAGACGACAGCGCCGCGACGCACGCCGCATTCAGCGGGGCGCGGGCGCTCGTGGTCGACGACGATCTCGACATCTGCGAAGCAACGCGCCGCCTGCTGCAGTCATGGGGTCTCGAAGTCCGCACGGTGCGGGGCCCGGAGGATGCGCTGGCGGCCGTGCGCGAAGGGTTCGTGCCCAGCGTGCTGTTGGTCGACTTGCGGCTCGGCGAGTCGGTCGACGGCGTGGGCGTCGTCGAACGGCTCCGGAAGCTGCTCGGCGCGAGCGTTCCGGCACTGCTGATTTCCGGCGACACCGGGGCGCGGGAGCTGACGCGTGTGAAGGAAAGCGGTCTGATGCTGCTGACGAAACCCGTGGCGCCGGCGCGCCTGCGCAGCGCACTGCACGCCCTGCTGGCCCCGATTGCGCCCTGAGGCGCGTGTCAGCGCGGCAGCGCGCGCGGCAGGATCAGTGTCGCGACGGCACCGCCCTCCGGATGGTTCGACAGCCGCGCGACACCGCCGTGCAGCACGGCGACCTCGCGCACGAACGCGAGCCCGAGTCCCGTGCCCTTGCGGCCCGTGTCCGGCCGCGGCAGCGAAAAGAACTTCTCGAACACGCGGTCGCGCGCGAACTCCGGCAGCCCCGGGCCATGGTCGCGCACCGTAAGTTCGACACGGCCGCGGCCGGCGTGTGCGTCGACTGTCACCGTGCCTTCGCGCGGCGAGAACTCGATCGCGTTGAGCACCAGGTTGGCCAGCGCGCGCTGCAGCAGGAAGCGGTCTCCCGAGACGACGAAGTCCGGATCGACGTCGACGAAGAGCTCGACATCGCGCCGTGTTGCGAGCGGCGCCATCTCCTCGCGCACGGTGTCGGCCAGCTGCGCCAGCGACACCGCTTCCCGCTGCTGCAGAGCACGCCTGCGCTCGAGACCCGACAGCTCGAGCATGCGTTCGACCAGGTCCTGCGCGCGTTTCACCTGCTCCTCGACGTTGCCGGCGAAACGCACGCGCGCGTCCTCCGGCAGCGGCTCGCGCAGCAGTTCGGCGGCGCCGCGAATGGCGGCCAGTGGGCTCTTGATCTCGTGCGTCAGCGCGGCGACGTATTCGTCGACGTAGCTCTTGCCGGCCAGCGCATCGCGCATGTCGAGGAAAGCGGTGCGCAGCGAGTTCCCGACCGAGCGGCCGTCGCCGGGACCTGCACGCAGCGCGCGCCAGACGTCGGTCACCAGCCCGAACGGCCGCACCAGCCATACCGTGACCATCAGCAGCAGCAGCGCGAAGGCCGCAACGGAGATGACGCCGAAGATCACCAGCTTTTCGCGCGCATTGGTGATGAAGGGCGAGAATGCCGCAATCGGCTTGCCGACCCCGACCATGCCGACGATCTCGTCAGGCGCATCGGCGCTGACGCGCTCGCGGATCGCCGCGCCCACGTACATCACGGCCGAGGCAGGATCGGCGGCATCGACGAGTGTCGTGCGGGCGCCGTACTGGCCGGCGAGCGAGCGGCCGACGTCGCGCCATGCCCGGTAGTCCTTGCCGACGTCGCGTCCGGCCGAGTCGTACAGGACGATGCCGTTGGCATCGGTGACATAGACGTGCAGATCGACACGCGTCTTGTCGACGCTGAAGATGCGGGCGTTGAGCGGGCGCTGGCCGAGCTGCTGCAGCGTGCGCTCCAGCTCCTCGGTCTGGATCACGCCGCTGTAGGCCTGGCGCTCGAGCAGCGTCGCGAGCAGATTGGCTGTGTCGACCAGCGAGTCCTCGGCGGACTCGCGATAGCGCGGGTCGAGGTCGGCGCTGACCTGGTACAGCAGGAATACGACCGCCGCGACGTAGACGACGACGGCTCCAAGGAAGATGCGCGAGCGCCGTGACATCAGCGGCGCCCGAGGTCGGTCATGAAGGGTCCTCGCGCAGCGAATAGCCCATGCCGCGGTGCGTGCAGATCGGGTCGGCGCTGTCGTCGACGTCCCGCAGCTTTGCGCGCAGCGCTTTGACGTGGGCATCGACGGTGCGATCGAACGCCGACGCCGGGTCGTCCCAGGCGCGCTGCATCAGCTCGTCGCGCGAGTACACGCGGCCGGGGCGCTCGATCAGCACTTTCAGCAGCCGGTATTCGGTTCGCGACAGGTCGAGCGGGCGCCCGCGAAACCGGATCGTCTTCTTCTCGTCGTCGATGGCGAATGCTGTCGAAGCCGTGACGGCCGCGTCGGGAGCGGCGCGCTGCGAGCGTCGCAGCACCGTGCGCACGCGGGCCACGAGTTCGCGCGGTGAAAACGGCTTGCCGATGTAGTCGTCCGCGCCGAGTTCGAGTCCGACGACGCGGTCGATCTCGCTCGAGCGTGCGGTGAGGAAGATGACCGGCAGTGCCGCATCCAGTTTCTGCAGCCGCTTGAAGAGATCGAGGCCGTTGATGTCCGGCAGGCCGACGTCGAGGACCGCAAGCGCGGCCGGCTGCGTGGCCGCTGCATTCAGCGCGTCGGCGCCGGTTGCGCACCACTGCGGCTCGAAACCGTCGGTGGCCAGCGCGTAAACGATCGTGTCGGCGATCGCCGGCTCGTCCTCGACGACGAGGATGCGGGGCTTCATTGCGTCGCCGCGGCCTCCAGCGGCAGCGTTGCCTGCAGCTCGCGGCCGGCGATCATCGTCCGGTTGCGACCGCCCTTCTTGGCCTGCAGCAGGGCGCGGTCGGCGCGTTGCACGAGTTCGATCGTCGTCTCGTCACCGTCCCAGGTCGCTATGCCTGCCGAGAAGGACTGGCGGTCCGGCAGCAGCGGCCGCAGCCGGTCGACGAGCTGCGCGGCCTGGTCCGACGAACACGCCGGCAGCACCAGTGTGAATTCTTCGCCGCCGTAGCGCGCCAGCAGGTCCGTCGGCCGCAGCTGCTTCGCCCAGGCCTGGGCGCCGGCACGCAGCAGGGCGTCCCCGGCGGCGTGGCCACGCCGGTCGTTGTAGCGCTTGAAGTGGTCGAGGTCGATCATCACCAGCGTCAATGGCTGGCCGCTGCGCCGGGCGCGGGCGAATTCCACCGGCACCGCCTCGTCGAGCGTGCGCCGGTTGGCGATCCCGGTCAGGCCGTCCTGCTGCGCCAGGCGTGACATACGCTCGATCAGTTCATTGTTGGCGCGCAGCGTGCGCAGCGTCAGCAGCGTCAGCAGCAGCGCCAGCAGCAACGTCACGACCGAGAAGGCGATCAGTCCGATGCGCGCGGTGGCCTTCGATTCCTCGGCCTGGCGCGCCAGCTCGGAGGCGCGGTTCTTGGCGTCGGCGACCAGTCCGGTGAGGGCATGCTCGAATTCGTCGATGTCACCGGCGGACGTGACCAGGGCCGCACGTGATATCTGGCCGCCGGATTCGCCAAGCGCCGTCGCGTTGCGGCCGATGCGCTCGAGCCGTTGCAGCGAGGTGCGCAGCTGCGCAAGCTGCGCCTTGCGCTCGGCCGGCACGTCGAGTGCGGCGAGGCGGTCGAGCCGGTCGCGCAGTTCCGCTGTCGTCGTGGCCAGGGTTTCGAGTTCGGCGGCCGAAACCGGCGCGTCGCCGCTGCGTGCCAGCTGCGACGCATTGCGCGCCTGCCACGTGCGCAGGTCGTTGCTGGCATGCAGCGTCTCGACGGCTGCCTGCGACAGTGACAGCGCGTTCTCGTAACGCGCGTGCATGCCGGAATCGAGCGACATCGCGCGCAGCGCCAGCACCACGCCGCCGATCATCAGCGCCGCGGCAAAGAGTCCGATCCACAGCTGGCGGACTGAGCCCCTGGCTTCGTGTTGCACGCTCTCTCCGTCTTTGAAAGGTGACCGTCTGCGCTGCGTTCGGAGCGGCCATCCCGCCGCGATTCTAGGGTGCTGCGTGCAGCGGTCGCAGGCTGCGGATGCCCGCTAGACGCCCCAGGTGACGTCGACCTTCTTCTTCTGCGCCGCGCGCAGCATTTCGATCAGCGGGAAGGCGCGCTGGCCGAGGCTGATCGGCGCGGCCGCGGCCGGTTCGTCGGCCCCGCGTCGGTCCTTCTGGTCGGCAGCCGCGGCGGCCGCCTTGATGTCGGCCCTTTCCAGCTCGACGGCAGCCACTAAGCGCTGCAGGGCGTCCGGCACCTGCTCGGCCGTGATCACGCCGCGCGCCGCTTCACTGCGGCCGACGATCTCGAATATGCGGCGCGCGGTTTCGGCGAACATGAATATTTCGCCGGCGGCCTTGGAGCGAAAGACGACAAGGGACATGGCAGTGGGGCGGCCGGGGTGTCGGCCGCGGGAGCAAGGGTCACGCGGCCACGCCCGCCGCGGCCGGCGCCTCGGGCGGTGCGCCCGCGAACGTGCATTGTAGGCGGCGGGTGGCGCTGCAGCCTCCGGGCTGCGGATCAGTCGTGGTCGATGCGCGCGACGGTGGAACGGACGACCTGGTCGACGTCGCGGCCGTACACCAGCGGCAAGGAAGCGATGACGGCAGCCATGCCCATGATGAAGAGCGCACCGTCGCCGAGCGCCAGCGGCAGGCCGGTCAGCAGCAGTGCTGCCATCGGAAAGTGTTCCTTGATCATCATGCACCTCGCTTTCTGGACGGCGTCAACGTACGCCGGTCGCGCCGGCCCGGGTACGGAGTAATGCGGCGGCAAAACGCGGAATCTCCGACGTCGTAGGAGGACGTCGAAGGCGGGCGTCGGAAATCCGCCTACAAAGGCGGTCGCTATACTTGCCGGTAACTCGAGGACGGCAGGAGACCCGACATCATGGGCAAGGGCGATACCCGCACGCGGCGCGGCAAGATCTACAACGGCAGCTACGGCAAGAAACGGCCGCATCGGGCGCGCAAGGCCGCCCAGGCGCCGGCGCCGCGGCCGACCAAGGCCCGCTAAGGCAGCGGGTCCACGCGAGGAGCCGGGATCCCCGGCTCTTTTTGTTGGCGCAGCCTGAAGTGTTCCTGCGGAGCGCCTGTCGAGGCACAGCAGCGCTCGTCCTGCTCGCGCTGGCTCTGTTCAGCGCGACTCTCTCCGGTTGCAGCGAGCGGCTGGAATGGCGCGAGTTTCGCGCGACCGACGGATATGCCGTGTTGCTGCCAGGCCGGGCGCAGACCGTGGCCCGTGAGGTCGAATTCGAAGGCCGGCCACTACCGGTGACGATGACGTCGGCCGGCGTCGGGCCCGTGCTCTTTGCCGTCGGAACGGCCGTGCTGCCGGCAGCCGTGGCCAATGACGCGGCGGCGCGCGAACGCGTCATCGCGCACTTTCGCGACGGCCTGGTCCGCAATATCGGGGGGACCGTGACCTCGACCGGCCCCGCCTCCATGCCGCTGCCGCCTGGTTCTGTCCGTGAGTTGCGTGCGGCACAGAGTGTCGAGGCCCGCGGCCGTGCGGGGCCGGATGGCCGGGCCGCGCAACTTGCGGCCCGCTTCTTCATCGTCGATGATCGACTTTTCCAGCTGGTGGCCCTCGGCGCCGAAGGCGGCCTCGAGCCGCGGGCGCTGGAGACCTTCTTCACCTCGTTCCGCCTCACGCCTTAGGAGACCCTCCATGAAGCTCGAGAACCCCTCGCTCCACGCGGCCACGCTCGACCACTTCTGGATGCCGTTCACCGCCAACCGGCAGTTCAAGGCCGCGCCGCGGATGCTTGCCCGCGCCGAAGGGATGTTCTACTGGACCCCCGACGGCCGCGAGGTGCTCGACGGCACGGCCGGCCTGTGGTGCGTGAACGCCGGCCACAGCCGCAGGCCGATCGTCGAGGCGGTGCAGAAGCAGGCGGCGACAATGGACTACGCGCCGCCGTTCAGCATGGCGCACCCCCTCGCGTTCGAGGCCGCCAGCGTGATCGCCCGGCTGGCCCCGGCCGGCATGGAGCGGGTCTTCTTCACCAACTCCGGCTCGGAGTCGGCCGACACCGCGATCAAAATGGCGCTTGCGTACCACCGCGCGCGCGGCGAGCCCGGCCGCCGCATCGTCATCGGCCGCGAGCGCGGCTATCACGGCGTCAACATCGGCGGTACGACGGTGGGAGGCATTCCGGGCAACCGCAAGGCGTTCCCGGCGATGATGGCCGGCGTGGACCACATCCGCGCCACCCACGATCTCGCGCGCAACGCATTCAGCAAGGGACTGCCGGTTCACGGCGCCGAGTTCGCCGACGAACTGGAGCGCCTCGTGGCGTTCCACGACGCCAGCAACATCGCGGCAGTGATCGTCGAGCCGATGGCGGGTTCGGCCGGCGTGCTGATCCCGCCGCAGGGCTATCTCGAGAAGATCGCCGCCACCTGCCGCAAGCACGGCATCCTGCTGATCTTCGACGAGGTCATCACCGGCTTCGGCCGCCTCGGCACGCCGTTCGCCGCGCACTACTTCAACATCACACCGGACCTGCTGACCTGTGCCAAGGCGATCAACAACGCCGCGGTGCCGATGGGGGCGGTGATCGCCAGGAACGAGATCTACGAAACGATCATGAACGCCGCGCCGGAAGGCCAGATCGAGTTCCTGCACGGCTACACCTACTCGTCGCACCCGCTCGCCTGCGCGGCGCTGCTCGCGACGCAGCAGCTGTATGTCGACGAGCAGCTGTTCGCGCGCGCGCAGACCCTGGCGCCCCTATGGGAGGCGGCGCTGCATTCGCTGAAGGGCACGCGGCACGTGATCGACATCCGCAATCTGGGCATGGTGGGTGGTATCGAACTCGAACCTCGTGCGGGAGCGGCCGGCCGGCGCGGGCTGGAGACGCATGTGAAGTGCTTCGAGGCCGGCGTGCTGGTGCGCTTCACCGGCGACATCCTGGCACTTTCGCCCCCGCTGATCATCGAGGAAAAACACATCGCGCGCATCGTCGACACGCTGCGGACGGTCCTGACTGCGGTGGAGTAAGAAATGGGCCGGAACGAATCGGTCGTCGCCGACATCACGCACTGGATCGGCGGAGCTCGCGTCGCGGGCACAGGTGAACGCGCCGGCGACATCTTCAATCCGGCGACGGGCGAGGTGACAGGGCGCGTGCGCCTTGGCGACGCCGGGGTCGTCGATACCGCCGTGCGCGCGGCCGCCGGCGCGTTTCCGCGCTGGAGCGAGACCTCGGTGCTGAACCGGGCGCGCGTGATGTTCCGCTTCAAGGAACTGCTCGACCGGCACCACGACGATCTGGCGCGGCTGATCACGCGCGAACACGGCAAGGTCCTGTCCGATGCGCGCGGCGAAGTGCAGCGCGGGCTGGAGATCGTCGAGTTCGCCTGCGGCGCACCGCAGCTGATGAAGAGCCAGTTCTCGGACAACATTGGCGGCGGGATCGACAACTATGCGCTGCGCCAGCCGCTCGGCGTTGTCGCGGGCATCACGCCGTTCAATTTTCCGTGCATGGTGCCGATGTGGATGTTTCCGCTGGCGCTGGTGTGCGGCAACACGTTCATCCTGAAGCCGTCCGAGCGTGATCCGTCGCCGTCGCTGCTGATCGCCGAACTGCTGCAGCAGGCCGGCCTGCCCGACGGCGCGTTCAACGTCGTGCAGGGCGACAAGGCTGCGGTCGATGCGATCCTTCAGCACCCGGACATCGCCGCGGTGAGCTTCGTCGGCTCGACACCCATTGCCGAATACATCCAGCGCGAGGGCGTCGCGCGCGGCAAGCGCGTTCAGGCGCTCGGCGGCGCCAAGAACCACATGGTCGTGATGCCGGACGCTGATCTCGACGCGGCCGCCGACGCGCTGGTCGGCGCCGCCTACGGCTCGGCCGGCGAGCGCTGCATGGCAATTTCGGTCGGCGTCGCGGTCGGCCACATCGCCGACGAACTGATCGGGAAGCTCAAGCCGCGCATCGCGAAACTGCGGATCCGCGATGGCATGGAGGCCGATGCCGACATGGGACCGGTGGTCACGGCCGCGCATCGTCAGAAGATCCTCGACTACATCGAGTCAGGCATCGCCGAAGGCGCTGAACTCGTCTGTGACGGCCGCCGCCATGCAGTGCCGGGTCGTGAAGGCGGTTTCTTCCTCGGCGCGACGCTGTTCGACCGCGCGCGTCCCGATATGAAGATCTACCGCGAGGAGATCTTCGGGCCCGTGCTGACGATGGTGCGCGTGCCGGACTTCGCCGCGGCGCTCGAACTCGTCAATGCGCACGAGTTCGGCAACGGCGTGGCCTGCTACACCGCCGACGGCGGCACGGCGCGCGAATTCTCGCGTCGGGTGAACGCCGGCATGGTCGGCATCAACGTGCCGATTCCCGTGCCGATGTCGTTCCACTCGTTTGGCGGCTGGAAGCGGTCACTGTTCGGTGACCATCACGCCTACGGCGAGGAAGGGGTGCGCTTCTACACGCGCTACAAGAGCGTGATGCAGCGCTGGCCCGATCCCGCGGCGAGCAAGGGGCCGGAGTTCACGATGCCGGTCAACCGCTAGTTGCTGCGCCGCGCGCCGCGAGCACGGGCTGCAGTTCGCCGGCGGCGCGGCGCAGCAACTCGGCGGTCGTGTCCCAGTCGACGCAGGCGTCCGTCACCGAGACGCCGTACTTCAGCTGCGTGAGGTCGGCCGGAATCGGCTGGTTGCCGGCATGAAGGTGGCTCTCCAGCATCAGCCCGACGATCGAGCGGTTGCCTTCCTTGATCTGGTGCACGCAGTCCATGAACACCAGCGGCTGCAGTCCCGGATCCTTCAGCGAGTTGCTGTGGGAGCAGTCGACGACGATATTGGGTGGCAGCCCGGCCTTCAGCAGCGCCGATTCCGCAAGTCGCACGCTCACCGTGTCGTAGTTGGGACGTCCGCCGCCGCCGCGCAGCACCAGGTGCCCCAGCCGGTTGCCGCGCGTGCGCACGATCGCGGTGCGGCCATCGGGGCCGATGCCAAGAAAGCTGTGCGGAGAACGCGCGGAACGGATCGCATTGATCGCAACCTCGAGCCCGCCGTCGGTGCCGTTCTTGAAGCCGACCGACGTGGACAGTCCGCTGGCCATCTCGCGGTGGGTCTGCGATTCGGTCGTGCGGGCACCGATCGCGTACCAGCTGATCAAATCGGCCAGATACTGGGGCGACAGCGGGTCGAGCGCTTCACTGCCGGTCGGCAGCCCCATGTCCGCGAACGCGAGCAGCAGCCCGCGTGCCCGCCGCATGCCGGCGCCGATATGGAACGAGTCGTCCATGTCCGGATCGTTGATGAAGCCCTTCCATCCAGTCGCAGTGCGCGGCTTCTCGAAGTAGACGCGCATCACCAGCAGCAGCGCATCGGCCACCTCGTCGGCCAGCGCGCGCAGGCGCTGCGCATACTCCAGTGCCGCGCGCGGATCGTGGATCGAGCACGGCCCGACAACGACGAAGAGCCGCGGGTCCTGCCGGTCGAGAATGCGGGTCATCTGGGCGCGGCCGCGGTGCACGGTCCCGGCCGCGGCATCACCCAGCGGCAGTTCCTGTTTGATCTGCGCCGGAGGAGGCATGTCATCGAAGCCGACGACGTTGAGGTTGTCGGTGGCGGCGGCGTGCGGCATGGGCATCGTGAGGCGGTTCTGCAAGGCGGTCTCGTAAAGATACGGCAACGCGAAAGGGTGTGCGCTGATCACTTAGACTCGGCGCGCGACGGCCGAGCCGTCATTGAACCGCCTCTTTGGAGTCCATGAATCGCTGCCCGCGCCCCCGCCTCGCCTGGGCACTTCTGTGCCTGATGCTTGCGGGGCTCCCGGCGGCCGCGGCGCAGACGGCCCCGGCAGAGACGGCGGGTGTGGAGAAGGCCGCCGCGGCGCAGCGGCCACGCATCGGTCTTGTGCTTTCAGGCGGAGGCGCCCGCGGCGCGGCGCACATCGGTGTTCTCAAAGTGCTCGAGGAACTGCGCGTGCCGGTTGATGTGATCGCGGGCACCAGCATGGGCTCGATCGTCGGCGCCTCCTACGCCACCGGCACCAGCGTCGCGGAGATGGAGGCGTCGATCAAGTCGATTACGGTCGACAGGCTCTTCACGGACAAGCCGCCGCGCGCCGACCAGACGATGCGGCAGAAAACGGACGACGAGACGCCCTTCATCATCCCCGAGCTGGGCGTCGGCAAGGACGGCCTCGTGTTGCCCAAGGGAATTGTCACCGGCGTCGCGCTCGAAGGAGAGCTGCGCCGTCTGGTGCAGATCGGCAACGCGCGCAGTTTCGACGATCTGCCGATCCCGTTTCGCGCGATCGCGACCGACATCGGCACCGGCGAGATGGTCGTGCTGAAAAGCGGCAGCGTGGTTCAGGCGATCCGGGCGTCGATGTCGGTGCCCGGAGCGGTGGCCCCGGTGACGATCGGCAGGCGCCAGCTGGTCGACGGCGGGCTGGTGCGCAATCTGCCGGTCGATATCGCGCGCGAAATGGGGGCGGAGGTCATCATTGCCGTCAACCTCGGCACGCCGCTGCTCAAGCCCGACGAGATCACTTCGGTGTTCAGCGTGTCGATGCAGATGATCAACATCCTGACCGAGCAGAACGTCAACCGGTCGCTGAAGGAACTGACATCGCGGGACGTGCTGGTCATTCCGGAGCTCGGCGACTTCTCGTCGGCGGACTTCGACAACCTGATGAAGACCGTTCCGATTGGCGAGGCGGCCGCCAGGAAGGTCGCGGACCAGCTGCGGCGTTACTCGCTGCCGCCGGAGGACTATGCGGCGCTGCGCCGGCGCCAGGCCGCGCCCGCGGACAAGGGCAGCATCGTGGTCGAGGCGATCAAGGTCGAAGGCACCAAACGTGTATCGCCGGAAGTCGTGCTGCAGTCGCTGCAGACGCAGGTGGGTCGTCCGCTCGACCGCGACACGATCGACCTCGACATGCGGCGGGTGTACGGCCGCGGCGACTTCGAGAATGTCAACTACGCGATCGACGAGATCGACGGCAAGCAGACGCTGGTCGTGCTGGTGAAGGAGAAGCCGGAGCGCGATTACTTCCGCTTCGGCCTCAGCCTGGATGCCGACCTCGGCAAGCAGTCCAACTTCAATCTCTACGCCTCGTACCGCTCGAAGTGGCTCAACAAGTGGGGCGCGGAATGGCGCAGCGACCTCGTGCTCGGCACCGACGTGCTGCTCGCTACCGAGTTCTACCAGCCGATCGGGCCGCGTCAGTATTTCTTCGTTCTTCCGCGGCTGCAGTATTCGATCCAGCCGTGGCGACTGTTCGAAGACACGGTCCAGATTGCCCAATACAAGGACACGGCGGCGATCGCCGAGTTCGATGCCGGCGCGAACATCATCGAGTACGGTGACCTCCGACTCGGGGCGAGCTACGGCTACCGCACCTTCGAGCTGCAAAGTGGCGTACCGGCCTTCCCGGCGAGCGCCAGCACCACGATCGGCGCCCTGAGCGCGCGGCTGCGGCTCGACCGGCTGGACAGCCTCAATTTCACGCATAGCGGCTTCAAGGTCGACCTGAAGGGGTACTCGTCGCTGAGTGCGCTCGGTGCCGACGACGAGTACGCGTACTGGACCGGACTCGCGCAGGGGGCCTACACAATCGGACGGCACACGCTCGAAGCCCTGGTGACCGGCGGCAACAAGATCGGCGGCAACGATATCCCTGCCTACGACCTCTTCAACCTCGGCGGCTTTCTCTACCTGTCGGGCCTTCAGCGGCAGCAGCTGAAGACACAGGACTTCGCCTTCGCCCGGCTGGTGTATCGCACCAAGCTCGCCGACATTCCGCTGTTCGAGGGCGTGTACGCCGGCGCCTCGATCGAAGGCGCGCGACTGAAGCCGGTGATCCCGGTGTGGCAGGGCGAGCGTGTCGACGGCTATCTCAACGTGCCTGCGGGCTCGGTCTATCTGGGCGTCGACTCGCCGCTGGGACCGCTGTACGTCGGTTTCGGCTACGCCAATCGCGACAACCGCGCGATCTACCTGTTCCTGGGACGCCCGTAGCGTTCCGGCCGGGTCAGCTGTCGCGCAACGAGCGTCGGTACTGGATCGCCTCGGCCACGTGATTCGTGGCCAGGGCTTCGGCCTCGGCCAGGTCGGCAATGGTGCGCGCGACCTTCAGCACACGGTGGTAGGCGCGGGCGGACCAGCCGAGCCGCACGCTGGCGGCGTGCAGCAGCTTCTGCACCGGCTCGTCCAGCGCACAAGCCTCTTCGAGTTCGGCGCCCTGCAGCTGGTCGTTGAGCTTGCCCTGGCGCGCGACCGCCCGGTCATAGGCCTTGCGCACCCGCTCGGCGACGAAGCGCGTCGGCTCGCCGTCCGGAAGCGCGGTCATCGTTTCCTCGGGCAGTGAACTCACTTCGACGCGCATGTCGATGCGGTCGAGCAGCGGACCGGAGATGCGGTCCTGGTAACGCGCGACCAGGTCGGGCGTGCAGCGGCAGGCAATGGTGGCGTGTCCGAAGTACCCGCACGGGCAGGGATTCATCGCGCCGATCAGCTGAAAGCGGGCCGGATAGTCCACCTGGCGCGCGGCGCGCGACACAGTGATCTGCCCGGATTCCAGCGGCTGGCGCAGGGTCTCGAGCACGCGCCGCTCGAATTCCGGCAATTCATCGAGGAACAGCACGCCGTGGTGTGCCAGCGAAATCTCGCCGGGCATCGGCGGCGAGCCCCCGCCGCAAAGCGCCACAGCGCTCGCGGTGTGGTGCGGGGCGCGGAAGATGCGGGTCGCCCAGCGCTGTGGCGCGAACTGTCCGACCAGGCTCAGTACCGCAGCGGACTCGAGTGCCTCGACCGTGGTCATCGGCGGCAGGATGCCGGCGAAGCGCTGCGCCAGCATCGTCTTGCCGGTGCCGGGAGGGCCGACCAGCAGCACGCTGTGGCCGCCTGCCGCCGCGATCTCGAGCGCCCGCTTCGCCGCCAGCTGGCCCTTGACGTCGAACAGATCGGGATAAATTGGGGGCGTCAGCCGCACCATCGCGTGGTGCTCGGCGATCGCGCGTGACCCGGTGTCGCCGGCGTCGGCGCGCAGGTGCTCGACAACCTGCAGCAGGCTGCGCGCCGGGAAGATCGGGATCCCGCCGACCAGCGCGGCCTCGTCCGCGCTTTCGAGTGGCACGACGAAGCCGCGCCGGGGACCGACCGTGTGCTCGGACTTGGATACCGCATAGGCCATCGCCAGCGTGCCGCGCACGGGCCGAAGCTCGCCCGTCAGCGACAGTTCGCCCGCGAACTCGTACTGGTCGAGCGTCTTTGTCGGCATCTGGCCGGTCGCCGCGAGGATGCCCAGCGCGATCGGCAGGTCGAAGCGCCCGGATTCCTTCGGCAGCTCGGCCGGCGCCAGGTTCACGGTGATGCGGCGCGCCGGGAAGTCGAAGCGGCTCGTCAGCAGCGCCGCGCGCACCCGTTCGCGCGACTCGCGCACCTCGGTATCCGGCAGGCCGACGAGGGTGAAGGAGGGCAGGCCGTTGGCAAGATGAACCTCGACCGTCACCTGCGGCGCGTACATGCCGGACAAGCCGCGGGTGCGAACGATGGCGATCGACATGGAAGAGCCTGAGGCAGCGGCGATTCTATCGGCGGCCGAGCGCCGGATCGGTCACCTCCGATGCGCCAAATTGCGGTGCGGTTGGCCACCATCCGCACTGCTCGGATGGGCGCCGCGGTGATTGCCGGGCGTCCGGTGGCGATATATGGTGCGTTTGGCCCCGTATTCCGTTGGGCTTTGAGGCCGAGTCGTGTCACGATTGAAACCCTGACCCATTTTTTTCCGGCACGGTCACGTGCCGGAACTGCATCAGCGTGTCTTCTTTGCTGTTCGGCATCGGCGTACTGGTTGTGCTCGCGGGGCTCTACCTGTGGGCGCGCCGGCGGGCCGATTCGATTCGCGAGCAGGCCGCGCGGCGCGAGCAGGCAGCCATGGCGCAGATGCTGAGCAGCACTTCGGAACCCAAGCCGAACAAAGCCGCGCCCGCTCCGGCCGTCGAGGAAATCGATCACGCGGCGCTGATCCGCAAGGCGCACGGCGAAGCCGCCGAACAGGACAATGCCAGCAAGGACCTGCCGCCGATCGAATACGACCTGAAGAAGAGTTCCGAGGGGTCACGTGCGTTGACGCCGGCCGAGGAGGCCGCGGCAGGGCTCGACCCGATCGAAGAACTGATCTCGCAGATCATGGTGGACGACACCGCCCGACGCCCTGCGCGGGCCGTGAGCCCCCCGGCGCCGGAGCCGAAGCGCCCCAGCGCTGCGGCGCGTGCCGCGGCGCGCGAAAGCGCCCCGATGCTCGATTCGATGGCACCCTCCGTGCCGCTGCGCGAACTGGTGCTGGCGTGGTACGAATCGCGCGGCTACCGGCAGGTACCGGCCTCGCCGGCCGTGTGGCCGATCGAACTCGTGCTGCGGCATCGTGACGACCCGTCCCGCGCCTACGCGTTCGTGGTGCAGACTGACAACGTGTCGGTCGATCGCATCACCGCACTGATCGAACAGGCGCGTGAAATCGGCATGCTGCGCGTGGCCGTGATCGCCGAGGCAGGCTACGAGCGCGGCGCCAAGGAAGTTGCAAAGCGCAAGAACGTGCGCCTGATCGACCGTCCGACGATGGACGCCGAACTCTCCGAACTGCAGCTCGAAACGGCCGCCAAGATCATCGCGGTCGCACGCAAGAGGGCGTCGCCCGAAGCGTCGGCCGCGTAGCGCCGTCGTCGGCGCGTCCGTGCGCCGCTAGCCGCCGCGCCGTTCCAGTTCCGCAATGCGCCGCTCGAGTTCCTCGAGCCGCTCGCGCGCCCGCGCCAGCACTTTGCTCTGGGTATCGAACTCCTCGCGTGTCACGAGTTCGAGTCGCGCGAACTGCTGCGTCAGCAGCGCCTTGAGGTTCTTCTGCAGGTCGGCCGCGGGGGTCTGCTGAATCACCGCGTTGACGCGGTCCTGCAGGTCGTCGAGAAACGAAGTCTTGTCCATGACGTTGCTGCGGCGGGGACGCCGGCGCGAGTGCGCGCCGCAGTCTAGCAGCGCACCGCTGTCGTCCTTTTCGAGGGCGCGAACCGAATGCGTGCGGGTCCGGTGAGCAGAGACGGGGCGTCGGCGCCCTGATTTGGCGCGGACGCGTCCTTAGTCGGCCGGTTTTGCACCGTTCGGGGGCGATTTTGGCAACGCAGCAATTGGCACACATGTTGCGTAAGAGCCTTCCGAGCCTTGCTCCCACCTCTCTCGAAAGGACGACCACATGAAGAAGCCAATCGTTGCCGCCGCTGTCGCTGCGGCCTGCTCTACTCCGATGCTCGCGGCTGCACAGACCGCGGCCGCGCCGGCCAAACCGGAGCCGGAGTACACGCTGACCGGCAACCTGACGATCGCCAGCGATTACCGCTTCCGCGGCTTCACGCAGACCGACTATCAGCCCGCCATCCAGGGCGGCGTCGACTTCGCGCACAAGTCGGGTTTCTATCTTGGCAACTGGAACTCGAACGTGTCGTCGGGCATTTTCAACGGCGCGCCGATCGAGATGGACTTCTACGGCGGCTACAAGCACTCCTTCGGCGACTTCGGGCTCGACGTCGGCCTGCTGTACTACTACTACCCGGGTACCGGCGAGTACGGACCGTACAAGGCCAAGAACTTCGAGGGCTACATCGGCGGCTCGTACGGCCCGGTGTCGGTGAAGTATTCCTACGCGTTCACGAACTTCTTCGGCATCGAGGCGCCGGGCTACAACACGAAGGGCTCGCAGTACCTCGACTTCTCCGGCAGCTACCCGATCGGCGAGTTTGCGATCGTCGGGCACGCCGGATGGCAGTTCGTGAAGAACTACGAAAACATCAACACCACCATCAACAAGGACAACGTCTGGGACTACAAGCTTGGCGGCACGTGGGACATCGGTGGCTCGGGCTGGGTGGTCGGCGCCTTCTGGGTCGGCACGAGCGAAAAGGACTTCTTCGCCACTGCCGAGAACCCGCCGCGCGGTGCCGGCCGAAGCGGCTTCCTGGCGTCGCTGACCAAGACGTTCTGACGAATCATTCCGCAACGAACAGGACCTGATACATGAAACTCATCACCGCCATCATCAAGCCGTTCAAGCTTGACGAGGTGCGTGAGGCGCTGAGCGGCGTTGGCGTTCAGGGCATCACGGTCACCGAGGTCAAGGGCTTCGGACGGCAGAAGGGCCACACGGAGCTGTATCGCGGCGCCGAGTACGTGGTCGACTTCCTCCCCAAAGTGAAGATCGAAGCCGCCATCGCGGACGACATCGTCGAGCGTGCGATCGAGGCCATCGAGGGCTCGGCGCGCACCGGCAAGATCGGCGACGGCAAGATCTTCGTCTATGACCTCGAGCAGGTCGTCCGCATCCGCACCGGTGAAACCGGCAAGGACGCGCTCTAACCCACCCACGAGGACGCTCATGAAGAAACTGATCGCATTACTCCTCACGGTGGGGGCCTTCGCCCTGGCGGCGCCTGCGCATGCGCAGGGCGGTGGCGCATCTCACGGTGACGCTGCGGCGCCGAAGACAACGCCGATGGAACCGGCCAAGGCGGTCGAGGCCGCAAAGGATGCCGTCAAGGCGGCAGAAGCCGCCGTCGCGCCGGCCAAGACCGAAGAAAAGGCAGTCACGGTCACCGAAACCGTCAAGGTCACCGAGACCGTGAAGGTCGAAGAAGAGGCCGAGGAAGCCGCGGCGGCACCGAAGATCGAAAAGGCCGACACGGCGTTCATGTATGTCGCGACGATCATGGTCATCCTGATGACCATTCCGGGGCTGGCGCTCTTCTACGGCGGCCTGGTGCGCTCGAAGAACATGCTGAGCGTGCTGATGCAGGTCTTCGTGATCTTCTCGCTGATCTCGGTCCTGTGGGTCATCTATGGCTACACGCTGGCGTTTGGTGGGCCGGGAGCGTTCTACGGCAACTTCTCGAAGCTGTTCCTGGCGGGCGTGAATGCCGAGTCGGCGGCGGCGACGTTCAGCAAGGGCGTCTACATCCCTGAACTGCTGTTCGTCGCATTCCAGTGCACCTTCGCTGCCATCACTTGTGCGCTGATCGTCGGCGCCTATGCAGAACGCATGAAGTTCTCCGCGGTTCTGCTCTTCTCGGTGCTCTGGTTCACGTTCTCGTACCTGCCCATGGCGCACGCGGTCTGGTACTGGGACGGTCCGGACGCGATCAAGGACCAGGCGACGCTCGATGCGGTGGTGGCCAACGCCGGCTGGCTCTGGGCCAAGGGCGCGCTCGACTTTGCCGGCGGCACCGTCGTGCACATCAACGCCGGTATCGCCGGCCTCGTGGCCGCTTACATGGTCGGCAAGCGCATCGGCTACGGCAAGGAGTCGATGGCGCCGCACAGCCTGACGCTGACGATGGTCGGTGCCGCGCTTCTGTGGGTGGGCTGGTTCGGCTTCAATGCCGGCTCCAACCTCGAGGCCAACGGCGTTGCCGCGTTTGCCTTCGTCAACACGCTGCTTGCCACCGCGGTCGCGGTGCTCGCGTGGATGTTCGCGGAGTGGATGGTGAAGGGCAAACCGTCGATGCTGGGCGCGGCGTCGGGTGCCGTCGCCGGACTGGTGGCGATCACGCCGGCGTGCGGCTTCGTCGGCATCATCGGTGCGCTCGTCATCGGCATCGCGGCCGGCCTGGTGTGCTTCTGGGGCGTGACCGGGCTGAAGCGCATGCTGAACGTCGACGATGCGCTCGACGTCTTCGGCGTGCACGGCGTCGGCGGCATCGTCGGCGCGCTGCTGACCGGAGTCTTCGCGGCCCCTTCGCTCGGCGGTGCGGGCGTCTGCAACTACATCACCAACAAGTGCGGCGATGCGGCCGACTTTCCCGGCATTGCCGCCCAGGTCTGGGTGCAGTTCCAGGCCGTGCTTACCGCGGTCGTGCTTTCGGCCGTGGTGTCGCTGGTGGCCTTGTACCTCGTCAAGATGATCACCGGGTTGCGCGTCACTCCGGAGGAGGAGCGCGAAGGCCTGGACACGACGTATCACGGCGAGTCCGCGTACCACATGTAGAAATGGATTGGACCCGGGAGGCGACTCCCGGGTGTCCGCCGGGCCGGCCCGGCGCCGGTATGGCGGACTGCAGATTGTGTCTCCCTAGCTCGCCGGGCCACCTCGGCCCACTCGTGGCGAACTTTGACGGGCACCCGGCGGGTGCCCGCTTTTTTCTTGGACCGGCGACCTGCTTCGGTGACCCTTGCGCGCGACCGGGACGGCGGCAGCGCAGCGGTACACTGCCTGTCCCAAAGACCCGGCGCGGCCGACCACTCCGTGGCGCGCGCAAAAGGCGACCCTGCCGTGTCCACCCTCGCTGTTCCCCGACTGGTCACTGCCAACGCCGGCCCCCTGCTGGCGCTCGAACAGAAGATCGTCGATGCGATGCCGGCGATCGAGCGCTGGTTCCGCCTGCAGTGGCAGGACCACACGCCGCCGTTCTACGGCTCGGTCGACCTGCGCAACGCGGGCTACAAGCTGGCGCCTGTCGACATGAACCTGTTTCCCGGCGGGTTCAACAACCTCTCCGAGGAGATGCTGCCGTGCGCGGTGCAGGCCGCGCAGTCGGCGATCGAGCATCTTTGTCCTGATGCCCGCAACCTGGTTCTGGTGCCGGAGCGGCATACGCGCAACCTGTTCTATCTCGCCAACGTCGCGCGACTGGCGCGCATCCTGCGGCAGACCGGCCTCGATGTGCGCATCGGCTCGCTGTCGGACGAGATCAAGGGGCCGACGCGCATCGAGCTGCCAAGCGGCGACGTGCTGACGGTCGAGCCGCTGGTCCGGCAGGGCGGCAAGGTCGGCGTCGCGGGATTCACGCCCTGCGCCCTGCTGCTGAACAACGACCTTTCGGCCGGCATTCCGCCGATCCTGCGCGATCTCGACGACCAGATCGTCGCGCCGCCGCTGCAGGCCGGCTGGGCGATCCGGCGCAAGTCGAATCATTTCGCGGCCTACGACGTCGTGGCTGCCGAATTCGCGCAGCTGATCGACATCGATCCGTGGCTCATCAATCCGGCTTTCGGTCGCTGCGGCGAGGTCAACTTCCACGAGCGTGCCGGCGAAGAGTGTCTCGCCAGCAACATCGACTTCGTGCTCGGCAGGATGCGGGAGAAGTACCGCGAGCACGGCATCGAAGACACGCCGTATGTCGTCGTCAAGGCGGACGCCGGCACCTACGGCATGGGCGTGATGACCGTGAAGGACGCTTCAGAAGTCATCGGGCTGAACCGCAAGCAGCGCAACAAGATGTCGGTCGTCAAGGAGGGCCTCGAAGTGCACGAGGTCATCATCCAGGAAGGCGTCCCGACGATGGAACTGGTCGACAACGCGGTCGCGGAGCCTGTCGTCTACATGATCGACCGCTATGTCGTCGGCGGTTTCTACCGCGTACATACCGAGCGCGGTCGCGACGAGAATCTGAACGCGCCGGGCATGCATTTCGTCCCGCTCGCCTTTGCCGGCAGCTGCAATCTGCCGGATTGCGACAGTGCGGCCGGCGAGAGCGCGGCCAACCGCTTCTACGCGTACGGCGTCATTGCGCGCCTCGCGCTGCTGGCCGCATCGGTCGAACTCGAGCGCACCGCGCATCGCGTCGAACACGCCTCCGCTGCCGTGATGGCGGCGGTTGCCGGCTGACGTACGGCGCCCGGAGAGCCGGCGGATGGCGCTCGATCTGCTCTTCGTCGTCGATCCGCTCGACGAACTGAAGGCCTACAAGGATTCGAGCGTCGCGATGATGCGCGAAGCGGCGCAGCGCGGACACCGGATCTTCGCGGCAACGCCGGCGAAACTCGCGGCGACTAAGAGCGCAGTGAGCGCGCAGGCCCGTCGCCTGCAGATGAAGGCCGACGATCACGACTGGTATGCCGATCTGGGCGTGCAGGAGCGCGACCTGGCGTCGTTTTCCCATGTGCTGATGCGCAAGGATCCGCCGTTCGACGTCGAATTCCTGAGCGCAACGCTGCTGCTGTCGCGCGCCGCAGCTTTGGGCGCGCGCGTCGTCAACGACGCGCGGGCGCTGCGCGACCACAACGAGAAACTCGCGATCCTCGAGTTCCCGCAGTTCACGGTGCCGACGCTCGTCACCCGCGAAGTCGACCGCATCCGCTCTTTCTGGGCGGATCACGAAGACATCGTGGTGAAGCCGCTGGACGGCATGGGCGGCACCGGGGTGTTCCGGCTGCAGCCCGGCGACCCGAACGCCGGTTCGATCCTCGAGACCGTGACGGTGCGCGGCGCACGAACGGCGATGGCACAGAAGTTCATCCCGGCGATCCGCGACGGCGACAAGCGCGTGCTCGTCATCGATGGCGCGCCGGTGCCCTACTGCCTGGCGCGCATCCCGAAGGCGGGTGAGACGCGCGGCAATCTCGCCGCGGGCGGCACGGGCCGGGCGCAACCGCTGAGCGAACGAGACCGAGCCATCGCGACGGTCGTCGGCCAGGCGCTGCTGCCGCGCGGCCTGCGACTGCTTGGACTCGACGTCATTGGCGATCATCTCACCGAGATCAACGTCACCAGTCCGACATGCTTCGTCGAGATCACCGAACAGACCGGCTGCAACGTGGCCGGCCTCTTCATCGATGCGCTGGAGCGAACCGCATGAGTTTGCATCGAAGCCACGGTCTGCCCAAGGTCCAGCGTGCCGTTGGATCACGCCCGCCCGCACGACCGCCCGAAGGGCGGGCGTCTGACTTGAGCAGTGCGAGCGCACGGGCGACCCGCAGAGTCGCGTACGCGAGCACTGAAACCCCATGACCGGCATCGTCGTCATCGCCCACGCCCCGCTCGCCAGCGCGCTGGAGAAATGCGTCGAGCACGTCTACAGCAGCTGTGAGCCCGGCATGACCAAGGCCAACCTGCGCGTGCTGGACGTGGAACCGGGCGTCTCGGTCGACGACCTGCTCGCGCGCGCCCAGTCGCTGGTGAAGGAGGTGGACGCGGGCGCGGGCGTGCTGGTACTGACCGACGCTTTCGGCGCCACGCCGGGCAACCTCGCGACCCGCCTGAATGATCCGGGAAAGGTGACGGTCGTCGCGGGCGTCAACCTGCCGATGCTGCTACGCGCGGTCTGCTATCGCGGCGGAGCGCTGGCCGACGTGGCGGCCAAGGCGCTTGCGGGCGGGCAGCAGGGCATGGTGCAGATCGCGACGACCCCGGTGCAGAACCAGGGCTACAAGCCGCAGGGCCATGATCAGCAGAGACTTCACCATCAGCAATAAGCTCGGACTGCATGCGCGTCCCTCGGCACAGATCACCCAGGCAGCCAGCCGGCACGCTTCCGAGGTTTGGATTTCGAAGGCAGGCCGGCGCGTGAACGCTAAGTCGATCATGGGCGTGATGATGCTGGCGGCCGGCCAGGGCAGCGTCCTCACCGTCGAAGCCGAAGGTCCTGACGAGGAGGAGGCTGTAGTGGCGATCGGCCAGCTGATCACTTCGGGCTTCGGCGAGGTCTAGCCGGTGAGCGTCGAAAATGAAGCCCGGCGTGAAGCATTGACCGGCGTTGGCGTGGCGCGCGGCATCGCGATCGGCCGTGCGCACCTGTTGGCGCCGTCGGAACTCGACGTCCGGCAGGTGAAGATCGAGCGCCGCGACGTCGTCCATGAGATCGCCCGCCTGACGCGCGCCTTCGCCGCGGTGCAGGACGAGCTCGACCAGCTGCGTGGCGGCATCGCGCCCGACGCCCCGAGTGAGGTTCGTGCCTTTCTCGACCTGCATCGACTGATCCTCGATGACGCGCTGCTGTCGGAGGCTCCAAGAGACCTGATCCGGACGCGCCTGATCAACGCCGAGTGGGCGCTGACGATCCAGCTCGAGGAAGTCTGCCGGCAATTCGAGGCGATTGACGACGAGTACCTGCGCGAGCGCTCGGCCGATGTGCGCCAGGTCGTCGAGCGCGTGCTGAATGCGCTGTCCGAAGGCACGCCGACTCGAGTGGCCCTGCCGAAGAAGCTTGCTCCGGGTGAGCGGCTGGTGCTCGTGGCGCGGGATCTCGCGCCGGCCGACGTCCTGCACCTGAAGGACCGGGCAGACCTGGACCTGGCGGGATTCGTCACCGAACTCGGCGGGCCGACGTCGCACACCGCGATCCTGGCGCGCAGTCTGGGGCTGCCGGCGATCGTCGGTGCCGACGGCGCTCGTGAGCGCATCGCGGAGGGCGATGTCGTCGTCATCGATGCCGACGCCGATGTCGTCGTCGCCAATCCGACCGGCGACGAGCTGCAGGAGTTCAGGAGGCGCCTGCGCGCCGATGCCGAGCACCGCATCGCGCTGCGGCGCCTGAAGGGCAAGCTCGCGCGTACGCGCGACGGCATTGCGATCGACCTGCTGGCGAACATTGAACTGCCGGAGGATGCGCGCGACGCCCTCGAGGCGGGCGCCGATGGCGTCGGGCTATTCCGGTCCGAGTTCCTCTTCATGGACCGTGACGACCTGCCGAGCGAGGACGAACAGTTCGAGGCCTATGCGAAGGTTGCGCGGGCCATGAAGGGCAAGCCGGTGGTGATCCGCACCCTCGACATCGGCGCCGACAAGGTCCTGACCGAGGCGGCGCGGGAGAGCCTCGGCATGGGCCGCGGTGCGCCGCGGCCGGAATCGAATCCGGCGCTGGGCCTGCGTGCGATCCGTTACTGCCTCGCCTACCCGGACCTTTTCCTTACGCAGCTGCGGGCGATCCTGCGCGCTTCGGAAGTGGGGACCGTGCGCATCCTGATTCCGATGCTGGCGCACGTGCACGAGATCGAACAGGCGACGGCCTTCGTCGCAAAGGCGAAAGAACAGCTGAAGGAGCGCAAGCTCAAGTTCGACGCGCGCATCCAGATGGGCGGAATGGTCGAGGTTCCGGCCGCCGCGCTGTCGCTGCCGGAGTTCGTGCAGCGTCTCAAGTTCCTGTCGATCGGTACGAACGATCTGATCCAGTACACGCTGGCGATCGACCGGACCGACAGCACCGTGGCGCATCTATACGACCAGATGCATCCGGCGGTGCTGCGGCTGATCGCGCAGACCATCCGCACCGGCACCCGGTCGCGCGTGCCGGTCTCGGTCTGCGGCGAGCTCGCGGGCGAGCTCGACATGACCGAACTGCTGCTTGGCATGGGACTGCGTCAGTTCTCGATGCATCCGTCGCAGATCTTGCCGGTGAAGGAGCGTCTGTTCGAGCTGTCTTTCCGGGATTCGGGCCGCTTCGCCGGCCGGGTGCTGCGGATGTCGGACCCGGTCAAGATCCGCGCGCTGCTGCAGCGGGAGATGCAGGCGCCGGCTCCGGCGACGCTGCAGTAGCCGCAAATAAGAAGGCCCGGCGCTGCCGGGCCTTCGTCCATTCACACCGCGACTTCGTGGACTAGTTCAGATCCTTGTCCTTCCAGACTTTGGTGCCGCCGGCGGCCGCACCTGCTTGCAGTCCGGACTTGGTCAGCTGATAGAACTTGCCGCCAGTGAAGGCGCCGGCACCGGCGGCTACATTCGCCGATCCCTTTGCCCCGGCACCGGCACCGGCGGAGGCGGAGGCGCCGGCATCCCAGCCTTTGTCGATGAACTGCTGCATGCTGGCGGGGGTGTCGAAGATGAACAGGTAGCGCATATCCGAGGCTCCGATCTGCAGCCCGGCGCTGGCCTGTGCCAGTTCCATGAACGTGTTCTTCTTGGTCGCGTTGTCGTGCACCACGCCCTTGCCGCCGGCGCCGCCGACCAGGAAACTGATGCCAAACGTGGTGAACGTGGCATAGCCGGGGGCTTTCTCGACCTGACCCTTGAGTTTCGGATCTGCCTTGTAGAAGTCGGCCAATGTGGCCTGTGCCGCCTTCAGCACTTCGTCCTGCTTGGCCTTGTCGGCTGCGCTCGCCGACGACAGGCCGAATGCCATCAGTGCGACGCTCGTCGCAAGCCATTTCAAGAGTTTCATCCTGTTCATCCTTTCTTCGCGCCGGACACAAGTCCCGCTCCGGCCCACTGACCGGGCGACGATCCGTTGCAGCAGTGTAGTCGCGCAGCGATGGCCTGCGTTTGACAGCCCTCAACGGCTTCTCTACCCTCTAATGCTTGCGCCGATTTGCCGACTCGCTTGCGGGCGCGCGAGGACAGTCCTCCGAAATCCGCTAAAGAGGTCAAGCAGCCCTGCTGCCCCCGAACCCGAACCCGAGCCGGCGTCCTGCCTCTCGGGTTTTTTGTTGCCGCATGCTGCGACTGTCCTGAATACCGTGGATGCCCGTTCCGTCGGCGTGGTCACGCCGCAGTCGATGAAATTCGACGCCCCGCTCGAACTCGCGAGCGGCGCGTCGATCGCCCGCTACGAACTGGCGGTCGAGACCTACGGGCGGCTCAATGCGGACCGCAGCAACGCCGTTCTCGTCTGCCATGCGTTGAACGCCTCGCACCACGTTGCCGGTGTCCATGCCGATGCGCCCGACAAGGTCGGCTGGTGGGACAACATGGTGGGACCGGGCAAGCCGGTCGATACCGAACAATTTTTCGTCGTCGGCGTCAACAATCTCGGCTCGTGCTTTGGCTCGACCGGCCCGATGTCGGTCGATCCCGGCAGCGGCCGTCCGTATGGCGCGAGCTTCCCAGTGGTGACGGTCGAGGACTGGGTGCATGCGCAGGCACGGGTCGCCGACCGCCTCGGCATCGACCAGTGGGCTGCCGTCATGGGCGGCTCGCTCGGCGGCATGCAGGCGCTGTCCTGGGCGATCCAGTATCCGGGCCGCATCCGCCACTGCGTCGCGATCGCCGCCGCGCCGAAGCTGTCGGCGCAGAACATTGCGTTCAACGAAGTCGCGCGCACGGCGATCCGCTCGGACCCGGACTTTCACGGCGGCGACTACTACGCGCACGGCGTCGTGCCGCGGCGCGGGCTGCGCGTGGCGCGCATGATCGGCCACATCACGTATCTCTCGGGCGCCGACATGGCGGCAAAGTTCGGCCGCGCGATGCGGGCGGACGACTACCAGTTTCACTACGACGTCGAGTTCGAGGTCGAAAGCTACCTGCGCTACCAGGGTGACAAGTTCTCCGAGTACTTCGACGCCAACACCTACCTGCTGATCACGCGCGCGCTTGACTACTTCGATCCGGCGCGCCGCACCGGCGGCAATCTCGCCCGGGCGCTTTCGCCGGCCACCGCCAAGTTCCTGCTGGCGAGTTTCAGCACCGACTGGCGCTTCCCGCCGGAACGTTCCCGCGAGATCGTCGAGGCGCTGATCGAGAACGAGCTCGACGTGGCGTACGCGGAGATCGACGCACCGCACGGCCACGACGCCTTTCTTCTGGAAGATCCCCGTTATCACCGCGTCGTGCGCGCGTACTTCGACAACATCGCGAAGGAGTGCGCACGATGACGCCCGGCGCGGTGAACCGGCTTCGGCCCCTCCCGTGGGGAGGGGTCGGGGGAGGGCCGTTCATCAGCCCGCCCCGCGGCCGCGCGCAGCGCCCGGCCCGCTATCACCGCGTCGTGCGCGCGTACTTCGACAACATCGCGAAGGAGTGCGCACGATGACCCTGCGGGTCGACCTCGCGCAGATCGCCGAGTGGGTGACGCCGCACAGCCGCGTGCTTGACCTCGGCTGTGGTGACGGGTCGCTGCTGGCACACCTGCGCGACGACAAGTCGTGCCATGGCTATGGCGTCGAGATCGACGACGACCAGGTCGCGCGCTGCGTCAAGGAAGGCCTCAACGTGGTCCAGCAGAACCTCGACGCGGGTCTGCGCCTGTTCACCGACGCCATGTTCGACACCGTCGTTCTGTCGCAGACCTTGCAGGCGATGCACAACGTCGAAGGGATCCTGCGTGAGATGGCGCGCGTCGCTCGACAGGGGATCGTCAGCTTCCCGAACTTCGGCCACTGGCGCCACGCGATGTCCCTGCTGGCCGGGCGGATGCCGGTGACGCGGCAGATCCCGTACCAGTGGTACGACACGCCCAACATCCATCTGTGCACGCTGAAGGACTTCGAGGTGCTCGCTGCCCGGGTCGGCCTGGTGATCACCGGCCGTGCCGTCTTCGCCGACGGTCGCCCGGTTTCGTTTGCGTCCCAACTGAGAGCTACCGTCGCGATCTACCGGTTCGAAGCGAACTGACACCCGGTCGCCAGGACGATCCCGATCATGGCGGGCACGTGCGCCGCGCCGGTAGTGATCTCGATTATCACGACGCTGGGGACGGGGCGCCCGGCTGCGCCACGACGCGACCCGCCAGCCAGACCAGCAGCAGCACCGGGATGCCGAGCGCTGCGGTCGAGAAGAAGAAGGCGGAGTAGCCGTGCGCATCGACGAACGCACCGGTGAATCCGGCGACGAACTTCGGCAGCAGCAGCATTACGGAGGAGAACAACGCGTACTGCGTCGCCGAGTAGGCGATGTTCGTTAGGCTCGACAGGTAGGCGATGAAGGCCGCCGACGCAATGCCGGCCGAAAGATTGTCGGCGGAGATCACGAAGATGAGCCCAGTGAGGTCATGGCCGCGGCCGGCCAGCCATGCGAAGAGCAGGTTCGACGCCGCCGAGAGCAGGGCGCCCAGCATCAGGATGCGGTGCACACCGAAGCGCAGCGCAAGCGCGCCGCCGAGGAACGCACCGGCGAGCGTCATCACGACGCCGTAGAGCTTGGATACTGCGGCGACCTCGTCCTTCGTGTAGCCCATATCGACGTAGAACGGGTTCGCCATGATGCCCATGACGATGTCGGAAATGCGGTAGGTTGCGATCAGCGCGAGCAGCAACAGCGCATGCCAGCGATAGCGACGGATGAAGTCGGCGAAGGGCCCCACCACGGCCGACTGCAGCCACGCGAGAAGCCGCTCCCATGCCGACCCGTGCAGCGCGTGCGTCTGCGCGATCAGGCTGCGCGTCGCGTCGGCTACCGGTTCAGGCGACAGCAGCACCGCGACCACGCCGACGCCCATGCTCGCGGCCATCACGAGATAGGCCGCCGTCCAGGGCCCGGCCTGATAGCCGGCCTCGCCAGCGCTCGCACGAGCCGCGATCCAGAGCACGCCGGCACCGGCCCAGATCATCGCGATGCGATATCCGGTTTGGTACATCGCTGCCAGCGCACCCTGTTTCTCGACCGTTGCCGATTCGATGCGATAGGCATCCAGCGCAATGTCCTGGGTGGCGGACGCGAATGCCACGGCCAGCGCCGCAATCGTCAGCGCCCGCAGCCCTTGCTGCGGATCGCCGAAGGCCATCGCTGTAAGGCCGGCGATGATCCCGACCTGTGCAACCAGCAACCAGGCGCGGCGCCGGCCGAGGGCACGGGTCAGGAGCGGCAGCGGCAGGCGATCGACCAGCGGCGCCCACGCCCACTTGAAGCCGTAGGCCAGCCCGACCCAGGAGAGGTAGCCGATCGTCGCGCGGTCGACGCCCGCTTCGCGCAGCCGGAACGAGAGCGTGCCGAGGACCAGCAGCAGGGGCAGGCCGGCGGCGAAGCCGAGGAAGAACATGCGCAGCGCCGCCGGTTCCGCGTACACGCGCATGACGTCGCGCCAGGAGCGGCGCGGCAGCTTTGACTCGGGGACGGGACCGGCCGCAGGCGACCGTGACACGCTGGGGCTCGTCATCGACGCGCAGTGTAGTGGCGCGACGCGCCCCACAGCCCCACGCTGGATCGCCGGCTTTACCACGTGCTGAACATCGGAGCCTTCACCCGGCATTTCTGGCAGCCCAAGCGGGATTCGGTGTCTGATACTGGCGGAAGATCGGTGAACTCCCGTCGCGGCGAACTTCCAGTCAGGGCCGCCCTGTGGTCCGACGAGTCCGCCGCGTCACTTGCATCGATGAGCCCTGCCCGCAAACCTTCCGAGCCGTTGCGCCGCATTCTCGAGAACGCCGGCCTGCTCATCTTCGCGACGCTCGCTGTGATGTCGTTGGCGCTGGGCCGCTACACCGGGGCGCTGGTCTGGAGCGGTGCGCTGCTGGTGTTCTTTGCCCACGCCTGGGAGGGACGCTTTCCGTCGCGGATCGCGGCCCCGAGCCAGGACGACGACGGCGCGCCTGCACGCTCTCGGCGCTTCAACGCACTGCGCTGGATCGGTGTGCTGCTCGCCTTCTCCGGCGCGATTGCACTGGCGCTTTAGGCCGCCTTGCCTTCGCCGAGCCGGGCCAGCAGCACGCCGCGCACATAGCCCGCATGCTGTCGCAGCGTGTAGAGCTGCGAAAGGTACGCCTTCGGCACCTTGACGCGATTGAGCCGGGCATCGATCTCGATCATTCGCGCCAGCTGCGCGGCCGCATCGACACCGCCTTCGGTGGCGGCGCGCTCGATCCGGTTCACCTCGACGTACCAGCCGTCCAGCCTGCTGCGGATGCGCCAGTCATAGATCTTGGGCAGGTAGGCGAATGCCGGAATCGCCACCGCGAGCAGCGGCAGCAGGATGAACAGCCATCGCTCGGCCCACACCGCGAGCCAGAACGGCAGCACGCGTCGCAGCAGCGAAGGACGCTCCTTGTAGAAGCGGTCGGCGTCGGTGTCGAGCGGAAGTTCCACGTCCATCGGCGCCGGAAAGACGCCGGCCGGATGCAGCAGCGAGGGTCCGCCGTGTACCTCGCGTGCCGCCTGCAGCAGCAGTTCGACCGCGACCGGGTGCAGCTCCTCGCGGGCGATCAGGTTGGCCGTGACCGCAATCATTGTCATGTCCCGGGGCGGTATGCCGTCCTTGAGGTCCACGACGCCTTCGGGCAGGTCGAGCTTGTGCAGGTAAGGCAGCCGCCGGATGTAGGCGTCGGCGCGACGCGCGTCCATCATGCGCACTCCGGGTGTTCGAAGCAGTTGCTGCACGGCGGGACCGTCGATCGCCGAGACGTAGAGCGCGACGTCGATCTTGCCGTCGACGAGCGCCTGCGCTGCCGCGAGGCCGCCCAGTTCCACCAGCGTAGTCGGCGGCTCGGCGAGTCCGTTGTCGCGGGCCAGCGCCAGACCCAGTGCGTGTGTGCCGCCTCCCGGAATGCCGATGGCTACGCGCATTCCGCGCAGTTCGGAGACGCGTTCGATCGTCTCCTTTCCGCGATAGAAGACCCAGATGGGTTCGTAGAACAGGCTGCCGAGGGTGTAGAGCTGCTGCGCATCATCGGGCTGCACCAGACCCCCCTGCACGAGGCCGACTTCGACACCGCGGTCGCCCGACCTCAGCCGTTCGAGGTTCTGCGCCGCGCCCGAAGACGGCAGCAGCACGAGCTCGACGCCGTATCGCGACAGCAGTTCGCGGTAGCGCAGCGCGTAGCGGTGGTAGGCGCCGTCCTCGGCGCCCGTCGTCATGACGATCTGTTTCGGCAGCGGCGGCGGAGCCAGTCGGGCGAGCACCCAGCCGAGCAGCGCCAGCACGATCACCATGCCGACGACGTACCACGCCAGGTCCCGGCCCTCGATGTTCTCCGACAGGCGCTTGCGGACGAATTCGGAAGTGATCATCGGGCGTTCACAGCCTTCCTGTGTATTCGATCGTCAGCGGCGCGTGATCCGAGAAGCGCCTGTCCGTGTAGATCGCGGCATGCCGGGCGCGGGCGGCAAAGCCCGGCGTGGCGATCTGGTAGTCGATGCGCCAGCCGACGTTCTTGGCCCACGCCTGGCCACGATTGCTCCACCAGGTGTACTGCTCGGGCCGGTCATCGAGCCTGCGAAACACGTCGACCCATCCGCCTTGATCGAGCACCTCGCCGAGCCACGCCCGTTCCTCCGGCAGGAAGCCGGAATTCTTCCGGTTGCCGCGCCAGTTCTTGAGGTCGATCTCCTTGTGCGCGATGTTGACGTCGCCGCAGAACACGACTTCGCGGCCGCTCGCGCGCAGCCGCGCAAGATGCGGCGCGAATTCGGCGAGGAAGCGGTATTTCGCGGCCTGGCGCTCGGGGCCGGACGATCCTGACGGGAAGTACACCGAGATCACAGTGACGTCCCGGAATTCGGCTTCGACATAGCGGCCCTCCGCGTCGAACTCGGCGGAGCCGAAGCCCAGACGCACCGCGCGCGGCTCCTTGGCGGCGTACAGCGCCGTGCCGGAATAGCCACGTCGCTGTGCGCAGTGGAAATGTCCGTGCAGACCCGGGGGAAAGCGCATCGCCTCCGGGATGTCGACCTCGTCGGCCTTGACCTCCTGCAGGCAGACGATGTCCGGCTCGGCGCGGCGCAGCCAGCGAAACAGCCCCTTCGACGCGGCCGAGCGGATGCCGTTGACGTTCAGGGTGATGATGCGCAGCATAAAATCGATCGCCTCGGTGGCGCGGAATTCGCCGGCATTTTCCATGCTTTTGGCCGGTGCGCTGCGGCACAATCCGCATGGCATCCATCCTCCGGGACGGCGGGGTCCCCTAGTCCTATCGTGCAGTCGCTGCGGCAGCAGTTCATCGAATTTGCGCTCCAGGCAGGCGTCCTGCGCTTCGGCGAGTTCAAGACCAAGGCGGGCCGACTGTCGCCCTACTTTTTCAACGCCGGGCTCTTCAACCGCGGAGCGCTGCTGGGTCGCCTCGCGCGCTTCTACGCGCAGACGCTGCTCGCCGCGCGTGCCGAAGGGCGGGTGCAGTTCGACATGCTGTTCGGTCCGGCCTACAAGGGCATCACCCTGGCGGCGGCCACGGCCGTGGCGCTGGCCGACCTCGGCACCGACGTGCCGTTCGCGTTCAACCGCAAGGAAGCAAAGGACCACGGCGAGGGAGGGCTGATCGTCGGGGCGCCGCTTGCCGGGCGCGTCGTCGTCATCGACGACGTCATCACGGCGGGTACCTCGGTGCGCGAATCGGTCGAGCTGATCCGCGGCGCCGGCGCGACGCCGGCAGCGGTGCTGATCGCACTGGACCGCATGGAACGGGCCGGTCCGGACGGTGCGCTGTCGCCACGTTCTGCAGTCCAGGAAGTGGAGGCGAACTACCGCCTGCCGGTGCTGGCGATCGCGAACCTCGATGACCTCATGCAATTCCTCGCGGCCGATTCGGCGCAGGCGCAGCAGGCGCGCGCCCACCGGTCGGCCGTGGAACGCTATCGGGAGCGCTATGGAGCCTGACCGCAATCGAATCGCCGCGAGGGCCGGGCTGTTCGTGCTACTCGCCATCATCAGCGGGGCGACCGTGGCGCAGGCACCGGCGTCGGCGCCCACCAACACCATGTACAGCTGCACGGCCAACGGCAAGACCTATACCGCCGACCGGCCGCCGGTTGAATGTGCCAACAGCGACATCCGCGAACTCAACCGCGACGGCTCGGTGCGGCGCGTGATCCCGCGCCCGCTGACGATCGAGGAGCAGCGCGCCCGCGCACTCGAGGCGAAGAAGAAGTACGAGGAAGAAGAGAAGGTCCTGGCGCAGCGACGGCGCGACCGTTCGCTGCTGGAGGCCTATGCCGACGAGGCCGAAATCGAGGCCGCGCGCAAGAAATCGCTTGAAAGCGCCGAGCAGATCATCCGGCGCTCGCAGGAGCGCGCGAAGAGCCTGGCTGAAGACCGCCGGCGGCTCGACGACGAGGCGGAATTCTTCAAGAAGCGGGAACAGCCCGACAGCCTGAAGCGCGCCTATGCGCTGAACGCGCAGGCCGTCGGCGCCGAAGAAAAGATTGTGGCCGAAGCGCGCGGCGAAGTGGCCCGCATCAATGAGCGCTACGACGCCGAGAAGAAGCGCTTCCGCGAACTGCTGGCGCAGGGCGCGCGCCCGGTCCAGCGCAACCCCGAGTCGGACATCCTGCTCGATCCACGCTTCTCCGGACGACAATAGGCCGCGTCGGATACTCCTCCTCAGCCCATCGTGCGAGCGCATAATCAATGATGGGTCGCAGCCGAGTGATGATGAGATCTTCGTCCGGTTCCGGAACTGTCAGACGCGGGCTGTGCTGGCTGGCGCTCGCCGCGTGCGCCGTTGCGGGGTCTGCGCTGGCGCAGGCGGAGGGCGGCATGTACATCGCCGGCAACGGCTTCACGCTGGAGCAGGCCGCTACCCGCGGTCTGGCGCAGAACCCGGGCGGGCAGCGATTCTTCGTGCTGGTGCTGCCACCGAACACGCGCGCGCTGGCGATGACGGCGCCGGAATCACTGGTCGCCGAGCGCAATCGGATCCTGGCAGGCAACGGGCTGCTGCTTGTCTGTCAGCGTGACGTTGACAGCGGTGCCGTCGACGCCGCCAATCTGATGCCCGGTGTGATCGTGGTGCGGGGCTGGCCGCCGCCGGGCAGCAACGCGCTGCCCGAGGGGCAGAAGTTCTATCCGGACGAAGATCCGGCCACTCTGCCGCAGGCCACGGACGTTCTGCGGCGCCTGCGCGCGACCTGTTCCTGAGCGCAGCTGCCGCGCGTTGCTGTCAGGGCCTGGCAACCGGCTGAAAGTCGGGCACGCCGAACTGCCAGAGGAAGAACGTGAACACATCGCCGGTGCGCTCGCGTGCCTGCGCCCGCGTGCTGCCCTGTCCATGCCCGGATTCGTAATCGAGCCGCATCAGCACCGGCCGACCCGGTGGCGCGGCGGCCGACAGCCGCGCAGCGAACTTGGCGGACTGCCATACATCGACGCGCGTGTCGTTGGCACCATGCACCAGCATGACGGCCGGGTAGACCTGACCGTCCCTCACGTGGTGGTAGCTGCTCGCCGCCAGCAGCGCGCGGAACTCATCCTCCTTCTTCACCGTGCCGTACTCGGGAATGTTGGCGACGCCGTTGGCGCGCGTTTCCGAGCGCACCAGGTCGTGCACCCCGACGGCGGACACAGCCGCCGCAAACAGATCCGGCCGCTCGGTGACCGCACGGCCGACGAAGATCCCGCCCGCGCTGCCGCCGTAGATGCCGAGGCGATCGCGGCTCGTGTAGCCATTGCCGATCAGCCACTGCGCGACGGCAATGCCGTCTTTCCACGTGTTTGGCTTGGTGGCCTTCTGTCCTGCGAGGTGCCACTCCTCGCCGAACGCGCCGCCGCCGCGCACGTGGGCAATTGCATACACGCCGCCGCGCTCGAGCCAGGCATAGATGCGCGGGCTGAAAAATGGATCCTCGGTCGTGCCATACGCCCCGTAGCCGTAGACGATCGTCGGATTGCGGCCGTCGAGCTTGATGTCCCTGTGCGACAGGATCGACACCGGCACGTCGACGCCGTCGTGGCTGGGCACCATGACCTCGCGCGCGATGATGTCCTGCGGCGCGTCGAATGTTCCGCTGGCGACCAGCGGCAACGGGATCACCGTGCCCTTCGACGGGTCGTAGAAGTACGGTTTGGCGGCGCGGGTCCAGGTCGCGAGATCGACGATGGCACCGTCGATCTGCGCGTCGGTGGCCTCGATCCGCACGCTGCCTTCGAACGGCAGCGCGATGCGTTCGACCTTCGGTGCAGCCGAGTGATCGAGCCGTGAGAGCGACAGGGTCGCACCGTCGCGCTGGGTGAAATACAGGCCGTCACGCGCGGCGCCGATGCCTGTGATCACGCTGCGCGAGGCGGGCACGACCACCTGCGCATGCGCAAGTTCGGGACGGTCGAGCGGGACCCGCAGTATGCGATAGCGCGGTGCGTCGAGCGCGGAGCGGAGGTATATCCAGCCGCCGCCGAAGGCCACGTCGCTGACCTTGTCCTTCAGCTCGACGACGGGGCGCCACTGCGCATTGCCCTGGATGGCCGCGTCCAGGTCGGCCAGGAAGAGCAACCGGTTGCGCTCGACGCCGAGGTAGACGAACGCCGCTGCGAGACGCGTGCCGGGCACCTGGAACACGATGCCGACAGCGTAGGACGGCAGTCTTAGGTCCGCGTTGAGGCTCGCACTGAAGACGCGTCGGTCCAGCTCGGGATCGAGCCCGTGGTAGTGACGCGCGGTGTCCTGGAATCGCTCGGTCGGCGGCAGCTTGTCGTAGCCTTCGCGCAGCCTCGTGTAGAAGAATCCGCGGCCGTCCTCGAGCCAGCTGACCGAGGAGTAGCGGATCCGGTCCAGCGGCTCGATCAGCGCCCGGCCGCTCGCAACGTCGATGACGTGCAGGGTGCCAATCTCACCCCCGCCGACCTGGATCGAATACGCGAGCTTGCGGCCGTCGTTCGACGGCGCGAAGTCCATGATCGCGTGCGGGCGCCCGACCGCCTTCGTCAGGGCTTCCGGATCGACGAGGACCGTGTCCTGGCCGTCGACACCGTCGCGCCACACGAGCCTGAACTGGTCTTCGCCCGGATTGCGGCGCAGGAAGAAGTAGCGACCACCTCGTGTCCGCACGACGTTGCTGGCGATGCCCGGCGCGGCCGCTTCGATCTCGGCCATGCGTCCCAGCAGGGCGGTGCGCCCCGGGATTCGGCCGAGGATCGCGTTGGTTGCGTCGGCGTTGGCGCGCAGCCAGGCCTGTACGTCGGCGTTCTTTGAGTCCTCGAGGAAGCGGTACGGGTCGTCGACCGGCGTCCCGTAGTAAGTTTCGGTCATGCTGCGCGGCACCGGAGGCGACGGAAGGTCAACTCCAGCAATGCTCGCAGCGTCGGCCAGGCCTGCGACCGCCCAGAGGGATAGCAGCCCCACCAGTGATGTGAGCGGACACTTCATCGCAATCTCCGACGGAAGGCGGACGATACCGCAGCGGACCCGATTCGGCGCGTCCGGTTGCGGCGCTCGCGCCGGCCGGGGCCGACCTTTGATTCAAGGCACTCAAGCCCACGGATTAGCGTGAAAGGTGCACTCGGAGAGTTTTCAACGTGGGAAAATTTCCCACGAGTTTGAAGAATTATGGGAACGCGGAAGGAGCGGACACGATGCTGACTCGATTCTGGATGGTCGCCCGGGCCGCGGTGTGCGGCGTGGCGGGCGCTCTTGCAGTGGCTGCCTGTGGTGGCGGCGGCAGCGACGTTGTGGGCTCGACCGCGCTGCCTACGCCCCCGGGGACGCCGCCGTCCAGCATGCCGTCAACGCCCCTGCCTGGCCTAGGGACCGGCGAACTTCGCGTGGCGCTGACGGATGCACCGGCCTGCGGCTACGACGAAGTCAACGTGACGGTCGAGCGCGTGCGCGTCCACGCGAGTTCGAGCGCGAACCCCGGGGACGGTGGCTGGACCGACATCGCAGTCAACCCACCGCGCAGGGTCGATCTGTTGTCGCTGCAAAACGGCGTCCTGGTCGATCTTGGCCAGACGACCCTGCCTGCCGGCCAGTACACGCAGATGCGTCTGGTGCTGGCCTCGAATGGCTCCGGTACGCCGGCGAACTACGTCGTGCCCAGCAGCGGCAGCATGACGCCCGTCGCGATGGCCACGCCGAGCGCCCAGCAGAGCGGTATCAAGCTGATTCACGGCTTCACGATCGAAGCGGGCAAGACGACCGGGCTCGTCCTTGACTTTGACGCGTGCAAGTCGATCGTCAGGCGCGGCAACGGCTCGTATGGATTGAAGCCGGTCATCGGCGTGACACCAATGACACTGACCGCGATCGCGGGCTACGTGCAGACCGGCCTGACGGACGTCACGGTGAGCGCCCAGAAGGGCGGAATCGTGATGAAGGCGACTCAGCCGAACGCGAGCGGACGGTTCGTGCTGGCCCCGCTGGATCCGGCGAACGGCCCGTATGACGTCGTGTTCACGGGCAAAACGCTCACGACCTCAGTCATCGCCGCCGTGCCAGTCGCCGCAGAGCAGACGACGACTCTGAACAGCAGTCTCGATGCGGTCGCGATTCCGGGCTCGCCGTACGGCACCGTGGCCGGCAAATTGGGTCCGGCCGGCGCCCGCGACACCGGGGCGGTGCGGGCCCTGCAGGCGATTGGATCGGGTCCGACGGTCGAAGTGGCGCAGGTGAACGTCGATCCGACCACCGGCGACTATTCACAGACCCTGCCGACGGCGGCTCCGCGGCTACTGACGTACTCGAATCCGATGGTGACGCCGCTCAACTTCCAGGCGCAGGCAGCCAGCGCCGGCAAGTACAAGCTCGAGGCGTCGGCGAGCGGCTACCTGACCCAGCTCGGCAGCGAAATCACCGTCACGATGGGAACACTCCTCGGCAGTCAGGACTTCACGCTCGCACCTGCGCCGTAACCCTCGCCGGTGGCGACGAGGCGGCCCTGCGGGGCCGCTTTGATTTGAGCTCAGTCGGCAAGCCGCCGCCGCAGGATCTCGTTGACCTGCTGCGGGTTGGCTTTGCCTTTGGTGGCCTTCATCGCCTGGCCGACCAGTGCGTTGAACGCCTTCTCCTTGCCGGAGCGGAACTCCTCGACGGACTTCGCATTCGCGGCGAGCACCTCGTCGACGATCTTCTCGATGGCACCGGTGTCGGAAATCTGGCGCAGGCCGCGCGCCTCGATGATGGCATCGGCGCTGCTGCCTTCGCCGGCCCACAGCGCGGCGAAGACATCCTTCGCGGTCTTGTTATTGATCGTGCCGTCGAGCACGCGCTGGATGAGGCCGGCGAGCTGGGCCGGAGGCACCGGCGCGGCCGCAGCATCGAGGGACGAGGCGTTCAGTGCTGCCGAGAATTCGCCCAGCACCCAGTTGGCGGCCGCCTTCCTGTCCGCGACGTTTCTGGCGACGCCCTCGAAGTAACCGGCCAGTCCCTTGGAAGCGGTCAGCGTCTGCGCCTCGTAGTCGGACAGGCCGTAGGTGCTGACGAAGCGCTCACGCATCGCGCCGGGCAGTTCCGGCAGTTCAGCGCGCACGCGCTCGATCCATTCCTTAGAGATCTCGAGCGGCAGCAGATCCGGGTCCGGGAAGTAGCGATAGTCCATCGCGTCTTCCTTGCTGCGCATGCTGCGCGTCTCGTCGCGGTCGGGATCGTAGAGTCGCGTCTCCTGCACCACCGTGCCGCCGTCCTCGATCAGTTCGATCTGGCGTCGCGCCTCGAACTCGATCGCCTGCTGCATGAAGCGGAAGCTGTTCAGGTTCTTGATCTCGCAGCGCGTACCGAGCGCGGTATCGCTGGCGCGGCGCACCGAGACATTCGCGTCGCAGCGGAACGAGCCTTCCTGCATGTTGCCATCGCACACGCCGAGCCAGACCACCAGCGAGTGCAGCGCCTTCGCATAGGCAATAGCCTCGGTCGCCGCGCCGCTCACGCTCGCGACGCGGATGTCGGGTTCGGACACGATCTCGAGCAGCGGTGTTCCGGCGCGATTCAGGTCGATGCCCGACATGCCGTGGAAGTCCTCGTGCAGCGACTTGCCCGCATCCTCCTCGAGATGCGCGCGCGTCAGCCGCACCGTCTTCAGATACGCCTCGCCGCCCTTCGGCTGCACGACGAAGCTGAGGCTGCCGCCCTGCACGACCGGGATCTCGTACTGGCTGATCTGGTACCCCTTCGGCAGATCGGGATAGAAGTAGTTCTTGCGGGCGAACACGCTGCGCGGCGCGATCGTCGCACCGACCGCCAGCCCGAAGCAGATTGCGCGCTCGACCGCGCCACGGTTGAGTACCGGCAGCGTGCCGGGCAATGCGACGTCGATGACGCTCGCCTGCGAATTCGGCTCGGCGCCGAACGCGGTCGAAGCGCCCGAGAAGATCTTGCTGGCTGTCGTCAGCTGTGCATGGGTCTCGAGACCGATCACCACTTCCCACGTCATCGCCACGCTCCTGCTGCTAGTG
>DAOMFL010000009.1:0-80692 GCA_035429805.1 Burkholderiaceae bacterium
GCCGCAGCGCCGGGTCGTTGCCGTAGAGCGTCACGCTGTCGAACGCGGTCGACAGGCGCTTGGCCGGCATGCCTTCGCTGAGCAGCTTGAAGCGCTTGTTGGTGCGGAACGGGTCTCCCTCGCCGGCAAACATGCGCGTCGGATCTTCGTTCTCGCGCTTGAAGGCGAACACGCCGGCCGTGTAGGGGAAGCTGCCCGGAACGTTCTCGAGCAGCAGCCACTTCAACAACTCGCCATGGTCCTCGTACTGCGGCAACGCGACCTTGCGGATCTTGCTGCCCGAGAGCGACGTGTGCGTCAGCCTGGTGCGGATCTCCTTGTCGCGGATCTTCACCACGTATTCGTCGCCGGCGTAAGCCTGTTGCATCTTCGGCCACATCGCGAGCAGCTTCCGGCTGCGCGCGTCGAGCTTCGCCTCGCGGTCGGCGGCGAGCGCGGCGAGGTTGGCGTTTTCTTCCTTGCACTCGGCGGCGAGCAGCCTTCTCGCGCTGTCGAGCTGCTGGTGCTCGCGCGCGATGCGCGCCTGTTCGCGCGCGTGGCGTTTGTAGCCGCGCACGGTCTCGGCGATATCCGCCAGGTAGCGGGCGCGGTTCGGCGGAACGATCGGTACCTGGTGCGTCGAATGCCGCGTGTGCACGGTCGGCAGCACCGAGGCGCCCGCCTTGAGCCCGAGGTCCTTCAGCCGCGGCAGCAGCGCCTGGAAGAGCGCAGTGACGCCGTCGTCGTTGAAGCGCGCGGCCATCGTGCCGAACACCGGCATCTCGTCGGGCTTCTTCGAAAAATCGCCCTTGTTGCGTTGAACCTGTTTGCTCACGTCGCGCAGCGCGTCGGCAGCACCCTTGCGGTCGAACTTGTTGATCGCGACGAAGCTCGCGAAATCGAGCATGTCGATCTTCTCGAGCTGGCTCGCAGCGCCGTATTCGGGCGTCATCACGTAGAGCGACATGTCCACGTGCGGCACGATCGCCGCGTCGCCCTGGCCGATCCCCGAGGTTTCGACAATGACGACGTCGAAGCCCGCAACCTTGGCCGCCGCGATCGCATGCGGCAGCGCCTGGCTGATCTCGCTGCCGGCCTCGCGAGTCGCAAGCGAACGCATGTAGACCTTAGGACCCTTCGCCCACGGTCCGATCGCATTCATGCGGATGCGGTCGCCGAGCAGCGCACCGCCGCTCTTGCGCCGCGACGGGTCGATCGAGATCAGCGCGATGTTGAGCGCGTCGCCCTGGTCGAGCCGAAGCCGCCGTACGAGTTCGTCGGTGAGGGAGCTCTTGCCCGCGCCACCGGTGCCGGTCACGCCGAGCACAGGCACTTTGGCCGTGTCGGCCGCTTTGTGGAGCGACTCGACGAGCTTCGCGTCTGCTTCGTTCAGCTCGAGCACCGTGATCACGCGCGCCAGCGCGCGCCAGCGCCTCGTCAGGTCCTTGTCGCGCAGCGCCTCGAGCGACGCGGGCGCCTCGGTGCCGAGATCGCGGTCGCACTCGGCGACCATCAGGCCGATCATTCCCTGCAGGCCCATCTTCTGGCCGTCTTCGGGCGAGAAGATGCGCGCGACGCCGTAGTCGTGCAGTTCCTTGATCTCGGCCGGGACGATGACGCCGCCGCCACCGCCGTAGACACGGATGCCTTCGCCGCCGCGCTCGCGCAGCAGGTCGAGCATGTACTTGAAGAATTCGACGTGCCCGCCCTGATAACTCGAGACCGCGATGCCCTGCACGTCCTCCTGCAGCGCCGCGGTGACGATCTCCTCGACCGAGCGGTTGTGGCCGAGGTGGATCACCTCGGCGCCCATGCCCTGCAGGATGCGCCGCATGATGTTGATGCTGGCGTCGTGGCCGTCG
This sequence comes from Burkholderiaceae bacterium, assembly GCA_035429805.1. Lineage (GTDB taxonomy): Bacteria > Pseudomonadota > Gammaproteobacteria > Burkholderiales > Burkholderiaceae_F > JALORV01. Next base: position 1,842 of record DAOMFL010000009.1, read on the forward strand.
AAGAGGCTGGCCGCAGTGACGAAGCGCACCTTGTGCTTCGGGCGATAGCTGGCGAGCTTCTTGATCTCGGAGAGGTCGGTCATCGCGCGCTCCTGCGCCGGCGGCCGCCGGCTGGAAGTCGAATCATCGTCGCGCGCCGGGCTGGAGGGCAACCTGCGCGCCGCCGGGAATGCGGCAGGGGAGAAGCTAGCTGCCGTTGACGTAAACGTCAACTTCGGCGCCTGTCGGCAGCACGGTGGTTGCCGGACGCGCCTGCCGCGCGAGTGGAAGCAGGGATCGGACGTCAGGCGGCCGAGGCGGCCGTCCGGGGTGCGCCATTGAGGCGCCAGGCCTCGCGCACGAGTTCGAGCAGGGCCGCAAGCGCCGGCTCCTCGGCGCGTGACTCGAGGCAAACGAACCAGAGTGTCGTCTCTATGGCCGCGCCCGGCCATGTCACGAGTTCGCCCTCGGCGGCGCGCGCCCGCGCCACCTCGTCGCGCACCAGCGCCACGCCCAGTCCCTCGACAACGAGGTTCGTAATCACGGTTTCGTCGTCGGCGAGCACGGCGGGCTCCGGCGGTTCGAGGCCGTGCGATGCGAATAGCTGGGTCACCAGACGCGTATGCGTACTGAGCGTCGGGGTGCGGATCCAGGGCATGGCCGCAATTTCCGGCCAGCGCGCATTGACCACACGCGCGCTCCAGGCCGCGGGGGCGGCCACGCGATAGATCAGCTGGCGCAGCGGCAACGCAATCAGGGGAGCGGCGGGCGCATCACCGAAGAAAAATGCGGCATCGAGGGTGCCTCCGCGCACGCTTTCGAGCGCCATGCCTGACATCGTCTGATGCAATTCGAGCTTCAGCAGCGGATGCTGCTTCACCGCGGCCGACAGCACGGCGCCGAGCCGGTTGTCGGCCGGGTCCGCGACGGTGCCGAGATGCAGCACGCCCGTGACTTCCGCGTGCATCTGCTGGGCGGCGCGCTTCACGCCGTCGGCGGCGCTCAGGACCTTCAGCGCGTGCGCGAGCAGTTGCCGGCCGGACTCGGTGAGGACCATGCCGGTAGCGGCACGGTCGAACAGGCGCACGTCGAGCTCCTGCTCGAGCGCCTTGATGTGGCCGCTGACCGCCGGCTGGCTGAGGTGGAGCCGCTCAGCCGCACGCGTCAGGTGGCCTTCCTCGGCCACGGCGGCGAAGGTGCGCAGCTGGTAGAGCTCCATAGGAGAACTCCTTTGGACGACAGCCTACCGGCGATCGTGCAGTGCGGCAATAGGGGACGGCTCCAATCGCGCCATCTTATGTTAATTATCTGAATTTACTATTTTATTTTCAGTCAGACCGGACCGATTATGGGATTGTGCAAAGCAGCAAATCCAACCTCCGGGAGCTGCCCATGAAGCTGTTAACCCGCTTTCTGCCGCTGCGCTGGGCCGCGAGCCTCGATCCTAAGGCTGTATCCGACGCCGTGCCGCCATCCCCGGCGCCGGCCCGTATGGTCCCGGCCAATCGCGTGTTGCTGAGCGAGGACGAATCGAGGGCGTTGAGCGAGCGCCGGTCGGGCGCGCTGCGGGCGATGTTTCCCCTACTCTTCAGCCGGAGCGCTCGGCCTTCGGATCTCTGGCACGCGATCGTCATCGAGCGTTACCTTGCCGACGCCGCCAACGTTGCAGATCTGGAGCAGCGCATTCACGAACTCGAACAGCGCCGACAGTCCCGCTGGTCGCTGTAGGCATCGCCATTGCGGACTGATCTGGCGCAAACCCAAAGCGACGGCCGCGTGGAAGAAATCCTCGAACAGCCCCATCTGCTGCAAAACAGCAACGAATACCCAACGGCGGCAATGGTCGATTGCGAATTGCGATGCCAAGTATCCGTAATCTCGATTTTATTTTTGGCGCGCCAAGTCCGATCATGCAATTGACGCAGTGCACCGTACAAGTCAGGTGCGTAGGAAGGACCACGATGGAACGGACGCTTGAACGCACGGAAGGCCGCAGCCTGCTGGCCCGCTTTGCCGAGTGGCTGTCGGAGGGTCTGGAGCGCGCACAGATGCGCGACCACGATCGTTACGTCTCTGCCGCGCGGAACCCGCGCGAAGTGTCGCAGCGACTGCACCAGATTGAACAGGGCGCGGACAGTTTCCACGCCTGAACCGGTTGTCTCCTTGGCGCGTTAGCCCCTGTCTCCTTTGCGCGCGCCCCTCCCAAGCCGACGCGGCTACCGCGTCGGCTTTTTTTTCGCCTGAGTCTCCGACGCCGACCACGCGGGATCGACGGTCCAGCGCGGCGTTCCGCGCGTTCCGACCATGAGCTGATCGAACACCTCTTCGACACCGTCGACGGCGTTCACCGTATCGATCAGCGCGCGGCGCAGCGGCGATGACTGCAGGCAGCCCTGCAACGTGATCCAGTGCCGCTCGGTCGTCACCCAGACGCTCGACCCGGCGAAGCTCGGCTGCGCGCGGATCGCATCGACAACGCGGCGTTGGATCTCCGGGTCGCGCCGGTAGGCGTTGCTGTCGTCGCACTTCTTCGCCAGCCAGCACGACGTGCCGCGCTCGACGCGCGCGTGGGCCAGACTGCGCATCTGCGCTTCGGTAATCAGCGGCCCCTCCGGGCGTGGACAGCCGGGCAGCCCGCTCACCGCCGCGCCAAACGGTGTGTCGAACCAGTTGCGACGGGGCTCGGTGGGCGGCGCAGGCCCGCCAGCATCGGCGGCTGCAGCACGCGCCGCCACGACCGTGATCAAGGCCGCCGCCTGCGCGACCCGTAAGCTCGCATGGAGCGCCGCGCCGCCCGGCCGGTGGACATTGCCCGCATACGTCATGCTGCCCTCGTTCGACCTCCCGGCGCTGATCCAGCAGTACGGCCTCGCGGCGGTGTTCGTCGGCGCCTTCCTCGAAGGCGAAACCGTACTCCTGCTGGCCGGCGCGAGCACGCACCTCGGGCTGCTCGACCTGCGTGCCGTCATGGCCGTCGCGGCGATCGGTGCCTTTCTCGGCGACAACTTCTTCTTCATGGTGGGCCGGCGACTGGGGCCGCACGTCACCGAGCGGCTGCCACGGCTGGCGTCGGCGGTGCCGCGCGTCGACGCGCTGCTTGCGCGCTGGCGCTGGATCGCCGTGATCCTGCTGCGCTTCATGTACGGCGTGCGCGTTGCAGGCCCGGTGCTGATTGGCGCCGGCACAATGCCAACATGGGAGTTCGTCGCGGCCAATGCCATCGGCGCGGTGCTCTGGTCGATCCTCATCAGCAGCCTGGGCTACGCCGCAGGTCATGCGCTCGAACGCATGCTCGGCAGCGTCGTCGAAGCCGAGAAAGTGCTGCTGGTGGTGGTGGTGACGATTATCGTCGTCGTGGTCGTCGTCCACGGTGTCCTGCGGCGGCGCGCGCAGCGCAACGGCGGCTGAACGCCGACGCGGTCGGCCGGCCGCGCTATCGTAGCGGCCGCCCGCCCCCACCTTTCCCGCGATGCGCATCCTGCTGGTCGAAGACGACGCGATGATCGGCGAAAGTGTCGCCGACGGCCTCAAGGCCGAGGGCTACGCGGTCGACTGGGTGCGGGACGGCAAGGAAGCGGAGGTCGCAGTGGCCGCGACACCGTACTCGCTGGTCGTGCTCGACCTCGGCCTGCCTCGGCGCGACGGCATCGAAGTGCTGAAGAGCATCCGCGAACGCCGCCTCGACGTTCCGGTGCTCGTTATGACGGCGCGCGACACCGTGCGCGACCGTGTCCGGGGGCTCGATGCCGGCGCCGACGATTACCTGGTCAAGCCGTTCGATCTCGACGAACTGACGGCCCGCACCCGAGCGCTGCTGCGCCGTGCTGCCGGCCGCGCCGAACCGGTGATCGAGCGCGGCCCGCTGACGATCAATCCCGCCTCGCGCGAGGTCACGTGGCGCGGCGAGGCGGTGCCGCTGTCAGCCCGTGAATATGCGCTGATCGCCGCGCTCGCCGAGCGCCCCGGCGTCGTGCTTTCGCGCGCGCAGCTCGAGGAGAGACTTTACGGGTGGAACGAAGCCGTCGGCAGCAATGCCGTCGAAGTGCACATCCACAACGTGCGCAAGAAACTCGGCGACGGCGTGATCCGCAACGTGCGCGGACTCGGCTACACGCTGTCGACCGAGTGAGCGCCGTACCTTGAGCGCATTGCTCCGCCGGAGCCGGACTGCATGACCTCGATCCGCCGCTGGCTGCTCGCGGCCCTCCTCGCCGCGCTGGCGGTGGCCGGACTGGCCTCCGCGGCAGCGACCTATATCTCCGCGCGCGATGAAGTCGACACGCTGCTCGATGAGGAACTGCGGCAGGTTGCGCTGTCACTGCGCGATCACGCGGTGCTCGACCTGCGCCGCCTCGAGAGCGTCTCGGCCAACCCGGCCCAGCGCGTGCTGGTGCAGATCTGGGATCCGGCCTTCGACCGACCCTATGTGTCGCGCCTGGTCGGTGCGAGCCCAATGCCGCGCACCGACGAGGGCTACACGACGCTGCTGCATGACGGCCGCTCATGGCGCGTGTTCACGCTGTTCACGGGCCGCCAGCTGATCCAGGTGGCGCAGCCGACCGCGCTGCGCACCGAACTCGCGGCGCGCACGGCATGGCGCCTGCTGGCGCCGGTGCTGCTGCTTCTCCCCGTCCTCGGCCTTGTCGGCTGGTGGATCGTCGGGCGCGGGCTGGCGCCCCTCGGCCGCATCGCCGGCGCCGTGAAGGAACGCAGCCCAACAGCGCTGACGCCGGTGTCGACTTCCGGCCTGCCGGTCGAGATCCGGCCGCTTGCTGACGCACTGAACGATCTGCTCGGGCGCCTTGATCACTCGTTCTCGCTGCAGCGCCGTTTCGCAGCGGACGCGGCGCACGAGCTGCGCACACCGCTGACCGCGCTCAGCCTGCAGCTGCAGCTCGCCGAGCGCGCGCAGACCGGCGAGGATCGCGCGCGCGCGTTCGAACGGCTGCGGCAGGGCATCCGCCGCGCGACGCGGCTGGTGCAGCAGCTGCTGACGATGGCGCGGCTCGACCCCGACGCGGCCACGGCGACGCCCGCGATCATCGACGTCGCTGCGCTGGTCGCCTCGGTCGTCGAGGACGCGCGCCCGCTGGCCGCCGGGCGCTCGATAGCGCTCGATTGCACGGCTGCATCCAGCAGCACCGCTGTGGTCGGCAGCGACGACGCGCTGCGCATCCTCTTCAACAATCTCGTCGACAACGCGATCCGCTACACGCCGGAGGGCGGCCGCGTGACGGTCCGCGTTTCGCGCGATGGCGGCGAAGTGCAGGTGGACGTCGACGACACCGGCCCGGGTATCCCGGAGGAAGAGCGCGAGCGTGTGTTCGACCGCTTCTATCGCGGCCGCGACGCCGGCGCGACCGGGACCGGACTGGGACTGGCCATCGTTTCGCAGGTGGCCGAGATGCACCGCGGCACCGTCACGCTGGGCGCAGCCGACAGCGGCGGCCTGCGAGTACGCGTCCGGCTTCCAGCCTCCGCGGGTGATGCCGGCGAGCGCACGGCCGGAGCCGGCCATGCCAGCTGACGCGAGTGCTTGCTTACGTGCAAAGCACCCAAGGAACAACCGCGGGACGACGCATCATGGGTGCCTAACCACACCGACACGCGGCCTGTGCCGTGCCGGACGGGTGTCCGCCGATGAACGGCGAGCACCTTAAGTCGCGCTTAAGTCGGGCGCCCTAAGGTTTGCACCGTGATCCGACGGCCCTGCCGTCGCTGCTCACTCACTCGAATTCAAGCGCCGGTCACCGGCGCTTTTTTTTCGTCCTCGTTCGCCCGCTGCGGACACGGGAGCGATGACAGCCGTTACGGGTGCATCCACTCGTTCGCACTGGCGACGACGATCTCATCGACATCGCTGCTCTCGGCCACGCGCTGATCGTAATCGTTTGGCAGATCGAGCGGCGCCACCGGAACGTACACGGTCTCCGGGCCATAGTAGTCATTCGGCAGGTCCAGCGCTGCGACCGCGATCTCCAGGGTCGGACTCAGTTGAATATCGCCTGCGCCGTCACCGTCGAAGCTCGAGCAACCGGCCGCAAGGGCCACGCAGCCAATGGCGACAGTGAAAAGCGCACGACGCGCATGCAGCTTTGAAACGAAGTTCATGCTGATCTCCTTGATCGGCCGCGGCGATGCGCCGCGAAATCGGGCTCCAGTGAGAGATTCATCGATCTCCCGGTCATCGACGCGTCGCGTCGACTTGCGGGCACATTAGGCAGGCGTTCGGATCGGCGCGACGCAGAAACCTGCAGCCCGCTTCCGGCAGTTGCCGCACTTCGCGTGCCGAATGTTCACGCCGCGTTAAGTCCGGCTTAAGCCTCGCGGTCATCCATGCCGGCTTTCATGCCGCTCGTCCGCATGCGCGGCGCCCTTAAGCCAAAACTAAGTCGCGCTGCACACATTCCTCCCGTTCAACCATGGGAGTCCGAAGCATGCATAGCAAGCAACTCGTCAAGCCGACGCTGATCGCCGCCGCGGTGGCGGCGGCCTTCGTCATCGGCCAGCGCAGCCACGGCCTGTCCGAGGCCACAGCTGCCGCGCCGGTTGCCGCGCCGATAACCCAGGCCGCCACTCCGCGTTCCGCGCTGCCGGACTTCAGCGCGCTCGTGGACGCCAACGGTGCCGCGGTCGTGAATATCGCGGTCACCAAGCGCGCGACGATGGCGCCGACGCAGTTCGACGAAGACGGCCCGATGGGCGACATGCTGCGGCGCTTCGGCGTGCCCACGCCGGAAGGCAGGTCGCAGGGGCGGGAAGGACACGGTGTCGGCTCCGGCTTCATCGTGGCCTCCGAAGGCACGATCCTGACCAACGCGCACGTCGTCGACGGCGCGAGCGAACTCATCGTGCGCCTGGCTGACCAGCGCGAGTTCAAGGGCAAGGTGCTCGGCGCCGACAAGCTCACCGACGTCGCGGTCGTGAAGATCGACGCGAAGGACCTGCCGACGGTGAAGACCGGCGATCCGGCGAAGCTCAAGGTCGGCGAATGGGTCGCAGCGATCGGCTCACCGTTCGGACTGGAGAACAGCGTGACGGCCGGCATCGTGTCGGCGAAGTCGCGTGCGCTGCCGCAGGAGACGCTGGTGCCGTTCATCCAGACCGACGTCGCGGTGAATCCGGGCAACTCGGGTGGACCGCTCTTCAACATGGCCGGCGAGGTCGTCGGCATCAATTCGCAGATCTTTTCCACCAGCGGCGGCTACATGGGCCTGTCGTTCGCGATTCCGATCGACCTTGCGCTGAAGGTGAAGGACGATCTCGTCGCGCACGGCAAGGTGACGCGCGGCCGCATCGGCGTCGGCATCCAGCCGATGGACGCCGCGCTCGCCGAAAGCTTCGGACTCGACCGGGCGCGCGGCGCTCTCGTGAGCCGCGTCGAACCGAATTCGCCGGCTGCAAAGGCAGGGCTGAAAGAGGGCGACGTCATCGTCGAGTTCAACGGCAAGCCGATCGGAAAGTCCAACGACCTGCCGGCCGCGGTGGCCCAGGTCAGCCCCGGTACGAAGGCGCCGCTCAAGGTCTGGCGCAACAAGTCGGAGACCACACTCGATGTGACCGTCGGCGAGCTGCCGAACGAGCGCGTCGCGCAGGCTCCGGCCGATGCGGCGAAGCCGCGAGGCAAGCTCGGAGTCGCGGTGCGTCCCCTGACCCCCGAAGAAGCCCGCGAATTGCAGTCCGAGGGCGGCCTGGTGGTGCGGGAATCGAGCGGGCCAGCCGCGAGAGCAGGCCTGCGCGCCGGCGATGTCATCGTCGCGGTCAATGGCCAGCCGACGCGCAGTGTCGACGAGTTGCGCAAGCTGGTCGGCGAAGCGAAGGGCAAGCTCGCGGTGCTGGTCGAGCGCCAGGGCCAGCGCGTGTTCGTGCCCGTCGACATAGGCTAACGCTCCTCGTGTACGCGACGCGGCGGCGCCGCGTCGCACGTGCACTCGTCGCGGCACGCACGCTGCGCGTGCGCTCAAGACCGGTCAGTCGGCTGCGCTCCGGAGCGGCCGCGCGCTCCGCCGAGGGATAAAGGCACGGCACTCCCCAGCCCCTCGCCGGGCGAGGGGTGGTTTGCTCTCCACCCCGGCCCGCCTTTCCGGGAGAGGCGGGTGCAGACAACGAGTAGAGGCGGGCACTTGAGCCCGACGCGCTTCTGAACCGCTCGTTGTGGTCCCTTTCCCTCGCGGAGGGAAAGGGTGCAGGGATAGGGAGCCCATCTCCTCCCTCTCGGAGGGAGGCCGGGTGGGAGTCGTGCCTTGATGATCGGCGAAGCGCGCGGCCGCTCCGGAGCGCAGCCGACTGATACCAAGTGCGAGCACAGCGAGCGCTTCCGCCGAGGGTGCACGTGCGATCGCGCAGCGATCGCGTACACCCGAGGCGCGCCGCTAATTCGTCGGTTTCCAGCCGGGCGAATGAGCCAGCCGGCTGCCGACGCGATCGGTGCAGGCGCAGCAGGGCAGCGGCGGCGGAGGGCAGACATTCCTGCAGGTGCACTGCGCGCCCTCGCCCGTCGCGAAGGTCTGCTCGCCCGGACGCATGGGCGCGCGCGACAGCGCCCGGCTGATCGCCTGCTCCGGCGTATCGGTCCGCTCGGCGTCGCCTTCGATGATCACGCGGTCGAGCTCGACCGCCGCACGATCCGCGCGCCGGGCCTCGATGCGCCGCGCCGCCTCGCGTTTGCCACGGTCGGCCGCGGCAGGCTCCGGCTTCTCGCACTTGACGATGACGACCGACCCGCACTCCGGCGGTGGCGGCGGAACGCCGAGATTCTGGGCGCGCGCGTCGGACATGGCACCCATCAGGCAGGAGAGTGCGAGGACCGCGTATGCCAAGGCGCGCATCACGTCTTCTCGATCAGCAGTTCTTCGTCGGCGAACGGGACCAGAAGCGCCTTTGAGTCCGCGCCGGAATCGAGCCAGCGCGCGTAGTCCGGCGCGCCGACGATGACCGGCATGCGATCGTGCAGCGGCGCGATGACAGTGTTCGCACTCGTCGTGATGATCGTGTAGGTCTCGATACCCTGCTGCGTGGCCGGGTCTCGCCACCACTCCCAAAGCCCCGCCAGCGCAAACAGCGGCTCGTCCTTCAGGCGGATGCGCCACTTGATCCTGTGGCCCTTCTCGCCGCTCCATTCGAAGAACGCGTTGAGCGGCACCAGGCAGTGCCGTTTGGCATAAGCCCCGCGGAACGAAGGCGTCGTCGCGACGCCCTCGGCGCGCGCATTGATGCAGCGGCTGCCGAACTTGAGGTCCTTCGCCCACGACGGCACGAGACCCCAGCGCGCCAGCACGCATTCACGCTCGCCGCCGCGGTCAAGCCGCACGATCGGCTTCATCTCCGTCGGCCGCACATCCGGGCTCAGGAAGAAGTCAGGCACGCTCGGCACACGGAACTGCGCCTTGATCGCCGCCGGATTCTGCGAAAGGTCGTAGCGACCGCACATCGCGCCGGCTCCCGGGCCGAATCAGCCGAGGCGTTCGTAGACGAGATGCGCAAGCGCCACGTCCTCGAGGCCGATGCCGACGGATTTGTAGACGACGATGTCGCCCGGGCGACGGTCGTACGGCGTGCCCCCGACCAGCAGCTTGCCAAGCTCAGTGACGCGCGTCGGGTCGATCGTTCCGGGCGCCGCGCGCACGAACTCGCCCGCCTCCGCCTGCGCGGCCGGCAGCCACTCGACGACGATCAGGTCCGCGCGAGCGAGCAGCGCGTCGTCGAGTTCGCGTGCCGCGGGCTTGCTCGAACCGACGGCGGCAATGAAGGCCCCACGCTTCACGCGCGTGCCGTCGAACAGCGGCTCGGTGGCGCGGGTCGCGGTGACGATGACGTCGCCTTCGCCTGCTGCGGTCGCAGCGTCCACCGCGCTCGCCGCGATGCCGAACTCCGTCTGCACCCAGTTCGCGAACTCCGGCGCGCTGGCGCGCCCGGCCACCAGCACGCGCTGGAACGCGCGCGTCAGCAAAAAGGCTTCCGCGTGGGCACGCGCCTGCACCCCGGTGCCGAAGATCGCGAGTGTCGCCGCATCCTGCGTGGCGAGCCGCTGCATCGCCACCGCGCTGGCCGCCGCGGTGCGGTACCTCGTGATCTCGTTGGCCTCGATCGTCGCCAGCGCTTCGCCGGTGATCGCGGAGAACAGCACGATGACGAAATTGAACTGGCCTCTGACCGTCGAATAGACCTTCGCGCCACAGACGCCGGCGGCGGGCAGCGCGGCCCCCATCATGGCGATCGTCATGGCCTGTCCGGCGCGTTCCGCGCTCGCGCGCACGCGCGGCGCAACACTGCCGGCGCCGTTGCCGAACTGCTCGAAGGCCGCCGCGAGAGCGGCCACCGCGTCGCGCATCGTGATGACTTCGGCGACGTCGGCGTCTGTGATGAGCCGCATGCTTCCCTCTTAGGCCGCGGCCGGCGCAGGCTGCGCGCGCTTCATCCGCAGCCCCTGCGTGAACCACACGAGGCCGATCATCAGCAGTGCCGGCAGATAGAACCAGTGCGGCGACGGCCGGCCACTCGGCACCAGCACCGCAGCGACCTCGAAACCCTGCTCGAAGCCGGACTTGCGGGCGGCGCTGCCGAAGCGGACGTTCGTCACGGTGGCCCGGTCGCCGAGCAACGACAGGTTCAGACCGGCTTCCTGCACGCGGCGGCGGCCGTCGGCGGCGGTGCCGTCGCCCTTCTCGCCGAGCTGCACCGCGACGGTCTTGCGCAGTTCGTCGCCCTCGAGATTGGTCCCGGCGATCTGCAGGACCAGCCGCTCGCGGCTCGGCAGCGCACCGGCGACCTCGAAGAGCTTCGCGGGCGACTCGCTCCGGTATTCGGGCGTGAGTTCGTCCATGAAGAAGTCGGGGCGGTACAGCGTGAACACGGCGAGCAGCAGGATCAGGGTCTCCCACCAGCGCGTCTTCACGCGGAACCAGCCCATCGTCACGGCAGCGAATATCAGCGAGGCCACGAGGCTCATGGAAACGACCGAAACGAACTGGAACCAGCCGGTGACATCGATCATCAGCAGCTGCGGGTTGTAGATCCAGATGAACGGCAGGATCAGCGTGCGCATCGCGTAGGTGAAACCCTGGACGCCGGTGGCGATCGGGTCCTCGCCCGAGATCGCGGCCGCGGCGAACGTGGCGAGGCCGACCGGCGGCGTGATGTCGGCCATGATCCCGTAGTAGAAGACGAAGAGGTGCACGGCAATCAGCGGGATCACGAGGCCCGAGCGTGCGCCGAGTTCGACGATTACCGGCGCGAGCAGTGTCGCGACCAGGATGTAGCTCGCCGTCGTCGGCACGCCGAGGCCGAGGACCAGGCAGACGAGCGCGGTGAAGAGCAGCATCACCACGACATTGCCCGAGGAGACGAACTCGACGAAGTCCGTCATGCGCAGTCCGAGGCCGGTGAGTGTGATCGCGCCAACGATGATGCCCGCGCATCCTGTCGCGATCGCGATACCGATCATGTTGCGCGCACCGTCACTCAGACCGAGCACGGTTTCCCGCATGCCGGCCATGAACGGCTCGCGCAGGTCCCGCCCGCCGCGAAACAGGCCGATCAGCACGCGCTGGCTCAGCATCAGTCCGATCAGCGTGATGACCGCGTAAAAGGCGGCCAGGCTCGGCGACAGGTCGTCGACCATCAGGCACCAGATCAGCACGCCAACGGGAATCAGGAAGTGCAGGCCGGCCTTCACCGTGGCCCACATCTCCGGCTGCACCGGGTTGTCGACGTCGATGTCCGGCGGCATGTCCGGCACGCGCGCCACGACCCTGCACGCGTAGACATACATCCCTGCGACACCGAGCGCGATCACCCAGGGCGCTCCCGCTCCGAACAGCGCCTTGGCGCCGACGATCCCGTAGTAGAGCGCACCGCAAACGGCGACCGTTCCCGACAGGCCCAGGCCCCAGCGCACGAGTCTCTGGGTGAGCGGCCGTGCGGTGCCCTTGACCATCGGCTCCATGCCGAGCTTCACGGCCTCGAGGTGCACGATGTAGAAGAGCGCGATGTACGACAGGATCGCCGGCAGGAACGCGTGCTTGATGATCTCCGAGTACGGAATGCCGACGTACTCGACCATAAGAAACGCGGCCGCGCCCATGACCGGCGGCATGATCTGGCCATCGACTGACGACATCGTCTCGATCGCGCCGGCCTTGACGCCTCCGTAGCCTGCCTTCTTCATCAGCGGGATCGTGAAGATGCCGCCGGACACTACGTTGCTGACTGACGAGCCGGAAATGAGGCCGTTCAGCGCCGACGACACGACGGACACCTTCGCGGGCCCGCCGCGCAGGTGACCGAGCAGCGCGAATGACAACTGCATCATGTAGTTGCCCGCGCCGGCGCGGTCGAGCAGCGCGCCAAACAGCACGTACACGAAGATGAAGCTCACCGAGACGCCGAGCGCGATGCCGTAGACACCCTCGGTGAGGAGCCACATGTGGCTGATGACGCGCGGGATCGACCCGCCCTTGTGCGCCACCACGTCGGGCATCAGCGGCCCGGCGAAGATGTACACGAGGAACACCATGGCCAGCAGCGCCATCGGCAGGCCCACCGCGCGGCGGGTCGCTTCGAGCAGCAGCAGCAGGCCGACCACGCCGGTGGCGATGTCGAGCGGCGTCGGCTGGTTCGGACGCAGCGCGAGTTCCTTGTAGAACCAGAAGAGATATCCGCCGGCAAATGCGCCGAGCAACGCAAGTGCCCAGTCGAGCGGCGGGATGCGGTCGCGCGGCGAGCGCTTGAAGGCCGGAAAGGCCAGGTACCCGAGGAACAGGCCGAAGGCGAGATGGATCGCGCGCGCCTGAGTGTCGTTGAAGACGCCCCAGCCCAGGCTGAATGGCAACGGCGACGCATACCAGAGCTGGGCCAGCGACCAGAATACTGCGACGCAGGCGATCAGCAGCGCAGGCCAGCCCCGCGGCGTGCGGCCGCCGGTGTCGGCCTCCGCCACGAGCTGCTTGACCCTGGCGTTCTCGTCGAGCTGCGGCTCCGCGGTCGGTGCCAGCTCCTCCTCGAGCTTTTCGAGTATCTCGAGCTTGTTCTTTTCCACCCACTGCCTCCCGAAACGAAGACGGGCGGCCGCAGCCGCCCGTCGCACTCTACGCGCAGTCCGCGCAGGTCGCGCTTACTTGATCCAGCCCTTTTCCTTGTAGTACCTGACCGCGCCTTCGTGCAGCGGTGCGGACAGACCATTTTTGACCATGTCCTCCGGCTTCAGGTTGGCAAGCGCCGGATGCAGCTTCTTGAACTCGTCGAGGTTGTCGAACACGGTCTTGACGATGACATAGACGACATCGGCCGGCACCTTGGCCGAACTGACCACCGTGGCCTGTACGCCGTAGGTCGTGGTCACCTGCGGATTGTTCGGATACATGCCGCCCGGGATCGTCGCGACCGCGTAGTACGGCTTCTCCTTGACGAGCTTGTCGACGGCCGGACCGGTCAGCGACACGAGCTTCGCGCCACAGATCGTCGTCGGGTCCTGGATGTTCGCCGACGGATGGCCGACCGCATAGAAGAAGCCATCGATCTTGCCATCGCACAGTGCCGGGCCATGCTCGTCCGGCCGCAACTCGGACGCGAGCCCGAAATCGCTCATCTTCCAGCCCATCGCCGCGAGCAGCTCCTGCATCGACGACAGCGTGCCGGAACCCGGATTGCCGACGTTGAAGCGCTTGCCCTTGAAGTCCTCGAACTTCGTGATGTTGGCTTCCTTGCGCGCCACCACGGTAAAGGGCTCGGGATGCAGCGCGAACACCGCGCGCAGGTCGCCGTAGGCGCCATCCTTCTGGAACTGCCCCTGGCCCTTGGTCGCGTTGAACTGCACGTCCGACTGCGCCACGCCGAACTCGATCTCGCCCGACTTCAGCAGGTTGACGTTGGCCACCGAGCCGCCGGTCGACTCGACCGAGCAGCGCAGGCCGTGCTTGGCGCGGTCGCGGTTGACGAGGCGGCAGATGGCGCCGCCGGCCGGGTAGTACACGCCGGTGACGCCGCCGGTGCCGATCGTGATGAAGCGCTGAGTCTGCTGGGCGCTAGCGGGCGCGGCGGCCATGGCCACGAAGGCCGTCGCGAACGCCGCCGCGCACATCGAAATCCTGAATTTCATTTTTTGAGTCTCCGGTTACTCCCTTGGGGAACCGACACCTTAGCGCCCGGCCTGAGGCGGTGCAAGGCGACCGGGTTAACCCGGGTGAGCGGGTCAGGCGACCGTCGCGATCGCAGTGTCGACCGCTTCGACCAGCCGCTCGATCAGGACATCCAGCTCGTCGTCGCTGATGATGAACGGCGGCGCCAGCAAAACGTGGTCGCCCCTCGCGCCGTCGATCGTTCCACCCATCGGGTAGCACGCCAGTCCGAGGTCGAGTGCGGCCCGCTTGACGCGCGCGTGCATCCTGAGCGCTGGGTCAAATGGCTCCTTGCTCGCGCGATCGGCGACGAGTTCGATCGCCTGGAACAGGCCCCGTCCCCGCACTTCACCAATGTTCGGGTGGTAGCAGAATGCCTCGTCCAGTTCGTCGCGCAGGCGCTTGCCCTGGTGCGCGCTGCGCTCGATGAGCTTGTCGCGCTTCAGCACGCGCTGCACCGCAAGCGCCGCTGCGCACGCCACCGGATGGCCGATATAGGTGTGCCCGTGCTGGAAGAAGCCGCTGCCGGACGCGATCGCGTCGATGACCCGGCCGCCGATCAGCACCGCGCCGACCGGCTGGTAGCCGCCGCCGAGCCCCTTGGCGATCGCCATCAGGTCGGGCGCCACGCCCTCCTGCTCGCACGCGTGCAGCGTTCCGGTGCGCCCCATGCCGCACATCACCTCATCGAGGATCAGCAGGATGCCGTGCGCATCGCAGAGCTCGCGCACCCTGCGGAAGTAGCCCGACGGCGCCGTGAGGCAGCCGCTGGTCGCGCCACCCACGGTCTCGGCGACGAACGCGATGACATTGGCCCCGCCGACGCGCGCGATCGTCGCCTCGAGTTCGGCGGCGAGCCGCGCGCCGTACTGCTCGTCGCTCTCGCCGTCGCGCTGGTCGCGGTACGCATAGGTCGGCGCGACGTGTTCGACGTCGATCAGCAGCGGTGCGAACTGCCTGCGGCGCCACATGTTGCCGCCGACCGCGAGCGCGCCGAGCGTGTTGCCGTGATAGCTGTTGCGCCGCGCGATGAACCTCGCGCGCTGCGGCTCGCCCTTCTCGACGAAGTACTGGCGCGCCAGCTTCAGCGCTGCCTCCATCGCCTCCGAGCCACCGCTCACCAGATAGACGTGCGAGATGCCCGCCGGCGCGCTGCCGACGAGTTCATCGGCCAGTTCTTCGGCGACCACCGTCGAGAAGAAACTGGTGTGCGCATAGGCCAGCGTGTCGATCTGCGTGCGCATCGCGGCGAGCACCTCCGGATGGCCATGCCCGAGGCATGACACCGCCGCGCCGCCGGAGGCGTCGAGATAGCGTTTGCCGCTGGCGTCGGTGATCCAGCAGCCTGCGGCCGAGGCAGCGATCGGATACTGGCCGCGCAGCTGGCGGTGAAGGATCTTCGAGTCGGTGTGCATGCGCGCATCATAGGCGCGCGCGGCTTTGCTCGACCGGCGAGCGTCAGCTCGCGGGAACACCGAAGGGCGCGATGTCGATCGTCGGTGACCGGCCGGCGACCAGGTCGCAGACGAGACGCGCGCTGCCCGCCGCCAGCGTCCAGCCCAAGGCGCCGTGGCCCACGTTGAGATACAGGTTCGCGAGCGGCGACCGGCCGATGATCGGTCGGCCGCTCGGCGTGGCCGGCCGCAGCCCGGCCCACGGCTGCAGGTTGCCATCGATCACCGAATAGCCGAGCAGCTCGCGCGTGGCGTCGAGCAGCGCGCTGATCCGGCGCGGCGGAATCGAGCGATCGTCGCTGCCGATCTCGACGAAGCCCGCCACGCGCACCGCGTCGCCGAGCGGCGCGAACACGATCCTGCGGCGAACGTCGGTGATCGACGCGCGCGGCAGGATAGCGCCACGCTCGGGCCGGACTGTCAGCGAGTAGCCCTTCAGTGACAGCACCGGCAGGTCGAATCCGGCCGTGCGGCCCAGGTCCGCGGCCGCATTACCTGCCGCCATCACATAGGCGTCGGCGCGCAGCGCCCCGGCTGAGGTGACCAGCGCGCGCACGCGGCTCTGGTCGACTTCGAACCGGTCGACACTGCAGCCGTAGTGAATCTCCGCGCCGCGCCGGGCGAGCAGCGCCGCGATCTGCGTGCAGAAGGCCCCGCAGTCGGCCGCGGCCTCGTTCGGCGTCCAGATCCCGCCCGCGAACTGGCCCGCGTATCCGGCGATGGCCGGCTCCCGCTCGATGCACTCCGCCGCCGAAAGCACAACCTGGCCGCGCGTGCCGAGCGCGGCCTGATAGGTCATCTGCGCCCGCGCCGTTGTCAGTGAGGATGCGTCGGGGTAGAGCACGAGCTTGCCGCCGCGCGTGAAGTCGCACTCGATGCGTTCGCCTTCGATCAGCGGCTCGATGAACTCGCGCGAGAGTTCGGCGAGCCTGAGCAGCACTTCAGTCGTAGCGCGCGCTGACTTCAGGTTGGACTGCCGCAGGAACTGCCATCCCCAGCGCAGCTGCGTCAGGTCCGCACGCGGATGCAGCTTCAGCGGCGCATATCGCGACAGCAGCAGGCCCGGCAGCCTGAGCGGGATCGTCCCGTCCGCGAGCGGCGCGACGAACGCGTACGAGAGCTGCGCCCCGTTGCCGCCACTGGCGCCAAGCCCGGCTGCGCCTTCGCGCTCGACGACCGAGACGGAGTGGCCCTCGCTCTGCAGGAAGTACGCGGTGGTCAGGCCGACGACGCCGGCGCCGATGACGCAGATGTGCATCGGCGGAGTCTAGCGACGCGCGCGAGCACGGCCGCGCGCTGGCGCGCTCGCAACCGGGCCAGGCCTCCCGCTCGACCTACCGCGCCGGCATCGGCAACTGGACAAAAGGCGCGGATGGAATTCGGTCCGGCGGCAGAAACGCGGGTGCCGGATCACCGAGCGGCGACAGTGACCGGATGTAGCGGTACATCGCCCGCAGGTCCTCGTCGCTGGTATCGCGCAGGCTCCACCATGGCATCGGCGGACGTGTGCGCATCGATCTAGCCGCGTGCAGCCAGGCATCCTCCGACAGGTTGTTGAAGTAGATGCGCAGGTTGCCGGGGTAGGTGGTCCCGGCGGCGCTGCGCCAGCCGACGACATTGCCCATCAGCCATGCGCTCTCGGGCACCGCGCCGCCGGCCTCCATGTAGCCGGCCGTGTGACAGTTGTTGCAGTGGCCTATCACCACGAGATAGCGGCCGCGATCGAGGGCGCCGGGCTGCGCCTGAGCCGCTCCGCACATCAACAGGCAGACTGCCATCAACCACCGGATGTTTTGTGCCATGCCCCGCCTCCTTCAGCGCCGGCACGAGTGTGGCGCCGGCCGCAGTCCGCGACAAGGCGCGCGAGGTCCGATGTACGAGAGGACGCGAGGCGATGCAGGCACCGCCATGTGCCCGCATCGCCCGGCGACCGACGCAGCAGGCCGCGACAACCCCGCGATCAGCGTCCGGACGGCGGCGTCGTGGTGACCGTGCGGTTGACGGTGCCGTCGGCGTTGACGCTGCGGTCGACGAGCCGAGTGCCGCCGTTCGGGCCGGTGGTCAGCGAGTCGATCGCACCGTCGGCCCCGCGCGTGCGGTCGACCGTCGTAACGCCGCCCTGCGGTCCGGTGATGGTCTTGTCGATCAGGCCATCGGCACCGCGGCTGCGATCGACCGTCGTAACTTTCCCCTGCGGACCGGTGCGCATCGTGTCGATCACGCCGTCGGCGCCCCGGCTGCGGTCGACAGTCGTCGTGCCCTTCGGACCAGTCACCGTGGTGTCGACGACGCCGTCGGCGCCGCGGCTGCGGTCCACGAGGACCGACTTGCCGTTCGGTCCGGTGACGGTTTTGTCGACCAATCCATCGGCACCGCGCGTCCGATCCGTCGTGGTCGTCTTGCCGTTCGGCCCGGTCACCGTCTTGTCGACCAGCCCATCGGCGCCGCGGCTGCGATCGACGGCGGTGACGCCGCCGTTCGGGCCCGTCACGGTCTTGTCGACCAGGCCGTCGCTGCCGCGGAAGCGGTCCGTCGTGGTCGTGCGCCCCTTCGGACCCGTGACCGTCTTGTCGACGAGGCCGTCGCTGCCACGAGTGCGATCCACCGTGCTGACGCCGCCCTTCGGGCCCGTGATCCGCGCATCCGTGGTCCCGCTGCCATCGCGGTATCGATCCACCGTGGTCGTGCCGCCATGGCGCCCGATGCGCGTGGCGTCGACCGCACCGTCGGCGCCGCGGCTGCGCTCGATGCTGCTGGTGCCCGCATGCCGGGCACCCGCGGACTGTCCGGAGTGTCCCTGGCCGCGCGCATCGGCGGCGTTGGCAGTGAATGCGAGCGCGGCGGCCACCGCCAGCACCATCAGGCGGAAGTCGGTCAGCGGCGCCAGGTGGCGCAGTGTCGTCGGGTTCTTCATCGTTCGCTCCTCGTCGGTGTCCGAGCGCCGCGGGGCGGCTGTCCTCGTGCTGCATGAACGGCAGCGTAGGAGCGGGTGCCGACCGCCGTCAGTTTCGCAACTGCGACCGATGTAACGAGCTGTAAGACAACCGATGAACGGCGTCCAATTCGACGCGTGCTAACGCCTTGCGAGAGCGGCGAAGAGCGCCAGCATCAGCACCAGGAACCCGATCAGCGACCAGGTCGCCAGCGAGACTCCGAACAGCACGGCCGTGGCGTCTGCGCAGTCGCCGCTGCCGCGCAAGATGCGCGGCAGGATCTGCGTCAGCGGGAAGTTCTCCAGCATCGCGCCGAGGCCCGGGCCGCACGACAGCAGCTCCGGCATCGACTTCAGCCGAACGTGCCACGCGGCGATGCCGGCGCCGATCAGTGCGCAGATGACCGCCGCGACACCGAACCCGCGCGACGACAATCGCGGCGTCCGCCAGGCCGCCAGCCCCGCGCAGATCGCCAGCATCAGAAAGGCGATGCGCTGGAATATGCACAGCGGACACGGGTTCAGGCCGACGACGTGCTGCATGAACAGCGCCGCGCCGATCAACCCGATGGCAGCGACCGCGACGAGGATGTAGATCCAGCGCGGCCCGATCGCATCGAGGCGCGCACGAAAATAGTCTGCGCTCATGCCGCGGATGGTACCGGGAGCGGCGCCCGGCGCGCCCCGCGGCTCTTCACCAGCATGTAGATCGCGGGGATCACGACCAGCGTCAGCACCGTCGACGAGATCATTCCCCCCACCATCGGCGCGGCGATCCTGCGCATCACCTCGCTGCCGGTGCCCGTGCCCCACATGATCGGCAGCAGGCCGGCAATGATCGCCACGACGGTCATCATCTTGGGCCGGACCCGCTCGACGGCGCCCTCGATGATCGCGTCGTAGCAGTCCTGCAGCGTCAGCGTCCCGCCCGTCGCGACGCGCTCCCTGCGGATCTTCTCGAGCGCGTGGTCGAGGTAGATCAGCATCACGACGCCGGTTTCCGCTGCCACGCCCGCCAGCGCGATGAAGCCGACCGCCACCGCGACGCTCAGGTTGTAGTCGAGCCACCACAGCAGCCACACGCCGCCCACCAGCGCGAACGGCACCGACAGCATGACGATCAGCGTTTCGGTCATGCGGCGGAAGTTCAGGTACAGCAGCACGAAGATGATCACCAGCGTCAGCGGCACGACCAGCTTCAGCTTGCCGGCCGCGCGCTCCATGTACTCGAACTGGCCGCTCCACTGGACCGTGGAGCCCGGCGGAAAGTTCACGCTCTCGCGCACCGCCTTCTGCGCGTCGCGGACATAGCTGCCGATATCGCGGTCGCGGATGTCGACATATATGTAGGCCGCAAGCTGGGCGTTCTCGGTGCGGATCGCCGGCGCACCCTTGCTGAGGCTAACCTTCGCGAGCTGCCCGATCGGGATCATCACCGCCGGCTTGCCCATTTCGCCCTCGGCGGGCACCAGCACCTGCGTGGCAATCGCCTGCGGATCGCTGCGATAGTCGCGCGGATAGCGCACCGCCACGCCGAAGCGTTCACGTCCTTCGACGGTGGTCGTGATCATCTCGCCGCCCAGCGCCGAGGCGATCACCTCCTGCACGTCGCCGACGCGGATGCCGTAGCGCGACAGCTTTTCATAGTCCGGCTCGATGTTCAGGTAGAACCCTCCGGTCAGGCGTTCGGCGAACGCGCTGGTCGTTCCCGGCACGGCCTTGACGACCGTCTCGATCTCCTTCGCCAGCCGCTCGATCTCCGCTAGGTCGCGTCCGTAGACCTTGATGCCGACCGGCGTGCGGATGCCGGTCGACAGCATGTCGATGCGCGCGCGGATCGGCATCGTCCAGGAGTTGGCGATGCCCGGGAACTGCAGCGCCCGGTCCATCTCGGCGATCAGCTTGTCGGTCGTCATGCCCGGTCGCCACTCCGATTCGGGCTTCAGGTTGATGACGGTCTCGAACATCTCGACCGGCGCCGGGTCGGTCGCGCTGATGGCACGGCCGGCCTTGCCGAACACGGACCTGACCTCGGGGAAGCTCTTGATGATGCGGTCCTGCGTCTGCAGCAGTTCTGCGGCCTTCGTGACCGACATGCCGGGCAGCCCGGTCGGCATGTAAAAGAGCGTGCCTTCGTTCAGCGTCGGCATGAACTCCGAGCCGAGGCGCGAGGCCGGGATCCAGGTGAGGGCCGTCACGATGACGGCGACCACTATCGTGACGACGCGATGGTGCAGCACCCATTCGATGACCGGGCGGTAGATCCAGATGAGGAAGCGGTTGACCGGGTTCTTCTTCTCCGGCATCACCTTCCCGCGGATGAAAAGCAGCATCAGCACCGGCACCAGAGTCACCGACAGCAGCGCCGACGACGCCATTGCGAAGGTCTTGGTGTAGGCAAGCGGCGCGAACATCCGTCCCTCCTGCGCCTCGAGCGTGAACACCGGCAGGAACGACACGGTGATGATCAGCAGGCTGAAGAAGAGCGCCGGCCCCACCTCGATGCAGGCGTCGCGGATAAGCGGCAGCCGCGGCGCATCGGGCGGCGCGCGCTCCAGGTGCTTGTGCGCGTTCTCGATCATCACGATCGCCGCGTCGATCATCGCGCCGATCGCGATCGCGATTCCGCCCAGGCTCATGATGTTGGCGTTGATGCCGATCCAGTGCATCGCGATGAACGCGATCAGGATGCCGACCGGCAGCATGACGATCGCCACCAGCGCGCTGCGCGCGTGCATCAGGAAGATCACGCAGACGGCGGCGACGATCAGCGCTTCCTCGGCGAGCGTGCGTTTCAGCGTGTCGATCGCGCGCCTGATCAGCTCGGAGCGGTCGTACACCGCCTCGATCTTCACCCCCTTTGGCAAGCCGCTCTCGATGTCGTGGATGCGCTGCTTGACGTTGTCGATGACGTCGATCGCGTGCGTGCCGTAGCGCGCGACGGCGATGCCCCCGACGACCTCGCCCTCGCCATTGAGATCGGCGATGCCGCGCCGCT
Organism: Burkholderiaceae bacterium; assembly: GCA_035429805.1. Classification (GTDB taxonomy): domain Bacteria; phylum Pseudomonadota; class Gammaproteobacteria; order Burkholderiales; family Burkholderiaceae_F; genus JALORV01. The sequence continues at coordinate 23,319 of DAOMFL010000009.1, forward strand.
CGTCAGGCGCGAGCTCCACGCGCGCGACGTCGCTCAGCCGCACCGGCACGCCGCGCTCGGCGCGCACGGTCAGCCGCTCGATGTCCGCCGCGCCGCGCAGGTAACCGATGCCGCGCACCATGTATTCCGTCTCGGAAAGCTCGACGATGCGCCCGCCGACGTCGCGGTTGCTCGCGCGGATCGTCTCGATGATGCGCGAGAGCGGGATGTTGTAGGCCTGCAGCTTGCGCGGGTCGACGGTGACGACGTACTGCTGCACGAAGCCGCCGATCGAGGCGATCTCCGACACGCCCGACGCCTTCCACAACTGGTAGCGGATGAACCAGTCCTGCAGCGTGCGCAGTTCCGCCAGCGTCTTGTTCGCCCCGGTGACGACGTACTGGTAGACCCAGCCGACCCCGCTCGCATCCGGGCCGAGCGTGGGCGAGACGCCCGGCGGCAGGCGCGCGGTCGCGCCGCTCAGGTATTCGAGCACGCGCGAGCGCGCCCAGTAGATGTCGGTGCCATCTTCGAAGATGATGTAGACGAACGAGGCACCGAAGAACGAGAACCCCCGCACGACCTTCGAGCGCGGCACCCCGAGCATCGCCGTTGTCAGCGGATACGTGACCTGGTCCTCGACCACCTGCGGCGCCTGACCGGGGAACTCGGTGAAGACGATGACCTGCACGTCCGAGAGGTCCGGGATTGCGTCCACCGGAGTCTTCCCCAGCGCGTAAAGGCCGGCAGCGACCGCAAACGCGGTCGCCAGCAGCACCAGGAAGACGTTGCGCAACGACCAGTCGATCAGGCGGGCAAGCATTGCATCCCCTCAGTGCTTGTGCGCATCCGGCCGGCCCGCCGCCGGCGCCGATGCCGCGGCCTTGCCGGCGATCTCGATGCGCGTGATGATGAACTCCCCGGGCTTGCCGGATTTCATGTCGAACTTCACGCGGTCGCCCGGTTTCAGGTTCTTCGGCAGTGCGCCCGGCGCGACCGCGAACTCCATCTCCATCCGCGGCCACTTGAGTGCCGCAATGGGGTCGTGGTCGAGCAGCACCTTGCTGCCGCCGACATCCACTTCGACGACCGAGCCCTCGCCGCTCGCGGTCGTGGCCGGCCCGCCGGCCGAGGCCTTGCTGTCGGCATCGAATCCGGAGAGCGCCGCCTTCAGGTTGCTCTCCGAATCGATCAGGAAGTTGGCGCGCGTGACGACGGAATCGCCTTCCCTGAGACCGGACAGCACCTCGATGAAGCCGCCGCCGCGCGCGCCGAGCTTCACGTCGCGCGGCTCGAAGCGGCCCTCGCCAAGGGAAACCAGCACGACCTGGCGCGTGCCGCTGTCGATCACCGCCGAGTCCGGCACCATCAGCGCCTCGGCCTTCGATCCGGCCTCGATCTGCACGGTGCCGTACATGCCGGGCTTGAGCATCCCGTCCGCGTTGGCCAGTTCGACCCGCACCCGTGCCGTGCGCGTCTCCGCATTGAGCGTCGGGTAGATGAACGTGACCTGACCCGGGAAATCGCGCGTCGGATAGGCATCGACGCGCAGCGTGGCCTTCGCGCCGCGCCTGACCAGCGCCAGGTCCTGCTCGAAGACATCGGCGATGAGCCACACGTGTCCGGTGCTGGCGATGCGGAACAGCGCCTCGCCAGGCATGAAGCGCATGCCGGCCACCGGCGGGTCCTTGACGATGAATCCCGCGGCCGGCGCCACCAGCGTCAGCGTGCGGCGCGGCTCTCCCGACTGCCGCAGCCGCGCGACCTGCTCCTCGCTGATGTCCCAGTTGCGCAGCCGCTCGAGCGCCGCGTCGGCAAGCTGGCGCGCACCCTGCTGCGCCTCGGCGCCCGCGCCGGTCATCGAGCCCACCGCACGATAGGCAATCAGGTATTCGCGCTGCGCCGACACCAGTTCCGGGCTGTAGACCTCGGCCAGTGCCTGGCCGCGCGACACCGCCTGCCCGGTGGTGTTGACGTAGAGCTTCTCGATCCAGCCCTCGAACTTCGGCGCGACCGTGTACTGGCCGCGCTCGTCGACCTCGATCGTCCCGACAGCGCGCACTTCGCGCGACAGCGGCCGCCGCGCGACCGGCTCGGTGCGCACGCCCAACTGCTGGATGCGATCGGCGCTCACCTTGACCGCGCCGCCCTGGTCCTCGCCCTCGTACACCGGGATGTAGTCCATCCCCATCGGGTCCTTCTTCGGCACCGGCGAGGTGTCCGGCAGACCCATCGGGTTGCGGTAGTACAGGATCCTGCGTTCGCCGGACTTGGCTGCAGGCACCTCGGCGGCCGGAGCCGCGGCGGTGGCCGCCGGCCCGTCCGTGCGGCTGCCTCTCCCAAACCAGTAACCGCCGCCGGCAGCGACGGCGAGCAGGACGACGACGGCGATCGTGCGCGCAGTGGAGCTCATAGGTCTTCTCCGACGATGCGCTCGATCTCGGCAAGCCGCATCTGCTGTTCAAGTTCGATCTTCAGGAGGTCGAGGCGCGTGCGGCGGATCTGGCGCTGGGCATCGAGCAGCGTCGCAAAGTCGACGCGACCGGTCTGGTAGCTGGCGAGCGCCGCCTCGTACGTCAGCTCGACCTGCGGCAGCAGCGTCGCGCGCACGATCTCGCCCTGCTCGCGCAATGCATCGAGCGCGGCCCAGTTCTGCCCGAGTTCGGACTGCAGCTGCGCCGCCGTTGCGTCGCGCCGCGCCGCGGCCGCGTCGCTCATCGCCACTGCCTCGTTGACGTTGGCGCGGATGATGTCGGTCTGCCATGGAATGTTGATCTCGACCATCAACTCGTAGTCGGTGAGCCGGGTTCCCTTCTGGATCACGGCCGCACCGACGCCGAGGTCCGGCGTGCGGCTGGCGCGCATCAGCTGTGCATTACGATCAGCCGCGGCGATCTGTGCCGCGTTCATGGCCAGTGTCGGGCTGCGCTCGGCCGCCGTCTTCGTCAGCGACGCGAAATCCAGCGCACCAGCGGGTATCGGGCGCAGTTCGTTCGGTTCCGCCAGCGGCGCGTCCGCGGGCCGCGCCAGCACACCGTTGAGCCGCGCGGCCGCCTGGCGCCGTTCCGAGCCGAGCATCACGAGGTCCGCGCGCAGTCCGGTGAGTTCCGTCTGCGCCTTGATCACGTCCTGCTGCGGCGTAAGCCCGCTTGCGTAGCGCGCGCGCGCGACCTGTTCGAGGTCCGACATCACGGCACGCAGGCTCTGCGTCACGCGCTGCGCCTGCGCCGCATACCAGTACTGGCTGTACGCAGTCTTGGCGCGCATGCGCGTTTCGGCCACGACGGCGCCGCGCTTGGCGTCAGCCACCGAGGCTTCGGCCGCGGCGATCCCGCGCCGCAGTTCGCGCTTGTCGCCCAGCGGGAACATCTGCCGGAGCGCGTATCTCGTGTTGCCGGCGTTGGCTGGAGACAGTGTCGGCTCCGAAAACGGAATGTCACGCAGTTCCATCGAGACGATCGGATCCGGCAGCGCCCCCGCACCGCGCAGCCGCTGCTGCGCGGCATCGGACTCGTAGCCCATCGCGCGCAGCTCCGGATTGCGCGCCTCGACGAACGCCAGCACGCTCTTCAGGGACGAGCCGAGCTCGCGCTCCAGCGGCTGCGCGGGCGACTGCGCCAGCACAGCGCCAGTCGCGCCGAGCAGCGCCAGCACGATGGAAAGGCGGATACAGCAGGGACGTCGTTGCACGGGACACCTCCGGTCATGATGAGACGCGCGCAGCACCGTGGGCGCGTCGAACTGCGTAGCGCACGAGGGGAGTGCGCTGACCGGGATCTAGAGCAGCAGGCGGGAGAGCCGCGCGTACAGCGGCTCGGGAGGAGACTCGTCGATGCTCTCGGCGCGGGCCAGCGCACCCGGAGGAACGAGTGATATCGCTCGGGACTGGAGGACGGCCAGCGGCGGAAGGTCTGTCGTCGGGATGTCGGTCGCCCTTACCTGCGCGCCCGGCTCGTCCTGCGGGCAATGCGCCTGGACGGTCGGATCGGTCGTGTCCGCACGACTGTCGGTGCCGCCACCTGCGTGCGGACACGGCGCCGTATCAGCCGCCGCCGCACTGACCGGCACGACCGGCGCCTTGGCGATGCACACGCCCATCGCCGCCAGCGCGTTGCTGGTCACGACGACCAGGGCCACCAGCGCAGCCAGGCAGCGTGCGCTGCGTCGGACGGGCCTGCAGTGTGGAGCGCGGGAGCGGCTCATGGTCGCCGAATGTCAGGGAGCAGAAGCAGGATACCGCTGATTGCCGTCAATGAAGCCGGGTCACTTCACCGGCTCGATGCGCGTAACGACGAGATTCTCGCCCGACTGCTCGAGCGCAAACCGGACCTTGTCGCCTTGTTTCAATGTCGCCAGCTGCTTTGGGTCCTTGACCGCAAAGGCCATCGTCATCGCCGGCATGCCGAAGCCGGTCAGGGGCCCATGCGCCAGGGTAACGCGGCCGGTGTCCTTGTTGATGCGCTTCACCTCGCCGCTATACATCTCTGTGCTCGCGCCCTTCGCTGCCGGCGCGCCGTGGCCCTGAGGCGCGGACTGCGCATACGCGGGCAACGCCATCGCCAGTCCGAACAGGACCGCTGCAAACCATTTTGTCGTCATTGGAACTCCGTGAGTCTCAGCTTCAAACAGAACGTGCGGCAGTGTGCCTACGCGGCATCGTCGGCGTTGGACCTGCATCAATTCATGCCTGCAGCACGGCGCTTGCCCTGCACAACCGGCGACCAGCGGCTCTTGATGTACGCCAGCGTGGCCACGATTTCATCATCGCTCATGGTTTTCCCGAACGCCGGCATGTCGGACTCGTAGCCCGGCGGCGCGTGCCGGGCGATGCCGTACTTGGTCACCTCGAACAGAACCTCGTCGTCGTGATGCCAGGTGTGGCCGCTGTCGTCGTGCGGCGGGGCCGGCAGTCGACCGCGCGCATTGCGCGAGGTCCAGTCCGGCTGGCCTTCGAGCTTCGCGCCGTGACACGACGCGCAGTGTTGTCGGTACAGCGGTTCACCGCGCGCAACGAGTACGCGGTCGCGCTGATTGATCACGACCTCGCGCGGCCATAGCCACCACGTCGACGCCGCCACGGCGACGCCGAGCGCGGCCAGAGCGAACAACAGGGTAGCGGGCCTCGTCATCGGAACGCGGACACCTGCAGCGAGCGCACGTTCTGCGCCGGGGCACGTCGTCGGCCGTGTTGCTCGGACACATCGAGCGATGTCCCGAGTATCTCCGATTCGACGATTTCAGCCGTCTTCCTTGCGCAATTCACGCTGGAGTGACGAGCGAACCAGCCCACACACTCGAACGCCGGGAAGGTCAGTGGTTCGCATCCCGTAAATAGGGCATCAAACATCCGCAAGCACCTCCGATCGCACGCGCCGTCCGAACGGAAGAATTTCCTCATCGCACAACGCCTTCGGATGCACTCGGTCGCCACGCAAAGCTTGAAGCAACGCACGCGGCGCTCATCCGTTCGAACAGTGAAGCCAATCACCGCAACGTCCCCGCCCAACCCGATCCTGCGCCGTGTTCTGCGTGCTGCGGGTCAAACCGGGCTACGTGCCCTCATCGCGCTGTTCGCCGTCTTCGTGACGCTGCCGGCCCAGGCAACGCAGACTATCAACGGCATCACAATCGACGAGAACCTGCCGCAGGCGCGGCGCGGCGTCGCGTACAGCTACACGATCCCGGTCCCGAGCGGCGGCACGGCCCCGTATGCGTTCTCACTGATCGGCCCCTCGGTGCTGCCGATACGCCTGACGATGGCGGCCAACGGCCAACTCACAGGGATCATCAGCTGCAATGTCGCCAACGGCAGCTATCGACAGGACGTGCGGGTGACGGACTCCTCCGCGGTTCCGATCGTCGCGGACTTCACGGGCAACAAGGGCCTCGCGATCAATGTCACCGCGGGTCCGGCCGGCACCTGCGTCACGCTGACGCTGACGCCTGCGACCCTGCCTGCACCGATGGTCGGCGCGCCGTACAACCAGACCATCACGGCCTCCGGCGGTCTGGCGCCCTACACCTTTGCGGTGACGGCCGGCACGCTGCCCGCAGGCCTGACACTGAACACGGCTACCGGCCAGCTCAGCGGCACTCCGACAACGGCCGGCGCCTACAGCTACACGATCCGCGCCACGGACGCGGCCGATTCGACCGGCTCCGTGGTCTACAGCGGCACTGTCAGTCCCGGGATCGTCGTAAATCCCGCGACACTTCCAGGCGGCACGGTCGGCACGGCCTACTCACGGACGGTCTCCGCCACGGGCGGCAACGGGACCTACTCCTACAGCATCAGCGCCGGCGCGTTGCCGGCCGGCCTGACTCTCAACGCCGCGACCGGCGTGATCTCGGGCACGCCGACCACGCCCGGGGCCGGCAGCTTCACGATTCGCGCGACTGACACCAACGGCGCGATCGGTTCGCGTGCGTACGCGGTCACCACCGCCGCCGCACCGATCGTCGTCAATCCGGCGAGCCTGCCGGCTGCGACAGTCGGCGCGGCTTACAGCCAGACCGTCATTGCGAGCGGCGGCGTCGGCGGCTTCACCTACAGCATCAGCGCCGGCACGCTGCCCGCAGGGCTGACGCTGAACGCTTCGAGCGGCGTCGTCTCGGGCACGCCGACAACGGCGGCCACCAGCAATTTCACGATCCGTGCGACGGACACCGCCAGTGCAAGCGGCACGCGCGCCTACAGCATCACGACCAGCGCTGCGATCGTCGTGAATCCGGCGAACCTGCCTGGAGGCACGGTGGGCACCGCCTACAGCAGCACGATCAGCGCCACCGGCGGCACCGGAGCCAAGACCTTCGCGGTCAGTGCGGGCGCGCTACCGGCGGGCCTGACCCTGAACGCGTCGACCGGCGTGATCTCGGGCACGCCGACGGCGGCTGCAACCTATGCCTTCACGATCCGCGCGACCGACACCATCGGCGCCACCGGCACGCGCGCCTACAGCGTGACGATCAATCCGGCCATCGTCGTCAATCCGGCCAGCCTGCCCGGGGGGACGCTGGGCACGCCCTATAGCCAGAGCATCAGCCCGACCGGGGGCACGGGCACCTACACCTTCAGTGTCAGCGCCGGAGCGCTTCCCGCGGGGCTGACACTCAACGCAGCGACCGGCGCGATCACCGGTACGCCGACGACTGCGGCGACGAGCAACTTCACGATCCGTGCAACCGACGGCAACGGCGCGATCGGTTCGCGTGCGTACACCGTCGCGATCGCCGCGGCGATCGTCGTCAACCCGGCGTCGCTGCCGGGCGGAACCGTCGGCTCCGCCTACAGCAGCACGGTGACGGCCACCGGTGGGACCGGCACCAGGACCTTCAGTGTCAGTGTCGGCACCCTGCCGGCGGGACTGGCATTGAATGCCTCGACCGGGGTGATTTCAGGCACGCCGACCACCACGGGCACCAGCAGCTTCACGATCCGCGCGACCGACAGCATCGGCGCCGTCGGATCACGCGCGTACACGGTGACGATCAACCCGGCGATCACGGTCAGCCCGGCGTCGCTGCCGAACGGCACGTCCGGAACGGCGTATAGCCGGACCATCAGCGCGAGCGGCGGCACAGGCACGTACAGCTACAGCGTCAGTGCCGGCAGCCTGGGAGCCGGACTTGCGCTCAACGCGGCCACGGGCGTCATCTCGGGCACGCCGACCACGACAGGAGCGCGCAGCTTCACGATCCGCGCCACTGACGGCAACGGCACCTTCGGATCGCAGTCCTACACGATCTCCATCAATGCCGCCGTCACCGTGAACCCGGCCACGCTGCCGAACGGCACGGTCGGCACGGGCTACAGCCAGACGGTCACCGCGACAGGCGGAACCGGGGCCGGCACGTATACCTACAGTGTCAGCGTCGGGGCGCTGCCGGCCGGCCTGGCGCTCAATGCATCGACCGGCGTGATCTCCGGCACGCCAACCTCGACGGGTTCGAGCAGCTTCACGATTCGTGCGACCGACGGAATCGGCGCGATCGGTTCGCGCGCCTACACGGTGACCATCGCGGCCGCACCCGTGGTCGTGAATCCGGCGACACTGCCGGGCGGCGCCGTCAGTTCGCCCTACAGCCAGAGCGTCAGTGCGACCGGGGGTACCGGCAGTTACACCTTCAGCGTCAGCGCAGGCAGCCTTGGCGCCGGCCTCGCGCTCAACGCGTCGACCGGCGCCATCACCGGCACCCCGACCACGGCCGGAACGCGCACCTTCACGATCCGCGCAACCGACACCGCAAGCGCGAGCGGAACACGCAGCTACACGATCACGATCAGCGCGACGATCGCAGTGAATCCGGCCACGCTCCCGGGTGGCACCGCAGGCACCGCCTACAGCCAGACGATTACCGCAACCGGCGGCAGCGGCGCCTACACGTTCAGTGTCAGTGCCGGCGCCCTGCCGGCGGGACTGGCGCTCAACGCATCGACGGGCGTGCTCTCGGGCACTCCGGCCGCCCCGGGGTCGAGCAGCTTCACGATCCGCGCCACCGACGGCAATGGCGCGTCGGCGTCGCGTGCGTACAGCGTGACGATGGCCGCGGCACCCATCGTCGTGAATCCGGCGACACTTGCTGGCGGAACCGTCGGTACGGCGTACTCGCAGACCGTGTCGGCCACCGGCGGCACGGGTTCGCTCAGCTACAGCATCAGCGCAGGCGCGCTGCCTGCGGGACTGTCACTCAATGGCTCGACCGGCGCGATCACCGGTACGCCGACCGCCTTCGGCACGAACAGCTTCACGGTTCGCGCCACCGACGGCAGCGGATCGACGGGCACGCGCGCGTATTCGGTCACCATCGCGCCGGCGCCGATCGTGGTGAATCCGGCGTCGCTGCCGGGTGGCGCGGTCGGCAGCGCCTATTCGCAGACCGTGACGGCGATCGGCGGGTCCGGCACGTTCAGCTTCAGCGTCAGTTCAGGCGCGCTGCCAGCCGGCCTCACGTTGAATGCCGCAAGCGGAGTCATCAGCGGCACGCCAACGGCTTACGGCCCGGCGAGTCTCAGCATCACTGCGACCGATGGCAGCGGTGCCACGGGTACACGCGCGTATTCGGTCACCATCGCGCCGGCGCCGATCGTGGTGAATCCGGTTTCGCTGCCCGGTGGAACGGTTGGCAGCGCGTATTCGCAGGCCGTCTCGGCCACGGGCGGTACCGGCTCGTTCAGCTTCAGCGTCAGTGCCGGCACGCTGCCGGCCGGACTCACACTGAACGCCGCGAGCGGAGTCATCGCCGGCACTCCAACGACCTACGGTCCGGCGAGCTTCAGCATCACTGCGACCGACGGCAGCGGCGCCACGGGAACGCGCGCCTATTCGCTCACTGTGGCACCCGCACCGATCGTCGTGAGCCCGTTGACCTTGCCGGGAGGCACGGCCGGCGCGGCGTATTTGCAGAACGCAACCGCAACCGGCGGCACGGGCGGCTACACCTTCGGCATCAGCGCCGGCGCCTTGCCCGCGGGCCTCAACCTCAACGCGAGCAGCGGAGTCATCTCGGGCACGCCGACGACTTCCGGGTCGAGCAGCTTCACGCTCTCTGCAATGGACAGCAGCGGCAGCAGCGGAACTCGCGCCTACACCGTGACGGTGAACGCGGCGATGTCCGTGAATCCGGCGAACCTGCCTGGCGGAACTGTAGGCACGAGTTACAGCCAGACCATCAATGCCACGGGCGGGACGGGAAGCTACACCTATGCAGTCACCTCAGGCACGTTGCCGGCCGGACTGTCATTGAGCGGCGGCGTGCTGTCCGGCACGCCCTCGGTCGCTGCGTCGAACACGTTCACTATCACTGCCACGGACGGCAATGGCGTGACCGCGTCGCGCTCGTACACCGTCACCATCAACGCCGCGATCGCGGTCAATCCGGCCTCCCTGGCCGTTGCAACTGTCGGAGCCGCGTACAGCCAGTCGGTCACCGCGACCGGCGGAACCGGCACCTACGTCTACAGCGTCAGCGCCGGGGCCTTGCCGGCGGGACTGGCGCTCAACGCCGGTACCGGTTCGATCACGGGCACGCCGACGGCGACCGCATCGAGCAGCTTCACGATTACGGCCACCGATGGCAACGGCGCCACGGGCTCGCGCAACTACACGCTCACCCCGAATGCCGGCGTGGCCGTCAATCCGCCGACGTTGCCGCCGGCCGCTGTCGGCGCGCCGTACTCTCAGATGGTCACGGCCACCGGCGGCAGCGGCTCGTTCAGCTACAGCGTGACTGCCGGAGCGCTGCCGGCCGGCCTCACCCTGAACGCCGCTACGGGCGCCATCACCGGAATGCCGACGACGCCCTCGACAAGCGCCGTGACGATCTCGGCCACGGACAGCAACGGCGTCTCCACAGCCCGCGCCTACAGCGTCACCGTCAATGCGGCGATGGCACTCAACCCAGCAACGCTGCCGAACGGAAGTGTGGCCGTGGCGTACGTGCAGACGGCAACCGCCACCGGCGGCAACGGCAGCTACACCTACAGCGTTTCCGCCGGCGCGCTGCCCGCAGGCCTCGCGCTGAACGCCGCGACCGGTGCGATTACCGGAACGCCAACGACAGCCGGCACCAGCAGCTTCACGATCAGCGCCGTCGACGGCACCGGCGTGACGGCATCACGCGCCTATTCGCTGGCGATCAGTCCCGCGCTCGCGCTGAATCCGCCGACGCTGCCGAATCCGATGGTCGGTGCGCCATATAGCCAGACACTCAACGCGTCCGGCGGCAGTGGAACCTACTCGTACAGCGTGACTAACGGCTCGCTGCCGGCGGGCCTCACGCTCAACGCTTCGACCGGCATGATCACCGGAACGCCGACGACAGCGGGGCCCGGCACGTTCACGGTGACGGTCACCGACGGCGCGGGCAGCAGCGCATCACGCGCCTACAACGTCGACGTCGCGCCATCGGCGCTCGTGCTCGAATCGACGACCCTCGGCAATGGCATCGTCGGCACCCCATATAACCAGGCGATCGTCGTCAGCGGCGGAACGTCACCCTACGGATTCACGATCGCTTCGGGGCAGCTGCCTGCAGGAGTCTCGCTGAACGCGTCGACCGGTGCGCTCGTCGGCACGCCGACGACACCGGGCACCTACGCGTTCACCGTCCGCGTTGTCGATGCCGGCGGCGCGACGGCCGTGTTTGTGCAGTCGATCGTCGTCGAGCCGCGGCCGGATCCGTCGGCGGACCCGACCGTGCGCGGCATCCTCGCCTCGCAGATCTCGGCGGCCAGCCGCTTCGGCACCGCGCAGGTCGACAACATCGGCGCGCGCGTGCGCATGCTGCACTTCGGCCAGGACCCGTGCTCGCTGCAGTTCGATGTCAGCGCGAACATCCCGTGGGAGCGCGCCCCCGGCTCTGCTGACGACACGCGGCAGGCCGCAGCGCAGGCGTCGAATCCCGACGACAAGCCGGGCGAGCGCAAGCGCTGCGACAGCCGCTTCGCATTCTGGGCCGCCGGCAATGTCGATTTCGGCTTCCTGCGTCCCAACACGGCGACGACACGCAGCGACTTCACGACCTCCGGGCTGACCCTCGGCGCCGACACGCGCGTGATGCCCGGACTCGTGCTCGGCGCTTCGCTCGGCTACGGACGCGACGCCACCGACGTCGGCACGAACGGCAGTGAGAGCCGCGCCCAGGGCGTCAGCGGCACCTTTTACGGCTCGTACGAGCCGATCAAGTCGCTGTACGTCGATTTCCTGCTCGGCTACGGTGGTCTGAATTTCGACAGCACGCGCTGGAATGACGCCGCCATGCTGACCGGCGGGCGCAACGGTTCGCAGACCTTCGGCTCCATCGGCGTCAGCACTGTGATCGACGTCGGCGCCCTGAAGTTCGCGCCCTACGGTCGCTACGACCGGGTCCGTAATCGGCTCGACGCCTATACCGAGAGCGGCCCTGCAACGATGGCGCTGAGTTACGCGGACGTCACGGCGACCGACAACGCGCTCGCGGCCGGTCTCTTTGCGAGCTATCGCATCCCGCTCGGGCGCGCGAGCCTGGAGCCGGCGCTGCGGTTCGAGGTCCGGCGCGTACGGGTTTCGTCGGCCGATCAGTCACTGTGGTACGCCGATCTGCCTCTGACGACCTACAGCATCGCCGACGGCACGGTGTCCGACACGCAACTGATCGGCGGGGCCGGGCTCGTGCTGCGACTCGCCGACACGCTGTCGGTCGGCCTCGACTACAGCTACGGCGGCAGCAACGGCGTCTACCGCAACGAAAGCCTGCGTCTGCTGCTGCGCGCGCCGTTCTGATGGCCGCCGGCTGCGGGGCTCAGAAAAGCCACGGCACGAACCGCCAGGTACGCCTCCGGTACTCGCCGTAGGCGGCGTGCTGCGCCAGCATGCCGCGCTCCTCGACGCCCGCCTTGACAACCAGCACGGCGGCCAGCGCGAGCAGGACCAGCCACGTCGACTCGTCGGTGGAGCAGCGCGCGGCCGCGACACCGGCCAGCATCAGCGCGCTGTACATCGGATGGCGGATCCTGCGATACGGTCCGTGCTGCACCAGCCGGCCGCCGGCGCGCGGCGTCGGCCGGATGTTGAAGTTTCCAAGCCGGTTGGCGGACAAGGCCCAAACCCCCAGCGCGAACCCTGCGAGTGCGAAAGCGATCGCGTCGGCCGGCGCCATTCCTGCGGCGAGCCCGCGCACGCCGTCGACCACGAGCCACGCCAGCAGCACGAACTGCAGCGCCACGAGCAGCGAACCGAGGCGTGCGTCCGAGCGGGACCGGTGCGTCAAAGGCGAACCTTCAGCGTCGACGCGCCGTGAGGCCGATCAGCGCGGAGCGGCCGCAGTGTCCGCTGCCCTCGGCAACATCGGCTTCGTACTCGCGCAGTTCGAGAATTTCCAGGGCCGCAAGTTCGTCGCGTAGCAACTGCGGCGTGTACAGGTGCGACGCGAACGGCGGGCCGCCGGTGCGATAGTCGAGCTGCTTCGGCGTGTAGCCCTGCAGCACCAGGATGCCGCCGGGCCTGAGGCTCGCCACGATGCGCTCGAACAGCCGCTTGCGCTGCGCAGGATCGGCGAACTGCACGAAGATCGCAGCCACGCCGTCGAACCGCGCCTGCGGCCACGCATAGGCGTCGCAGTCAGAAACCTGAAAGTCCACCGCTACGCCATGACTGTCGGCCAGACGCCGCGCCTTGGCGACTCCGACCTCCGCGATGTCGAACGCCTCGACTTCGAATCCCTGGCGCGCGAGCCACACGCTGTTGCGCCCTTCGCCGTCGGCCACGCATAGCACGCGCCCGCGTGGCGGCAGCAAACGCGCGTGTTCGCGCAGCCAGGCGTTGGGCTCGACGCCGAACAGGAATTCATCGGTGTCGAAGCGGCGATTCCAGGTCTGCGCGGCGTCTTCGAAGGCGGGAGCGGGCGGCTGGGTCATCGTGCGCACATCGGGTCGTGTTCCGATGGCACGAAGCGTACGTCAGGAGCGCGCTGACGTCGCGCGCGCGGTCGAACGAGGCGCGGCAGCGGCCGAGGTCCGGCCAAATCGGCGGGGCGCTAGGACGGCAGGAAGTCGACCGGCCAGGTGATCGTGATCGCGTCGACGTCCTTGGCGCCAAAGTCGAACATCTTGATGCGTGCCAGCAGCTTCTGCTCCAGGTCCGCGGCCCGCAGTTCGCTCGAGACGACGCGCAGGCCGGTGACCTGGCCCGAGGGCGCGATCTTCAGCTCGACGACGACGCGCCCCTGCAGCGAAGGCTCATCGCGCAGCGCGCGGTTGTAGATCGAGTAAATGGCAGCCTTGTTGCGCTCGAACACCAGCTTGATCTCTTCGATCGAGCGCGAAGCCTTGCCGCTCGTGCCTCGCTGAAGTGTTCCTCCCGCGCCGCCGCCGCCGGTGCCCGAGCCGCCCGCGCGCCCATGCTGCACGCCGCCGGGTCCGCCACCGCCGGCTCCGCCGGCCACGCCTTCGACCAGCGTCGTCGAGCGGCCCGCGAGGCCGCCACCACCGGTGTCACGACTGTAGGCGGCGGTGTTGATACCGCCGCTGCCGCCGGTCGCGTTGGACGTGATCAGCGACCGCGTCGGCACGCCCGGTCCGACGCCGGCGCCGACTCCCGGGCCGACCCCTGAACCGACACCCGGTCCGGGCTTGATGTCCTTGTTGAGCTGCACCGCCGCCGGTGCCGCGTGCAGTTCCTGCAGTTCGTTCTTCATCGCCAGCAGTCCGACGCCGGACATCCGGGCACGTGCGTTCTCGAGCCTTTCGCCGGGCGGCTTGTTCGCTTCGGGGCGGCGTGCCTCGACGACGGCCGGCTTCGGCTCGGCCTTCGGCATCGTGGGCTGCGCCTTCGTTTCGTCCTTGGTCACAGGCCGCTCGGGTTTGGGAATCACCGGTGGCGGCATTTCGCGATCGAGCAGCAGCTTTGCCAGGCGCGGCGGCAGCGGCTCGGCCACCGTGCGATCGGGTTCCCGCACCGGCAGCCACGGCATGATGATCGCGATCAGCAGGCAGATCGCCAGTACGGTCCGGAGGATCCGCTTGAAGCGCTCCTCGTCCTCGGCCGAAACCGACCACGCCAGAATCGGCGTGTGCAGAGTGGTCGCTGCCGCCACCATCAGCCACCCGCCTTCTTCTGCACGGCGAACGAGACGTCGGTGAAGCCGGCACGCGCGCAGGTCACCATCACCTTGCGCAGCAGGCGGTACGGGATCTCCCGGTCGCCCATGATCGTGATCGACTTCTTCTGCTCTTCATTTTCGGCGCGGATCACGGGGCGTGCGATCAGCAGATCGAGTTCGGCCTTGAGCCCCGGGATCAGGTCACCTTCCTTGTCGATCACGTCGCTCACGGCAGCAACCTTGCGGCCGTCAACGACGATCTCACTGGCGCTGACCAGCACCGCCAGGGTTTCGCGCGGCATCTTCTCCGCAGTCGATTCCGGCAGCTTGATCGACTTCGAGTTCGGCAGCACATCGGCCACGCCGGTGTTGATCAGCAGGAAGAAGATTAGGATCGTGAAGATGTCGATCAGCGACACCAGGTTCAGGTCGACCGTCGAGGTGTTGCGCCCGCGGCGCGCGGCGCGCTTCTGGATTCCGGTCTGCTTCATCGCGCCGCCTGCCGGATCGGCGCATCGCCGATCGAGATGTCCGGAAACAGCACCACCTCGACCACCTTCGTGCCCTGCACCTGGTGGCCGGTGCGCAGCGCGTCCATCGCCTGCACTAGCACGTCATACGGCACGTTCGGCTCGGGCAGCACCGTAACGGCGGTCGTGTCGGGAAACTTCTCCTTGATCGCGCGCGCCAGCGTGCTGAGCGCCACGATGTCGTAGCGGCCCGTGGAGGTCTTCGGAATGCTCTGGATCAGACCGCCGATGCGGTCGCCGACCTCGATCGCTTCGCCGCGGATGACGACCTCGAGGTTGAGCTTCTCTGCCGACAGCTTTTCGAGCGCGCCGGTCGACTGCGCCGGCAGCGCCAGGTCCAGCACCGACAGCCGCGTGAACACCGCCGTGCTGAGCAGGAACGGCACCAGCACGACGATCAGGTTGATGAAGGCCGTGACGTCGAGCCCGGCGGGCTCGCGACGCAGGCGACGCAGACGCATGCTGCTCCTTCCGGTTCAGGAAACAGGCCGGCCGACTACTCGGCGGCGCGCCGGACTTCGCTCGTCATCCGCTGCGTCAGGTTGAGGAAACTGATCTTCGCGGCCTCGAGGCTGTCGACGATCTCGGTGGCACGCGCCTGCAGGAAGGCGTGGATCAGCAGGAACGGAATCGCGACCATCAGCGCGAAAGCGGTGTTGTTCATCGCGATCGAGATCGACGCCGCCAGCAGTTCCGCTTTTTCCGAAGGATTGACGTTGGCCACCGCCGTGAACGCCTTGATCAGGCCGATGATGGTGCCGAGCAGGCCGACCAGCGTGATGACGTTGGCGAAGGTCGCGATGTAGTGCGTGCGCTTCTCGAGCCGCGGCACGATTTCCATCATGCCTTCCTCCATCGCCATGTCGACGTCCTCGCGCCGGTGCGGCGTCCTCAGCCGCTCGAGCCCGTAGCTGACGATCTTGCCTATCGCCACGTCGCCGCCGCCGGCCACGGCCTGCACCTTGTCGAACTTGCCGTTCTGCAGCAGCGGCAGGATCTTGTCCCACATCTGCCGGTTATCGGAGCGCGCCCGGTTCAGGAAGATGAAGCGTTCGATCGCCACGGCCAGGCCGAGCGCCATGATCAGCAGGCTGGGGTAGATGAAGAGCCCGCTGTCGTGGAAGAACTTGACCACGGTGTCGAAGGCGTTCATGAGTCGATCTCCATTTCGATGCAATCAATCCCGATTCACTTGCGAGCCGCTGGCGGGGCCGCTTCCTGGGCGACGCCTGCCGCGGGCTTCTCGGCGCGCGCATGGATCTGCGCGTCGTAACGCACCTGCCGCCGGAACACGTCGCGGTCCACCGGCGCCAGCGCCTCGTCGAGCACGCTTTCCAGCGGCTTGCCCGACATGTCACCCGGCAACGGCTTCTTCCACGGCACGATGTAGAGCACCTTCGGCAGTTCGCGGTTACCGATGATCTGCGTGCGGTCCATGTCTGCACGGTCCTGCGCCGCGACCGTGCACGCGACCAGCGCGCCTGCGGCAGCCATCGTGACGCGCAACGGATCGAGCCGATGCCCGAAGAAGCGCCGCTTCATCCCTGTTCCTTGCGCTGCGGCGCGTTCTTTCGCGCAGTGCGATTCCTGAGGTCGCTCACCCAGCGTTGCACCTGCTCGTCTCCGCCGGGCGTCATCTGCAGGTAGCGATCGTAGAGTTCGAGAGCGCGCGCGCCATCCCATAGATACAAGTCATACAGAATGCCGAGGTTGAGCACCGCGGGCGCGTAGGCGCTATCCAGCGAGATCGTCTGTTCGTATGAGGCCTTCGCCTTGGCGAAGTCCCCGGCCATGCGATAGGTGATGGCGAGCTGGTTGTGCAGCTCGGCACTGTTCGGGTTCAGCTGCACCGCCTTCTCAAGCGCGGCGATCGCTTCGGCGTTGCGTCCGGCCTGGCGATGGATCAGTCCGAGGTTGGCGTACGGCCCGGCCAGATCGGGATCGGACTTGGTGAGCGCGACGAAGCCGCGCTCGGCCTCCGCCGTCCGCCCGGCCGCCATCGCCTGGCGGGCCGCGTCGAAGCTGCGCTGCGCGGCCGGACTGACGGGCTTCGCTTCGACCTTCGGGGCCGCAGCGCCTGCCTCGACCTTGACGGCGCTCGCCACCGTGCCGCCGGACTTCGCGTCGGCCGATGACGCCGTGGTCGATGGCGTGGTCTTGTCGCCGAACGTCGAGCACCCAGCGAGCGCGACGCCCGCGGCAACGAGGACCATCGCGGTCAACGAACGATCAGCGAATCGCATCGACCGTCCCTCCCGCGCGTTCCACCTTGTTGTAGCGCGCCGGACGCAGCTTGCCGAGCGCCGCAATGCTGTCGCGCACCGACTTGTCATAGATGCCGTCCGCCGTCCGTCGTGCGTTGATCTCGTGCACTTCTATCGCCTTCTCCTCGAACGGGTAGGCTTGCTCCTCGAGCATCACGTTGTACTGCTCGAGCTCATCCTTCTTCAGCCCCTTGGGCCGCTGCGAGTTCATCAGCGCCGCGCCGAAATCGCGATACAGCTCGGCTGTCTGGAACGTCGCCGCCGTCGACACTTCGGCGATGCCGTAGTCGGCTGCGGCGGCGTAGGCCTTCAGCGCCAGCTCCAGCTTGTCCTTCTTGAGCTTCAGCTGGCGCTTGAGCGGCTCGACCAGCGCGACCTTGCGGTAGTCGTCGACGATCGGCCGCGCGAGCGCGAGCGTGGCCATGCCGCCCAGCGTGCGGGTGCGGTCGGTGCGCGCTGGTCCCGCCGTCAGATCGCCGCGCTGCACCTCTTTCATCAGTGCCAGTTCGCGCGCCGGGTTGCCCTGTTCGCGCGCGATCTTCGCCAGCCGCCAGCGGGCTTCCAGCGCGGGTTCGAGCGGCTCCGGGTACTGCTTGAGATAGCGCTCGTAGGCGCGGGCCGCAGGTTCGCGGGCACCGGCCTTCTCGTACATCTCGGCCGCCTGCCATAGTCCGACGCGCGCGAGCTTCGGGTCCTTGTTGGCGGCGGCGAGCTTCTCGTACTCGCCGGCAGCCTGCGCCCAGCTGCCTTTCTCGGTGTAGGCCAGCGCGAGCTTGGCCGATACGTCGTCCTGCAGCGGACTCTTCGGATAGCGGGTACGGAAGTCCTCCAGCGTGCGCGCCGCGCTGTCCCAGTCGCCCGCCGCCAGCATTGTCGCCGCCGCGTCGTACTGCGCATTCGCACGCACCGGCGACTGCGGCGCGACGCTCGCCACGCGGTTGAAATGACCGATCGCTTCGGCGAGCTGGCCCTGCGCACGCGCCGCTTCACCCTGCTTGTAGACCGAGGCGGCGAGCCGCTCGGTCAGCGCCGCGCGCGACGGATCCTTGTCAGGAGTCAGCGCCAGCACTTCACCATAGGCACGCTCGGCGTCGGCGAAGTCGCCCTTCTCGAACGACGTGTGGGCGACGACCGTCCACGCGACACGGCGCTGCGCCGCCGGCGCCGGCGGCTGCAGTTCAAGCACCTGGCGCGCCACCGCGGCAGCGCGCGGCGCATCGTTCAGCGCATAGAGTTTCTCGGCCGCGTTCGTCAGCACTGACGACGCACGCGCGTCCTGCGGGAAAGCCTGCGCGAAGCGCAGCGAGCTTTCGACCGCGGTCATTTGCACCGCCTGCGCCTCGGCCGCGGCAACGCGCTTTTCCTGCTGCGCGTAGGCGAGCAGGGCCGCGTAGCCGGCGTCGGCGCTCTTCGCGTGCGCCGGATAGCCGTAGGCCGATTTCTCGTATTCGACCGCCGCCTCGGCGTAGCGCGCGTCCTCATACAGCAGTTCGGCCAGCAGGAAATTGTTCTGCGCCGCCTGCGGGTCCTGCGGGAACGACGTCAGGTACAGGCGGTACCAGCGCACCGCTTCCTGGTAGTCCTCGGTCTTCTTCGTCTTCTGCGCGCTGGCGTGGTAGGTGCGCGCCAGCTCTTCAAGGTGCGTCTTCACCAGCGGCTCGGCATTGCGCGCCCAGCCTTCCGGGTTGCTGCGCTGGTAATCACTGCCGACGCCGTACTGCGTCACGTACTGCTTCTTGGCTTCCAGCGCGAGCGTGGCAAAGCCGTTGGCCGCGTAGATGTCGATGACGCGCGCCTGCAGCACCGGGGCTTCCGGATGCGACGGCGAGCGCTGCGCGAACGCGCTGAAGGTGTCGGCCGCGTCCTTGACGCGGTCCTGCCTGATGTAGAGCTCGCCCAGCTGCTGGTAGACGCGGAATTCGTACTCGCGCCGCACCTCGGAGTTGATGTAGGGCGGAATCGACGCCGGGCCCTGCAGGTTGGCGAGCGAGATGCTGGTGACGCGGAAGGTGTCCTCGACGAGTTCGCGGTCGGCGCGCGTGAGCCCCGGCAGCTTCTCGAGATCGCTTTCACTGCCGCGACCCGCAAGCTTCAGGTCCAGCACGCCGAAGAACGATTGCAGGCCATCTTCCAGCCGGCCCTGCTTGAACAGGGCCCAGCCGTGCATGTAGAGCGACCGCTCGTAGTACGGCGAGCCCTTGTCGCCGCGCATCGTCACCAGGTAGGCGACCTCGGCCTTCGGGTATTCGCGCAGCGCGAACAGCAGCTCGCCGCGCCGGAACTGCGCCTCGTCGCGGTAGCGCGTGGTCGGGTAGAGCAGGACCAGCTTGTCGAGCGTGGCGAGCGAGGTCTCCAGGTCGCCGGAGAGCTCGTAGGCGCGCGCGAGCTGGTAGAGCACGCGGTCGTTGCCCGAGTCGTTCGGATAGGCCTTGAGGAACGCCTGGTAGCGGGTGATGGCTTCCTTGTAGTCGGCGGCACCGGTCGCCTCGCCGTTCGCCGAACGCGTGTCGACCTGATCCATCTGCAGGTCGCCCAGCCGCCGCAGCGCCTCCTGCTTGTGCGGTTCGCGCGGCGCGGCGGCCAGGAAATCGCGATAGGCGCGCTCCGCATCCTCTTCGCTCGCCGTCACGCCGGCGTCGGGCTTGATCGGGTACTGGCGTGACGATAGCGTCTTGAGCGTCGGCGGCTCCGGACTCTGCGACCGCTTCCACGGACTCGAGCACGCCGCGAGCAGCACAGCAGCGAGGGCGACAGTGAGCCTAGTTGCTCGTCGCACGGCTGCCTTCCTTCGTCGACGCGGCGCGGTCGACAATCTGCGCGACGGCAAAGCGCGCCTGCGTGCCGTACTCCGCGAGCCGCTCCTTCTGGCGCGACAGTTCCGCTACCGCGAGCTCCTGCACTGCGACCTGCTGTTCCTGCGTGAGCGCGGCCACGCGCGGCACCATCGCATCGACGCGCGCCGCCAGTGCGTCGATGCGTCCGGCAAACGCGTCGAGCCGCGCCGGCTCGTCGCGCTGTGCCGCAGCCAGTGCGGCGTCGAGGCGTTGTGCCTGGGCCAGATTGAGCTGCAGCTCCTGCATGCCTTTCTTCGCGTTCCACAGGCGCGCAGCGAACTGGTCGCTCTGCTGCCAGAGCATCGCGCCGGCCACGCGCCGATAGCGCTCCTTCGCCGGCGCCAGTTCGGGGTCGTTGCCCGCCCGCTCAAGCACCTCGTGCACACGATCCAGCCGGACCTGCAGTTCGCGCTCGCGCGGCGTGGCAAAGGCGGCCACATCGACGTCGCGCTCGACGCGCTCCAGCTCGGCCTGCAGCGCCGCGGCCTGCTGCTCGAAGCCCGCCAAGTTCAGCGCCTGCTCGCGATCGCGCACCTGTGGCAAGCGTTCGGCGTAGCCCTGGCGGCGGTTGGCCAGCATGTCGCGCAGCACGCCGAGACTCTCCTGCCACTGCTGCAGGTTGCGCGACAGATGCAGCAGGTCGCGGTAGTTCTTGAAGGCCTCCTGGAACGGGTGCGTCGCCATCAGGTGCGCAAGGTGGGCGCCCAGTGGCAGTCCCTGCACCTCGGGCAGTTCGGCAATGTTCCAGAACCAGCCCATCTCTTCGCCCGGGTTGCTGGCGATCAGCCCTTCGAGCAGCTGGCCGCTGCGGATCGCGACAATCGACGTATCGAGATTGCGGCCTTCCTGATCGAACGCGCCAATCGCGTCCTGGTAGAGCTCGAGCGCCTGCGCATTGGCACCGAGGTCGGCGAGCGCATACGGAACCGCGAGCTTGGCCTCCAGCACGGCACCATCGTTCGGACTGCGGCCGGCCAGCTCGCTCCAGGGCACCAGGGCGGACTTCATCTGTCCCTGAGCAGCGGAGGCCCAGCCGAAACCGAGCAGCGCGTTGTTCGAATACATGCCCGCGAGCCGCACGCGTTCCAGGTACAGGCGCGCCTGCTCGCCGCGGCCTTCCTGAAGCGAGGCGAATCCGAGCGCCACATTCGCCTTGTCACGCAGGCTGCGGTACTCCTCGCTCGTGGCCGGCATCTTGCCGATCGTGTCGAGCTGCGTGATGCCGCGCGCTGCATCGCCGCTCTTGATCAGCGCCACGCCGAGGTTGTAGCGCGCGTAGCTGCTGGGATTCGGGCCCTTGGCAAGCGTATCCAGCACGCGGCTTGCATCGGCGTAGTTGCCGCGCGCCATCAGAACATTGGCCTGCAGCAGCGCGCGGTCTTCCTCGAGCGCGCCCGGCAGCGGCTTCTCGATGCGGCCGAGCGCGTCCTGGGCTTCGACATACAGGCCGCGCTGGTAGCGGATCTTGGCCAGGTAGAACCAGGCACGGTCGCGCACCGGCTGCGGCGCGCCCTTCTGGATCAGCGTGGCGAAGATCTCGCCCGCCTCACGATGCAGTCCGTAGGAAAGGAAGAGCCCGCCGCGCAGGATCTCGGCTTCGTCGTCGTGCGGCGCCATGCGGCCGAGCTGCTGCGACACCATGAGGCGCGTGACCGATGTGAAGTAGCGCCCCTGGAAGAAGTAGAACAGGCTGTCGCCGTAGTGCGGCGACTGCACACCCGTGGGCAGCGGCGGCCGGCTGTCACGCCACGGCCACCAGTTCGCCGAGCCGAGCCAGTCCATCCAGTTCGTCGTAGTGCTGGCCCCGGCGAAATCGGGCGCAGGCGCCGGCTGCGCGTGCACGGCCGTCGCCAGCGCCAGCGCCGCCAGGTTCGCGGCAATCCGCGACCAGCGTCCGACCTGCAGTCTCACGCGTTGCCCGCCCATGCGACCGTCACTGCCAGACTTTGACCTCGAATTCCGGCTGCAGCTTGCCGGTGGAGTCCTTGATCTGGAGCTCGATGTACTTGGGCTCCGTGCCCTTCTCGATCTTCAGCGTGGCGCCGCGCTTGTAGTCGCGGCTGTGCGGACCCTTGCCCGTGAAGAACGCCACGAGCTCGTGCGTGCCGGCGCGCAGGTTGCCGAGGTAGAGCCGCTGCACGCCGCCGCGGTGCAGCGCCTGCACTTCGGCCGGCGTGTACATGTAGGCGGCAACTTCCTTGTCGTCAAGCTTCAGCCACACGGAGTCGAGCGAGAACATTTTGCCGACGTCCATCGACAAGAAGACGGCGACCTGCGTGCTGGCCGGAAACAGCAGTTCCTCCTCCAGCACCATGAGGTCGCGATTGAGCCGGATCACATCCGCCTTGGCGTCCTGGATGCGATCGTCGAGACTCGCGGACGATGAAGCCGGAGCGGCCGGCACCGCAGAGGACGCCGGCGCTGTTGCTGCCGGCGCGACAGTCGCAGGGGCTGCAGGCGCCGCGGGCGGCGGCGTTGACTGCGCCGAAGCCACCGACGACAGCAGTGCAATCGACTGCAGCGCGATGATCAGCAGGCGGCGTTTCGACATGCTGCTGTCCTTTGTTTAGAAGAGAACGGTCACGAAGACCTGTGCCACGGTCGCCGTGTACGAATACAGGCTGCCGGTGCGAACGTCGGTGAATTCGCTGAAGTTCGAATTCCAGTATTCGAGGGCGCCGTTCAGGAAGACCTCGTACTTGCCCGGCACGCCGGTCAGCGCGTAGGTCACCTTGCCGCCGAGCGCCCACGAACTGAACGGGCTCAGCTGCCGATTGCGCGTCACATACTGCGTTTCGGTGGTCGCGTTGTTGGAGAAGTAGAGCGCACCGCCCTGCGTGTAGTAGCGCGCGTAGGCGTCGACCAGCCACTTCTCGCCGATGCGATGCGCGGCGCCGACACCGAAGTTCTGCGCCTGGATGTCCCACGTGTCCCAGAAATAGCGGTACTCGGCGCGAACGGACCAGGACGGGGCGACCTCGCCGACCACGCGGACCTGCATCGTTCGGCTGGTGCGCGTGCCCGGCAGCCGCTCCGGGACCGCGGCCGAGAAGACCAGCGCCATTCTGTAGGGGCTGGCGAGGAAGCCGCTGTCCGACACCACTTCGAAGTTCGCGTTCGCGAGCCAGCGCGGCGACAGGATCTGCGTCACTCCGAGCCGGTAGCGCCAGTGCTTGGCGTGATCGAAGAAGCCCTCGCCTTTCTTGCCGACATCGTCGGACCCGTAGGTGTATCCGAGCCCAACCGTCGTCATGCCCGAGAAGGTATCGGTCGAGACATCGACGTTGAACGCATTGGCGATGTAGTCGGGCTCGGTGCTGCGTGACGCCGCGAACGTGAGCACCGAGTCGCGCACGACGTAGTCGACGCCGAAGCCGAATTCGTTGCGCGTCTCGCGGTACGGGCTGGCGGTGGTGACGACATCGATCGACGCATTGCTGACGATGTCGGCGTAGTAGGTCGCGAGCAGGGAGAACTTGTCGGAGATGTTCTTGCGCACCAGCAGCGCCGGGCCCCAAGCATCGACGCCGCCGCCGCTGAAGCTGTGCAGCATCAGGTCGGCACGGTTCTCCGGCAGGTCGGCCGCACCGGCGTCGCCCGTCGCGAGCAGCCCGCCAAGCGCGCCGAGCAGCTGCGCGCACGACAGGAACGCCAGGCCGCGCATGTCCCGGCGACGCTCGCCGAGCACGAGCAGCCGGCGCTGAGCCAGGCGCAGGCCGCGCCGCCAGCGATCAGCCCAGCAGGGCTCAGTTGCAGCCACAGCCTCCCCCCTGGACACCGGTGCCGCCGCGCGCGCCCTCGCGCACGTCGTGCACGTGCTCGAGGTGCTTGGCCGACAGCGGGTCGCGCTGGAGCTTCATGATCGGGTCGGCCAGGCGCTCGCGTTCATACGGCTTGACCCAGGGCTCCGGCATTGCGCACGCGGTGAGCGCGCAGGCGGCCGCGAGGCCGATCAGCGCGCCGCGCAGCAGCGATTGACGATTGCGATCAGGCTTCATTCGCGCAGCAGCTCCCGGATCTGCTTGTCGTAGGTGTCCTCATAGCCGTCGCGGTAGCCGCGATGCACGTAGCGCACGCGTCCGTCGCGGTCGACCAGGACCGTCGAAGGCATCGTGCCGAGGTCGTAAAGCCGGCTCACCTTCTTGTCAGTGTCGAGCAGCACCGGAAACTGCATGCCCAGCTGCCTGGCCAGGGACGCCGCCTTGTGCGGGTCTTCGTCGATGTTGACGGCCAGCACCGTGAATCCGGACTTGCGGTACTTCTCGTAGAGCTTCGCGAGGTGCGGCATCTCGACCCGGCACGGTCCGCACCAGGTGGCCCAGAAGTTGATCATCACGACGCGGCCGCGCTGCTCCTGCAGCCGCAGGTTCGGACCATCGAGGCTGGGGAGCGTGAAGTCGGGCGCGCCCGCGCTGGGCGTGATGGCTGCCGCGGCGACGCCGACGGCGATGGCCAGCGCGGCGGCCGCCGCGAATCGCAGCGAAAGAAAGGCTCGGATAATGGAGAACACGTCGACGTCCCTAGAAGAAGAAAGTCGCGCCGAGCGTCAGCTCGAGGTTCTGCGTCGACTTGCTCTGTCCGAGCAGGTCGAGCGAGTACATGTGGTCGCGGAAATCGACCTGGATCGCGCCCCAGTCCTTGTAGAAGACGCGGTAGCCGAGGCCGAAGTTGAACGTCTGCGAACTCTGGCCGAGGAACTTGGTGCTGCCGAGTCCGGCGATCAGGTACAGCGCGGAGGCCTTCGCGTACGAGCGGCCGAAGAAGACCTCGCCCGGCAGGATGTTGTAGCCGACGGAGAGGTTGTAGTAGTCGAGCGTTTCGGTCTTGTTCGGGAACACGCCGCCCGGCAGGATCTGCCGGTAGTTGTCATCGCTGACCTTGGTCGTGCCGTAGACGCCTTCGACGAAGAAGTCCTCGGTGATGTGGTAGCCGAGGCGCAGGCCGTACACGAAGCTGGCGCCGAAGTCCTCGCTCGAGTACGTGCCCAGATAGGCGCCGACGATGATGTCGTTGCTCGGAATCTTCGGCACGCGGACATCGCGGCGCGGGACGGTGGGTTCGATCACCTGCTCGTTGGCGGGCGGGTTTGTCGCCGCCCCGGCGGGCGCGGTCTGCGCGAACGCGGAGGACGCGCCGGACGCCAGTCCGGCGGCGATTGAAAGCGCAAGTAGTCGTTGTCGCATCGGTGGCTGCCGTTATCTAGAAGAAGAACGCGATGCCGAGCGTCGCGGCGCGGTACTCGGTGCTGCTGTTGTCCGACGTGTAAGCGGTGTAGATCGTGTAGTCGACCTTCGCGACGAAGCGCTCGGCGATGTACCAGCGCAGGCCGATCACCGCGTTGGCGAGGTTGGCCGAGGTGCTGACGGCATTGACGAGGCTCGCGTTGGGGATATTCGTGAAGCGTCCCAGGCCGATGCCGAAGAACGGCGACAGCCGCCGGTCGGACCACGGCTCCACGTTCACATTGACGTTCCAGAGTTCGGTGCCGGCGAAGGTGCCCTGCACCTGGCCGGCAGCCAGTTCAACACTGAGCGCGTCGGCGAACCGGTACGCGCTCCAGATCTTCAACATCGGCTCGCCGTCGAACATGCCCCAGGCCGCGCCGAGTTCGAGCCTGCGGCGCAGGTAATCGTCGAGCAGGACGTCGCGGAACGCCTTGGTCGTGCCCGCCTCGGTCAGCGTGGTCGCGAGCTGCGCGCGGCTCACCCAGCCCTCCTGGCCATTGGCCGCACGCACCTTGAACCAGTCGGTGTGGCGCAGCAGGATCTCGATCCACTCGTTGCGCTCGGCGACGAAGGTGACCGGGTAGCCGCGCCCGGGACCGGTGTGCAGTTCGATGTATGGATCGGTGACCTGCACCTTTTCCTGCGCTACAGCCGGTGCCATCGCCGCGCCCAGCAGCAGCGCGCAAGCCGCCACGCCCGCCAGCGCCCTTCGCCACCGTGTCTGCGCGCCGTCCGGAATCATTGCGTATTGCAGGTGCCGGCATTCGGATCGGCGGGCGTGAACATGCTTGCAGCGGAAGAGCTGAACTCGTCGTGGCCCTGCGGCACCGGGCGGCTGATCCAGTACTTGATCAGCATGACATTGGGATCGCTCTCGCTGAGGAAGATGACGCCGCCTCCGTGCAGGACATTGAGTGTCAGCGGCTTGGTCAGCAGCCGGCTCGTCAGCGGCGCGCCGAACACAACCTCGCCCTGCGCCGAGTAGAAGTTCCGGTACATGTCGGTGCTGCGGATCACGTCCGGCGTGTTGGCCGGATTCGACATGTCCACCGCGGTCGCGCTGCCGATCAGCCGGAACGCGCCGCCGGTGCCGGTGGCGTTGTCATGGCATCCGCCGGCAGCGCAGGTGTTGGTCGAGATGGTGCCACCCTGGTTGATCTGCAGGCGCGCCAGGAAGATCGGCTGGATGCACTTCTGGAAGTAGACGAACGACAGCTTCTGTCCGGTCGTCGTCGCCGGGTTCTGCACCGTCGGCGGGTTGTCGAAAGGATTGCTGCCGCCGCAGCCTGTGAGTACGAGCGCGACAAGGCCGGCCATCGCGATGATGACCCGCCTTGTCTGCCATGGCGCCCCCGCCGAATCCAGGCTCATGGCGTGCGGCACCCCGAACTGATCCAGCTGGCGATCGCGGTGTACCCGGGGCTGCCGGCGGGAAGCACGGCCGTGGTCTGACCCACCGCACCGGCCGGATGCGGCACCGTCGAGGGCCGCGCGAGCAGGGCGTTGGACGCCGCCGTGCACGCGTCGGAGATCATCGTCAGCGTGACGTTGTAGTCGCCCTCGACATCGCCGGTCAGGACGAAGCGGTTGCGAAGGAACGACTGCCCGGTCTGCGCGGCGCCGCTGTTGCCGGTCGGCTGATGGCAGCTGACGCAGTTCGCCTGGATCACCGGGTAGACGGTGGCATCGAACGCGGTGCGCGAGAGCGCGGTCGCGCGCGCCGGGCTGCTGCTCGCCGACACGTTGTTGAAGTACTGGCCGCCGAGATCCATCCACTCGGTGACCAGCCTCTTCTCGGCGAGGTTGAGCAGTGTCGAGTGATCCGGCGCGCTGGCGGGCGGATTCGGGTGCACGTTGCGCGCCTCGGCGGACGCCTTCAGCGGTTCGCCGTAAATGATTTCGCCGAGCCGGCTGGCGCGGGTCATACCGAGCGCGTTGCCGGCCATGTTGTCCACCAGCGGCGTGTTGCGCACGACGACGGGAACGCCGTCTTCCAGCCGCGTGACCGGCAGCCCGGTGGCCTGATCGATCACCGGATCGCCGACCAGCAGTTCCTCGTAGGACACGATCCGCCCCGTGCCCGCGACCGTCGCGCGCAGGTCGAGCTTGGCCGGGTCGTTGTGGCAGTTGGTGCAGGTGTCGACGCCGTTGGCGCCGCGACTGCGCGTCCAGATCGGCGCGATGTGATCCGGGTAATTGATGATGCCGTTGGTGGGCACCGCCGTCGCAAGGTCGTCCGCGGCATTGGCATTGCCGGTGTAGCGGACGACGATGCCCGGCTTGGCTGTGACGCCGGCCTTGGTCGTGTCGGCCCAGTTGTCGGCGTGCACGAGATCCTTGCCGAGGCTGAGTGCGGTGGCATCGAGTCGCGTGCGGGTCGAGGCCATCGTCTCGCCCGACTGATGCGCGGCTGCCATTGCGGGCAGCAGTGCCGCCGGGACGGAGTTGACGATCGCGCCGGAGTTCAGCGACGCGCCGCGCCGCGGACTATGGCAGCCGTCACAGGTGCGGCGCTCGCCCGGGCGCACCTGGATCCAGTTCAGGTGCGTCTGGATCGCGCGGCCCTTGGAGTCGAGGATCGCCAGCCCCAGCGGCGTGTCGGCCGGCACGACGAGCTTGAACGAACCGTCCGGTTCGACCGGCGCGTAGCCGAGGATCTGCTGCGGCTCGAAATCGGTCTCGCCGATGGCCTGCCGCATGCCGGTCATGCCCGCCTGCGGCGCGACCGAGCGGAAGGCGCGCACGAAGAAGGCCGGCGCACAGCGGTAGGCGGCATCGGCCGGGTCCTTGATGCGCGCGATGTCGGGCACGCGCGTGCGCGTGTCGGCCGTGTCCGTCGGCGCGGTCTTGGCGATCGCCGTGGTGCAACCCGTCCCGAGATCCGTCGCGGCCAGCATCGAATCGCCCATGCGGTCGAGGCCGTCGGTGTCGTACACGCTGCGCACTTCGATCAGCGCCATGCCCTGCGCCTTCAGCGCTTCGTCGACGACGGTCGGCTGCGTGGCATTCGGCTCCGTGCGCGGCTGGATCGCGACCGGATCGGTGTACATGAAGCCCGGCGGCGGCGACGCGACGATCAGGAACGTCTGTTTGGCCGGATCGAACATGTAGATCGAGTACGCGGCCGGCGCGTTGTCCTGCACCGGCTGCAGCGCGCGCTGGGCGCGCGACATCGTGTCGTCCGCGAGCATCGCGCGCTCGGCCGCCGTCAGCGTGGCGCAGGGCACGACGACGCCGTTACGCGTCACCTCGCACGGGCGATACGCCAGCAGCACGCGGTTGGTGCCGTCCCACAGCGGGAACGGCGACGTGACGCGCCCGTATTCGGACAGGCCGCGGCCGAGGTCGATTTCCTTCTCGGTCCACTGCACCTGGCCACCGGTCGCGGCGACCTGCGCGTTGGCCGGCGTGTTCTGCTCCGAGTAATTGGCGGCGTCGATCAGCATCAGCGCCCCGCCTTCCTGCGTGCCCGAAAGCGGCATCAGGTCGGACACCACCTTGCCTTTGTACGGGCCGCTCGGGTCCATGTCGCGCGGATGCAGGAAGCTGTTGCCGCCGCTGTGGGCGCCATAGAGCACGAACATGTCGGTGCCGTCGGGCTTGACGCGGAAGATGGCGAACCGGTTGCGCGGGCCGACGTGCTCCCAGCGCGAGAACATGATGTCGCCGTTGGGCCGGACCACCGGGTTGCGGTCGTGGCTCTGGTTGACCGAAATCTGCGTGACGGCTCCGCCGTTCTTGTCCACCGTGTGCAGGTTGAACACACGCTCGCGCTCGTACTCGTCGACCGCGTAGTAGGTCTGGCCGAGCGCCTGCGTCTTCGTCGTGGTCTGCCGGTTGGACGCGAACACGAAGCCGCGTTCGGCCGGCAGGTAGGCCGGATCGACGTCGTCGTCGGTCGTCGTGCTGGTGATGCGGCGAAGCGTGCCCTTGTCGAGCCCCGGCGTCGTGTCGTATTCCCACAGGTTCCAGCGGCCGGTGCAGGCCGGCACGCCGCCGACCGTCGACGTGTTGCTGGCGGGGCAGCGCATCGTGAAGACGATCTTCTTGCCGTCGTACGAGACCTCGGGGTCGGACACGTCACCGTTGCCCTGGGTGATGGTCGATGTGACGTTGAACTCGCGCGCGCTCGGCGAGGACCGCTCGCGGATGATCAGGTCACCTCCGGCAGCGAACGGCGCGCCGTTGGTGGGATTGACGCGCAGCGTGGTCGCCCGCTTGGCGTACGCGATCGGCACATCGCCGGAGACGATGAGCTTGCTGTCCATCGTGTCGCTGGACGGGCAGCCGGCCAGCGCACACGTGGCGGCGAGTGCGAATGCAGTAGACCAACGAGATATGTGGAAGTCCCTCATGGCTGCCTCACTGGAGCGGCGTTGGCATGGGACGCGGGAATTTTCCCGCGCCGTGGTGGCGACGATTGCTCGATGTAACGGCTGATTCTCGGGTTTGCTCACTGCGTGCATCACGGCGCTAGGCCGAAGTCATTAGTTGCGCGGTGCTTGTCCGCCGGGCAGCAGGCCCTGCGAGTAGTGCAGCTGGCCTGCGGCGTCGACGACGACGGCGTCGACCTCCGGGATCGACTCGACGATGCGCAGGCCGCGCTCGACTCCGAGCACGAAGACCGTCTTCGACAGCGCCTCGCTGGTCAGGCCGTCGGGCGCGATCACCGTCACGCTGCGCACTTCGCGCGGCGACTTCCCGGTGCGCGGATCGATCAGGTGATGGCAACGCTCATCGCCGTCGTCGAAGTAGCGTTCGTAGTCGCCCGAGGTCGACACCGCGGCGTCCTCGAGCGGCAGCAGCGCGATGACCTCGCCCTCGCGGCGCGGATCGCGCACGCCGACCATCCAGGGCCGGCCGCAGCGGTCGCCCAGCATGCGGCTGTCGCCGCCCGCCGCCACCGCCGCGTGACGCACGCCGTGCCGCGCGAGGATCGCGGCGCCGTTGTCGACCGCGTGGCCCTTGGCAAACCCGCCGAGGTCGATCTTCACGCCGTCGCGCGCAAACCGCACCGTGCGCTGCACCGGGTCCAACTGCAGGTGGCGATAGCCGATCGCCTCGCGCGCGGCCGCCAGCTGCTCTTCGCTCGGCCGGATGCGCCTGCGGTAGTCGTACAGATGCCCGGCGCTCGCGTAGGTGATGTCGAAGGCGCCGCCGGACAGCTCCGAGAACGCGATCGACCGCGCCAGCAGGTCGAAGAGTTCGGTGCATACCTCGACCGGCCGCCGCGCGGCCTCGCGGTTGATGCGCGAGAGTTCCGACGACTCCTTGTACGGACTCATCAGCGCGTCGATCCGGTGCATCTCGCGCATCACGGCGTCGATCGCCGTGTTGGCCGCCGCGCGTTCGTCGCTCCACAGCTCCACGTGGATCGCCGTGCCCATGATCGCTTCGTCGCGACTGAACCAGCGCCCGGCCCGGGCCGGTGCCTCGGCCGAGAGCGCGCGTCGCGCCAGGCGGCTCAGCGAGTTCAGCATCGGGCGGCCATAGACATAGACGCGCCCGGTGCGCGCGCACGAAGGCCGGCGCGGGTCGAGGGCGAAGTCAATGAATGCGAGTCCATCTTCGGTAAATACGGGGCACACCAGGCCTGCAGTTCCGCACGAAGACGGAACCGCGGCATTCACGCAAGCGGCGTGAGTTCAGGTCTCGCCGACTCTATCGCGCGCCGTTGCCCGCGACAGTCATGCGTCTGATTGCTTTGAGGGAGTCCTTTTGGTCGACCCCTCATCCGATCGGTCGATGCGTCAGGGCTCTCCGCGCGCGACACGGCCGACCACCTGCCGTGCGCCGGCCCGGGAACAGCGATGTCGGCGTTGGACCGACGCTCGGCGCGGCGCGTCTGCTGGCGGCGCATTACCGCAGCGTCGTGGTCCGGATGCTGTGGGCCGACGGCGGACTTCCGCTCACGTCTCCGGAACTGGACCGCGAGCGGACCAGGCATCTCTTCGGGTGGGGAGCGTCTGAGTCCGGTTCAATAGAATCACGCTGGGATCACAAGCGGTCGAGGAGACTGAATTGGTGCGCTCGAATCGCCGCGTTGCCCGACGCATAGATCTGGGACTGACGCCGGCCGAGTACTCGCTGCTGCAGCGACTGACCACGCCGCAGAAGATCCAGGCGTTCCTGGTCACGATTCCGACCAACCACGAACTCGGCGGCGAGACGATCCATTCGGTGCGATCGGTCCTGCGCCACCGGCGCGCGCATTGCATCGAAGCCGCCATGCTGGCCGCGTGCGCGCTGTGGATCCACGGCGAGCCGCCGCTGGTGATGCACCTCGACTGCGCCATCAGCGACTTCCCGCATGTCATTGCGCTGTTCCGCAGGGGGCACTGCTGGGGCGCGATCTCGAAGTCCAATGGCGCAGTGCTGCGCTATCGCGATCCGATCTACCGCAGCCTGCGCGAACTCGCGCTGTCCTATTTTCACGAGTACGCCGACAAGGGCGGGCGCAAGACCCTGCGCAGCTATTCCGGCGCGTATGACCTGCGGCGCATCGACCCCGGGCAGTGGGTGTCCAACCGCCGGAATTGCCAGGAAGTCGAAGACACGTTAGCGGGGCTGCGCCACTACCCACTGCTCTCGCCGCGCCAGCAGCGCCTGCTGACGCCGCTCGATGCCTTTCAGCGAAAGACCTTCAGGATCCTGCAGTACCCGAAGCCGGCCAAGCGTTGAGCCGCGTCAGCGCGCCGGCCCGATCCGCACCAGCCGTTCCGTGAACCGCACATCGCCTCGGATGAGGTCGTAGCCTGCGTTGATCCCTAGGCTGAGGACGCGAGGCGAGCGTTCCTCGATTCCAGCGTCGATCCAGTGCAGGGCGCGGTCGGCGTCCCCGGTGCGCAGCGCATCTCCGACAACTCGGTCGACTGGCGCGACCGGTCCGGCACTCGAGCTGACGGCTCGTCGCAAACGAGTGTCGAGAAGGAGCCGTCGAGCCGAAAGTCCTGCCATCGATGACATCCCGTCGTCGAGCCACCGAGGAGATCACCATGAACGAAACGATGCAACCCGTTGCCTGCACCTGCACGACGTGCCCAGGCCTGTCCTGCGCTTGCGGCTGCCAGAAGGCGGCCACTCAGGCTGCCTGCGCCTGCGGCCCGCAGTGCCAGTGCGGCGAAGGCTGCTCCTGCCCGAAGGCCTGAGTCGCATGGCGCCGAGGGTCGCGCCGGTGGCGAGGGACTAGCCACCGCCGGCCCAACGGCTCCCGATCGTCCTTCAATCTTCTGGGGTAGCGAATGAACATTTTCGTCCTTGCCTTCTTTGGCGGCATCGCAGGCGCGGTCCTGATGGACATCACCGAAACGGTCATGGCCAGGATCGGCATCACGAGCGGCGTCAACGTCGCCCTAGTGGGCCGCTGGTTCCTGGGCTTGACGCGGGGGCGACTGGCCCATGCCAACCTCCTGAACGCGCCGCCGGTGCCGGGCGAGGTCGGTCTGGGCTGGGCCTTTCACTTCCTCATTGGCGGCGGTGGGGTGGCGCTCATCTACCCAGCCGCTCTGCAGATCGTCGGTGCGGCGCCCCCCGCCCATCCAATTCTGGGTGGCCTGCTGTTCGGTTTGGCCACGTCGCTGTTGCCCTGGTTCGTTCTGCTGCCATCGTTCGGTTGGGGCTGGTTCGGGCGACGCGGACCGCGCGGCTCCAATGCCCTGCTGGCGAGCCCGCTCTCGCACATCCCGTATGGGATCGGGGTCGGAGCGGTCATGGCGTTGGGCGCCAATATGTAGCGATCCAACGGCGCACCGAATAGCATGCATCGAGCGAGCAGCCAACCCGTGGTCAGCCCGCACCCCGGCGACCGTCCGGTCGAAGAATTCAACAGTTCGTGGACGAGCCGGTCACCTCGCCCGCGCCGCCGCTTGGCGGTGGGCCACGCGGGCTCTAGAGTCGGGACGTTCTTCTCCAATTCGCAGCGCCGTTGGCCGTCATGTCTTCGTTAACAACCCGCATCGCCAGCCCCTGGCCCGACAGGCTGAAAGGCACGCTGCCGATCATGATTGCGGCCGCGGCCTTCTGGGCTCTCGCGTCAACGCTGCTGTACTTCCTGTCCCCTGGGCTCGAGACCTATCCCCGCCTGCTGGTGTTCCACGAGTGCGTGGGCCTAACCATGGTGGCCTGTGCGCTGCTGCTGCGGCGCACGCACCGCCTCGACCGGTTCCACCCCACGGTGCGCTGGCTGCTCATCGGGCTGGTCGCGATTCCGACCGGCTACATCGTGGGGCACCAGTTCGCGTTCCTCTTGCTGGGAGAGCCGATGCGCATGGTCGGCCACCAGCAGATCAGCCTGATTCCAATCCTCTTTACCGTGCTGGCAGGCGGCATTGCGCTGCACTACTTCGCGACACGGGAAGCATTTGCGGAAGAGGCCGCAGCGCGCTCCGAGGCGCAGCGCCTTGCGGTCGAATCCCAGTTGCGTCTGCTGAGGGCGCAGCTCGAGCCGCACATGCTTTTCAACACCCTGGCCAACGTGCGTTCTCTGGTGCGGGAAGACGCCGAACGCGCGGAATCGATGATCGACCAGCTCATCGTGTACCTGCGCAGCGCGCTCGCCGCCTCGCAGACCGAATCGGTGGCCCTCAGCAGGGAGTTCGCACAGCTGCGCGCCTACCTGGACATCATGGCGCTGCGCATGGGGCCGCGCCTGACTTATCGGCTGGAGCTGCCCGCCGCGCTGGAGCGGACCGAAGTGCCGCCCATGCTCCTGCAGCCGCTGGTGGAGAACGCGATCAAGCACGGCCTGGAGCCGAAAGTCGGCCACGGCAGCATCGAGGTGGTGGCGCGCGCCATGCCGACGGGCATCGAGATTCGCGTCAGCGACAACGGCCTGGGACTGCCGGCCGACGGAGACGACGGGCCCTCCACTCGGCCCGCCAGCACCAGCTACGGCCTGCAGCATGTGCGGGATCGCCTGCGCGTGATCTACGGCCCCGCGGCCCGGCTCAGCCTCGAACGTCGTGACCCCACCGGCGTCTGCGCCGTGGTGTTCATACCGACCTGACCCGTCGCACCCAGCGTTGTCATCGACACGTCGAGGAGACCCGCATGAACCCGACCACCCCGCCGACTGCAGTGATCGCCGAGGACGAACCGGTTCTCGCACGCACCCTGACCCGCCTGCTGGAGCAGGTGTGGCCCGAGCTTCGGATCGTCAGCGTGGCCGACGACGGCCTGCGGGCCACCGAAGTCGCGCTGGAGTTGCTGCCCGATGTGATGTTTCTCGACATCAAGATGCCGGGGCGCACCGGTATCGAGGTGGCCGAGGTCGTGGCCGACGACTGGCCTGACGACCGGGCCGAGCCGCTGTTCGTGTTCATCACGGCCTACGACAACTTCGCGGTCCCGGCGTTCGAGCGCGCTGCAGTCGACTACCTGCTCAAGCCCGCCACGGCCGAACGCCTGCAGCAGAGCGTGGATCGGCTCAAGGCGAGGCTGGCGGAACGTGCGGCGTCACCGCAGGCGGGTGAGATGGCGGCGCTGATGCAGCGCATGCAGTCGCTCGCCACGCCCGAGGCCGACTCGCGCGAGCGCATCAAGGTCATCCGCGCCGGCGTGGGCAACACCGTCCGGATGATTCCGGTCGCCGACGTGGTCTGCTTCGAGGCGACCGAGAAGTATGTGAATGTCGTAACGCCCGCGGGCGAAGCACTGGTGCGCATGAGCCTGCGCGAGCTGATGGCGCGGATCGACTCCACCGACTTCATTCAGGTGCATCGCAGCGTGATGGTCAACTCGAGCGCCATCGTGAGCGCGACGCGCGATGAGAACGGGCACTACAGCCTGAGCGTGCGTGGACTGCAACGGCCGTTGAAAGTCAGCAGAGCGTTCGGCCACCTCTTTCGCCCGATGTAGGCCGCCGGAAACAGGCCCACCGGCCGGGCGCCGGTGGGCGAGTGTCCCAGGGGGGCGCTTGCTCAAGGATGAGCAGGCGCCGCCGGAGATCTTGTGCGTCCAGCGCCTGCGCGAGGTATTGCTCCTCGATGCCTGGCGCGCGGCCCCGGACCAGCAAGGTCGCCAGGATCCACAGCAGTTCCTTCATCGGTCGGTTCCGTTACGTAAGGGGTCACGCGGTTCGCGCCGCGGACAGGGTGCTTCATCAACCTGTCCGCGGCGCCAGACTCGTTGCGGTGGCGTCGTTCCACATGACCTGGCAGTGCCCAGTCGCCAACCACTCGGTGCACAAATCCGACCACTGCCGGACTCCAGTGCACGACTGATCGCAAGGCACTGTCGCCCGCAGTGAGAGAAGTCGAAAGTGCGCCGACCCCTGCGCCGGATTGCACGGTGGAGCAGGGCTTCTCATCAGCACCCATCAACCCAACAGGATCACGCCATGAACCGCTTCATCGTCACGACCCTCACGCTTCTCGCTGTCACGGCGACCGCAGGTTGCATGTCGGCGCCGTCCGATCTCGACCTGTCGCTCACTCGCGCGACGGCCGACCAAAAATACGTGGTCACGCTGCAGCCGCCGGCGACGCCTGCAGCCATCAATCAGTTGCACAGCTGGCAGGTCCGGCTCGCCTCACCGGCGGGCGTGCCGGTAGCGCATGCGCGGATCAAGGTCGACGGAGGCATGCCGCAGCACGGGCACGGCCTGCCGACGCGGCCGCAGGTGACGCAGGAACTGCCCGACGGCACCTACCTCATTGAAGGCATGAAATTCAGCATGACCGGCTGGTGGGAGATCAAGCTCGCCATCGACAGCCCCGATGGCGCCGACAAGGTGACCTTCAACACCGTCGTGACCGAGTCCGGCGCCCGTCGCTGACGCGCCGATCAGCCGTACTCGAGGAGACGACGATGCGCAGACTCAACTCGCTGGTATGGATGCTCGGCAGCGTCATGACTGCGAGCGCTGCCTTGGTGGTGACCCCGGCCCACGCCGCCCCCGGGTCGCCAGCTTCGGTCACGTACGGGTGGAGCAAGGACGAGATGGCCGTCCTGGCTTCACTCAGCCTCACGCGACTGCCGGCCGTGCCGGTCGATCCGTCCAATGCGGTCGAGCTCTTGCCTGCCGCCGTCGAACTCGGCAGGCGCGTCTTCAACGACACGCGCTTCAGCGGCAACGGCGCGGTGTCGTGCGCGAGTTGTCACGACCCGCAGAAGCAGTTCCAGGACGGGTTGCCGGTGGGCCGCGGTGTCGGGACGGGCTCGCGTCGGTCGATGCCGATTGTGGGTGCCGGCTACAGCACGTGGCTGTTCTGGGATGGTCGCAAGGACAGCCTCTGGGCGCAGGCGCTCGGGCCGCTGGAAGATGCGGTGGAGCACGGAGGAACCCGCACTCGCTATGCGCACCTCGTCGCATCGGACTACAGCAAGGAATACGAGGCCCTCTTCGGCGCCATACCAAAACTCGAGGGCCTGCCGCGGGACGCTGGGCCCAACGGCAATGCAACCGAAAGGGCGGCCTGGGCGGCGATGAACGCTCGCCAGCGTGAAGACGTGTCGCGATTGTTCGCGAACATCGGCAAGGCCATCGCGGCATATGAGAAGTCCTTGCAGCACGAGCCCTCTCGCCTGGATCGCTATGTCGATGCCGTCGTGGCAGGCCGTCCTGCGGCCCGGCAGATGCTCCGACCCGACGAGGTCAGAGGGCTGCGGCTCTTCATCGGCAAGGCGCAGTGCGTCACTTGCCACAACGGGCCTCTGCTCTCCGACCAGCAGTTCCACAACACCGGCGTGCCGCCGCGCGAGCCGGCACGGCCCGATCGGGGGCGTGCCGACGCGACGGCCAAAGTGCGCAGCGACGAGTTCAATTGCCTGGGACCGTTCAGCGATG
Source organism: Burkholderiaceae bacterium (assembly GCA_035429805.1). GTDB lineage: Bacteria > Pseudomonadota > Gammaproteobacteria > Burkholderiales > Burkholderiaceae_F > JALORV01. Next base: position 60,513 of record DAOMFL010000009.1, read on the forward strand.
CCCGGCCGAACCAATGCCAGGAACTTCGATTCATCGTCAGCGACGATCCGGCCCTCGAAGGGGCGTTCAAGACTCCAGGGCTTCGCGGCGTGGCGCAGCGCGCCCCTTACATGCACGCCGGCCAGTTCGCCACGCTGGAGCAGGTCGTGCGCCACTACGTCGCAGCACCGCATGCCGCGGTAGGTCAATCCGAATTGACGCACAGGCAGGCCGGCGGGAGCGCCGTCGGGCATGACGGGCGCGCCCCGATCGAGATGAGCGATGCTGAAGCCGCAGACCTGGTGAGCTTTCTCGGCACGCTGAGTGCGGAGCGACCATCAGCCCCTGCCGCACCCTGAGTAGCGGTGCCTGAATCGGGCTGTGGGCCTGGCGGATCACTCCAGCGCGATGGAACGAAGTGCCAGCGCAAACCCACCAGCCTGACGATCGCCAATCACGAGGCCCAGCTGGCGCAGGCTCTTCGGCTGAACTGCGGGTACCCCCTCGACGGGGCGACCGCGCCAGGTCGGCACGAACGACGCCAGTGGCAGTCGCAGCACGGTCCATTCCCCCGGCACCGGCTCGAACGGTGCCTGGTATGTCACTCCGTCGAAACGGTCGTCGGTGCGCAGGTTGAGCTTGTAGCGCTTGCCGTCGCCGAGCACCTCGATGCGACAGATCACCGCCTGCGCATCACCCAGAGGAAGCGGGCGTGAACGGACGGACGCGAAACCGCCACCGTCTTCCAGCGAGACCTCGCCCTCGAAGACCGCGTAGCCGGCAGGATCGTGGCGCAGGCGGCTCGCTGAGCGGCCACCCATTACCCGGTCGTCGATCGGCGAGAAGTCGGCCACCGAAGCGACCGTGTCGAAGCGGAACAATTCGCGGGGCATGACCGCATTGTCCACGGACGGGCGCTGGCATTCCCGCGAGGCGGCGGGGGGCCTCGCCGCGCGTTTGTCCGACCAAACCCAACTGATCAGCGCGGTCGCCAGCTCGCGTCTTCATGCCCGCTTAATGGTCCCCCCCTAACGTTCGGTCCGCGCGTAAGTTCACGACGAGCTTGATACGGGAGAACCACACATGCAGATGCCGTACCTCGCCGCAGCAGTTGCCGTCTTCATCGCCGCTGATGCTCCTGCGCAGGCCGCAGACCCTGGGGACCAGACATACGCCGCCGCCACGCCTGTCGCGTGCCTCGAGGCTGCGCGCACCACGTTTCGTCCCGAAGCCGAAGTGCTCGCCATCGTCGAAGAAGTCCTGCGCTACCGCGCGACGCGTGTCGGCACGGACGCGGGCTGCTGGGTGGTGCGTGCATCGGACCGCCTGGGCACGCCCTATGAAGTCCGCTTCCTCGGTCGCGATCTGAAGATGGTCAGTCGTCACGTCGTCAGGGAACTGCAATGAGAATGCCGCCGCCCGCAAGAAAGGTTCGTCGAACCGCAACCATTACTTCGTTGGCGTTCGCGATGGCGCTGCCCATAGCCGCAATGTCCGCCCCGGCCGACTACCTGCAGTCGCTGCAGACCGCGGCGCGCGCTGCCGATCCGGCCTTCACCGCCTTCTCGGCGCAGCGGGGCCAGGCCTGGTTCAACGCTCCCCACGGCAGCGACTGGAGTTGTTCGACCTGCCACACCGACAACCCCCTGGCCACCGGCAAGCATGCGACAACGGGCCGCTCGATCGCTCCGCTTGCGCCCGCCGCCAACCCGGACCGGCTGACCGACGTGGCGAAGATCGAGAAGTGGTTCAAGCGCAACTGCAACGACGTCGTCGGCCGCGCGTGCACGCCTTTGGAAAAAGGCGATGTCATCGCGTACTTGACCTCACTCAAACGATAGGACCTGCCATGCTCGACCCACGAAAACGCAGGCGCTTCGATGCCGTAGTCTGGAGCGTGTCATTGGCCTTCGCCATCGTCTTTCCGTTCGCGGCCGCCGCAGACGGCCACCGCTACGCAAACGACCATGCGGCCTACCGTGCCGAGTGCGGCAGCTGTCACATCGCTTACCCGCCCGCCCTGCTGAACGCAGAAGGCTGGAATGCGATCATGAACAGCCTTGACCGTCACTTCGGAACCGACGCGAGCATCAGCGACGCGAAGCGCGCCGAACTGGCGGCTTATCTCGGGACGGCCGCCAGCCCGCGCAAGTCTGCGGGCACAACCCGCATCACCGACGCCGCCTGGTTCCGCAAAGAACATCGCGAGATCAGCGCCGTGACATGGAAATCGTCGGCCGTGAAGAGCCCGTCGAACTGTGAAGCCTGTCATCGCGAGGCATCGATCGGAGACTTCAGCGAACGCAACATCCACATTCCGCGCGAGGGCTCGAAGTGAACGAAATCCCGAAACTGACGCTCGTCTGGGACCTGCCGACCCGGGTCTTCCACTGGATGCTGGCCGCCTCGTTCGCCGGTGCCTATCTGACGTCCGAGAGCGAACGCCTGCGCGATGTGCACATGCTGCTCGGGTATACCGCCGCGGGACTCGTCGCGTTCCGCCTGCTCTGGGGCCTGGTCGGGACACGCTACGCACGCTTCGCATCGTTCCCGCTCTCGCTCGCGGCCGTGGTCGACTATCTGAAGTCACTGCTCTCGCTGTCGCCGCGACACTACTTCGGACATAACCCGGCCGGCAGCTGGGCGATCCTGGCCATGCTGGCGCTCATCGCGGCCACTGCACTGTCAGGATGGTCCAATGCGCTCGAACTGGGTCCGAAGTGGATGGAAGACGTACACGAATCGCTCGCGAATGTGACCCTCGTGCTCATCTTCGTTCACATTGCGGCCGTTGTCGTCAGCAGCGTGCTGCACCGGGATAACCTGCCGCGTGCCATGCTGAGCGGATTCAAGTCCGGCATCGGACCGGCCGCGGCCGGTCCGCGCCGGGCGGTGGCCGTGGTGCTGGTGGCCGCCATCGGTGCATTCTGGTTCGGCGCGATTCCGGCGCCCGGGATCGAGAGCGGCAAGTCGCTCGTGCAGGCCGCGGCGCAGGCTGCCACCGGCACGGGCCCGAAGACCAATCGACCCCATCGCGACGACGACTGATGCGGCTTTTGCTCGTCGAGGACGATCCGATGCTCGGCGCCGCCGTAAAGGCGGGGTTGCGGCAGGACGGACATGCGGCCGACTGGGTGCGCACCGCCAACGACGCCGATACGGCCTGGATCGCCGCCGGCCAGGACGCACCCTACGACGCGGTCGTGCTTGACCTCGGCCTGCCGGACGGTTCCGGCCTCGACCTGCTCCGACGCGCGCGGCAGCGGCGCATCGGCACTCCGGTACTGATCGCCACCGCGCGCGACCGCGTGGCCGACCGAATCGCAGGCCTCGATGCCGGCGCCGACGACTACATGGTCAAACCGATCGACCTCGACGAACTCGCAGCGCGGCTGCGCGCCATCGAACGACGCGTAACGGGACGCGCAGACGCCGCGGTCGAACTGGGGGACATCACGATCGACCCTCGCATCCGCAGTGTGACCAAGGCCGGTCAGCCGGTCGACCTCACGGCCCGCGAGCTGGCCGTTCTGCTCGCGCTCGCAAAGCGCCCCGGGATCACCTGCTCGCGCGAGCAGCTGGTTGAAGCGCTCTATGGCTGGGACGAATCGATCGAGAGCAATGCGATCGACGTGTACATCCACCACCTGCGCCGCAAGCTGGGATCCGACACCATCGAGACTCAGCGCGGACTGGGCTGGCGGCTGACGGGCGACACCCGACGATGACCCGCTCGGCGTGGTCGTTGCGCAATCGGCTGATTGCGCTTCTCGCAACACTGTCGCTGGTCGCCTGGGCCGTTGGCAGCGTGTGGCTGTACCGGTCGGTGGAAGAACAGGCCGGGGCGCTGTTCGACGCCGCGCTCGTCGAAACAGCGCACGCGGTGTTTGCATCCGTTGCCCACGAGGGACTGCGCAAGGATGACGACCTCGACTTCGAACCCGAAGAGCACGCTCATCCGGAGCGGATGTTCTACCAGTTGCGCGACCGGCGCGGCCGAATCCGCTATGCCTCTCCGGGTGCGCCGGCCGAGCCGCTCGCCAGTCCCGAAGCAACCGGATTCACCGACAGCCGCGCCGACGGTGTCGAATTTCGCGTCTACACGCTGCGCGAGCCTCGCCTGCGCGCGGCGATCCATGTCGGCCAGCGTGTCGCCGATCGTGAAGCCCTCGTGCGCAACATGGCTCTGCGTCTGCTGCTGCCGGGCGTCCTTGTCGTGCTGTTGCTGTCGGCCGGTGCCTGGATCATCGTCCGCCGCGTGACCGCACCGGTGGTCTCCTACGCGCGAGCGATCGACGCCCGCGCCCCGACCGAATCCGGCGCGGTCGCCGCAGACGAACTGCCGGATGAGTTGCGGCCTGTCGGCGAAGCCGTCAACCGCCTGCTCGAGCGCGTTGACGACGCCCTCCTGCACGAGCGCACGCTGACGGCCGACGCCGCGCATGAACTCCGCACACCGCTCAGCGCGCTCCGTGCCCAGGCCCAGGTCGCCCTGCGGTCGCACGATGCAGCCGAGCGCAATGAGGCGCTTCAGGCACTGATCGGCGGCGTCGACCGGGCCACACGCCTGGTGGAGACCGTGCTCGCGCTCGCGCGACTCGACGCCAGCACACTCGACCGCGCGGCCCTGCCGATCGTGGCGCTGCGGCCTCTCGTTGCCGGAGTCGTCGACGGTCTCAGTACCGCGGCCCGTGCAAGCGGACGCACGATCGAAGTCGACGTACCGGACATCGGCGTTCCCGCTGACCGTGAATCGCTGCCGGTGGCGCTTGGAAACCTGCTCGAAAACGCGCTGCGCCACGCGCGCGCGCGGGTGCGGATCAGCGCGCACGAGAATGATGCGCGGGTCGTCCTCACGGTAGCCGACGACGGCTCCGGAATGACGCCAGAACAGCAAGCGCGGGCGTTCGACCGCTTCTACCGCGGATCAGCCGACAGCACCGGCGCCGGGCTCGGCCTCGCCCTCGTGAAGCGGGTGGCAGAACTGCACGGCGGCGACGTCCACTTCGGTCCTGGCCTGGGCTCCAGCGGACTCAGCGTCCAGGTCAGCCTGCCGATTCGTCGTCTTCCTAAAGACTTTCCACGCAGCTAACTCCCGTTCGGCGCGGCGCACTGCGCCAGAGGATGCAGGAGACAGCCGCCGGGAGGATCCGCGAGACAGCAAGTTCGGCGAATGAGCTCATGCCCCCTTGGGGCCGACGCCGATCTCCGCCCACGGCGTACTCGGCAACCACGAACTAAGCGTCAACTGCTCAGCATAAAAGCCACCGCCATCGCCATGACTCCAGTGGCGGCCCAGCCAAAGATGCGATGCCGGGTCGACATCGTCAGCGCCCCCATGATGCGTGGCGACTGGCCGATCCACATCATGACGAACATGATCGGGACCGAGATGACTCCGTTGACAATCGCGCTCCAGACGAGCGCCCGGATCGGATCGACCTCGAAGATGCTCATCAGCGTCCCCAGGCCGGTCGCCACGATGATGATGGCGTAGAAGCCGCGCGCTTCGTGGAAACCGTGAGAGAGCCCCGCCTTCCAGCCGAACACCTCGCTCACGGCGTACGCCGCCGAACCGGCCAGCACCGGCACGGCGAGCAGCCCCGTGCCGACGATGCCCAGCGCAAAAACAGCGAATGCAAATTCGCCCGCCACCGGCCGCAGCGCCTCGGCCGCCTGGGCTGAGGACTGGATGTCCGTGATCCCCTGCTGATTCAGCGTCACCGCCGTGGCAACAACAATGCAAAGGGCGATCGCATTCGAGAACAGCATTCCGATGTACGTGTCCTGCTTGATGCGGTACAGGTGCTCCTGCGCGTAGGCCGCATTGCCTCGCAACTCAGCCGCCTCGGGCCGGCGCAGGTTGTCTTCGACCTCCTGCGCGGCCTGCCAGAAGAACAGGTAGGGACTGATGGTGGTTCCGAGCACCGCGACCACCATGCCCGCGTACTCGTTCACCGAGGCGCCGGGCGGGAAGAAACTCCATGGTCGCAGCGATTCAACGGCCAGCTGTTGGAGTGGCACGTGCACCACCATGATCACGGCGAAGTAGGAGAACAGCGAAAAGGTCAGCCACTTCAGGATGCGCACGGACCGCTCATATGAAAACAGAACCTGACCAAGCAGACAGGCGCCGCCGAAGGCGAGGATGAGCAGGGTGGCGCTGCCGCCGACGAGCAAGCGGGCGGCTTCGGCCATGGCCCGGATGTCGGCGGCAATGTTGATGGTGTTGGCCACCACGAGCAGTCCGACCAGCAGCATCGTGAGCCAGCGTGGGCAGACCTTCGCGATATTGGCGGCCAGGCCTTCGCCCGTCACCCAGCCGATGCGTGCCGACAGCATCTGGATGCCGATCATCAGCGGCGTGGTGAGCAGCAGCGTCCACACCAGTCCGAACCGGAACTGCGAGCCAGCCTGCGAGTAGGTGGCGATGCCGCTCGGGTCGTCGTCCGCGGCGCCGGTGATCAGTCCCGGCCCGAGCCGGCGCGCCAGCGCCGTGGTGCCCGGCAGCGTCTGGCGGGCCGAGGCTACGGCACGCGCCAGGAGGTCGCTGCGGCTGTTCGGCTTTTCCATCTGTCTTCAGCGGGCACCGCCCGCGAACGACCGCACGTTCGAGCGCGCGGCAGGTTCCACCGCAGAGGACGCCAGTCTCCAGCGTATCCCTTGCATCGCCTGTTGGACGGGTTGAAGTCGGCGGCCGGCGGCCAACCTTGTTTGCCTTCGGCGGACTCCATTCTTCCCGATCAGTCGTGATCAGGACAAATGAGGCCCGTCAGAGTCGGCGACGGCAACCCCTTGATTCACAGAGGCGGTCTCGCCGATAGAAAGTTCGTCGGACTCACTCGATCGACAGATCATAGAGTTCCCAGGATTCAGTGGACACGGTCGCTTCCATCTCGCGCAGCAGCGCGTTCAATTGGTCGACGCTCAACTGACACTTAGCGCGCCGTTGGACCCGACGGCTTCTCGGCCTTGGCAACGGCCCTCGGAGCCGCGGCGGCGGCGCCCCGCTCCGGGCAAGGCCGAAGCGCCGACACCAGCTCTCGCTCCCACGGCCGCCCCGAGCAAGCCCAAGCCCCCCGATGTCCTCCTCGCTCCGTCCGATCTTCGAGGGTCATCCGGCATGTGACCTCCGAGTTCCTTGCGTGCCATCAATGCGGCGAGGCCTCGAAACCCTATGAAGAAACTGCATTCGGCCAATCGCGTCGGAGGGTGTGTCGATTGTTGCTCTGAATCGAGCCGCCCGATTGAAAGGGGAATATATGCATAACTATGTTGCTGAGATCAAGAAGTACACGCCTGAGGTCAATGAGGGTGCGCTTGCAGCAGTAGAGAAGTTCTGCGTCATCGCCATGCGCAACCCCGATTCCGCGCTCGTGTCAGCGACGGACCCGAAGGAGGTTGCAACGGTTCGTGACGGCTTCGCAGCCAAGAAGCTTGGGCTGACGCCCGCCGCCGCGGATGCGGGAATCAAGACGGTGGCGGAGAAGATGAAGGCCGCGAAGCAGAAGAATCGCGTGGTCTTCTACTACCTGCTTGCCGAAGCGACCGGCACATTGGGCAAGCTCAGTTGAGCCCAGAGTGCTCCAGCGCGGAACGTCGCTGCAGCGGTCGGTCCTCTCGGTTGAGGGATGGGTAGCGCTGTTACGCGCTGGCGGGATGCGTGCACTGAGCCTGCTTCACGCATGAGAGTGGGGTTGCACAAGGTTTTCCCCGCGCGTAGTGACGGAAGCGCGTTGAAGGACTTGCCGGACTCCGTCGGCACCGTCGTCCCAACTCGAGGAACAGGTGTATGAACATCACGGACATCCTCGCCCAGACGGGCGGCCTCCAGTCGGTAGCGCGCGAACTCGGTATCAGTGAGGCCCAGGCGGCGAGCGGCGCCGAGGCGCTGTTGCCGGCAATCCTGGGCGGATTCAAGAAGCAGGCGCAGGCCCAGCCCGCTGGTCTCGAAGGGCTCGGCGGTCTGCTCGGGCAACTCGGCGGCGGCGGACTGCTTGACCAGGTGCTGGCGCCAGCGCCGACTGACTTAAGCCAGGGCAATGACGTGCTCGGTCAGATCTTCGGCTCCAGGGACGTGAGCCGCGCTGTTGCGCAGAACGCGACCGCGCAGTCGGGCCTCGATCCGAGCATTCTCAAGAAGATGCTGCCGATGCTGGCGATGCTGGTCGCGGGCTTCATGGCGAAGCAGCACGATGCCAGCGCTACGGCCGCGGCCGTGCCACCGGCCGGCGGCGCGCTTGGCGGCCTGCTGGACAGCCTGCTCGGGGGCGCGACGGGAGCAGGTGGCGGCGTGAGCTCGGGCGGCGCGGCATCGGGTCTCGGCTCGCTGCTCGACCTGAACGGCGACGGCAATCCGCTGGACGACATTCTGCGGATGGCGGGCAAGGCGATGCGTTAGCCGCGCCGTGCGCGATGGCGTCGCGCGCGGCGTAAGCCGATGTACTCGGTCAGCTCACAAGGGAGAACACCATGAAGCGAGGCGTGGCTCTGGCGTTGGGAGCGTTCGTTGCGTGCCTGGCCTCGGCGCAGATGCCCAACCTGGACGACGTCATGAAGGGCATTCGTACGCTGCCCAAGACGCCGGCCGCCGGCTCTACGGTGGGCGCGCAGGACGAGAAGACCAACGCCGCCGGCATCAAGGAAGCGCTCGCGGTCGGCACCGAGAGGGCCGTCAAGAGTCTCTCGCAGGTGAACGGCTATCTCGGCAATGCGGCGGTGAAGATCCTGATGCCGCCGAGCATCCAGAAGGTGGCGGACGTCGCGCGCATGGCCGGGTACCAGAAGGAGGTCGACGAGTTCATTCTCAGCATGAATCGCGCGGCCGAGGCCGCCGCGCCGCAGGCGGCCCGCTATTTCGGCGATGCCATCCGTGAAATGACGCTGGAGGACGTGCGCGGCATCCTCACGGGCGGAGACACGGCGGCCACGGAATTCTTCCGTCGCAAGACGCACGACAGGCTCTACGCGGCCTTCAAGCCAGTCGTGTCAAAGAAGGTCAACGAGGTCGGTACGACCCGCGCCTACAAAGACATGATGGGTCGCTACACAAGCGTGCCGATGATGGGCAAGCAGTCGCTCGACCTCGACGATTACGTCACCAACAAGTCGCTGGACGGCCTGTTTTACATGCTCGGCGAGGAAGAGAAGAAGATCCGCACCAACCCGGCTGCCCGTACGACGGATCTCCTGAAATCGGTGTTCGGAAGATGATCGCCGAGGCCGCGATACGCGCGCGAATCTGCGCGGGCGCGCTTCCGTTTGCCGCGCCGTTTCGCATTTCTTCAACCCTTCTCAACAGCAAGCCGGAGGAACCATGAGTTTCGCGTCCGAGTTCAAGGAATTTGCCCTGAAGGGAAACGTCATGGATCTGGCGGTCGGCGTCATCATCGGAGCCGCATTCGGCAGGATCGTTGATTCGATGGTCAAAGACCTGCTCATGCCAATCGTCGGAAGAATCTTCGGCGGGCTCGACTTCTCAAGCTTCTTCGTCATGCTCGCCAGCCCGCCCGCGGACTTCAAGGGCCCCATGACGTACGAAGCCCTCACCAAGGCCGGGGTGCCGCTGTTTGCGTACGGCAACTTCATTACGGTAGCGGTCAATTTCATGATCCTCGCGCTGATCATTTTCCTGATGGTCAAGCAGGTTAACCGTCTGAAGAAGAAAGCGCCGGCTGAGCCAGCCGCGGCGCCGCCGGAAGAGGTCTTGCTACTGCGCCAGATCCGCGACTCGCTCGCCAAGTAACGCCTGTAGCGGCGCCACGAGCTCTCGCTAACTGACTTTCGTCGAGGCAGGGCTCGACCATTGACCTAGGTTGAAAACGTAATCCCCGTCCACTTTTCCGAGATAAGAGACGGTGGTTGCCGACGGCCCGCAGCATCCGCGCGCGGGCCGTCGCACGACTGCTTGCCCCCAGGATTTCGCACGGTCTCTGACCCCCGCCTTTGCGTTGAGGGCCGGTTTTCCGCTCGCCCAGGACCCGACTGCGTCCTCATGTGAGCCGGCGTTCGATGGCGGGCGCGCGCCGAGTACCGACGGACTGAACGACCAACGAGCCCGGTGGGGCGACGAATTTTCGAGCCTGCTCAGTGCCCCATTAACTGAATCCCCCAAAACGTTAGGAACCCGCTGAACAGGACAAGCGTCGCGATGGGCTTCTCTTCGACCTCGTGCGCCTCCATCAGCAGTTCTTCCGTCACCAGGTAGAGCAGCGCGGCAGCACTGAATGACAAAGTGCCCGCGAGAGCGGCTGCCGATGCGCCGGACAGCAGCACGCTACCCAGTACCGCGAAGCCCAGCACCGTGAGCCCAAGCGCGGTCGTGACCCCCACGATTCGCCAGCCAGCGATGCGCTCGGAGGTCACGGCCAATCCGAGGAACAGCAATTCGACCGAAAGACCCAACGCCAGCACAGTGCCGGTCTCGCTGCCCGCGGCAAAGCCGGCGCCGATGATGAACCCATCGGTGGCCACGTCCACGAAGGTGGCCACGAGCAAGCCCACTGCCGCACCTTGCGCCGCGCCGTTGCCATGTCCTTCGAGCCGCGCGGTCCACAGCTTCAGGAAGTACATAAACACGCTGCCGGCGGCGAAGGCGCCCAGGACCACTTCCTTGGTTGCGTGCTCCTTGCCGATGTCCGGCAGCAACTCTACCGCTAGCGCCGCAAGGATGACGCCGGCCGCGAAGTGCTGGATGAGACTGCGCACCTGGCGCGAGGGTTTCCACAAGGCCGCGAGCGCGCCGCCGGACACGGCGACCCCGGCCGGGACGGCCATGATGAGCAGGGCGTTTGAGGTCATAGACGCTTCAATGCGGGCAAAGTGACTCGGCATTGTCACCTGCGCGAACTTGATTCCCACTGATCCGCCGCAGCGCGGATGCACGCGAGTCGGCGTTAAGTTCAAACACTTGTTTGCTCGATCTGAAGGAGCGGGCATGAGGCCGACGGCATCCACATCATGTTCTCGGCCAATTTGGAAGTCGTGTGTCGACTGTCGGCCATATCACTTGTCTAAGATCTGCTTGCGGGTCGTCTGAACGGCGGCTACCGCCCTTTCGCCTCTCGGACCGGTCATCCCCTAGCTGGCTACTTCACCAGCCATGCTGGACGCGGCCGTCAGGAGGATTTGCGGACACCCCGGCTTCCTTTGGGACTTCAATATCGCAATTGTCCGAAAGAATTCTTTCTTGTCCGAAGGAATTCTTTCTTGTCCGAAAGAATTGCTCGTCGCCATCAGTACGTGGGCGAATCGCACGCGATCGCGAGCGCCTCATTCCGAACTTAATTCCGTCTCAACTGCGCACTGTTCTGAACTTTATTCCCGTGTTCCGAACTTAATTCCTCTGCACCAACGAGCCTGGTAGCGAGTAATTAAGTTCGGAACACATTTCAGAGGGATGACACTCAAAATGTGGGGGCAGCAAAGTTCGGAACTCACGCCGCTTTCTGCCTGACAACGCGCGTGCCGACGGAACTAAGTTCGGAAAGTTGCGTTCTATGCGCGAAATTCGCCACCTGGAATGCTCTAAAACGGCTACTGTCGCTGAAGAGCGGTCTGAAGGCCCATCGCGCGGCTGAAGCTGCGGCCCTCACAAACCAGTTGGATCTAGTTAGTCCTTCGCGCCAGCCCGCCGGAGTTCGCTCGACGTCCGCGGGGCGCCCGGCCGCGAACACCGAAGCTTCCACGAGCGGCGTGCGGTCGTCAGAACCGGTGCAGCCACCGTCCGACGCGCAGAGCGCGATAAGGCGATTTCGTCAGGCGGCCTGACGAAGCGAAGCCTAGGCATGCGGTTTCGACTTTTCCCGGGCACTGCTACAGCGAGTCGGCTGCGATGCCAACTTCAGTTCTCAATCGATCAAGGAGCGCATATGAGCGACCAGAGCGACAGTCTGTTCGATTGTGACAACCCACTTATAGAGGCGATCGGCAGGTACGTTCCGTACGACGACTGGCCCGCAATCCTCGAGAGAGATCCTCTCAAGGGCATCGACTTCGGCGCCCTCGATGAGGAACGCAAGGACTTCTACATCGAGCTCGTTCAGAAGCGGTTTGCCGCGACGGCGACGTCGCTCGAGGTCGCCGCTTCGCTCCAGACGATGATCCGCACGAGTTACAGGTTGCGGAATCCCACGCTGCCAGAGCAGCGACGGCGGCTGGCTGCCATGGTCGCGAGCCGCGGCAAGCGCATTTCCGAGCTCGAACTCGGTGACCCGATCGTGTACGGCAAGCTGATCATGGGTGTGACGGGACTGGGGAAGTCCGTCATGGTTGAGAGGTCCCTGTCGCTAGTCCCGAAGGTCTGCGTGCACGAACGGTGCGAGGCCGCGGGCTGGATTCGGCACGTTCAGATTCCCGTGGTTGTCGTTGCCATGCCGGCCAGCCGGGGTGGACTGCTGTACGCGATCCTGGAGGCGATAGATCGCGCCGCTGGCACGAATTACCGGCGAGATTACGCCAACAGCAAAGTGTGGACCGTGGATAAGTTGTTCATTGAGGTCGCCGTGCTTCTGGCGCTGCACTCGGTGGGGTTGCTAGTCGTCGAAGAGATCCAGGTGAGGAATTTCGCTCTATCGCCGCACCGCGAGGAACTGCTGCTCTTCTTCCTCCGACTGCTGAATCAGGGCATCCCCGTGGTTCTCATCGGGAACCCGCTGGGCTTTTCCCAGATTGATGACTTCAGCCAGGACACGCGCCGCCTGACGCGCTCCGACCCGGTCGAGCTTATGCCCGCGCCGAGCGTGGAGCTAGAAGACTGGGATCAGGGCATTGCGCCCGCAATCTGGGAATACGGTTCGACAGAGGGATCACCGACCTATAAAGATGTTCGTCATGATCTCTGGCGGCACAGTGGCGGCTTTCCGGACTTCGCGGCGATGATTGGCGCTGGGACGCTGCGACTTGCCCGCCGCAATGGTGGGCGCACTGCCGAGCACCTAAAGCGCTTCATCGACGAGTCGCCCCGCCTCAAGATGAATCGAGACCTAATCGATGGATTCGCTCTCAAAGATCCATTGAAACTGAGCCGCTACCTGGATGTACCGTGGGAAGACTATGCACTCCGTTGGGGATACGACCTAAACGATGTTGTGGCCATGGGCGGGCGTGCAGGCGCGGAGAGCACTTCAGAGCTTTCGGACGACGATACGAAGGCGCTGGTCGGCCTTCATGCGCGTCTTCGAGCTCAGCACCGGCGTTCGCTGACGCAGGCAAGAAGGCGCGCCGAGAAGGATGAGGCCGCTCGTGCCAAGGCGCAGCCCGGCGACCTTCGTGGCGTCGACGACCGGTCGAAGTGTCTCGCCAAGGGTATCGATGCGCTCAGAAAGGAACTGGAGTCTGCTGGCGCGTAGACCGACGATTTAGACGGTTTGTAGGAAGGGAGTACTGCCAATCAAGTCGTGCGCATTCCGTGAGGGCACCGTTTGAGCGGCTCTGTCGGAAGGAGGTCACCCTTCCACGGAGGCCGGCCCTTGCGCCGCGGCAGCAAGGCATCCAAGTAGGCGGGAGCGTATCTGTACACCCAGGCGAACCCCCTCATATGAGCTCGGCGTGCGGCGAACCTTGTGGCTTTGTCGCCGTTTGACTCCACATAATCAAGAAGGACTCGCTTGTAGTGTGCAACGCCTCGGCGAATGATGGCTCGTTCCCGTCTTTCGCGAAGTGTTGGATAGGTGCAGACGAGGCCAATAACCGCGGACGGCGGTACTCCAAACTTGCGCGCCACTTGATCCAATGAACTTCCTAAGAGTGCGCGCATCAGTGGCAAAGACAGAACAAGCTTGGACCGGCCACGCGCTGGCACTAGTCTTCTTCCCTGCTCCAGGTTGCCGGGGTCGGCGTCGAGATGGCGCGCAGCGAAGAAGTTGTAGTCGTCGGCGTCATCGAAGAGTACGGCTGCGCACAAGAGCCCGACGAATAGATGTTCCTGGTACGCAACGCCTGCCATGAAAGCCGCCGGCCAACGTGACGTCAAGCCATTGTGCTGGTCGTAGCCGATTCGCTCGAGCCAGTCGCGAGGAGCGACGGACTCCACGATCTTTTCGAAACGGTGCGGCAACGAATGCGGGTCTCCACGAAGCTCAGGCATAGCTCTTATGCGCTCAGTCAATAGCGCTCTGCGCTGCTGCGGTCCAAGCGGCGTTAGCGATCCGTTGAGAGCCGCGGCCACGAATTTGGCAAAGCGAATTCGGAACGGCCTGGTGCTTGCGCGCGGTTCGTTCGGCGAGGTCCAGAAAGCGGGATGAGCAAGATCGGCGGGCGTGAGCAGCAAGCCATAGGCGCCGGGTGCCGAACTTGACGTGAGGCGCGGCCGAAACAGCGGCTCGCCATGTGCCGGGCAAACATCGACGCCGAGGACCTGGTGCACGCGGCGCGCGTAGCCGAATCCTCGGCGGGCAAAGTCATCCTCCGCGCAGGCGGCGCAGTACCAGCGGGCAGATTTGACGCATGGACGATCGAGCGCGCCGAGTGTTCCTGAAAGAGACACGTACCTGCCGGCGACAGACTGCTCGAGCGTCGCTTGATAGGTTCGCGGATTTGAGAAGGGCCGAAACAGCGGCAGGTACGTGTGCGCCTCCAAGAAATCGGAGGCGGTTCGATAGCCAGCCCCCTCTAGATACTTGAACACCTTCAGACCGCCGCCGAGGGACACAAAGTGCAGCTTGAAGGATGCGTTCAGATGTCTTGCTATCGACTCGCGCAACGCGCATGCAGTGCCGTTCTCCTTCCAGACGACAGCCAGCAGGCTCTCCAGACATTGATCGGGCAAGGCCAGAGGAATGTTGGCGATGTTCACTTCTTGATCCTCCCCGCGAACGCCCGTTGCACGGCGGCCATCGAATCCAGCGCCTTTGCAATGGCTCGTGCATGGGCTGCACTGCCATCCCACAATTTGTCTACGGCGTTGTCGATCTGCCGCCGGCCCAGATCAGTTGCCCCGGGCGCAGTCCTGATCGACCTCGCATAGCGGCAGAGTCTTTGAACGTTTTGCGACTCGCGCTTCGCTGATCCAGCGAGGATCCGGCTGACCTGGCTCTGATCTACGCCGCTGTGCTGTGCGATCTCCTCCTGAGTAACTCTGCGCGCAGCCACCTGTCTCGCAAGCTCTTCGATCAGCCTTCGCCAGTCTTCCGCCATCAGTTAAAAGCACATATGCAAATATGCAAATAATACTGCACTGCGCTCCCCGCGGCGTCAATGGCCCGGACTTCGGCTAAAGCTCGGTAAAGTCAGCGCTCCAGATCGCCGGCAAGTGCGCGGCAAGCCATTCTCGGTCGTTGCGATAAAGCCAGTGGAAGCCGTTGCCGGGAATCTTGCGGACCTCTGCGATCGGTACCCCGGGGTTCTGCTGGAGCAGTTGCTGGAACCGCTCGCGGTGCTTCGCTCGATCTCTGGCTAGCCGCGCTTCTCGCCACGCGCGAGCTACCGTCGGCTCCGACGAAATCAGCCGGTTCAGCGACTCGGACGTGATTCCCGTCGCCTTGGCGACTTCGGACTTCGACAGGCCTTCTTGGAGTAGTCGCCGCGATTCCTCGACTTGGGTTGGATTCTGCGTCTTGGGTCGGGGCGTAAACGGGAGTCCGAGCACCTTGGCCCACCTGACGCCTGTAGTGGCTGTCACTCCCATTTGATGCGCGGCGGCCGTTACGGAAGTGCCTGACGCCACTAGCTCGGAAAACTGCTTGAGCCGTGGATCGATCGTTTCTGAGGTCACCGGCCCGGTTTCCGTTGCCGGACTTGTGCTCAGTTCGACGAGAACGTCCTGCAGGGTCGACCAGCGCTCAAACAACGTATCGATTAGAAGCAGATGCTTCAGCGGATGCAGCCCAGCGGCCGTCTCCCTGGCGAGCCCAGAGCCCGCGACCCTCCGTGCGGCGTGGTCGCTGGCAACAAATGCGAACCCCGGGACTCCTGCGAGTACGGAGTACCTTTGCTTGAGCAGCTTACCCAGGCGCTGTGGGTCCGCTGCGCCATTGCCGTCCTTCAATCCTGCTCTCGCCGCTCCGATGCCGTAAGCGCGCGCCATGTTCGCTGTGGCGAGCGACGATGGTTCCATCGCTGCGAGCGTGCACGAGAGATCGGCTAGGCGACGCAGGAGTTCCAGTGCGCCGGCAGACGGAACTGCCACTTCGACCCAATCGCGCGCGGGGCCGGAGCGCGGAAGTATCCAATCGCGCCAATGCACCGGCGTGTGCGGATAGAGGGCCATCTTGAGCGGCAGGTCGTGGGTGCGACAAACCCAGACCGACGGCCATAGATGTTCGACCCGCCAGATCGCGTGCCCCGGGTTCGCTTCGTCGGCGTCGAAGCAGCGATCGCAGCCTTTGAGTGGATGATCTGCACCGACGCCGCTCTTCGTCAGCGCAAGATGAAACTTCAATCGAGCGAGGGTGCCGCGCCGGACTCCATTGAGGATGTCATGGGCCCGGTCTCTCGCGACAAAGGGTAGGTAGTAACCGAGCAGCGTATGTCGCAGGGCGAGATGTCGTGCATCGCCCAGCTCCCCATCGGTTCGTTCAACAAGCGCATCCAGGTGCGACGGGAAGTCATGGAAGAACCCGGCGCGGGCGTCGCCGAAGAGCTGCTCGCTGGTGTCGACGCCGAGTGGGTTGCCGTTCCGTCGGTGGACCTCTCCGCACCAGCTGTACAGTAACTCACCGCGATCGAGTGCCGGTAGATTTGGGGGGACCCTTGAAATGCCCGGCAGTTGACTCGCCAGAACCATGGACAGATCCGATGACCGCGGCGACAGCGCGTCCGCTCTGCGGATAGGTCCCCATGGCCAGCCTAGTCGGGTCAGCGGGAGGCTAGCCCTCGAGTTTTGGGCGAATGGTCGCTCAAACTCTCGTGCTCCCCTGAAGTTCAGCCGAAGAGTTTGTGACTCAATGGCAGCTGCGCATTACGGTGGAGACGGCCGGGCAGAACGTCCGCAAGTGCGCTACCGAAATTGCTTCAAAGCAGCCAGGAGTGCAGTAGACGTGGCCGGCAGAACCCGACCCAAAGCAGAAGTTCGCGGTTTCCGAGAGCGGCCGGCGACTTCCCGTCAAAACCCGACAGCGCTCTGACCGGCCGAGCGCGACTCAATGCCAACCTTGAGGGTTCCTGAAGGCGGAAGCGGTCGAGCTTCCCGTTTAGACGTTCGTGGTGGTCGTTTGCTACGCGTGAGCAGCTACAAGAAAGACGGCGCCTTGCTCGCCACACGAAAAGCTTCCATCCGGGAGTGGTCTCGATGCTTCATCAATTGCCGTGCGCGTTATCTCAATCATGGCCGGACTTCCATCAGAGAATTGGAGTGCGAGACCGCACGCGCAACGCAATTGACGTTCGTTTGAGATCGGGTTTCTGGATGCTTTAATAGTCGCAAGGCCGCACTCACGATGCCGCATCTCTATTGCGTCGAAGGCTATGGGACGTTTATCAAGCAGAGGTGTTACTTCAATGGTAACCGCCATCGTCGGCGCCCGTTCGTGAAAGGACGATCAGAGGCGAACGCCGCGATACGCAAAGGATGCGACCAGAAAGGCGATCAAGCCAGAGGAGGGTGCGACTACGACCGCTGACATGCACAAGGCGAACCACAGTTCCGTGCCGGCCAGCTGAAATCCGAAGGTCCCCAAAATCCAACCTGGTAGAACAAAGAGCCAGCCTATTCTCTTTGCTCGGGCGCCTTGCGCCTCGTACACCCGTTGCTCGTTTTGGCGCCCCTGTACCTCTCTTGCGCATCTTTCTTCGCGTTGCTCTCGCTCTAGCTTCAACGCTTGGTCTTGAGCGACTCGACGCAAAAGGTATTGATCGTCGCGAATTGCTGCCGCCACCAAACAGATATAGGCGGACTTTGCCTTCGGTTCATCGCCGTTCGATGACGCAACGGCCTTCGCCCAAAGTCCGTCGCGACGAACGCCCGATTCGATCTCTCGCAAAGCCTCTGCGTAGATAATCTGCTCGTCAATTCGTTTAGCGATGAAAACGTCCCGCACAAGGGTGACAAGATTCAAGCGCAGCTCCCGCGAGGCCGAATGTGGCTCGTCACCAAATTCTCCCATTCAACCTAAACGACACTGCAGTTAATTTGGGCGCGAGCCGCGCCTCAAATCTTCCCTTTATCGACGAACGGCGCGCGGAGTTTTCTAGGCGGCGCCTCGCAAGCAGCCAGTCGGAACTGAGTATTGGTATGACGTGGTGGTCCGTGATCGGCGACTGCTTTAATGGATGTGCGGTGGATGCGCCAGAGGACCCCTTCGGACGTCACGGCCTGAGCCGGCCTCCCGACGCGGCTGTCGCATTGCGCGATTCCATCGGCCAGCCTTTCGGCCGGCCAGATGTGACTATCAGGGGCGATAGAAGCAAAGTGGACGGTTCCCGATGGCTGCTTTGCGGCGACTCAAGAAACAGAACGGAGGAGTCCGGTTGTGGCCGCGACCGCACTGAGGTCAGAAGAACCAGACGGCGCGGATGCGGCCGTCCTTCACCTTGTAAACAGCAACTGCCGCGAGAACGCCGCCCGGCACTCCGGTTACCTGCTCCTGATCCACAACGATTTCGCCCGAAACAATCCGGTTCAGCAGTCGGGCGTGCAATTCAGGCAGGTGAAAGCGATTCTTCGCATAGTGGTCGCGGAGGGCCTCTTTGCCAGCGATGATCGGTTCGGTGGCGGGTGGCCGGTACACCACGATGTCGACGGCATACTCGCTGAGGAAGCGTTCGAGGTCGCGCGCGTTGTACGCGTCTAGCTGACGCTGTACCGGTCCTTCAGCAGATTCCATCCATTTCCCCAAGCTGGCTCGTCTGCTTTGTAGCAAATCGCGTTGCCGCGTGCGACGGCAGCTTCTGGGCGACTTCGACCGCCCTTGGATGCTCCATTGCCACGACGGCAGCGACTGCTGACCGCAGGCCGAGTCGTCAGCCCTGCATCTGCAAGAGGATGGTGCGCTCAAGGCCCGCGTAGCGATGGACTAGTGCCTCGCGATACGCGGCGTTGGCCATCATCGCGAGGAAGTGCTGGCGGCTCGGGTAGCGGACCAGCAGGCACTTGTCCCAGTCCTGGCTGGCATCACCGATAAAGGGTCTGTCGATCTTGCCTTCCCACACCACCTCGGCACGGCTCACGTCGCCCACGGTCTCCACGAATGCCGTCTGGTACCTGCGGTAGGCCTCGGCACCCGAGCAGGGCGGGTGGGGAGACCCTGCGGGGTAGTTCGCTTGCTTGCGGAACTTCAGAAGGTTGAGCATCACCACCGGGCCGTCGGGGCCGGCATCACGCAATGCGCGCACCTGATCGGCCGTGGGGTCGATGGACGGATCGAAATTGGCGGGAGGGAAGGTCATGGGTTGGCCCTTTCTGGTGCCGCGTGGTGCATGCGCGAACCGCATTGTCGGCGCGGGCCAGTTCACCACCGGCGACCTCGCAGAGCGGCTGTCGTCGCCTCGCCGTTCAACCAGCGCACCATGCTGCCACGTCTGCTTCAGAGGCGAATGGCCGTCTAGGCTCCGCGTCCGGATTTGGCCGACTCGCGCCGCTACGCCGTCGCGGTCGGTTCAATGTGCGCGTACATCCAAAAGTCGCCCGATCGACCGCGCACCTGCCGGTAGCTCCGTAACAGGCCTTCTTGTACGAACCCGCTACGCTCGAGCACCTGCTTTGACCTTGCGTTGGACTGCAGAACCGTCGCCTGAACCCTGATCACACCGGCCGACGCATGAGCCCAGCCCGTGAAAGCTTTCGCCGCAGTGACCGCAATGCCGCGGTTCCAGTGCGTGGGAGCAAGGTCGTAAGCAAGCTCCGCCGATCGGTGGACTCCAAACATCGTGTGGAACCCGAAAGTCCCCACCAGTCGGTCGCTATGTACACATGCAATCGCTAGTCTCAGCAACGAGTCCGCCGTGTGCGATTGCGCTTCCCAGACGTACTTCTCGAGCTCGGAGTCCGACTCCAGGTTCCAGCTCGTGTGTTCGTAGACGAGGGGATCGCGTAGATAGGCCGCCCAGACGGCGAGATCGTTCGACTGTATCGGACGAACGCGGACGTCCGGATGTTGAATCGTCGGTAAGTCAGAGAAGAGCACTTTGGCCTAGCTGAGCACGGCTGCTTTCAGGCGATTCTTGCAGTGCTTGGTAACGGCGGCAATTGGCCGCCAGCGCTAAAGTGACATCGACGCACGATGCGCTGCCTGCACGGCACGCACCAGCGAAGGATGGAGGGTGCC
>DAOMFL010000010.1:0-66214 GCA_035429805.1 Burkholderiaceae bacterium
AGCGGCGGCCGATCAGGCGCTTGACCGCGTACAGCGTGTTCTTGGCGTTGGTGACCGCCTGCCGCTTGGCCGGCGCGCCGACCAGGATCTCTCCGTCGTCCAGGTATGCGATGACCGACGGCGTCGTGCGGGCGCCCTCGGCGTTTTCGATGACCTTGACCTGGTCGCCCTCCATCACCGCCACGGCGGAGTTGGTAGTCCCGAGGTCGATTCCGATGATCTTTGCCATTTGCGTTTTCCCCTCAACTTGAGCCGCCGGCCGTGGCCGATGCGACGATTTCTCACTGATCGCTATATGCGAGCCATCCCCCGTGTTTCAACGCTGGCGACTCCTGAATTCACTTTGTTATGACGACCAGCGCC
Source organism: Burkholderiaceae bacterium (assembly GCA_035429805.1). Classification (GTDB taxonomy): domain Bacteria; phylum Pseudomonadota; class Gammaproteobacteria; order Burkholderiales; family Burkholderiaceae_F; genus JALORV01. Next base: position 364 of record DAOMFL010000010.1, read on the forward strand.
GGCCGCAGCACGCGTTCGGCGATGGTCCAGCCCTTCTGCAGCACCGTGACAACCTGGTTCGCCGGGACGCCCGGCGTCGCCGGGACCGACGAAATCGCCTGATGAAAGTGCGGGTCGAACTTCTGACCGATCGGGTTGATCTCTGCGAGCGCGTTCTTCTCGAAGGCGGCGCGCAACTGGCGCAGCGTCAGTTCAACGCCCTCGCGCAGCCGGTCGGCCGGGGCGTCCTTCGCCTCGAGCGCCTTCTCGAGGCTGTCGATGACCGGCACCAGCCCCTCGGCAAACGACTCGATAGCGAACTTGTGCGCCCGGGCAACTTCATCCTGGCCACGGCGGCGGATGTTTTCAGCATCCGCCTTGGCGCGCAGGTAGAGGTCGTAATGCTCGTTGGCCTTGGCCAACGCGGCATCGAGTTCCTTCTCGACGTCGGTGACGGTGGCGGATCCGAGTGTGGGCTGCTCGGCCGACGGGGCCGCGGCCTCCTGCCCCGCAACGGTCGGTTCGACCGCCACGCCGGGGTCCGGGTGTGACATAGCTCCTCCGGGCTTTCTGTTTTGATTTCAGGTACTTGGAGGATCTGTGGGCAAACCTGCCGAAATCAAGCTCTGCAACGACATATGGGCCCCGAAAATTCCTCGCCGAAGTACCGTCCCCGCAGCGGCCGGGCCCGCGTCGAACCGGCCACCGATCCACCGCAACCCGTCGGCTGCGCCCTTCCGTCCGGCGCGACGACCGGGTTCACCTTCATCGCTTCGGATGAAAGATCGACCGAGCGATCTCGCGGTAACGTGGGATCGGATGATCTTCCTTCGCGATGGAGCGATCAGTACAACGTGAACTGTCTGTTTCGATGACGACATGACCAGCATGCAGGATTCCCGACCGGACCGTTCCGCACGCAGTTCGGAGAGCTTTGGCGCCCAGGCGCCGATTGCGCTGATGGGTCTCGCCGCGATCGCGGTCATCACGCTGATCAACCTCAACGCGCGACCGGCCGCGGCATTGCCGCCCCCCGGCGTGGCCGCGACCTGCACCGAATGCGGTACCGTGACGGCGATCCGGCGTTCGGCGCATTCGTCCCCTGTGTACTTCGTCGAGGTGCAGATGCTCGACGGATCGACGCGGGTGGTGCAACAGCTGTCGATCGGCTTCAAGGTAGGAGACTTCGTGCAGGTCAACGGCAACGCGCTTTCACTGCGTCCGCAGTCATCCTGAACGGCCAGTACAGCCGCGCGCCCGAGGGCGCCCGCAATTTTCCCGGCTAGATCTTCGCGCCCAGTGCCAGGGCGCGCTCCCGCACCGTCTCCGCATCGGCCGCCAGCGCGGCAACGTCCTCGCGGGTCACAGGCCAGCCCTGCATGTGCTGGACGCACAGGTCGGCCAGCGCGGATATGAACGGTGGCGCTCCGTTGAGACACGGGATGTAGCGATACTCCCTGCCGCCGGCCGCGATGAACGCGTCGCGCCCCTCCATCGCGATCTCTTCGAGCGTCTCGAGGCAGTCGGCGGGAAAGCCCGGGCAGATGACGTCGACCGCCTCGGCTCCGCCTCGTGCCAGCCCTTCCAGCGTGGGCGCGGTATACGGCTGCAACCACTCGGCACGACCGAAGCGCGACTGGAAGGTCAGTACATACTCGCCCGGCGCCAGACCCAGCGCGTCCGCCAGCAGGCGCCCGGTCTTCTGGCATTCACAGTGGTAGGGATCGCCCAGTTGCAGAGTTCTCCTCGGCACGCCGTGAAAGCTCATCACCAGCTTGCCTCCGCGATCCTGCGCCCGCCCATTGCGCTTCCAGTGATCGAGCACGGACTGGCGCAGCGCGGCAATGTAGCCAGAATGATCGTGGAAATGCTTCACCCAGCGCACTTCCGGGACGTTGCGCACGCGCTGCAGAACGTCGAACACGGCATCGAGCGCCGAAGCGGTCGTCGTCGCGGAATACTGCGGGTACATCGGGACGATCAGAACCCGCTCGGTGCGATTCTCGGCCAGGCGCTGCAGCGCGGCCGGTATCGACGGCTCGCCATAACGCATCGCCAGTGTCACATCGACGTCGACGCCGCGGTCGCCGAGGTAGCCTCGCAGCAGCGTCGCCTGCAGCCGGGAGTGGACCAGCAGCGGCGAGCCCTGCCCGGTCCAGATCTTCGCGTACTTGGCCGCCGACCTGCGGGGCCGGACGGCCAGGATCACACCGTTGAGGATCGGCCACCAGAGCAGTCGCGGGATCTCGACCACCCGCGGATCGGAGAGAAATTCCCGCAGGTAGGCGCGCACCGGCCCCGGTTCCGGGGCGGATGGTGTACCCAGGTTGACGAGCAGCACCGCCGTCCGACCCGGCGTGCCGTGCCGGTACGGAGGTTCGGGCGAAAAAGCCATGATTTGGGTGCCTTTTGATGTGATCCACAGGACCACTGCGCGCCGCATTCTAGGGTGTTGAACGCTGGTACTCCGGCGACGTCCGCAGGTGGGGGCGGAGCGCCGCCGGGCTTGAGATCATCCGGGCGCATTAGCGTCGAGCCGCGTATGACCGGCCGAACAGTCGATCGCGACCGACATGGTGCATGGGAAATAATCCCATGCAGGGGCCCAGCTGATCGCAAGAGTAGAAGTCACACAAGAACGTGAACGAGACGCCTGGAACCCCCACTCGCGCCGATGCTCTCCTCGAGGAAAGCGTGGCGATGCTGGCACCGCTGGTGCAACTGCTGGTCGCCAGCGGAGTCACGTACCCGCAGTTCGCAGCCGCGCTCAAGTCGAGCTTCCTGCGTGCAGCGCATGCCGAGCTCGAACGCGGATCGAAGCGGGTGACCGATTCGGCCATCAGCCTGCTGTCGGGCATCCATCGTAAGGACGTGCGGGCACTGACATCGGACGGCGTCCTCAAGACGCAACGCTTCGACCGGATGCAGTCCCTGCCGGACGAACTTTTCACGCGCTGGACCAACGACCCCAACTATCTCGACGCCGATGGACTGCCCAGGGTGCTGCCGTTCCGCGGCCGCACTCCGGACGAACCTTCGTTCGAACAGCTGACGCAGTCGATTTCGCGTGACTTCCACGCCCGCTCGATCCTCGACGAACTGGTGCGCCTGGGCATCGCCGATGTCCAGGCCGACACCGTCAGGCTGAGAATGGTCACGTACGTGCCGCAGGAGGACTTCGGGAAGACCCTGCGCTACGTGCGCGAAAACGTGGCGGATCATCTCGCTGCCGCGTCGCAGAACCTGCGGGCGGTGAAGGACGGCGACCACGGCCCGTTCCTCGAGCAGAGCCTTTATGCGGACGAACTCTCGGCTGAGTCCGTCATGGAACTGCATCGCCTGGCGCGCAGGATCTGGGAATCCGCGCTGCGGCGCATGTTCGCCCTGGCGAACGAACGCGAACGCATCGATGTGCAGGGCGCGCCTGGCTCGCAGGTCATGCGCCTGAGGTTCGGCGCGTACTTCTATTCCGAGGCTGCGACACCGCTGTCGGAACTGCAGGACCTGCCGCTCGAGAACACGAAGGACCCGACTCCATGAAGACCTTGCGAACCGTTGCCTCATGGCTGTTCGCCGCTGTGCTGGCCGCCTGCGGGGGCGGCGGCGAGATGGTCGCCCGCATCGGCAGCGGCGGCAGCGGCGCACCGGTCGAAGTGGGCATCGGCGATGTCGGCGGCTTCGGCAGCATCATCGTCAACGGCCAGCACTACGACGAAACCATGGCGCAGTTCGCGGTCGACGAGCGCCCGGATCAGGTCACGCCGGCCAGCGTTGCCGCGGTCGCGCTCGGCGTGCAGCTGCAGTTCCAGCATCAGGGTAACCGCATGACGCAGGCCACCGCGGCGGCCGAAGTCATCGGACCGGTGACCTCGGTTTCGGCCGGCAGCCTCGTCGTCATGGGGCAAACGGTGCTCGTCAATGCCGACGCGGCCGCGCCGACCGTCTTTGACGGCTTCGTGGACCTCACCGAACTTCCCGCCCAGATTGTCGAAGTCCACGGCCAGCGCAACGCGAGCGGTGCGATCCAGGCCACGCGGATCCAGGTGCGCCCCGCGACGAGCGTGCTGCGCGTCGCCGGCACGGTCAGGAATCTTGCAAATGGCGCGTTCCAGATTGGATCCCTGACGATTCGCGCCTCGCAGGCGGCGGTCGTACCGTCCGGGATGGCGCTCGCCGATGGCCAGCGCGTGGCGGCGTGGACGGATCAGCCACTCGCGAACGGCGAACTCGCGGCCCGCGTCATCCGGGTAGGCGGCCCGGCGATCCCCACCGACGCCATGCTCACGGTCGAGGGTCTCGTCACCGAAATCCAGGGCGGCACGCTGAAGATTGCGGGCGTCAAAATCGACGTCAGCGCCGCGCAGTGGGTCGGCGGCACGGCAGCGGACCTGCGCGTCGGCCGCTCGGTTCGCGCGACCGGCGCCTACGCCGCGAACGTGCTGAAGGCCACGCGCGTCGAGCTGCTTTCGACCGCAGCGGCACACATCGAGCTGAACGGCGCGGTGACCGGATTCGTAAACAGCGCCAGCGTGTTCCGCGTCCGCGACACCGCGACGAAGGTCACGCCGCAGACGATGTTCGTCCGCGGCGATGCATCCAATCTCGGCGACGGCGTGCTGGTCAAGGTCGAAGGCCAGGTCGTGAACGGAGTGGTCGAAGCCGCGACGCTCGAATTTCAGCCCCCCTCTGCCGGCATCGCGCGTGTGCTGTTCGGCACCGTGTCCGGCGTGCAGGACATCGCGGGCGGAAAGAAGTTTGTGCTGGCGCCGTTGCCGTACAACATCGAAACCACCGCGGCCACGTCATTCAGGAAGGGCAACGCGAGCGACCTCAAGGACGGCCGCAACATCAAGGTCAAGGGCACTTACGACGGCCTGCGCTTCGTCGCAGACGAGATCCAGTTCATGGACAACGTGCAGGACCCGCCGACCTTCTCGCTCGACGGCACAGCAAGCAACGTCCAGCCGGCGTCGTTCACCGTTGATGGCAAGAGCGTGAACCTGACGGCGCAGACTCAGTACTCGCCGTCGCAGTCCGCACTGAAGAACGGCGTTCGGGTTTCAGTCGAAGCGGTCAAGCTCAATGGCCAACTCTATGCCAGCACCGTCGAGGTCGAGGATGCGTCGGGCGGGAGCGCCTCGGTGCGCGGCATCGTCAGCGGGCGAGCCGACGACACCGTGATGGAGTTCCTGGTCGGCGCGCAGCGCGTCAGTGTCGCCGCCAGTCCGCAGGTCGTCCCCGGCAGCAAATCGCTGAAGGACATTAGGAACGGCACCGATCTCGAGGTCGACGGCACGATCTCCAGCGGCGTGCTCAAAGCGACCCGGGTGAAGTTCCGATGAAGGGGCGCGTCCCACCGCCCCGGCCTGCCGCGCCGCGCCGCTGCAGTCAGCGCAGGCCGTAGCGCGCCTTCACGCGCGGGTTGCGGAACACCAGCGCCGACAACGCAGTGAACAGCGCCACGCTGCCGAGGATCACCGTGAGGCGCGTCCAGGGCTGGCCAAGAGCGACGCGCTGCTGCGCAAGGCCAAAGACGGTCCACAACCACTCCGCGGCGCCCAACAGCAGCACGACCTGCGCGAGGCGCGCGGTCCAGACGCGCGGCAGCGACAGCAGGAGCACGACCACGACGCAGCCGATCGCCATCCACCAGGCGCCGGCGCGATAGAAGTGGGCCGCCAGCACGGCAAGCGACAGGACTGGCGCGGCCAACAACAGTCTGTACATCGATGCACTCCGCAGTTCGAAGCGCCAGCCTGACGCACGGCCACCGCACGGGTTTGACCACTGTCAGGCGGCGCGACCGACCTGCCCCTCGGAGGGATCCACGGCCCCATGGCCTACCTCCACCGGGATAGAGCGCGGGCACGTTTGACTCAGCGCAGAGCCTGCGCGGCGTACTCCCTGCAGCATCGCGGCATGAATCCCAGCAGCACTGAAGGCCCCACCTCGGGCATCGCACGCCGCGAAGCGCGGCTCGCCACGCCGCGGCTGGCGCGCGAACTGAAGACCATCGGCGTAATGCTGCGCATCTACTGCCGCGACCATCACGTCGGCGCGGCACGCGGCGAAGGCAACCTGTGCGGCGAGTGTGCGGCGCTGTTCGACTATGCGCGCAAGCGGCTGGCGGGATGCCCGTACGGACCTGACAAGCCGACCTGCGCGAACTGCCAGATCCACTGCTATGGGCCGCAGCAGCGCGAGGCCGCCCGCGTGATGATGCGTTACGCGGGGCCGCGGATGATGTGGCGCCATCCGTGGCTCGCCATCGCGCACGTCCTCGACGGCAAGCGCCCGGCGCCGCCCAAGCCGCGCGCGGCGGCGCGGGCCGAAGCCTCGGCCGAAGCCACCGCTTCGACGAAACCGTAGCAACCGGCGCGCGTCTGCGCGCCGAGGTTCAAGCAAAGCGCGGAAACAGCAGATTGTTCTCGAGGTGCACGTGTTCGTGCACGTCGTCGATCAGCTTGCGCAAGGCGGCGTAAAGCGCGCGCCATGTCGGGCAGGCCTCTTCGGGCAGTTCGAAGCCGTGCGCGAGTTCCTCGAGGTGATCGAGGCGCATGCCGTGCTCGTCGTGTTCGAAGCGCATGCGTCCGATCGGCGCCGCGATCATCGGGTGGCCGCCCCGCATCATCATCGGGAACAGGATCTGCTCCTCCTTGGCCATGTGGTCGTCGAGCGCGGCCGCGGCCTCCTGCAGCGCGGCGTGCAGCCCGGCGGGCACCAGCGCATTGCCCGCGTGGCGCTGCTCCACGCGCTCGGCGAGCCGCAGCAGTTCGGGCAGTTCGCGCCGATGAGACTCGTGGTAGCGGGCCAGGATGTGGCCGATCAGCGCAACGGTTTCCTGCGGCGCCTCGGGCGGGGCGTCCGGAGCGAGCCGGCCGAGTTCGGCCTCGATCTGCTCCAGCGGCACCGCGCGCTCGGCGGCGGCCTCGGCCAACGGCCGCGCTCCGCCACAGCAGTAATCGATGCGATGCGCGCGGAATACCGCCGTTGCGCCGGGCAGTCGCGTGGCGATGTCGGCGACGGTCTGGTCTGCGTAACCCATGATTCCTCCTTCATGCAGTGCCAGCAGTCTCTGGCACCAACATGGGTTCGCAATTGATGCGACTCAAGCCGCGCAAGCCGAGGTAGGCGCAGCTACCTCCTTGGCGGCATTCCGATGGCTACCGAGCGGATCAGCGCAGCTGGCGCCAGAGGAACGAGTAGGTCTGCGCCCACATCCGCGCTGCCTGTTCGTTGTTGGCAGCGGCACCGTGCCCGCCTTCGATGTTCTCGAAGTACAGGACGTCGTGCCCCTGCTCCAGCATGCGCGCTGCCATCTTGCGGGCGTGGCCGGGGTGAACGCGGTCGTCACGCGTCGAAGTAACGAGGAAGAGGCGAGGATACCGGCCGTCGCTGCGGACGTTCTGGTACGGCGAGTAACGTTCGATGGTCGCGCGGTCGTCCGGCCGGTCCGGGTCTCCGTACTCGGCCATCCACGAGGCGCCTGCCAGCAGCGTGTGATAGCGCAGCATGTCGACCAGCGGTACCTGCGCGACCACGGCGCCGAAAAGCTCGGGCCGCTGCACCATGGCGGTAGTGACCAGCAATCCGCCCTGGCTCCCGCCCATGATGCCGAGATGCTGCGGTGACGTGATGCGGCGCGCGATCAGGTCTTCGGCCACCGCGACGAAGTCGTCCCAGGTGCGCTGCTTGTTTTCGCGCTGGGCCGACCGGTGCCAGTCCGGTCCGAATTCACCTCCGCCGCGCAGGTTGGCCATCACCAGCACGCCGCCGGGTTCCAGCCAGCCCTTGCCGAATCCGCCCGAGTAGCGGGGCAGCAGCGTGATCTCGAAGCCACCGTAGCCGTACAGCAGCGTCGGATTGCGGCCATCGAAGCGCAGGTCGCCGCGCATTGCGACGAAGTACGGAATGCGAGTGCCGTCCCTGCTGACGGCCTCGTACTGGCGCGTGACGATGCCGGACGCGTCGAAGAAGCGCGGCAGCGACTTCAGCGGCACTGAATCCTCATCGCCGATGCGGCGCTCGAGCAGCGTGGTCGGTGTCGTGAAGTCTTGGTGAGTCAGCAGGTAGCTGTCGCTGTCCCAGTAGGTTGCCAGGTCGCCGAGCTGGCCCTGGTCCGGCAGCGGCACCCGTTGTCGATGCCACGCGTCGTCCCGGCGCGTCAGCTCCCAGAGGCGCGGTCGCACGTTGTCGAGTTCAGTGATCAGCACCGCGCTGCGGGTCGTGCGGATCTCTTCAAGCGAACTGCGCGCCGTCGGCGTGTAAAGCTGGTCGAAGCTGCGTTCGCCCTGCATGAAGGCCTCGAAGCGGGCCGCCAGCAGTGCCCCAGTCGGCCAGGTCGTGCCGCCGACGGTCCACGGCGCGCGCAGGCGGATCAGCAGCCAGTCCTGAAACGCAATCACACTCGCATCGGTCGGCACTTCGACGCGAACCCATTTGCCGTCGCGTTCGACAAACCGCTCCCGGTTGTAGAAGTCGATCTCGCGCGTGACCCAGTCGCGGCGTCGACCCGACTCGAGTTCGGAATACGCTCCGACCCCGACGTCGCTGGTGAGGCCTTCGTACACCGTGCGCGCGGCCGCCAGCGGCTCGCCCCGCTTCCACTCCTTGACGATGCGCGGATATCCCGAAGCCGTCATCGAACCCGGTCCGAAGTCGGTGGCGACCCAGATCGCGTCGATGTCCTTCCAGGCGGCGTCCTGCTTGGCCTCAGACGGAAGATTGAACCCGTCGGCGACGAAGCGCCGTGTCTCCAGGTCGAACTCGCGCACCACCGTCGCATCGGCGCCGCCGCGCGACAGGGCGATCAGGCAGCGGCGATAGGGCTCGCCCGAACGTTCGGGACGCAGACAGGTGGCGCCCGACCAGACCCAGTTCTCGCCGTCGTCCGCCGCAATGCGATCGAGGTCGATCAGGATCTCCCAGTCCGGCTGCGGCTTGCGGTAGCCGGCGAGCGAGGTGCGTCGCCAGACTCCACGTGGTTGCTCAGCGTCACGCCAGAAGTTGTAGACGTCGTCGCCGTAGCGTTCCACCAGCGGGATGCGCTCCTTCGAGTCGAAGATCGCCAGCAGCCCGCGCCGCAGGGGCTCGTAGCGAGGATCGGCGCTGAACTCCTTCTCCGCAACGGCATTGCGGCCCCGCACCCAGTCGAGCGCCCGGTCCCCCGAGACGTCTTCAAGCCAGAGGTACGGATCGTCCATCGCGGGCGTTTGCGCCGGTGTGGCGCCAAAGTGGATCGAGAGCAGGAAGGCGGCCAGCGCCGGCCGAACACACCGCGGAATCATGCGTCACGCGTGTCCGGACCGGCTTAGGTCTGCGACAGCGCGTTCGACAGCAGCCTGGCGGTGATGTCGACGATCGGGATCACACGCTCATAGGCCATGCGCGTGGGCCCGACGACACCCAGGGTGCCGACGACCCTGCCGTCGACTTCATAAGGCGCCACCACCATGCTCATCTCGTCCATCGGCACCAGCTGGGACTCCCCGCCAATGTAGATCTGCACACCGTGCGCGCCGATCGAGGTGTCCAGCAGGTGGATCAGCCGCGTCTTGTGCTCGAACAGGTCGAAGAGCCGCCGCAGCTTGTCCACGTCTGTCGCGAGATCGCTGATGCCGAGCAGGTTGCGCTCGCCCGAGACGACCACCGGATCGGCCTCGGCCTCGGCCTCGACCTCGCTGCCCGCCTGCACCGCAGCCTCCATCAGGGCGGAGATATCCTCACGCAGCTGGCGCAGCTCGGTGTGCAGGCGGATTCGAGCCTCGCCGAAACTCAGCCCCGCAAAGTGCTCGTTCAGCATGTTGGCCGCCTGCGTGAGCTGCGACTGCGTGAACGCGGACTGGGTCAGCAGGATGCGGTTCTGCACGTCACCTTCCGGCGTGACGATGATCAGCAGCACGCGGCGGTCGGAGATCCGCACGAACTCCAGCTGCTTGAAGGTCGAGGATCGCCGCGGCGTCAGCACGACGCCGGCAAACTGCGACAGGCTCGACAGCAGCTGCGCCGCGGTCTGCAGCGCGCGCTGCGGGTCGCCGCCGCGCAACTGGCCCTCAATGATGCTGGTCTGCTGCTCCTCGAGCGGCTTCAGCGTCAGCAGCGTGTCGACGAAGAACCGGTAGCCGCGCGGCGTCGGCACCCGCCCGGCCGACGTATGCGGGCTCGCGACGAAGCCCATGTCCTCGAGATCCGCCATCACGTTGCGGATGGTCGCCGGCGACAGCTCCAGGCCCGACAGCCGCGACAATGCGCGCGACCCGACCGGCTGCCCGTCAGCGACATATCGCTCGATCAGCGTCTTCAGCAGCGTGCGTGCGCGTTCGTCCAGCATGGCGAAATTCTATCGGTTGGCGGCCCCAGCGCGCGCCCCTCAGCCATCTGGCGTGCCGCACGGGGTCCTGCATAATCGGCTCATGTCACAGTCCTTCCGGAACGTCGCCCTCTTCGGCAAGCCGCGTGCGGAAGGCATACGCGAGCCGCTGCTGGCGATCGCCCGGATCGTGGAGGCCGCCGGCGCCAAGGTGCTGTTCGACCTCGGCACGGCGGAACACGTCGGCCTTGCCGACGTCGAGGCCCACACCGTGCACGCGATCGGAAAGATGGCCGACGTTGCCGTCGTGCTTGGCGGCGACGGCACCATGCTCGGCATCGCCCGCGAACTAGCGCCGTTCCGCGTGCCGCTGATCGGCATCAATCACGGGCGGCTTGGATTCATGACCGACATCGCGCTTGACCAGATGGCCGAGGCGCTGCCGGCGATGCTGGGCGGCCGCTACGAGACCGACCGCCGGGTCGTGCTCGACGCCGAAGTGCGGCGCGGCGGACAGGTCGTCTACCACGCGATGGCGGTCAACGATGTCGTCGTGTCGCGCGGCGTCACCGGCGGCATGGTCGAGTACACCGTGCGCGTCGATGGCGTCACGATGTACAACCAGCGCGCCGACGGGGTCATCATCGCCACCCCGACCGGCTCCACCGCCTACGCGCTGTCTGCCGACGGCCCCATCCTGCATCCCAGCCTTGCCGGCCTCGTGCTGGTGCCGGTGGCGCCGCAGACCCTGTCGAACCGCCCGATCGTGCTGCCCGACGACGTGGTCGTCGAGATCGAAATCACCGACGTGCGCGACGCCAGCGCACATTTCGATATGCAGGCCTACTCCAGCCTGGTGCCGGGCGACATCGTGCGCGCCCGGCGCGGCCAGCACCTCGTCACGCTGCTGCACCCGGTCGGCTACAACTTCTTCGCCACATTGCGGCAGAAGCTGCACTGGAGCGTGATGCCGAGCGAGTCGCACTCGCGCGCCTGATTTCCGCCCGCTGCACGCATGCTGGTCTCGCTCGCGATCCGCAACTTCGTCATCGTCGAGGAGCTGCAGCTCGAGTTCGCGCCCGGCTTCACGGTGCTGACCGGAGAGACCGGTGCGGGCAAGTCGATCCTCATCGATGCGCTGCTGCTGGCGCTCGGCGAACGCGGCGACACCGACGTCGTGCGCGAAGGGGCTGCGCGCGCCGACATCGCGGCCGAATTCCACCCGACGCCCCCGGTCACACAGTGGCTGCGGGACAACGACCTGGCCGGCGACGACGCCGAACTGCTGCTGCTCCGACGCACGATCGACGCCACCGGGCGCAGCCGCGCCTTTATCAACGGGACGACGGCGACGCTCGCCCAGCTGCGCGAACTGGGCGAGCTGCTGGTCGACGTCCACGGCCAGCACGCGCACCAGTCGCTGTTGCGGCCGGCGGCGCAGCTCGCGCTGCTCGACGAGCACGGCGCGCTCGGCGCAGCCCGTGCCGACGTGGCGGCCGCGCATGCCGAGTGGAGGCGCGAGCAGCGCGGCCGCGAGCAGGCCGAAGCGATGGCCGCGAGCGCGGTTGCCGAGCAGGACCGGCTGCGCTGGCTCGTCGACGAACTGGGTACGCTGGCGCCCGAAGCGGGCGAGTGGGAACGCGTCGAGGCGGAGCACAAGCGGCTTGCGCATGCTGCGAGCCTGCTCGATGGGGCCCGTGCCGCCGTCGACGGCCTCAGCGAGTCGGACACGGCGGCGCTGACGCAAGTGGCCGCAGCGACGACGCGGCTGACCCAGCTCGCGCCTTACGACGAGCGGCTGCAGCCCGTCATCGAACTGCTCGGTGGCGCCCAGGTCCAGCTCGAAGAAGCGGTCAGCGCCCTGCAGCGCTATGCCGACCGCGCGGACCTCGACGGGTCCCGTCTCGCCGACGTCGAAGCCCGCGTCAGCGCATTGCATGGCGCTGCGCGGCGCTTCCGCGTGGCTCCCGAAGCGCTCGCCGCGCTGCTGGCCAAGTCGCGCGAGAAGCTGGCGGCGCTGACCGCGTCGAGCGACCTCGAGGGCCTGCTGGCACGCGAAGCCGCCGCGCGGAAGCGCTACGACGACGCTGCGCAGAAACTTTCGAAGCAGCGCGCCAGCGCTGCAAAGCGGATGTCCGCCGAGGTGACGCGCGCGATGCAGGACCTCGCGATGGCCGGGGGCCGCTTCGAGGTGCAGCTGGCGCCGTCCGAACCGTCGGCGCACGGCAACGAGCGCGCGGAGTTCCTCGTGTCGGCGCACGCCGGCGTCACGACAAAGCCACTGCTGCGCGTTGCCTCGGGCGGGGAACTGGCGCGCATCTCGCTCGCGATCGCGGTGATCGCTGCAACCGCCACGCCGGTGGCAACGCTGATCTTCGACGAGGTCGACGCCGGCATCGGCGGTGCCGTCGCGGAAACCGTCGGCCGGCTGCTGAAGCAACTCGGCCAGAGCCGCCAGGTCCTCGCTGTCACGCACCTGCCGCAGGTGGCCGCACGCGGTGACCAGCATTACGCCGTGAGCAAGGCCACGGCGGCAGGACGTCCAGTGTCCAGCCTGACACTGCTCGAGCGTCGTGCCCGCATCGAGGAGCTGGCGCGCATGCTCGGCGGCCAGGAGATCACCGAGACCACCCGCAAGCACGCGCGCGAGATGCTGAGCAGCTAGCACTCCTCGTGTACGCGACCAGCTTTGCCGATCGCACGTGCACTCGGAGTGGCACGGCTCACTGCGCGAGCCGCTCAAAACTGATGAGTCGGCTGCGCTCCGGAGCGGCCGTGCGCTCCGCCGAAACAGAAAGGCACGCCACCCATCGCACTGCGACGAGCCGCACTACCCCGCCCGTTCCAGCAGCAACTGCGCAGCCGCGAGGTCGGCGACCGCGGTGCCGACCGACTTGAACAGTGTCACGTCCGAGGCGCTCGTGCGTCCGCGCACCGGCTCCTTCAGGAGTTCGGCCAGTTCGGCGACGATCGCTTCGCGCTCGATGACGCCGCGCTCCAGCGGTTCGAGTATGTCGGCGGCCTCGGCCAGCGCCCCTGCATAGGTGTCGACGATGATGCGCGCGCGGGCGACCGCCTCGTCGTCCGCCTCGCGCATGCCGCGCCGGAATCCGCCGACGAGATCGAGGTGGGTGCCGGGTGCAAGCCACGCGCCGCGCACAATCGGTTGTGTCGACGTCGTCGCGCAGCTGATGATGTCGGCGCCACGTACGGCGGCCTCGAGATCCTCGACGGCCTGCGCCGGCAGTCCCTCGTCGCGCAGCCGCTGCGCCAGCGTCTGCGCTCCTTCACCGCGTCGTCCCCAGACCCAGAGCCGCGTCAGCGGCCGGGCCCGGGCGTGCGCATGCGCCATGTAGGGCGCCAGTGTGCCCGTGCCAATGATCAGCGCGTTGCGTGCGTCGGGCCGCGCCAGATAGCGCGCCGCCAGCAGTGACATCGCGGCCGTGCGCCTCAGCGTCAGCGCCTCGCCGTCGATGACCGCCGTCGCGGCTCCGCTCGCGCGATCGAACAGCACGTAGGCGGCGTTGACAGTCGCGCGTCCGAGGGCCCGGTTGCGCGGCATCACCGTCACCAGCTTGACGCCGAGCGCGGCGTCCGACCACGCGGGCATCAGCAGCAGCGAGTCGCTCTCAGACAGGGCATGGGCGTGGCGCACCGGCGCGACCGGCGCCGCCGCCAGCGTCGCGGCCAGCGCATCGGCCAGCCGGTCGAAGTCGAGCGACGCGTGGACGTCCTGCGCGGAGAAGAAGCGCATCAGCCGGCGTCGGCTACGTAGCTTCCGGACTGACCGCCGTGCTTTTCGAGCAACCTCACCTCGCTGATCACCATGCCGCGATCGACCGCCTTGCACATGTCGTAGATCGTCAGCAGGCCGACCTGCACCGCCGTCAGCGCTTCCATCTCGACACCGGTCGGCCCGTGCGTCTCGACGCGCGCCGTGCACTCGACGGCCCCATCGGCCACGTCGACGTCGAAATCGACTGCGATGCGCGTGATCGCGATCGGGTGGCACAGCGGCACCAGCTCGGAGGTGCGCTTGGCGCCCTGGATCGCCGCGATCCGCGCGACACCCAGCACGTCACCTTTTCTTGCAGTGCCGGCCTGCACCAGCGCCAGCGTCGCGGGCTGCATGCGGATGCGTCCACGCGCCACCGCGACGCGGTGCGTGGCGGCTTTGTCGCCGACATCGACCATGTGCGCCTGGCCGGCGGCGTCGAAGTGCGTCAGTGGCTTCATGAAACAGCAACAATTCCGGAAGGGAACGAAAGCATTCGCTGGCTATCATACGGACGCGGGCGCCTGTGCGCCCCGGTGGTCTGTCTTGAATTCTGTCGCCCACGCCGTCCGCTTCGGACTGGTCCTCCTGATCGCCTTCGTGCTCGCTGCGCCCACGGCGTTGCCGGCGCGCGCGCAGTCGTTCGAACTGCCGGCTCTGGGCGAGGCCGGCGCGGACGAGCTGCCGCCCAGCCTCGAGAGGAAGCTGGGCGAGCAGATCATGGCGCAGATCCGGCGCGACCCTGATTACCTGGGCGATCCCGAATCGACCGAGTACCTGAACCAGCTGGGCTACCGGCTGGTGTCGGTAAGCGCCGCGCGCTCGAGCGACTTCACGTTCTTCCTGGTGCGTGATCCGATGCTGAACGCTTTCGCGCTGCCCGGGGGCTTCATCGGCGTGCACAGCGGCCTGGTGATCGTCGCGCAGAACGAGTCCGAGCTCGCTGGCGTGCTGGCACACGAAATCGCGCACATTTCGCAACGGCACGTCGCGCGGATGCTGGGCCGGCAGAAGGACACCCTGGCGATCCAGCTGGGCGCGCTGCTGCTCGCCATCCTCGCCGCGCGTGCAGGGGGGTCGTCGGGTGGCGATCTGGCCCAGGCCGCGATCGTCGGCGGCCAGGCGGCCGCCCTTCAGCAGCAGCTCAACTACTCGCGCGACGCCGAACGCGAAGCGGACCGCGTCGGCTTCGTCACGCTCGTAAGCGCCGGGTTCGACGGGCGTGGCATGGAAAGCTTCTTCGGGCGTCTGCAGCAGGGCTCGCGCCTGTATGAAGGCACGGCCCCCGCCTACCTGCGCACGCACCCGATGACGGTGGAACGCATCGGCGACATGCAGAATCGCTCGCGCACGATTAACTTCAAGCAGCGCCCGGACTCGCTGGACTTCCAGCTGGTGCGCGCCCGGCTGCGCGTGCTGCAGGAAACCACCGTTCAGGGGTGGCGCGACCAGCTCGACTACTTCAATGGGCAGCTGAAGTTCCGCACCGCGACTTCCGAAACCGCGGCACGTTACGGCGCCGCCGTGGCCGCGCTGAAACTCAACATGCCGGAGGTCGCCTACGAAGACGCGCTCGCGGCGCGCCGCTCGACGGTGGCCTCCTCGGTCATGCTCGACAAGATCGTGACGGAAGCGCGCTTTGCAGCCGCGAAGACCGACGACGAGCGCAGGCAGGCGATCGACGCTGCGCGCGAGAACGCCGCTCGATATCCGCTGTCAACCGTTGCCGTGGCTCACTACATCGACCTGCTGAACCGTTCGGGACAGTACCAGCAGGCCATCAATGCGCTGCGCGAGCAGGTGGCGATCACGCGCTCGCAACCTTCGTACTACGCGCTGCTCGGCCGCAGCTACGAGGCCCTCGGGCGCAAGTCGCAGCAGCATCAGGCGATCGGCGAGATGTACTCCCTGCTCGGAGCCAAGCAGGCCGCGCTCCAGCAGATGGAGCTGGCGCGCCGCGCCAATGACGGTGACTTCTACACGATGTCCGAGATCGAGGCTCGCGTGCGCGATCTGCAGGTTGACGTCAAGCGCGAGCAGGAGGCGCTGCGCGAAAACGCGGGAGCGATGCGGCAGCTGCACTAAGGCGGCCGCGCGCTGAAAGTGGATCTGCCGCCGCGGCATCGGACCGCCCCGGCGAAGTCCGTACAATTGCGCGTTGCACCATGGCTGCGCGATGGGCCGACGGCCGCGCCGCCCGCCGCGAAGACGCTCACGATGAATGCACCCGCTCCCTCCGAAGAACTGACTGCGCCGCCTGCGGACACAGCCGGCGCGATCGAGACCGACGCCGTCATCGTCGGCGCCGGACCCGTGGGCCTGTTCCAGGTGTTCGAACTGGGGCTGCTCGAGATCAAGGCCCACGTCATCGATTCGCTGAAGGACGTCGGCGGACAGTGCATCGAGCTGTATCCGGACAAGCCGATCTACGATATCCCGGCAATCCCTGTCTGCACCGGCAAGGAACTCACCGACAGCCTGCTGAAGCAGATCGAGCCGTTCGGCGCGACCTTCCATCTCGGCCAGGAAGTCAGCACCGTGCAGAAGGTCGACGACGGCCGTTTCTTCGTCGAGACCAGCACGGGCACGCGCTTCCTTACGAAGGTCATCATCATTGCCGCCGGCGTCGGGTCGTTCCAGCCACGGCTGCTGAAGGTGCCGGACATCGAAAAATTCGAGGGAACGCAGCTCTTCTACCGCGTCCGCGACCCGGCCCGCTTCCATGGCAGGAACCTGGTCATCGTCGGCGGCGGCGATTCCGCGCTCGACTGGACGCTCGACTTCATCGGCAAGGCCGAAAGCGTCGTGCTGGTGCATCGCCGCGACGGCTTCCGCGCGGCGCCGGCTTCAGTCGCGAAAATGAAGGAGCTGTGCGACCGGCTCGAGATGCAGTTCCTGATCGGGCAGGTGACCGGCTTCGAAGAGCAGGACGGCCGCATGACGGAAGTTCGAGTCACGTCGCTCGACGGGCTGACTCGCCGGGTGCCGCTCGACACACTGCTCGTCTTCTTCGGCCTCTCCCCCAAGCTCGGCCCGATTGCCGAATGGGGTCTCGACCTCGAGCGCAAGCAGATCCTCGTTGACACGGAGAAGTTCGAGACCAACGTGCCGGGCATCTTCGCCGTCGGTGACATCAACGCCTACCCCGGCAAGAAGAAGCTGATCCTGTCGGGCTTCCACGAGGCGGCGCTGGCCGCCTTCGGAACGACGCGGTACATCTTTCCCGAGCGCAAGGTGCATCTGCAGTACACGACGACCAGCCCGAAGCTGCACAAGATCCTCGGCGTCGAATCGCCGGTGTTCGACTAGGCCATCCGAGCAGCGCGTCAGTCCGGCTGCGGCACGAGGACGTAGCCGAAGCGCCCGGGTGCGTCATGGAACCGCAGGCGACCGAGTTCGGCCGCACCTTGCAAGCCGAGCGCGGCCCCGTCAACGACGATGCGCGGTCCGCCACCGCCGAGCCACGCATCCAGGTGATCGGGCCGCACCGGACTCGCGGCACCGACGCGAAGGCTGCCGAGTGCCTGTGTCGCATCGGTCGAATCCAGCAGGCCGAATCCAGAGTCGGTCAACAGGAAGACTCGCCCGCCCTCATCAAGCCAGGCGCCCTGGAGTTGCCGGGCGCGCTGTCCCGTGTGGGATTGCAGCCCCGCGCCCGCCGCTCCATCGATGCGCCAGATCCACGGCGCCGCCTCGAGCCTCACGTAGACACGCTGCGGTCCGTTCTGGAAGAACCAGCGGCCACGTTCGTCACCCGCGTAGTTGCGGCCGATGAACTCGACGATCGCCGCATTGACGATCGACTCGCCACGCAGGCGCCATTCGCCGCGCGCCGTGAGCGTCAGCCACCCAAAGACCGCGGGTACGTTGGGCCACTTGGCAATCGCGGCAATGACCGACTCGTCCACGCTTCAAGCATAGGACGCCAGGGCGGGGCCGCGCCACGCGCGCCGGCCGGTGGTCTGTCTTTCGGCAACGTTGACTTCCATCAAGCAGTCCGCCCCCTGGGTGGCCATGTTGAAAAAAGCGCAGGTGGTCGATGACGCTCGATCCCAAGGGAGGCAGGTATGTACAAGCACACCACACTCGGCGCAACAGTTGCGCTGCTGCTGACTGCGACCGCCCTGGCGCAGCCCCCGTTGCTGATCGAACCCTCGCAGGCGCCGATCACACTGAAGGGCGGCTGGGAGAAGAAGCAAGGGCCTGCCGGCCACTCCGGCAACCGGGGCGACATTGCGGTCAAGATCTCGAAGATCAATCCGGATGGGACATTCGAAGGCAAGCTCGACTTCTTCACAAGCAGTTCCCAGCCGTGGTGCCGCGCCGTCGACGAGCCCATCAAGGAAGGACGGATCACCGCAAAGGGCCTGAGCCTCGTCGCCAGCGGTGGACCACCCTCCACGTGCGGAATGATGACGCTTGAGTTTCGGCCTGGCCAGGACAAATGGCTCCAAGGCCGGGTCCGATCCGAGGCCGGCGGCGGCTCGCAGATGTGGCTCGATGCCCCGAAGTGAAGCCGGCTTCGGCGCCTCAGGCCAGCGGCTTGCCCGGAGCGTGTCCGGTTGCCTCGCGGACTAAGAACCGGAGCGGAAGAATTCGTGAATTCGCTGCGGCAGGTAATCGAGCCGACCCGGCAGTGCGCCGCGCGCAAAGCCGATGTGCCCGCCGCCCGCCGGCTGCTCCAGCCGCACGTAGCCCGAGACGTCCTGAGGACGCGGCAGGCTGGCGGCGGGCACGAACGGATCGTTCAGCGCATTCAGCACCAGGTGCGGCACGCGCACGCCGCCGAGCCACGGCTTGCCCGAGGCCCTCGTCCAGTAGTCGTCGGTGTCACGGAAGCCGTGAATCGGGGCCGTGTACTCGTTGTCGAATTCGTACAGGTTGCGGCTGGCGCGCAGCCGCTCCGCGTCGGCGATGCCCGGAAAGCGCCGCACCTTTTCAAGCGCCTTTGGTTTCAGCGTCGCGAGGAACATCTGCGTGTAGACGCGATTGAAGCCACGCCCGAGGGCTGCCCCTCCGGCGGCGAGATCGAGCGGCGAACCGATCGACGCGGCCGCCGTCACGAACCGCGCGTCTTCGGCGCGTTCGCCCAGCCACTTGGCCAGCACATTGCCGCCGAGCGACACGCCGACCGCATGGAACCGCGCCTGCGGCCAGCGCGCATGGACGCGCCGCAGGATCCAGTCGGCTTCGTCCGAGTCGCCGGAGTGGTAGGCGCGCGGCAACCGGTTCGGCTCGCCGGAGCAGCCGCGGAAGTGGACGACCATGCCGCGCCAGCCGCGATCGGCCGCGTCGCGCATCAGCGAGCGTGCATAGTGGCTCTGTGAATCGCCCTCGAGGCCATGGAACAGCACGAGCAGCGGAGCTGTCGCAGCACCGGGTTCGGGCAGCGCGAAGTCGACGTCGACGAAGTCGCCGTCCGGCGCGTCCCAGCGTTCGCGGCGGTAGATGACCCGCGGCAGCGGCACGAGCTTGGCCGGGATGATCGTCTGCAGGTGGCCGCCGGGCAGCCAGCCCGGGGCCTCGTACGGCGCCGGCTCCACGCTCAATGCAAAATCGCGTGCGGCTCCGAGGTGCTCACCACCTCGCCGCCGCTGACCTGCGAAGCATGGTGCAGCACCATCTTCCAGCCGGCCGACGTCTTCACGTAGGCGTTGGTCGCGACGACGCTGACAACCTGCTGGCTCTTGCCCTGCCCCACCAGCACTTCCTCGATGACGTTGTGGACGGCGACCGTCGGCGTGTCGAGCGACTTGCGCGACGTGCCGCGCACGTGCAGCGGTCCATTGGCGAGGATGGCGCCCCAGGAAGCACGCACCGCGGCGTAGCCGAGCAGACGCGGGCCATTCGGGTGCACGCAGACGACGTCGTCGTCCTCGAGCCAGAGGTCGACGACAGCTTCGGCATCGGCCGCTTCCAGCGCCTCGTAGAAAGCGCGCTCGCACTCCTCGGGCGACGCAAACAGCAGCGGCTTGGTCAGGCGCGACACGGACGGCCGCCTCAATGGCCCTTCACGACTTCGCCCGGCCGCAGGCGATAGACGGTGCCGCAATACGGGCACATCGCCTGGCCGGTGTGCGCGACGTCGAGAAACACGCGCGGATGATGGTTCCACACCGGCATCGCCGGATTCGGGCAGAAGGCCGGCAGGTCGCGTGCCGCGAGTTCGACCACGGGCGATTCCTTCAGGGGCGCCTTGGGCTGGGTGTCCGCAGTACTCATACGAGGGTGAGCCAGTGGTGGTACTTGGCCGCGCGGCCATTGACGACATCGAAGAACAGCGACTGGATCTTCGCGGTGACCGGTCCGCGCTGGCCGGCACCGATCGTGCGCCCGTCGAGCTCGCGGATCGGCGTGACTTCGGCAGCCGTACCGGTGAAGAACGCCTCGTCGGCGAGGTACACGTCGTCGCGCGTCATCGGCATCGGAGCCACCTCGTAACCGAGGTCGCGCGCCAGCTCGATGACCGTGGCGCGCGTGATGCCGCTGAGGCCCGAAACCATCTCGGGCTCGAACACCTTGCCGTTCCTGACGATGAAGAGGTTCTCGCCCGCGCCTTCGGCGACGAAACCCTGCGTGTCGAGCAGCAGCGCTTCGTCGTAGCCGTCGCGCACCGCCTCCTGGTTCGCGAGGATCGAGTTGACGTAGTGGCCGGCGGTCTTGCTGCGGACCATCGAGACATTGATGTGATGGCGCTGGAACGACGACGTCTTCACGCGGATGCCCTTCTGCAGTCCCTCCTCGCCGAGGTACGCGCCCCACGGCCACGCGGCGATCGCGACGTGCACCGCGGCGCCCTTCGGGCTCACGCCCATCTTCTCCGAGCCGTAGAAGGCCAGCGGACGCAGGTAGCAGGACTCGAGCTTGTTGGCGCGCACGACTTCGCGCTGGGCGTCCATCAGCTGCTCGCGGCTGTAGGGGACCTCCATCATGAAGATCTTGGCCGAGTTGAAGAGCCGGTCGGTGTGCTCCTTCAGCCGGAAGATCGCCGGACCGCGCTCGGTCTTGTAGGCGCGCACGCCCTCGAACACCGCCAACCCGTAGTGCAGCGAGTGCGTCAGCACGTGCGTCGTGGCATCGCGCCAGGGCACCAGCTTGCCGTCGTACCAGATGAATCCATCGCGGTCGGCCATCGACATCGCGTCTCTCCCCTGCGTTCAGTGCGGAGGATTCTAGCGAAGCCGGTGCGCGCCCCGCGGTGAAGCCACGCCTCTCAGTCGGCAAGCGGCGCCGGAAGCGCAATGCCGAAGCGCGCGGCCCATGGCTGCAGCGCGGGCACGATGTCCTCGTGCAGGCGGACACCCTCGAGGATCTGCTCGCGCTTCAGGCGCAGGCCACGCTCGCCAGGAATCCGCACGGACTCGATGCCGGGTCGCGGCCGGCTGCCGCGACACGCGGCGACGATCCAGTCAGACTGCCGCGCCAGCGCCTCGCGGCCGCCGAAGGCCTCCGGATCCCAGACCTGCACCGCCACGGTCGCGCCCCAGCCCTCCTTCGGATCCGCGCGCCCGTGGCCGGCCAGCGCGCCGGTCAGGACTTCGACGATCAGAGCCATCGCGTAACCCTTGTGGCCGGCGTCGAGCCCACCGGCCGGCAGGATCGTCCCGCGCGGCTCGCTGAAGAGCACTGCGGGATCGTCGGTGGCGCGGCCCTCGGCATCGAGCAGCCACGGATGCGCCAGCCTGCGGCCGTGGTGGTGCAGGCGCGCCGTCATGCCGTTGGTCGTCAGCGAAGCCGACAGATCGATCAGCACCGGGTCGCCCGATGTCGGCACGCCGAATGCGATCGGGTCCGGCGTGAACACCGGCGTCAACCCGCCGTGCGGCGCGATGCTCGCGGAATTGGGATCCGAGCACGTCAGCAACAGCACGAAGCCCGCATCGGTCGCGCGCGTCAGGTAAGCGGCCAGGGAGGCGATGTGGTGACTGCGCCGGATGACGACGGTCCCGGTGCCGCAGCGGCGCGCCCGCCCGATCGCATCGTCAATCGCGCGCAGCGTTAGCCATGGCCCGGGCAGGCGCTCACCGTCCCACAGCGCGGTGCCGGCCCGCTCGTTCAGCACGCGGTAAGCGCCGCGACCGCGCAGACGTCCCGCTTCGAGCTCTGAAAGGTAGGGCGCCAGCAGTGCCAGGCCGTGGGTGTCGTGCCCGAGCAGGTCGCCCTCGATCAAAATGGCGCCGACATCGGCCGCGAAGGCCCCGTCCATGCCACCCGCAACCAGCAGCGCAGTAGCCGCGGCGCGCAGGTCGTCGACCGCGTAGCGCGCCGCCATCAGTACACCGCGCGCCCGCCGGACAGGTCGAACACCGCACCTGTCGAAAATGAGCAGTCTTCGGTCGCGAGCCAGCCGACCAGCGCGGCGATCTCGTCAACCTCACCGAAGCGGCCCATCGGAATCTTTGACAGCATGAAGTCGATGTGGGCCTGCGTCATCTGCGCGAACATCCCGGTCTTCACCGCGGCCGGCGTCACGCAATTGACGCGTATCCCTGTCTTTGCCAGTTCCTTCCCCAGCGACTTCGTCAGCGCGATCACCGCGGCCTTGGACGCACTGTAGGCCGATGCGTTCGGATTGCCTTCCTTGCCGGCGATCGAGGCGATGTTGACGATGCGGCCGTAGTCGTTCGCGGTCATGTGCGGGATGACGACCCGGTTGCAGAGGAAGAGCCCGGTCAGGTTGATGTCGATGACCTCCTTCCACGCAGCGAGCGGATACTGCTCGACCGTCGTGTTCGGTCCGGTGATGCCGGCGCTGCAGACGAGCGCGTCGATGCGCTTCAGCGCGCCGACCGACGCCGCGAACGCCGCGGCGACCGCGTCCTCGCGCGTGACATCGACGGTCGTCACGTGGGCACTGCCGAGCGCCACGGCGGCAGCATCGAGCGCGGCTGCATCGCGGTCCCACAGGCTGACGCGTGCGCCCGAGGCCACCAGCCGCCGCGCGATCGCGAGTCCGATACCCGCCGCCCCGCCGGTCACGATCGCTGTGCGGCCCTGCATGTCGAGCTGGTTCATCCTGTCCCTCTCCCCGCGGCTGGTGCGCCGCGGCAAGACTATATCGCCTGACCCGGAAATTGGTCAGACCACTTGACCGCTTTACGTTGACCCCCGTCGGGGGGCTGGATACACTCGCCGGCACTCTTCTCCGCGCTTCTCCCTCCTCCGAATGGCCCGCAAACCTCGCCGCAGCCAGAGCTGGTTCGGCCGTCTCGATCGTGATGGCTTCATCTACCGGTCGTGGACGAAGAACCGCGGCATCCCCCACGACCAGTTCGACGGCCGGCCGGTCATCGGCATCTGCAACACGTGGTCCGAACTCACGCCGTGCAATACGCATTTCCGCGTGCTGGCCGACCAGGTGCGCCAGGGCGTGCTCGAGGCTGGCGGCTTTCCGCTCGAGTTTCCGGTGATGTCGCTCGGCGAAACGCTGATGCGGCCGACGACGATGCTGTTCCGCAACCTGGTCAGCATGGATGTCGAAGAGTCCATCCGCGCGAATCCGCTCGATGGCGTCGTGCTGCTGATGGGCTGCGACAAGACAACCCCGGCGCTGCTGATGGGCGCCGCCAGCGTCGACCTGCCGACGATCGGCGTGTCGGGCGGGCCGATGCTTTCGGGCAAGTACCGCGGCGGCGAACTCGGCTCCGGCACCGGCGTCTGGCAGATGAGCGAGGCGGTGCGCGCCGGGACGATGAGCCAGGCCGACTTCTTCGAAGCCGAGAGCTGCATGCATCGCTCCCATGGCCACTGCATGACGATGGGCACGGCGTCGACGATGGCCTGCATGGTCGAGTCGCTCGGCATGGGCCTGCCCGGCAACGCCGCGATACCCGCCGTCGACGGCCGTCGCAATGTACTGGCGCGCATGGCCGGACGCCGCATCGTGCAGATGGTCGAAGAGGATCTCGTGATGTCGAAGATCCTGACGCGCGCGGCCTGCGAGAACGCGATCCGCGCCAATGCCGCGATCGGCGGCTCGACCAACGCGGTCGTGCACCTTCTGGCTCTGGCGGGCCGCGCAGGCGTGAAGCTTGCGCTGGAGGACTGGGACCGCTTCGGCCACGACCTTCCCTGCCTGGTCGACCTGCAGCCGTCGGGGCAGTACCTGATGGAGGATTTCTATTACGCCGGAGGGCTTCCGGCGGTGCTGCGTGAGCTCGGCGGAGTCCTGAACCGCGATGCGCTGACGGTCAACGGAATGACGATGTGGGACAACGTCAAGGACGCGCCGCGCTACGACCTCGAGGCCGGCGGAGGTGTCGTGAAACGCGTGATTCGTCCGCACGCTGACCCTTTCAAGGCGAACGCCGGCATTGCGGTGCTGCGCGGCAACCTCGCTCCCGACGGCGCCGTCATCAAGCCGTCGGCCGCCACGCCGGCGCTGATGAAGCACCGCGGCCGCGCTGTCGTGTTCGAGGACAGCGCCGACATGCACGCCAAGGTCGAGGACGAATCACTCGACGTGAATCCAGACGACATCCTCGTGCTGAAGAACTGCGGACCGAAGGGCTACCCGGGCATGGCCGAAGTCGGCAACATGCCGATCCCCGTCAAGCTGGTGCGCCAGGGTGTCACCGACATGGTGCGCATCTCCGATGCGCGCATGAGCGGCACCGCCTACGGCACCGTCGTGCTGCACACCGCTCCGGAGGCCGCGGCCGGCGGCACGCTGGCATTGGTGAAAAACGGCGATGTCATCGAACTCGACGTCGAACGGCGGAGACTGCAGCTCGAAGTCAGTGACGAGGAACTCGCGCGCCGCCGCTCGCAATGGCGGCCGCCGGCTGCGCCGGTGCCGCGCGGCTACACCAGGCTCTACTTCGATCACGTGCAGCAGGCCGACAAGGGGGCCGACCTCGATTTCCTGGTCGGTGGCAGCGGATCCGCGGTCGGCAAAGACAATCACTGAGTCGATGGGCGGCGCGCCAATTTCGCCTGCACGACGGCGCCGCTGCGGCTGGGCCGGCGGGGATCCGCTGATGGTCGCGTACCACGACAACGAATGGGGCGTGCCTTCGCACGACGACCGGCACCTGTTCGAGATGCTGACGCTCGAGGGCGCGCAGGCCGGCCTCTCGTGGAGCACGATCCTGAAGAAGCGCGCGGGCTATCGCGAGGCCTTCGACGACTTCGACGCCGATCGCGTTGCGCGCTATACGCCGGCACGGATCGAGAAACTGCTGAAGAATCCCGGCATCGTGCGCAACCGCTTGAAGGTCGAAGCGGCTGTCGCCAACGCGCGCGCGGTGCGGTCAGTGCGCGACGAATTCGGATCGCTCGAACGCTTCCTGTGGTCTTTCACCGGCGGCAAACCCATCGTCAACCGCTGGAAGAGCTATCGCGACGCACCTGCCACGAGTGCTGAATCCGATGCGATGAGCAAGGCGCTGAAGTCGCGCGGCTTCAAGTTCGTCGGCTCGACGATCTGCTATGCCTTCATGCAGGCCACCGGCATGGTCGACGATCACCAGCGCGACTGCTGGCGCAGGACGGACCGATGAAGGCGCTGATCACGGACTTTGACTTTCCTGACATCCGGCTCGAGCAGCAGCTGTTCGCCGAGGCTGGTGTTGACCTCGGGCATGCCCAGTGCCGGACCGAGGAGCAGCTGATCGAGGCCGGCCGCGAGTGCGATGCGCTGCTGGTCCAGTACGCGCCGGTCACCGATCGCGTTCTGGGCGCCCTGCCGAGGGTCGGCATCGTCAGCCGCTACGGTGCCGGCTTCGACACCGTTGACACCACGGCCTGTGCGCGCCGCGGCGTCTGGGTCGCCAATTCGCCCGACTACGGAGTTGGCGAAGTGGCCACGCATGCGCTCGGAATGGCGCTGGCGCTGCTGCGCCACCTGGCGATCTACGATCGCGACGTCAGGGCCGGACGCTGGAGTTATCTGTCGCCCGGCACGATCCGCCGCGCCAGCGACCTGACGGTGGGGATCCTCGGGCTCGGCCGCATCGGCAAGCGCTTCGCGCATCTGGCACGCAACTGCTTCGCGCGCGTGATCGCCTGCGATCCGTACATCATCGACGGCGACTTTTCCGCTTACGTCGGGCGGGTCGGCCTCGAGCGCCTGTTCGAAGAGGCCGACGTCGTCTCGCTGCACGTGCCGCTCAACGACGAAACGCGGGGAATGGTGGATGCGGGACTCCTCGGCCGCATGCGGCGCGGCAGCCTACTGGTGAACACGGCGCGCGGCGCGGTCGTCGACATCGATGCCTTGCTGGCGGCGCTCGAAGATGGCACGCTGGATGGTGCGGGCCTGGATGTGCTGCCGGTCGAGCCTGTGGCCGTCGATCATCCGCTCGCGCGGCATCCGCGGGTGCTGCTGACTCCACATTCCGCGTTCTACTCGACCGCGGCCGAAGTCGAACTGCGCCGCAAGGCAGCATTGAATATCGTGCAGTGGGCGAAGACAGGACGCCCGGCCTATCCTGTGGTCCAGGGGACGAAGAGCCTCGTCGCATAAGGCGTCACGGCGCGCGGCGCCGTGCGCAGGAGACAGCAACCGATGGCGCAAGTCGCGATTCGCGGCGTGGCCAAGCGATTCGGCGCGACGACCGTTCTGCATGGGGTCGACATCACGATTCCCGATGGCGCCTTCGCGGTCCTGGTCGGCCCCAGCGGCTGCGGCAAGACCACGCTGCTGCGGATGATCGCCGGGCTCGAGGAGATCAGCGCAGGCGAGATCCTGATCGGCGATCGCGTCGTCAATCGCGTGCCGCCGAAGGAACGCGACATCGCGATGGTGTTCCAGAACTACGCGCTCTATCCGCACATGACGGTGCGCGACAACATGTCGTTCAGCCTGCGACTGGCCAATGCAGACAAGGCGACGATCGACCAGCGCGTCGCGCGGGCGGCGGACATCCTCGGGCTCGGCAAACTGCTCGACCGGTACCCGCGACAACTCTCGGGCGGACAGCGGCAGCGCGTCGCGATGGGCCGTGCGATCGTGCGCGACCCGCAGGTGTTCCTGTTCGACGAGCCGCTTTCAAACCTGGACGCCAAGCTGCGCGTGCAGATGCGCACCGAGATCAAGGAACTGCATCAGCGACTGAAGACCACCTCGGTGTACGTAACGCACGACCAGATCGAGGCGATGACAATGGCCGACAAGATCGTCGTGATGAAGGATGGCGTCGTCGAGCAGACCGGCGGCCCCCTCGACCTCTACGACAATCCGGCGAACACCTTTGTGGCCGGGTTCATCGGCTCGCCGGCGATGAATCTGGTGCCGGGCACTGTTCGGCGCCAGGACAGCACGCTCCAGGTCGTGTTCGCCAACGGGAACTCCCTGCCACTGGCATACAACGCAGCGGCGCGCGAGGGGCAGACGATCCTATACGGTATCCGGCCCGAGCACTTTGCCGTCGGCAGTTCCGGCGGTCTCGGTGTCGAAGTCATCGTCGTCGAGCCAACCGGTGCCGATACCCAGATCTACTGCCGCTTCATCGACCAGGAAGTAACGGCGACGATCCGCGACCGGACGAACGTGCGTGCCGGCGATCGCATCACGCTTGTCCCGGACGCAGGACGTGCACATCTTTTCGACGCCGCGAGTGGCAGGCGCCTCGCGGCGTGATTTCACCCGGCCTAAGACTGTCAGCCACCCACAAAGGAGACGTGCATGAAAGACATGAAGCGGCGGGAGTTTCTGAAGACGTCGGCGGGCGTGGCGGCTGCCGCGGCCGGGCCGATGATCTGGGTCAAGGACGCCAGCGCGCAGTGGAGCAACGCCCCGGAGAAGGGAGCCAAGCTTCGCGTGCTGCGCTGGAAGCGTTTCGTGCAGGGCGATGAGGACCAGTATCTCGCCAACGTCAAGAAGTTCTCCGAGAAGTACGGCATCGAGGTACGCGTCGATGCCGAGGGCTGGGAAGACGTGCGTCCGAAGGCGGCGGTCGCCGCCAACACCGGCGCCGGGCCCGACATCATCCTGTCGACCAACGACGACGCCAACCTGTATCCCGAGAAGCTGGTCGACGTCACGGACCTGTGCACCTACCTCGGCAAGAAGTACGGCGGCTTCTACCCGGTCTGCGATCCGTACTTGCGGCCCGACGGCAAGAAGTGGATCGGCGTGCCACTCGGTGTCGCGGGCGTGTGCATGGTGTACCGCATCAGCCACGTGAAGGCCGCGGGTTTCGACACCTTCCCGCGCGACACAGATGGATTCCTGAAGCTGTGCAAAGCGCTGAAGGACAAGGGCACGCCGCCCGGGTTTGCGCTGGGCAATGCCACTGGGGACGGCAACACCTGGGTGCAGACGCTGGTGTGGGGCTTCGGCGGCAAGCTGGTCGACAAGGACAACAAGGTCGTCATCGACAGCCCGGAGACGATCAAGGCGCTCGAGTATTCGAAGGAGTTGTATTCGACGTTCGTGCCGGGCACGCTGTCGTGGCTCGACCCGAACAACAACAAGGCGTTCCTCGACGAGCAGATCTCGCTGACGAACAACGGAATTTCGATCTACTACGCGGCCAAGACCTCGAAGGATCCGAAGGTCGCGGCGCTGGCGGCGGACATCAACCACGCCAACATGCCGATCGGACCGATCGGCAAGCCGAGCGAGTTCCAGCTGTTCTTCAACCAGATGATCTTCAAGTACACGAAGTACCCGAAGGCGGCCAAGGAGTTCCTGCGCTTCATGATGGAAGCCGAGCAGATGGATCCGTGGGTGCAGGCGGCCATCGGCTACGTGACGCCGGCGCTTACGTATTACGAGAAGAATCCCATCTGGACCGTCGATCCGAAGCACACGCCGTACCGCGACTCGATGAAGAACATGTGGCCGAGCGGTTATGCCGGCAAGATGGGCTACGCGTCGGCCGGCGCACTGGCGGACTTCATCGTCGTCAACATGGTCGCCGAGGCGGCATCGGGATCGAAGACGCCGAAGGAAGCTGCTGAGCGCGCCCAGAAGCGGGCCGAGCGGTACTACAAGGTCTGACGTTCCGAGCACGCTGACGCGCCGGAACATCTCGCCGGGCTGGAGCGGACGCGCGGTGCGTGCCCCTCGAGTCCGGCGGGCGCCGGGCACCTCGCGCGCGCCGTCGTTTGCTGAGATCAAGACGTGAACAGACTGCTCGACAACCGTAACTTCCTGGGGCTCGTCTTCATGCTCCCGGCGGCGGTCGTGCTGCTGCTGTTCCTGACCTATCCGCTCGGGCTGGGCACCTGGCTCGGTTTCACCGACACCAAGATCGGACGCGGCGGCGAGTGGATCGGGCTCGAGAACTACGAATTTCTCTGGGGCGACGCGGTTACGCGGCTTTCGGTCTTCAACACGCTCTTTTACACAGTCGTCGCCAGCGTCATCAAGTTCGCACTCGGCCTGTGGCTCGCATTGCTGCTCAACAAGAACCTGCCGTTCAAGTCCTTCATCCGCGCCATCGTTTTGCTGCCGTTCATCGTCCCGACCGCGCTGTCGGCGATTGCCTTCTGGTGGATCTACGACGCGCAGTTCTCGATCATCAGCTGGACGCTGGTGAAGCTCGGCTGGATCGACCGCTACATCGATTTTCTCGGCGAGCCATGGCTCGCCCGCCTGTCGGTGATCGCAGCCAATATCTGGCGCGGCGTGCCGTTCGTCGCAATCTGCCTGCTGGCGGGTCTGCAGACAATCTCGCCGTCGTACTACGAGGCCGCGAGCCTCGACGGCGCCACCGACTGGCAGCAGTTCCGCTACGTGACGCTGCCACTGCTGACGCCGATCATCGCGGTGGTGATGACGTTTTCCGTGCTCTTTACGTTCACCGATTTCCAGTTGATCTACGTGCTGACGCGCGGCGGACCTTTGAACGCCACCCACCTGATGGCAACACTCAGTTTCCAGCGCGCGATCCCGGGGGGAGCGCTGGGCGAAGGCGCCGCGCTCGCCACAGCGATGGTGCCGTTCCTGCTGGCGGCGATCCTGTTCAGCTATTTCGGATTGCAGCGCCGCGCGTGGCAGCAGGGTGGGCAGGACAAGTGAGCAGGGACGAGCAACTCGAAGTGCCAGCCACGCCCGAGACGACCGACTCGCAGGGCATGAAGTACCTCGAGTCCGCGCCACGGCGGCTGCTCACCATGTATCTGCCGCTGGCGGTGTTTCTCTTCGTGCTGCTGTTTCCCTTCTACTGGATGACCATCACCGCGTTCAAGCCGAACGAGGAGCTTCTGTCGCGCGAGGGCAATCCGTTCTGGGTGATCCATCCGACACTCGCCAACATCAAGAAATTGCTGTTCGATACCGCGTATCCGGACTGGCTATGGAACACGATGCTGGTGTCGGTCGTCTCCACGCTGCTTTCGCTCTTCTGCAGCGTTCTGGCGGCGTACGCGATCGAGCGACTGCGTTTCCGCGGGTCGCGTTACGTGGGAATGAGCATCTTCCTCGCGTACCTGGTGCCGCCGTCGATCCTGTTCATCCCGCTGGCGGCGATCATCTTCAAGTTCCAGCTGTTCGACACGCGGCTCGCGCTGATCCTGACGTACCCGACCTTCCTGATCCCGTTCTGCACCTGGCTGCTGATGGGTTACTTCCGCACTATCCCGTTCGAACTCGAGGAGTGCGCGCTGATCGACGGTGCCAGTCGGTTGCAGATCCTGGTGAAGATCATCCTGCCGCTGGCGGTGCCCGGCATGATCTCGGCCGGCATCTTCGCCTTCACTTTGTCCTGGAACGAGTTCATCTACGCACTGACCTTCATCTCCTCCTCTGAGGTCAAGACCATCGCGGTTGGCGTGATCACTGAGCTGGTCGAGGGCGATGTCTATCACTGGGGCGCACTGATGGCCGGCGCGCTGTTTGGCTCGCTCCCGGTTGCGATCCTGTATTCGTTTTTCGTCGAGCACTACGTCTCGGGCATGACGGGGGCCGTCAAGGAGTAGCCGCGACGGCACGACGGCGGAGGGGCCCCATCGACGCCGTCAACCGATGACGTCGCAGGGACGTTGTAGCCAGTGGCAGCGCTCACAAGCATCGGCCTGCCACCTGTCCCATGCGCCGCGTGCATCACCTCATCCTCATTCCGGCACTGGCGCTG
Organism: Burkholderiaceae bacterium; assembly: GCA_035429805.1. GTDB lineage: Bacteria > Pseudomonadota > Gammaproteobacteria > Burkholderiales > Burkholderiaceae_F > JALORV01. The sequence continues at coordinate 31,451 of DAOMFL010000010.1, forward strand.
GCCGCTGCGCTACCGGCGGCAGCCGTCACGTCAAGCGCGCCCGTCGAGCTGCACGACCGCATCGCGCTCGACGGAAAGACGGACCGGCGCATCGCTCTGACGCTGGACGCCTGCGGCGGCGGATACGACGCGGAACTGATCGACTTCCTGATCCTGCATCGCATCCCAGCCACGGTCTTCGCGACCGGCAGGTGGATCGAGCGCAACCCGGTCGGCCTGGCGGTACTGAAGTCGCACGCGGATCTATTCGGCATCGAGGACCACGGCGAACATCACCGTGCGGCGGTGATCGGCGCCGGCCGCCGCATCTACGGTATTCCGGGCGTGGCTGACATCGGCCAGCTGCGGGGCGAAGTCACGGGCGGCGCTGACGCGATCGAGCAGGCCTTTGGAACCCGGCCACGCTGGTACCGCGGCGCGACGGCCGAGTACGATCCGCAGGCAGCCAGCGAGATCCGTCGCATGGGATTCCGGATCGCCGGCTTCTCCGTGAATGCGGATGCAGGCGCCACGCTGTCGGCGAACTCCGTGTCCGCACGCGTGCGCCGCGCCCAGCCGGGCGACGTGATCCTGGCGCACATGAACAAGCCGTCGTCCGACACCAACGAAGGGCTCAGGCCCGCCCTGCTCGAACTGCGTGCCCGTGGCCTGCAGTTCGTCAGGCTCGACGACGTCGAACTCAGCTCGTTGCCCTGAGGCCACGCCGCCGCGCGAGCTGCGCTAGGCTTGCGCATGACTCGACTCAAGTGGCCCCTCGCCTTTGTCCGGCGGCGGCTGCGCCTGGTCATCGCGCTTGCACTTGGCGTCGCCGCAGGCGTGGCGGCGCCCGAACACCTGGTTTCCGGTGAACCGTTCCGCCGCTTCCTCGTCGGCTGGAACGTGGCCGTCTGGACCTATCTCGTGCTCGTCGGCTGGCTGCTGCTGCGCGCGGACCATGCTCTGACGCGGGCGATCTCGGAACGCGAGGACCCGGGCGCCGCCGTGGTCCTGACGGTTCTTTCGCTGGTCGCGGTCACGAGCCTGGCAGCGATCGGTGCGGAACTGGCCGCCGCGCGCGGCAGCGGCGATCAGACCGCACGCTACCTGTTCGCAGGATCCACGCTGTTCGGTTCGTGGCTGATGCTGAATGTCCTGTTCGCGTTCCACTACGCCCACATGTTCTTCCGCGACACCATGCGGTCGCGGCCGCTGCGCTTTCCCGACCAGCCGCCGCCGGACCCGGACTTCTGGGACTTCCTCTACTTTTCGTTCACGATCGCAGTGGCCGCGCAGACATCCGACATCTCTGTCGTCGCGTCCGGCATGCGCAGGATCGTGCTGGCACACTCCATTCTTGCGTTCCTTTTCAACGTTGCGATTCTGGGCGCGACGATCAACGTCGTCGCCGGGCTGCTGGGCGGCAAGCCCTGAAGCGCACCTGTTCGCGGTGTGTCATCGAGGTCCCGCCGCCACTCCCGCTTCATCCGCGCGTCAGGGCATCAGCTGTCCGCCGTTGACCTCGAGGATCTGCCCGGTGACATAGCTGCTCATCGCGTCGGAGGCCAGGTAGAGGAACGCGCCGGCGCACTCGTCGGCGGTGCCGAGCCGGCCCATCGGGATCGTCGTCTTCAGAGCTTCCAGCGTCGCGGCCGGCGTGTGCCGGTCGTGCAGCGGTGTCAGGATGACACCGGGCGCCACACCGTTGACGCGCACGTGGTCGGCGAGAAACTCCTTCGCGAGTCCCCGCGTCAGCGTGCTGACGAACCCCTTCGTCGCCGCATAGAGAACGACGCCGGGCCCGCCGCCGTTGCGCGCCGCAATCGACGTCACATTGATGATGTTGCCGCCGCCCTGGCCGCGAAACACGCCAATGATGGCCTGGCACATCGCGACGACCGAGCGCACGTTGAGCTGCAGCATCGCGTCGAAATCGCTTTCGCTCCATGCCACGAACGGCTTGCGGTCGAAGACATTGCCGGCGTTGTTCACCAGCACGTCGATGCGACCGAAATGCTGCTGCACCGCCTTTACCAGCCGCGCGGGTTCGCCGGGCTGCGTCACGTCGGCACGGAAAACTGCGGCATTCCCACCGTCGGCGGCGATCTCGGCGGCCACGGCGCGGGCCGGCGCTTCGCTCACGTGATAGTGCACCGCCACGCGTGCTCCGGCGTGCCCGAACGCGCGTGCCGCCGCCGCGCCGATGCCGGTGCTGGAGCCAGTCACCAGGATCACCTTGCCTTTCAGGTCGCTTGTCATCGAGTCCTCACGCAATGGGGGTGAGCAGGGGCCGCCCGGCCGCGAAGGCGGCAATATTGTCGAGAACGAGCTGACCCATCGCGGCGCGCGTCTCGCGCGTGGCGCTTGCCTGATGGGGCTGCAGCACGACGTGGTCGAGCGCCAGCAGCGCCTCGGGCACGCGCGGCTCGTCGGCGAAGACATCGAGCGCGGCACCGCCGAGGCGGCGGGTGACCAGCAGATCCACCAGCGCGGCCTCGTCGACGACCGAGCCGCGCGCGATGTTGACGAACACGCCGGGACCAAGTTCCTCCAGCACCGCGCGGCTGATCAGCCCGCGCGTGGCGGCGCCGCCGGGGCAGGCGGCGATCAGCACGTCGACGTTGCGCGCCAGCGCCAGAAGATCGGGCTCGTAGCGCCATGGCAGGTCCTTTGGTCGCGGGCCGTTCCACGCGATCGACATATCGAACGCCGCCGCGCGCCGGGCAATGGCCTGTCCGATGCGACCCATGCCGACGATGCCAAGCCGCTTGCCGCTCACCCGGGTCTGCAGCGGCATATGCGCCGTCAGCCAGCGGCCATCGCGCACGTAACGGTCGGCCCCCGCGATGCCGCGCAGCGCCGCCAGCATCAGTCCGATCGCCAGATCGGCGACGTCGGCGGTCAGCACGTCCGGTGTATTGGTGACCGCGATACCTCGCTCGCGCGCGGCGGCGAGATCGATCGCGTCGACGCCGACGCCGAAGCAGGCGATCAGCCGCAGTTTCGGCAGCTGCTCGATCAGCGCGCGCTCGGCACCGGCACCGCCGGTCGTCACGACGATTTCGACACGCGGCGCGACCTGCGTCACAAATGCATCGCGGTCCGTGGCCTGCCACAACCGATGCACGGTGTAGTCGGCTTCGAGCTTGGCCTGGCTTGGACCGTAGATCGCAGCGACCTGCAGCACTTCCGGCTTCGTCATGCGAGCGGCACCACGCCGAGGCGCTCGGACCAGGCACGCATGTCGGCCAGCGCGCCGGGCTCGAAAGGAATTCCGGAAATTCGCCGCGTCCGCTCGCTGCGCAGCTCGGGGTCGCCCGGCAGCTGAACGTGGCCGGGCTCGCGCGGCAGCTCGGTGGCCATCGCCTGGACAGTCGATGCAAGCGTCGCCCCGCCCGCGAAGCGCTGCGGGTCGAGCGCGATTAGCAGGTGCCCGAGATCCTGCGGAGTGTCGAGCGCCTCGTACATCGGCGTGATGTGCGGGCCGAATGCCATGCCGTTGAGGGCGCCGCACAGCAGGTCCACCATCAGCGCCAGGCCGTATCCCTTGTAGCCATAGTCCGCGCCGCCCAGCGGCGTGATCGCCACGGCGGCATGCGGATCCGTCGTCGGTTCGCCATCTTCATCGACCACGAGGCCAGGCGGCACCGGCCTGTTCTCGACGCGGGCATTGATGATGCGGTTGAAGGCGACCTGGCTGGTCGCCATGTCGAGGCAGAGCGGCTCATCGCCCGCACGCGGAAAGGCAATGGCGATCGGATTGGTCCCCAGGAAGCGGCGCCGGCCGCCAAACGGCATGACGATCGCATTGGCCTGCGTGAATGCAATCCCGACCAGACCCGCATTCGCCGCCTGCCGCGCATACAGCCCGACGGCGCCGCTGTGGCTGGAGCGGCGCACGCCGACGGCACCGAGGCCATTTTCCTGCGCCAGGCCGATGGCGGTGTCCATCGCGCGCACGCAATGCAGGATGCCGAGGCCATTGTCGCCATCCATGCTGGCCGTGCACGGGCCGGTGGACTCGATGCGGCCCGGCGCCACCGCGTGCGTCGAGCCGCGCTGCAACCGGTCGAGGTAATGCGTCAGCCGCAGCACGCCATGCGAGTCGATGCCCCAGAGACTGGTCTGCACCAGTCCCTCGGCGACGATCGCGGCGTCGGCTGCGGGCACGTCCAGCGCCTGCAGGCACGCACGCGCCCACGCCGCGACGCGCTCGTGCCCGATCAGCTGCATGCCGCGCGAAGGAGCGTCAGCGCGCGGACCAGGCAACAACCCGCTGCCGCTGCTCTCCGAGCCCGGCGATGCCGAGCGCCACCGAGTCGCCGGCCTTCAGGTACCGCGGCGGCTTCTTGCCCATGCCGACGCCGGGCGGTGTGCCGGTGGTGATGATGTCGCCTGGCATGAGCGTCATGAACCGGCTGACGTAGCTGACGAGCGTCGCCACGCCGAAGATCATCGTCTTCGTGTTGCCGCGCTGCATCGGTTCGCCGTTGACGTCGAGCCACATGTCGAGTGCCTGCGGGTCCGGCACTTCGTCACGCGTCACCAGCCAGGGACCGATCGGGCCGAAGGTATCGCAGCCCTTGCCCTTGTCCCACTGGCTGCCGCGTTCGAGCTGGAAGTTCCGCTCCGAGACGTCGTTGATCACGCAGTAGCCGGCCACGTGCGCGAGCGCCTTCGCCTCGTCGACGTAGCGCGCGGTCGTTCCGATCACCACACCGAGTTCGACCTCCCAGTCGGTCTTGACCGAGTCGCGCGGCAGCATGATGTCGTCGTTCGGTCCGTTGATGCAGGTCGTCGCCTTGCTGAAGACGATCGGCTCGCTCGGGATCGGCGCGTTGGACTCCGCCGCGTGGTCGGCGTAGTTGAGCCCGATCGCGATGAACTTGCTGATGCCGAGGTACGGCACACCCAGCCGCGGCTTGCCGGGGACCAGCGGCAACGACTCCGGATCGGCCTTCGCCAGCTTCGCCAACCCCTTGTCCGACAGGTGCTCGCTCGTCACGTGCTCGACCACCCCCGACAGATCGCGCAGCCGCCCCTGCCGGTCCAGCACCCCCGGCTTCTCAAAGCCCGCCGGTCCAAAACGAAGTAGTTTCATGACCCCGCCTTTTCCATGCCGTTGTGATGAAAGAAATCGTCTGGCTCCGCCAGCGATTCTTTCTGATCAGACCGGGCGAAAGTAGGTTTGCACTTTCGCCCGCCTAAAGACTCATTCCCCCGTCGACGAAGATCGCCTGCCCCGTCATGAACGACGACTCGTCCGACACCAGATAGACAAAGGTCTCGGCGATCTCTTCGGCCGTTGCGAGCCGGCCCATGGGTTGGCGTGCGATGAAGTCCTTGCGCGCCTGCACCGGATCGGCGAACGCCTGGATGCGATCCCCCAGCGAGGGGGTGTCAACGGTGCCGGGACAGACACAGTTCACGCGTATGCCCTGCTTGACGTGATCGACCGCCAGCGCGCGCGTGAAGCCGGCCACTGCCGCCTTGCTCGCCGCGTAGGCGAGCCGGTTAGGCGCTGCTTTGTGGGCACCCAGGACCGACGCCATGTTCAGGATCACACCGCCACCGGCGCCGATCATCTTCGGCAGCATCGCCTTCGTCATCACGAACATGCTTCGGACATTCAGGTCGAAGCTGAAGTCCCAGTCGGCGACGCTGCAGTCGAGGATCGTGCCCTGGTGCACGTAGCCGGCGCAGTTGAAGAGGATGTCGACCGCGCCGGTGCGCTCGACGAAGGCGAGCACGGCAGCATCGTCGAGCACGTCGAGCCGCGCGGTCGTGACGCCCGCAGGCAGGCCCGAAAGCAGTTCCGGCTTGAGATCGGTCGCGGTCACCCGGGCGCCTTCGCGCGCGAACGCCTGCACCGCGGCACGTCCCATGCCCTGTCCGGCCGCCGTCACCAGTGCCGACTTGCCATGCAAACGCCCGGCCATTTTCTCCTCCCCGATGCAGGTCCCGGTGTCCCCGTGGCATTGCGGCAGACTGCGGAATCGCGCGTCGCGCGGCGGCTTGACACCTCGCAGGGTGCATGTGAAGCTAGCCGCGCAATTGGTCTGACCACTTGACCAGTGCGCGGCAGTTTAAGCGGCGGCGCAATGCGCTGTCCAGCCAGTCCGCCAGGTCCGCGAGGAGAGTCCCCGTCCCATGCCGATCAAGGCCGTCGAACCGCAGCGGCTCTACCGCCGCATCGCCGAGCAGATCGCCAAGCTCATCCGGCGCGGCGAGTACAAACCGGGCGAACGGCTGCCGCCGGAACGTGACCTGGCCCGCCTGCTGAAGGTCAGCCGGCCGTCCGTGCGGGAAGCGCTGATCGCGCTCGAAGTCGAGGGTTACGTCGAAGTGCGTGTGGGGTCCGGCGTCTACGTTACCCAGCGGCAACCCGCGGCGCGCAGCGCCGTCCTGCTGCCGGCGGATTCGGGCCCGTTCGAACTGATCGCTGCGCGCCGGCTGCTCGAGTCCGAATGTGCTGCGCTGGCGGCGCGTCAGGCGAGCCCGGCACAGATCCGGCGGATGAAGGCTGCGCTGGCGGCGATGGAGCGCGACCGGCGCCGCGCCGTGATGCCGCTCGAAAACGACCGCCGGTTCCATCTCGAAATCGCCGAGGCCAGCGGCAACAGCGCACTGGCGCTGGCGGTGCGCACGCTGTGGGATCAGCGCACAGGCCCGCTGTTCCTCCGGCTCGAGCGCCATTTCGACACACCCGACCTGTGGGAGGCTGCGATTGCCGAGCACAGCGCGGTGATGGCCGCGATCGAAAGCCACGACCTCGCCGGCGCACGGGCCGCAATGCGACGCCACATGGACGCCGCGGCGAAGCGCTTCCAGCGCAGCTGGGGCGTCGGTACCTAGCCGCCCACGGAAACAGCGCGGCGCCCGCGCCGCCGGACATCGCATGCAGCCCGCCCCTGCACCCTCCGACGCCTCTCAAGACCACGTACTCACCGCCGGCGGCGAGTTCGATGTCCATGACGAGCCGATCGACCTCGGCGTGTACCGCTTCGAAGACTGGATCTCGTTCGGCTTCTTCTGGCTGCTGGCCGGCACGGTCTTCCTGCAGTTCTTCACGCGTTATGCGCTCAACGACTCGGCCGGCTGGACTGAGGAGATCTCGCGTTACCTGCTGATCTGCACGGTGTTCATCGGCGCCGCGATCAGCGTGCGCAAGAACAATCACATCCACGTCGACTTCTTCTACCGGTTCATGCCGAACCGGCTGATGCGGGTCATGTCGACGCTGGTCGATGTCGCGCGCATCGCGTTCTTCGCCTATGCGGTATGGCTCACGTTCCAGCTGATGCAGCGCATCGGAATGCAGCGCATGGCTGTCGTCGACCTGCCGATCGGCCTCATGTACGCGGTCGTGCTCGCCGGCTTTCTGCTGATGACCTGGCGTGCGCTCGATGTCGCGAGGCGCAATTGGAACCGCGGCGCCTCGGTGCTCGAGCGGCCAGAACTGATTGAAGCTGATCTATCGGGGCGCTCGACATGAGCCCCGGCGTCTTCAAGCTGCTGTTCCTTGGCCTGATGGGCTCCGGCGTGCCGGTCGCCATCGCCATGGCGGGTTCCGCGCTGATCTTCGTCATGGTGACGGGCTCGGTGCCGGACTTTGTCGTCATCCACCGCATGGTCAACGGCATCGACTCGTTTCCCCTGCTGGCGGTGCCATTTTTCATCATGGCCGGCAACCTAATGAATTCGGCCGGCATCACCAATCGCATCTACAACTTCGCGCTGGCCCTGGTCGGCTGGCTGCGCGGCGGCCTGGGTCACGTCAACGTGCTCGGTTCCGTGATCTTCGCCGGCATGTCGGGCACCGCCATCGCGGACGCCGCCGGGCTCGGCACGATCGAGATCAAGGCAATGCGCGACCACGGCTACAGCCCCGAGTTCTCGGTCGGCGTCACTGCGGCGTCGGCAACGCTCGGACCGATCATTCCGCCGTCGTTGCCCTTCGTCATCTACGCGATGTTCGCCAACGTCTCGGTCGGGGCGCTGTTCCTGGCCGGCATCCTGCCGGGCGCGGTGATGGCGCTGCTGATGATGGCAACCGTCGCGTACTTCGCGCACCGGAACCAATGGGGCGGCGACACCCGTTTCGAATGGCCGCGCGTCCTCAAGGCGCTGGCCGAACTGATGGTGGTGGCGCTCTTCCCCGCCGTCATCTGGGTGCTGACGACCCAGGCCGGCCTGCCGCAGGTGCCGACGGTCGCGGCGGCCCTGACCGTCCTGCTGCTCGCCGACCGCATCTTCCGCTTCAACGCGGTGCTGCCGGTCATGACCCCGGTGCTGCTGATCGGCGGCATGACGGCAGGGGTCTTCACTGCCACCGAAGGGGCGATCGCCGCCTGCGTGTGGGCGCTCTTCCTCGGCCTCGTCTGGTTCCGCTCGCTCACCTGGAAGATGCTGGTCAAGGTTTCGATGGACACGATCGAGACCACGTCGATCGTGCTGCTCATCGTCGCGGCGGCGTCCATCTTCGGCTGGATGCTGACGGTCACGCGCACGACCGAGATGATCGGCACCTGGGTGCTGTCGTTCACGTCGGATCCGTGGATGTTCCTGCTGCTGGCGAACCTGCTGATGCTGTTTGTCGGCTGCTTTCTCGAACCCACGGCCGCGATCACGATACTGGTGCCGATCCTGCTTCCGATCGTGCGGCAACTCGGCATCGACCCGGTTCACTTCGGGCTCATCATGGTGTTGAATCTGATGATCGGGCTGCTGCACCCGCCAATGGGACTCGTGCTGTTCGTGCTGGCGCGGGTCGCGAAGCTCTCGATCGAGCGCACGACCATGGCGATCCTGCCCTGGCTGATCCCGCTGCTGGTCAGCCTCGGGCTGGTCACCTACCTGCCCGCGATCAGCCTGTGGCTGCCGCGGCAGTTCCAGTAGACGAGGCCAACATGCTGCAGGACGTTCCTCTGGTGCTGCGACTCAACCCCGCCGACGATGTCGTCATTGCGCGGCGCCAGCTCGTGACCGGCACCCTGCTAAAGGGCGAAGGCGTGACGGTCGTCGGGCTCGTGCCTCCCGGGCACAAGGTGGCCACGCGCGCGATCGCGAAGGGCAGTCCGGTACGGCGCTACAACCAGATCATCGGGTTCGCCACCCGCGAGATCCGGCCGGGGGAGCATGTCCACCTGCACAACCTCGGCATCGGCGATGAGCACGGGGCCTTCGTTCGCGACTATGCCTTCTGTGCCGACGTGCATCCGACAATGGCCGCCACCGCGCCGGCGACATTCCTGGGCATCGTGCGTCCCGACGGCCGCGTGGCGACGCGCAACTACATCGCGATCCTGTCGAGTGTGAACTGCTCGGCCACGGTGGCGCGTGCGATCGCCGACCGCTTCCGCCGCGACATCTTCCCCGAGGCGCTGGCCGATTTCCCCAATGTCGACGGCGTCATCGCACTGACGCACGGCACCGGGTGCGGCATGGACATGGGCGAAGGCATGCAGGTGCTGCGCCGGACGATGGCCGGCTACGCGCGCCATCCGAACACGGCCGCGGCCGTGTTCGTCGGGCTCGGCTGCGAGGCGAACCAGATCACATCGCTCTTCGGCGCCGAGGACCTGCACGACAGCGAGCGCATCGCGCGCTACAACATGCAGGATGTCGGCGGAACCGCCAGAGCAATCGAGCGTGGTGCCGCCCTGGTGCGCGAGATGCTCCCCGCAGCCAACCGCGTCGAGCGTACCCCGGTGCCGGCGAGCCATCTGATGCTCGGCCTGCAGTGCGGCGGCTCGGACGGCTACTCCGGCATCACCGCCAACCCGGCGCTCGGCAGTGCTGTCGACCGGCTGGTCGCGCACGGTGGCACCGCCATCCTTTCGGAGACTCCGGAGATCTACGGCGCCGAGCATCTGCTGACACGGCGTGCCGTGTCGCGCGACGTCGGCGAGAAGCTGATCGCCCGCATCCGGTGGTGGGAGGACTACACCGCACGCAATCACGGCGAGATGAACAACAACCCGTCGCCTGGCAACAAGGCCGGCGGGCTGACGACGATCCTCGAGAAGTCGCTCGGTGCCGTGGCCAAGGGCGGCACGACCAACTTGGTCGACGTCTACGAATACGCGCAGCCGGTTACCCAGAGGGGATTCGTCTACATGGACACGCCGGGCTACGACCCGGTTTCCGCGACGGGGCAGGTCGCCGGCGGGGCCAACATGATCGTCTTCACCACCGGCCGCGGCTCGGCCTACGGCTGCGCGCCATCGCCTTCGCTGAAACTCTCGACCAACAGCGAGCTGTGGCAGCGACAGGAGGAGGACATCGATCTGAACTGCGGCGAGATCGCCGACGGTACGGCGACGATCGAGCAGATCGGTGAACGGTTGTTCGAGCTGATACTCGCCACGGCATCGGGCAGCAGGACCAAGAGCGAGCGGTTCGGCTACGGCCAGAGCGAATTCGTGCCCTGGCAACTCGGCGCGACGATGTAGCGCCTATGGCGTTGAAAGCAGTTCAACAGGAGGAGACATGAAGCAAGGCATCGAAGTGCAGCCCCGACTGGGCCGCTGGCTCGTCGGTATCGCGCTGGCGGCGCTCGCCGTCGGCGGCGCATCGGCGCAGACCAAGCTCAAGTTCGCGCACGTGTACGAGACCAGCGAGCCCTATCACACAGCCGCCCTCTGGGCCGCAGGAGAGATCGCGAAGCGCACCGCCAACCGCTACACGGTCGAAGTGTTCCCGGCCTCGACTCTCGGCAAGGAGACCGACATCAACCAGGGCCTGACGCTCGGCACCGTCGACATCATCTACACGGGGCAGCTGTTCGCCGGGCGGACCTACGGGCCGATCGCGATCGGCGGCGCGCCCTACATGTTCCGCGACTTCAACCACTGGAAGGCATTCTCGACCAGCCCGCTGTTCGCCGAACTGTCGGAGGGTTATCGCGCCAAGAGCGGCGGCAACAAGGTGCTGGCGATCACCTACTACGGCGAGCGGCACGTCACATCGAACAAGCCGATCAACAAGCCCGACGACATGAAGGGCCTGAAGATCCGCGTGCCGGATGCGCCGCTGTACACGATGTTCCCGCGCGCCGTCGGAGCGAACCCGACGCCGATCGCCTTCGCCGAGGTCTACCTCGCGCTACAAAATGGCACCGTCGACGCGCAGGAGAACCCGCTGCCGACGATCGACGCGAAGAAGTTCTACGAAGTGCAGAAGTACATCGTGCTGACCGGCCACATCACCGATGCTCTGCTGACGATCGTCGGGGCGCCGACATGGAACAAGCTCAGCGACGCCGACAAGAAGATCTTCGAGGACGTGCTGCGCGAGGCCGCCGCCCGTGCGACGGCGCAGATCGTCGAGATCGAGGGCAAGCTCGGCGCCGAGTTCGCCAAGCGCGGCAAGGAAGTCGTCAAGGTCGACCGCGCGCCGTTCCGCGAGGCGACGGCGAAGCTGCACAATGGGCCCGACGCGACCTGGGACAAGGCGACCTACGACAAACTGCAGGCTCTGAAGTAGGCCGGATACGTCCGCGTCGCTGCACCGGGCTGCGCCAGCGGCCCGGTGCGCAATTCTCCGGCGCGGAAAGGCAGCGCGCACCCGGTCGTCGAGGGATATCGGCCAGGAACGGTTGAAGTTCACGATTGCGCGCACGCCATGAGGGCGCACTCCCCTGAAGTCCGCAGCGCCTTCCTCGCCGGAGTGAAGGCCACCGCGCCGGCGCTCGTCGCGACCTCCATCTGGGGACTGGTGGCCGGAATGGCGATGGTCAAGACCGGCCTGACCGTCGCGCAGGCGCTGGCGATGACGCTGGCTGTCTACTCCGGCACGGCGCAGATGGCTGCATTGCCGCTGATCGCGGCCGGTGCGCCGGTGTGGGTGGCGATCGCAACCGCGACAGCAGTCAACCTGCGATTCGTCATCTTCTCGGCCACGCTCTGGCCCTATCTGCGACGGCTGACGCCGCCCCGTCGGCTGGCGCTGGGCTACGTCACGGCGGACATCCCGCTCGCCTTCCTGATTGCCCGCTACGGCAGCGTCCCCGATGACGAGCGCGGCTCGGATGAACAGATCGCCTTCGTTCTCGGCAGCAGCAGCGTGCTGTGGGTGTCGTGGCAGGCCGCTTCGATCGTCGGGATTGTTGCAGCGGGCCAGATTCCCGGACACTGGGGACTCGAGTTCGCCGCGATCCTGGCGCTGCTTTCGATCACGCTGCCGATGTTCCAGGCGCGGCCCGCAGTGGCCGGCGGAGTGACGGCAGCCATCGTCGCCGTTGTCGCCAACGGGCTGCCGCTCAAGCTCGGACTGCTGGTCGCCGTGATCTGCGGCGTCGCCGTGGCGATGACCGTCGACGTGCTGGCCGAACGCGGCGGCAGGGCGGGCGCGACATGATGTCCAACACCGACATCTGGCTGACGATCGTCGGCCTGACGGTCGTAACGATCGTCACGCGCAACGTCTTCCTGTTGCTCGGTCACAAGGTCGCACTCCCGGAGCGCCTGCAGCACGCGCTGCGCTACGCGCCGGCCTGTGCGCTGGCGGCGTTGATCGTTCCGGAAGTGGTGCTGCAGTCCGGAACCCTTGCGCTGAGCCTCGGCAATCCCAAGCTGGTTGCAGCGGTCGTCGCCGTCGCGACGCTGCTGCTGACGCGCCGCGCGGTGGCCGCGATCGCGCTCGGCATGCTGGCGTTCACGCTGGTGCGCCTGCTGTAGCGGGCAAGGCGCTCAGCGCGCCGATTGTGTGCGCACGGCCGGCAGCACCCACAGCGCGAGCAGCACAGTGGCGCTGGCCACCAGTGCGGCCGCGGTCAGGAACGCCGTGGACGCATTCGTTGCATGCCCGATCCAGCCGAAGATCGCCGAAGCCGGCAGCAGCAGGCCCTTCGTCAGGTAGTACTAGCCATAGGCAGTGCCAAGCGACTCGCGCGCGACGAGGTCGGCAATCAGCGCCCGCTCGGCGCCCTCGGTCGCCGCGATGTACAACCCCATGACCACGGCAACCACCCACAGCAGTGCGAGCAGCCACACCGTCGATGGCAGCGACCGCAGCGCGCCGCGCATCGCTAGGCCCGGAACACCGCCTGCCAGAGGCGGCGCACGGCGTCGGCCTCGCGTTCGACCTCCGCGGCCGGCACGCGCGCGCGCTCGGCCCCGTTGAGCCGCAGCCGGTGCTGGATCTGGCGGAACGTGCGGTACGCATCGGCCACCTGCCGCGCCAGCGGTTCGTCGATGAACCCCATTGCGCCGGCCATCTTCAGCAGTGCGATGTTGCCGAGGTTGCGGATCAGTTCGGGGCGCGCATGCGCATGCGCCAGCACCAGGTACTGCACGATGAACTCGATATCGACCATGCCGCCGCGGTCGTGCTTGAGATCGAACAGCGCGCTCGGGTTCGGGTGCCCGTCGGACATCCTCTGGCGCATCGCCAGCACTTCGCTGCGCAGCGCGGGCAGCTCGCGCACGCGCGACAGGATCCAGGCACGCTCGTCCTCGAAGCGCCGCCCCAGCGCCGCATCGCCGCAGGAGTAGCGCGCACGGGTCAGTGCCTGAGTCTCCCAGACCCAGGCACCGAGTCCATCCTCGTTGCGCTGGTAGCGCGAAAAGGCGTCGAACGACGACACCATCAGGCCGGCATTGCCGTTCGGGCGCAACCGCAGGTCGATGTCGAACAGGATCCCTGAGGAAGTCTGTGTCGTCAGCCAGATGACGATGCGGCGCGCGAGCGACGAGTAGATTTCCGCGGCATCGGCGTGCGCGTCGTCGTACAGGAAGATCAGGTCGAGGTCCGACGCGTAGCCGAGTTCCTTCCCGCCCAGCTTGCCGTAGGAGATGACCGCGAACGCCGGACTCTCGCGATGGCGCTTCGCGACCGTCTCCCAGGCGCATTCCAGGGTCAGAGCGAGCGTGGCGTCGGCCAGCGCCGACAGATGGTCGGCGAGCCGCTCGACCGTGAGCCGGCCGTCGAGATCGGCCACGAGCAGGCGAAAGACCTGCGCGTGATGCACATCGCGCAGCAGGTTCATCTGCTCTTCCTGGTCACCTTCGGCCTGTGCCAGCTGAACTCGCACGCCCTCAGCCCAGGCTGCCCAGTCCGGAGTCTGTTCGTTGTCAAAGCGCTCGACGCGTTCGTCGAGCAGTTCGTCGAGCAGGATCGGATGCCGCACCAGGTAGTCGGTGGCCCAGCGGCTGGCCGCGAGCAGGCGCATCACGCGCTCCAGCGCCGGCGGAAACTGGTGCAGCAGCGAGACATAGGTGCTGCGGCCGGCGATGACGTCGATCAGGCGGGCGAATCTCGCAAACAGCTCGTCCGGCCCGATGTCATGGGATGCTCCAGCGCCGCGCGCGCGCTCGACGGCGCTCCTGAGGCCCGAGCCGAGCAGGCTCTTGATGCGTGCGCGCGCACCTTCGTTGGCCACCTGTACGCGGCGCGACGTCGTCACCCCGCGCAGGCGCTGCGCCGTGGCGGCCGGGTCGGCGTAACCCAGCGTCCGCAGATGCTCGACCAGCGCCGAATCATCGCCGCTGTCCGCGCCGGGTCCCGCCGGCAGCGGCAGTGGCGGACCGTCCTTGGCCGGCTCGACAAAGAACGCGTCAAACGCACTCGCGACAAACTCGCGCACGCCGGAGTATTCGTCGACCAGGGCCTGCACGCTGCGCGCGCCGAGCAGCGCAGCGACGCGGGCCCGCGCGCCATCCGCCGCCGGCAGCACGTGAGTCTGGGCATCGTCGACGTATTGCAGCGCGTGCTCCAGGTCGCGCAGGAATTCGTAGCAGGCGGCAAGCCGCGCGCTGGTGTCGCGCGGCAGCGACCCGATGTCGGCCAGGTACGCAAGCGTCGCGAGCGTCGAACGCGAGCGCATGCGCGGGTCGCGGCCGCCGCGTATGACCTGGAATGTCTGCGCCAGGAATTCGATCTCGCGGATACCACCGCGCCCCAGCTTGACGTTGTCGCCGCGATCGTCGCGTCCGGCATTGCGCCTGACGGTTTCGGCGCGGATCAGCGCGTGCAGTTCGCGCAGCGACGCGATCGCACCGTAGTCGAGGTACTTGCGGAACACGAACGGCCGCACGATCTCTTCGAGCGCGGCCTGCTGTGCCGCGAACTGCTCCGCGCTGGCGAAGACCGGCACCGACACGATGCGGCCCTTGAGCCAGGCGAAGCGCTCCCATTCCCGGCCCAGCGCGACGAGGTACTCCTCAAGCATCGCGCTGGAGACGACCAGTGGGCCCGCATCGCCGTTGGGGCGCAACCGCATGTCGACGCGGAACACAAAGCCGTCGCCCGTCGTTTCCGACAGCGCAGCGATCACGCGCCGCCCGAGCCGTTCGAAGAACTCCTGGTTGGACAGCAGGCGCCGTGCCCCGGCATGCTGACCGGTCGCGCGCGTTTCACCGTCTTCGTCGTAGACGAACACGAGATCGATATCGGAAGAGACATTCAGTTCCGCGCCGCCCAGTTTGCCCATCCCGACGATCAGCAGGTCCTGCGGCGTGCCGTCGGCGCTGCTCGGCACCCCGTGCGCGGCTGCGAGTTCATGTGCATGGTGAGCGACCGCGGCCTGCAGCCCGAGCTCGGCCAGCGCCGTCGTGGTCGCTACGACTTCGTGCAGATCGGCCACACCGGTGGCGTTGCGCGCAATGAGACCCAGCATCACGCGACGGCGCAGCCGCCGCAGCGCGGCGGCAAGCTGCGCCGCGTCAGCGCCCGGCGCAAGCCCCGCATCGAGCTCTTCGCGCATGCGCTGCGCCGTCCATGGCGCCGCGGCGAGCGAGCCCAGCCGCGCCAGCCTCGCATCGGCCGCACTGCCGTGCCCGGCCTCTGCGTCCAGGGCTCGCTGCACATAGCGCGACAGCTGCGGCACGTCCGCGAGCACGGCCGGTGCACCGCGCCAGTCGGACTGCGCGCGAGTCGATGTGTGATTCAAGGCCGGATACGAAGCGGGGTGTGGGGTGTGCCGGCGGCGACGCGAGAGCGCAGTCGCAGGCTGGATGAAGGGGCTCTGTGATAGAGTGAAACGGCTGCGTGGCAAGGACGCAGTGACGAAATCGATTGTAGTTTCATCGGGGGCCCACCGCCGCCTGATCAGGATGGGCGCCGCGGCAGGCGCGACGCGCCGCCGAGCGGCCATCCAAGCCCCAGACGACCCCGATTCATGACGCCTCCCTCCGATCGTCCTCCGACGCTGGCGCGCGAGCTCGGTGTCCGCGCCGTGGCGATCGAGCACGCGCTCGAAGAGGTGGTCGGCGCGCGCTACGAAGACCGGCTGCGCGCCGCAGAGGCAACCATCGCCCGCCGCTTCGGCACGCGTGCGCTGCAGGCGTTGAAGCTGACGCTGCGCCTCATCGGCTGGGGCCTGGTGGCGTGCTTCTTCGCCTTCGGAATGCTGCTGCTCGCGCTGCGGTACTGGCTCCTTCCGGACATCGACGCGATGCGCCCGAAGATCGAAAGCATCGCCTCGCAGGCGCTCGAGGTCCCGGTCACGATCGGCCGTATCGAGGCGAGCTGGCGGGGGCTGAACCTGGCACTGGCGCTGAACGACGTTCGCATCACCGGCCATCGGGGCGAAGCGCTGGCGCTGCCGCGCATCGAGGGCACGCTGTCGTGGCTGAGCCTGCCCGTGATGGAACCGCGATTCGCGCGGCTGCGCATTCATGCGCCGGAGCTCGAGATCGCCTTGCTCGCGGACGGGCGCATTTCGGTCGCCGGCATCGTCATCGACCCATCGGTGCGCGGCGGTGACAACGGAGTCCTCGAGTGGCTGCTCGAGCAGGACCAGTTGCTGGTGCGTGATGCCCGCGTCACCCTGCGCGACGAGCGCACGTCGCCGGCGAAGGAAATTGCGTTCTCCGATGCGGACATCCTGCTGGAATCAGGGCTGACAGGCCATCGCTTCGGCGTCCGCCTCTCGCCCCCACCGGACCGCGCCGCACCGATCGACCTGCGCGGCGAGTTCCGCACGCCCGCGTTCGGCAGCAAAGCCGAGTTCGCAAAGTGGAAGGGGCAGGTCTTCGCACAGGTCGACTACGTCGATATCGCATGGCTGAATCAATGGGTGCATGCGCCGATCGATGTGCGCAGCGCCAACGGCGCCGTGCGCGCGTGGCTGCGCATCGACTCGAACGTACTGGTCGGCGGTACCGCCGACCTGGCGCTGAAGGACGTCAATGCCCGGCTCGCGCCGGATCTGCAGCCACTGAAGCTGAGCTCCTTCCGCGGCCGGATCACGCAGACCCGCCTCGGCGGCGACGCCGGCGACGGTCAGCAGGTCGGACTTGCGGGTGTCACCTTCGTGCTGGCCAACGGTGCGGAGTTTCCGCCGCTGGATCTGAACTTCCGCTCGACGGCCGCCAGCGTTGCCGGAGCCGAGCGCTTCGAGATCGACGGCTCGCGCATCGATCTGGCGAGCCTGGCGGGGATTGCCACTCACGTGCCGCTCGGCCGGTCGATCCGCGAGATGATCGAGCGCTACGCCCCCGCGGGGAAGCTCACCGACGTGTCAATGCGGTGGGAAGGGCCCGAGCCGGAGTGGCGCACGATGACGGCCAAGGCGCGGTTCGAGCGCCTGTCGATTGCGGCTCAGCCGGCGGCGCAGGCCGGTGCGGGAACTCCCGGATTCGAGCGTCTGAGCGGCAGCGTGCAGCTCGATCACGGCGCTGGAGTTCTCAAGCTTGCATCGCGTGACATCACACTGGTGCTGCCCGGCGTGTTTCAGGAACCCCGCATTCCGCTCAATCAGTTGCAGGCCGACATCAAGTGGAAGTCGGGCGACCGAATCGAGGCCCGGATCGATTCCCTGCAGCTTGCCAACGCCGATCTCGAAATCTCGGCGACGGGAACCTGGCGCGGCGCGGAGGGCACCGGCAGCGGTGTGGTCGACCTGAGCGGCCGGATCGCCCGGCTCACGGCGCGGCACGCTCACCGCTACGTGCCGCTGGTCGCCGGCGAAGGCACGCTGTGGTGGCTGCAGCACGCGATCCTCGATGGCCGCGTCGAGGACGGCTCGTTCCGCGTGCGCGGTGACCTGGCGAAGTTTCCGTTCCCGGTCGCGGCTGACGGCGAATTCCGCGTCGCGGCGCAGCTGCGCAATGGCGTGGTCGACGTCTCTCCCCAGGTCGGTCCCAATGGCGAGCGCACTGCGACACCGATCTGGCCGCTGATCCGCGACATCGACGCCGACCTGCTGTTCGAGCGGCAAGGCATGACGGTGCGCGCGCAGCGTGGCACGCTCAACGGCGTGCGCATCGCCGATGCCACCGCACGCATTCCGGATCTCGGACACGACGCCACGCTGAACGTCGGCGGACAGATGACGGGGGCGCTCAGCGCCATGCTGGGCTACGTGAACGCAAGCCCGGTGGCCGGCTGGATCGGCGATATCACGCGCGGTGCCGAGGCCAGGGGTGACGCGCGCCTCGATCTCAAGCTCGATCTGCCGCTGCTGCACGCGGGCGACACCCGGGTCAGCGGAACGCTGCAGTTGCAGAACAACGACCTCACGCTAGCAGATGTACCTCCCTTCACGCGCGTGAATGGCGCGTTCGCCTTCAACGAGCGGGGTATCCGCTTCAACAATCTGACGGCGGGTTTCCTCGGTGGACAGGCACGCCTCGACGCGAGTACGCGCGCCGACGGGACGATCGCGATCAACGCCACCGGGACCACGACATCCGCCGGGCTGAAGCGCGCACTGGACATCGACGTGGTGCAGCGCCTGCTGGACCGGTCCCAAGGCAGCGCCCGCTATACCGCCAGCCTGACGACACAGGCGGGCGGCATGGTGATCGTCGCCGAGAGCGACCTCGTCGGGCTCAGCATCGACGGCATCGCCCCGATCAGGAAAGCGGCAGGCGATGCCATGCCGCTGCGTGTCGAGCGCGCAAGCCGCTCGGGCACGGAGAATCTGAAGGTCGCGTCCGGTCGCTCTTTCGGCCTGGAGATGGAACACCGACGCGAGCGTGGCGTCAGCCGTCTGATTCGCGGCGTCGTGGCGATCAACGAGCCGGCCAATGTTCCGGAAAGCGGCATGCTGCTGCTGGTCAACCTGCCGCGGCTCGACGTCGAAGCCTGGTCGTCGTGGCTTGGGCTGGACCTCGAAGGCACCTCGTCGCGCTCGGTGGCGACGTCCGAACAGGGCTTCCGCATCGATCACGTGGCGCTGCGCACGCCCGAGCTCGTCGTGGCGCGCCGTTCGTTCCGCAATGTCACGCTCGGCGCGACACGCACCGAGGCCGGGGGCTACGACGCCAATGTCCAGTCCGATAGCGCCGTGGGCTACATCGGCTGGCGCCCGGGAGTTCCGGGCACGACCGGGGGCGCGAGTCTCGGGCAAGTCACCGCGCGTCTGTCGAAGCTCGTCATTCCCGCGAGCAAGAAGGACGACGTGGTCGGTGTGATCGGGTCATCGACACGGCCCTTGCCGGCGTTCGATATCGCCGTCGACAACTTCGAGCTCGGTCCGACCAAGTTCGGCCGGCTGGAGCTTGCCGCTGCGAATACCGGCCAGGGCACCGCGGCGGCCTGGCGCCTTAACCGGCTCGAAGTGACGAATCCCGACATGAAGGCGACCGCTACGGGCGACTGGTCGCCGGGCGCAGCCGGTGCGCGCCGCATGCGCATCGATTTCAGCCTCGACATCAGCGATGCAGGCGCGACGCTGGCGCGCTTCGGCACGCCGGGGGCGGTGGCGAAGGGGCACGGCAAGCTCGACGGCAAGCTCGACTGGATCGGGTCTCCGCTGGACCTGGACTATGCGACGCTGAACGGCAATCTGAGCATGCGCATTGACGACGGACGCTTCCTCAAGGTTGATACCCGCGGTGCCGGCCGGTTGCTGACCGTGCTCTCCCTGCAGACACTCTCACGCACGCTGATGACCGACGCACGGAACAGCTTTGGCGAGGGATTTGCCTTCAGCGCGATCAAGGCCGATGCCACGGTCGCCCGCGGCGTCATGTCGACCGAGAACTTCACGATGACCGGTGCCGGCGCAGCGGCGTTCATTTCGGGCAGCGTGGACCTCAAGAACGAGACGCAGCAACTGCACCTCATCGTTCTGCCCGAGATCGACGCTTCGACGGCGGCACTGGCGCTGGGCGTCGCGAATCCGATCCTGGGTCTCGGGGCACTGCTTGCGAACACCGTGCTGAAGGCACCTCTGTCGCGGGCGTTTGCGCTTGAATACGACATCACCGGGACCCTGAACGACCCGGTGATCGTGCGTCGCAGCCGCGTTGCGGCCAACCCGACGGAGTCCGTGCGATGAATACTCCCCACGCCCCTGGAACAGTGCGCGTTGCCGCGGTGCAGATGGTGTCGACTTCGCGCGTCGACGCCAATCTGGCCGCCGCAGCCGAACTGATCCGCGAGGCCGCTGCCACCGGTGCCCAGCTGGTCGCGCTGCCCGAGTACTTCTGCCTGATGGGGATGCAGGACACTGACAAGGTCGGCGTGCGTGAAGCGCTCGGACGCGGACCGATCCAGGACTTTCTCGCGGCACAGGCGCGGCAGCACGGTCTCTGGCTGGTCGGAGGCACCCTGCCCCTCGAAGCGACCGAGGCCGACCGCGTGCTGAACACGACGCTGGTGTTCGACCCGCGCGGCGAACGCGTCGCACGCTACGACAAGGTGCACCTGTTCCGCTTCACCCGAGGCCAGGAGAGCTACGACGAAGCGGCCACGATCGCTCCCGGCAGCGCAGTCTCGACCTTCAGCCTGACGACCACCGAGGGTCCGACCCTCAAGGTCGGACTGTCGGTCTGCTATGACCTGCGCTTCCCCGAGCTGTATCGGGCGATGAATCAGCCGGACCTCATCCTGGTGCCTGCGGCATTCACCGCGACCACGGGCAAGGCTCACTGGGAGACGCTGCTGCGCGCGCGCGCCATCGAGAACCTCTGCTACGTGCTGGCACCGGCACAGGGCGGCCTCCATGAGAACGGTCGCGCTACCTTCGGGCATTCGATGCTGATCGATCCCTGGGGCATTGTCCTTGCCAATCGCCCTGAAGGCCCCGGGGTTGTGTTCGGCGACATCGACCCTCAAGTCATCGCGCGTTGTCGCGCCTCACTGCCCGCGCTGGCCCATCGGGTGATGTAGGTCCTGGGCGAGTCATGTCGACCGCGCCTATACACTCCGGCTTTGCCAACGCAGCACGCGATGCTGCCGCGACACTCTTTCCCGCTCCCGCCGCCGAATGAAAGCCTCCGAACCTGCGCTCGACCGCCTTGCCACCGCGAAGGCGCTGCTGCTAGATCCCTACGGCCTCGACGAAGGTCACCTGCACCGGGTGCTGTCGACGATCTTCGAGCATCGCGCCGACTACGCCGACCTGTATTTCCAGTACACCCGCAACGAGTCGTTCTCGCTCGAGGAAGGCATCGTCAAGAGCGGCAGCTTCGACATCGAGCAGGGTGTCGGCGTGCGTGCCGTCGCTGGCGACCGCACGGCATTTGCCTACTCCGACGATCTGTCGCTCGACTCCCTGACGGAGGCTGCGGTGACCGCCCGCGCGATCGCGCGGCAAGGCAGCGGCAAGGTGCGCATCGCGCCACGCGTGGCGCCGCGTCCGCAGCCCTCGCTGTACGGCACGGCCGACCCGGTTGCATCGCTCGATGCCGCCGAGAAGATCCGGCTGCTCGGCCGGATCGAGACGCTGGCGAGGGCACGCGATCCGCGAGTCAAGCAGGTGATGGCCAACATCGGCGCCGAGTACGACGTCGTGCTGGTGGTGCGCAGCGACGGCCTGCTCGCGGCCGACGTGCGGCCGCTGGTGCAGTTGTCGGTCTCGGTGATCGTCGAGGAACACGGCCGGCGGGAACAGGGATTTTCCGGCGGCGGCGGACGCCACGACCTCGCGTTCTTCACCGAGGAACACCTGGCCGAGCACGCTCACCGCGCAGTCGACCAGGCGCTCGTCAACCTGGCGGCGCGCCCGGCACCGGCCGGCGTGATGCCGGTCGTACTCGGACCCGGCTGGCCTGGCATCCTGCTGCACGAAGCGGTCGGCCATGGCCTCGAAGGCGACTTCAATCGCAAGGGCTCTAGCGCCTTCGCCGGCCGTGTCGGCGAGCGCGTCGCGTCGCCCGGCGTCACCGTCGTCGACGACGGCACGCTGCCGAACCGGCGCGGCTCGCTCAACATCGACGATGAAGGCAACGCGACGCAGCGCACGGTGCTGATCGAGGACGGCATCCTGCGCGGCTACCTGCAGGATTCGCTGAACGCGCGTCTCATGAAAGTGCGACCAACCGGCAACGGTCGCCGCGAATCGTTCGCGCATCTGCCGATGCCGCGCATGACGAACACCTACATGCTGGCCGGCAGGCACGCGCCCGAGGAGATCATCCGCTCGGTGAAGTCGGGGCTGTTCGCGAGCAATTTCCGCGGCGGCCAGGTCGACATCACCAACGGCAAGTTCGTGTTCAGCATGGCCGAGGCCTACCTGATCGAGAACGGCCGCATCACCGCGCCCGTGAAAGGTGCAACGCTGATCGGCAACGGCCCGGACGCGCTGACGCGCGTGACGATGGTCGGCGACAACATGGAACTCGACCTCGGCATCGGCACCTGCGGCAAGGACGGCCAGAGCGTGCCGGTCGGCGTGGGCCAGCCGACGCTGCGGATCGAGGGGCTCACGGTCGGCGGCACGGCGTAACGCCGTTCGCCGCGCGTTTCGGGTCAACCTTCGGAACTGGCCGTCTGCACTTCGCGAGCTGCGGACTCGACGCGCCATGACCGACCGCTCAAGCCGCGGGGGCTCCCACCTTTCTTGCTTCGCCAAGAAAGGTGGGCCAAAGAAGGCGACCGCGCGAGGCCGGCCTTCGGCTTCCCTTGTGCTGCAAGGCGTCAGCGGGCCGTGCGCGAAACTCGCTCCCTGCGGTCGCTCAGACACGCGCCCGGCACGGCTCCGCTGCCGCCTCGCACCACGGCGGCGTCCCCGAGCGGATGAACCCTGTCGCCGTGCCAGCGCCGCAAGAGGCGATGCAGTGCTCGCCTTCGAAGGCGCCGCGCAGCGCAGGGGGCGCGGGAGCTTTTGAGGGCCTGCCTGTCTGAGCGCCCGTAGGGTGCGAGTTTGCAGGCCCGCCCGCGACGCCGAGCAGCACAGGCCACCCGTAGGGCGCCTTCGCAGGCGCGGCTTACTTTGCCTACTTTCTTTGCCAAGACAAAGAAAGTAGGAGGCCGCGCGGCCATGAAGCGAACCGTGGCAGGCAGAATGCTCCGCCACCAACGAAATTTCGGCTTGCTTCCGCTTGGCATAATTTCCACATACCAAAGAAGACTTTCGGGGAGACTCTCTGAAGTTCCTGCCGCCGATCGTGTGGCTGACTCGCCTGCTGGTCGGCGCGTATCCGCGCTGGATGGGTTCCGCTCCGACCGCCGCGCAGCGCATCTACTTCGCGAACCACACGAGCCACATGGACACGGTGGTGCTGTGGGCAGCGCTGCCCGAGGAACTGCGTTCCAACACGCGTCCCGTCGCGGCCAAGGACTACTGGGACAAACCGGGCATCCGCGGCGTCATCGCGCGCGACGAGCTGAACGTCGTGATGATCGATCGCAGTCGCGAGGACCCGAACGCGGATCCACTCGATCCGCTGAAGGACGCACTTGAGCACGGCTTCTCGCTGATCATCTTTCCCGAAGGCACACGGAGCGCGCAGTCTCTGCCGGGGCCGTTCAAGAGCGGCCTGTTTCACCTGGCGACCGAGTTTCCCCAGGTCGAGCTGATCCCCGTGTACATCGAGAACCTGCACCGGAGCATGCCGAAGGGAGCCCTGCTGCCCGTGCCGATCATCTGCACGGTGCGGTTCGGAGCGGCGCTGTCGCTCGCGCCGGGCGAGGACAAGGATGCCTTCCTCGAGCGTGCGCGCGACGCCGTGATCCGGCTGGCCAGCTGATGAACCTGAATCTCAACGAAACATTCCTCGCGGTCTTCGTCGCGCTGGCCACGCTGTCCGCGGTGGCGACCGGCGTCGGCCAGTGGGCCGCGCGCCGCACGATCGATGCCGAACGACTGGCGCGCATCGGCGTGCTGAATTCCCGCGTCCGGGGCTCGTGGTCGGTGCTCGCGGTGTTCACGATCGCGTTCGCGCTGGGCCCGGCCGCGCTGCTCGTCGTGTTTGCGCTGGCGTCCTTTTTCGCGCTGCGCGAGTTCCTGTCGCTGACGCCGATCAAGGCGTCCGATCACTGGGCGCTGATCGTCGCGTTCTACGTCGTAATTCCGGCCCAGTACATCCTGCTCGGCTTCGGCCGCGCCAGCGTGTTCGCGACCTTCATCCCGGTGTACGTGTTCCTGCTGCTGCCCGTGCTCGTCGCCATCCGCCAGGACACCGAGCGCTTCCTCGAGCGCGTCGCCAAGGTGCAATGGGGCCTGATGATCAGCGTCTACTGCATCAGCCATGCGCCGGCGATCGCGACGCTGCCGATCCGCGGGTACGAGGGCCGCGGGCCGCTGCTGCTGCTCTACTTCCTGCTGGTGCTGTTCCTCACCGACCTGCTGCAGATCGTCTTCAGCGCGGTGCTGGACGGACGGGCACTCCGGTCCAATCCGAACAAGACCGTCTGGGGCGTGCTGGCCGGCAGTGCGTGTGGCGCGGTCATCGGCACCGCCCTGTGGTGGATGACGCCTTTTGCATGGTGGCAGGCGTTCATCATGTCGCTCGTCATCGTCGGTACCGGCTACCTCGGCAGCGTCGTGCTCTCCTCCGTGAAGCAGAGCCTCGGGGCGCGCCAGTGGGACACCGAGCTCGAGCTGACGCGCGGAGTGCTGGAGCGCCTCGATTCGCTGACTTTCGCCGCGCCCCTCTTCTGGCAGATCACGCGGTACTTCTGGGTGATCCGCGCCGACGTCTGACGCGCATCAACAGCCCCGGACTTGCGGCTCTGCAGCAAAGTCAGGTATCTTGCGGAATCGCGTTGCTCAATGGCGGCGCGTGCAGACGATGAACCCGACCGCGCGCCTCTACTTCTTCTACTTTTTTGGCTTTTTCCCGCCTTGGGCGGAGAGAGTCGAACGGCACGCGTAGCGAACAACCGAATCGACCCGAACCGCCAGGCCAAAACCCTGGCGGTTTTTTTTCGCCGGGGTGGGCCGCCCGGCTGACACCGAGGACCCACGATGGACGGAGCACGAACCATGCGCTACATGACCGACGATCTCAGGATCCGCGAGATCAAGGAACTCTCGCCGCCCGCGCACCTGATCCGCGAGTTTCCCTGCGAGGACACCGCGTCGGTCACGGTGCACGAGGCCAGACTGGCGATCCACCGCATCCTGCACGGCATGGACGACCGGCTGACGGTGGTCATCGGCCCCTGCTCGATCCACGATCCGTCGGCCGCGCTCGACTACGCACGCAAGCTCAAGGCCGAACACGACCGGCACGCGGCCGACCTCGAGATCGTGATGCGCGTCTACTTCGAGAAACCGCGCACGACGGTCGGCTGGAAAGGGCTGATCAACGACCCGGACATGGACGGCAGTTTCCGCATCAACCACGGTTTGCGGGTGGCGCGCGAACTGCTGCTGGAGATCAACGCGCTGGGGCTGCCGGCCGGCTGCGAGTACCTCGACATGATCACGCCGCAGTACATCGCCGACTTCGTGGCCTGGGGCGCGATCGGCGCGCGCACGACCGAAAGCCAGGTGCACCGTGAACTCGCCTCGGGCCTGTCCTGCCCGGTCGGCTTCAAGAACGGCACCGACGGCAACATCAGGATCGCGGCCGACGCGATCAAGGCCGCGCAGCAGCCGCATCATTTCCTGTCGGTCACCAAGGGCGGACACTCCGCGATCGTGTCGACCAAGGGCAACGAGGACTGCCACATCATCCTGCGCGGCGGCATGCAACCGAACTACGACGCCGCCAGCGTCGAATCCGCGTGCGCCGAACTCGGCAAGGCGGGTCTGGCGCAGCGGCTGATGATCGATGCGAGCCACGCCAACAGCCAGAAGAATCCTGCGAACCAGATCCCGGTCTGCGCGAACATCGCGCAGCAGCTTGCCGCCGGGGATGCCCGCATCATCGGAGTGATGGTCGAGAGTCACCTCGTAGCCGGCCGCCAGGACCTGGTCCCGGGCAAGCCGCTGACCTACGGCCAGTCGGTCACCGATGCCTGCATCGGCTGGGACGACAGCGTGCGCGTGCTCGACGTCCTGGCCGAAGGTGTGCGGCAGCGCCGGCTAAGGTCGGCCGGCTACTCGGGCAAGTAGGCCGCCGCTTCCCGCCGCCGAATCAGACGATCCGCACGCTGAGGTCCGGCAGCCCTGCAATGCCGCACTGGATGACGTCGCCCCTGACCACGGGGCCGACGTTTTCCGGCGTGCCGGAGAAGATGATGTCGCCCGGCTGAAGCTCGAACGCCTGTGACAGCCGGCTGATCTGCTCGGCCACGCTCCAGATCATGTTGGCGAGATTTGAACTCTGCTTGGTCTGTCCGTTCACCTTGAGCCAGATATCGCCCTTCGTCATGGGCCCGACGCCGCCCGCCAGATGCAGCGGTCCGATCGGCGCCGACATGTCGAAGCTCTTGCCGATCTCCCACGGCTTCTTCTCGTCACCCATCGCGCGCTGCAGGTCGCGCCGCGTCATGTCGAGCCCGACCGCGTACGCATAGACATGCGTAAGGGCCTGGTCGACCGGTATGTTGCGGCCGCCTTTGTCGAGTGCTGCAACGAGCTCGACCTCGTAGTGGTAGTTCTTCGTCAGCGTGGGGTACGGGTGATCCGCCACCGTCCCCGGCGCGACGTTCTGGATCGCGTCGGTGGGCTTCTGGAAGAAAAATGGCGGCTCGCGGTTCGGATCCGACCCCATCTCGCGCGCATGGGCGGCGTAATTGCGGCCGATGCAGTAGATGCGCCGCACCTGGAACTTCATGTCGCTGCCGGCGATCGCGATGTAGGTCGCCGACACCGCAAATGGCGTCTTCGGCGTGGTGCTGGCGGTTCCGGGCGCAGCGCAGCCTGCTACAGCGCCGACCGACATCGCGGCGGCCGTCTGCAGTGCTTCGCGGCGATTGACACTCTTCTGCATGAATCACTCTCCCTGAATTTCCCGCCAGTAAGGACAGCCGCTCCGCTTCCGGATGCGGCGCACGCAGTCTAGCTAGACTCGATGCCTGGGCTCCGGCCGGTGCATCGCGATCGACGGATCCGCCGCGCACGCCCTCAACCAGCGCTCGCGGTCGCCCGCTGTCTCGCCTGCAGTCAGCAGCGCGCTGGCCAGCAAGGCGCGCAGGCGGTCGCGCCACGGGGCGATCCAGGCATCCTGCTCGTCGGCCAGGACCGGTCCACGGTAGAGATCGAACACCCGGCGCCAGCGTGCCTCGTTGGCGCCCGTACCGCGCAGCGAGTTCAGTTCGCCCATGAACATCGCGGCATCGAGCCATACGCGATTCGGGTTGAGCCGTACCCGGTGCTCGTGCAGCAAGATGGCATCGCTGCACCCCAGCAGCTTGCGCAGCCGTGCCAGCGTCGTTTCGAGGACCTTTTCACGGCCTTCCCGACCCTCGCCAGGCCAGAGGCCGCGCGCCAGCGTGTCCGACGAAATGCCATCATGGCCTGCCAGGACAGCGATACGCCGCAGCAGGGCCAGCGGCCGGGCCGCCGCCTTGCCACCTTGTGACGCGAGGCGCTGGCCGTCGACTTCGCACTCGAACGGTCCGAGGACCCGCAGCCGGACACGCCACGGCCACGGTAGACCCGCCAGCGGAGGCGGCGCCAGATCCCGCAAACGGATCGCATTCGTAACCCACGCGCTCTCGACGCCCGAGTCCAGCGCGCGGGCGAACAGGCGCGCGATCTGGAGCGGCAGGAAGGTGAAGACATTCGGCCATTCGAGCTCCCGCAGGCGGCGCATCGTGTCAGCCAGCAGCGCATCCGATCGCTCGTCCCAGCGTCCGAAAGCATCATCACTTACCAGTTCGGACAGCGACCGCAGAACCGCCACCCGGCCCGCCAGGTACGGCGGCAGCATCGCGGCGCGCAGCGACGCGAAGAGCTCACTGGCGCGCTCGTGGCTACCGACACCGATCAGCGCGTAGGCCTCGTTCACCTGGTAAGTCACTGAATAGGAACCGGGCGCGCCCGACAGGCGCAGCAGCGCTCCGGCTCTCCTTGCATGTGCCAGGGCCTGCGTGTAGTCCCCGGCGACCAGGGCGAGGCGGCATTCGACGTCGGCCTGGTCCGCAAGCCACACCGGGGATCGACGGGCATCGCCCCGGGACGCCGCCCGCGCTGCGGCATCCCGCGCCCGCTCGCCGTCGAAGCGCCACAGCGTCAGACGCGCCTGCTGGAGCCAGACCATGGCTTCGAGCGCGGGCAGACCCGCGTCGTGCGCCAGCTTCTCGGCCTGTACGAGCATCGCGTCCGCCTGCTTCGTATGTCCGAACGCCTGCAGATGCCACGCCTGCACCACGCGCCAGTGGGCACGCATCCAGGGTGAAGCCCCTGGATCCAGATCGGCGCGCTCGGCCACGGCGGCGACGCTCTCGAACTCCGCCGCAAGCCCGTTGCGTTCGCACCATTCCCCCAGCGCACAGACCCAGATGAGGACGACGTCTGCGGCCAGTCCCAGTGACAGGACCGACCGGACTCCAGTCACCCACTGCCGGATCCCGTCGTGCATGCGCGCCGCATCGACAGCTGGCCACGTGCCGTAGGACTCGCACACGACGGCGCCCGCGCATGCCAGCACCTCCTCCTGAAGCCGCGGCGCGGGCGGCAGCGGCGCAATCGACAGCAGCACGGTCGCGCGCGCACTGTGCTCGTACACAGCGGCCCTCAGGTGTTCGCCGACGACGACCAGGCCCGCCGCGGCCATCGCGACGGGCCCTACGCCCTGCGCGTGGGACTCCTCAGCGAGAAGGACGAGGCCTTCGAGCGTATCGAACCGCTCCTCGACCAGAGCGCGCAGCGCCTGCCGCAGGTCCCGCGGCGGCCCGTCCGAGGTAACGACTGAAAGCTTGGCCATGCGCCGCCCCTGTGCCCCCGGGGGAATTGTGGGTCATCTGTGGGCTGACGCAATCCCTGCCCAACCCGAGACTCCTCACCACTTCCCGGAGGTCACATGAACCCCTTCAACGCCACCTCACCACGACGCGCCATCTGGATGACTCGTCCATTGATCGCCCTCCTCTGTTGCCTCGTGGCCCTGCTGGCCGGCTGCGGCAGCAACAGCAGCGACGCGCCGCCCATCGCGACCCCGCTGAGCATTGCGCTCCAGCCGTCCGACCAGTCCGCGATGGCCGGCAGCAACGCAAGCTTCTCAGTTCAGGTCGGCGCTGCCGGCGCAGCGACCTCTATCCAGTGGCAGGCGCTCACCGGCGGAGCCTGGACCAACATTGCCGGCGCTACCGGGTCCACGTTGACGATCGCCGGCGTGACTCACGCGCAGGATGGATCGCAGTACCGCGCTGTCGTGACAGCCAACGGCGTCACCGTGGTCAGCGCGCAGGTCACGCTGACGGTCACTGCCGCACCCGCCGCGCCGTCGATCACGGTGCAGCCGGCTGACGTGGCAATCACCGAGCCGGCCACCGCAACGTTCAATGTCACGGCGGCGGGCAGCGCGACCCTGGCTTACCAGTGGCAACGCCAGTTCAGCGGCACATGGACCGACATCGCGGGAGCAGGGTCGGCGAGCTATACGACGCCAGCCACTGTGCGCGCCACTGACCATGGCGCGCAGTTCCGGGTCATCGTCACCAACGCCGTCGGCAGCAGGACCAGCGAAGCTGCGACACTGACCGTCAATCCGGCACCTGTTGCTCCGGACTTCACGACGCAGCCGGTCGACGTCACGGTGACCGAGCCCGCAACGGCGAGCTTCACTGTCGCGGTAACCGGCACGCCGGCACCCACGCTGCAGTGGCAGTTCAGTACCGATGCCGGCACGACGTGGAACAACGTCACCAACGGCACCGGCACCACTGATGCGAGCTACAAGACCGCGGCCACGACGACCTCGATGAGTGGCTGGCGTTATCGCGCGCTCGCCACCAGCGGCGCCGGTGCGACTCCTTCCACTGCGGCGACGCTGACCGTGAATGCGGCAATCGCTGCGCCGGCGATCGTGCAGCATCCGGCCAATGCCACGGTGCCAAGCGCGACGGCGGCCACCTTTACCGTCTCGGCGAGCGGTTCACCGTCGCCGACGTACCAGTGGCAGCGGCAGGCTCCGGGCGGCGGCGGCTTCTTCAACATCACCGGCGCCACCGGCGCGAGCTACACGACTCCCGCGGCGTACTTCCTGGACGACGGCGATGTGACGGACACCGGCACCCAGTACCGGGTGGTACTCACCAACGGGCAGGGCTCGGTGACGAGCAACGCCGCGACGCTGACGGTGACGCCCGCCGCGCTGGTCGGATTCACGCAGGTGTCCGCCGGCGCGAACCACGTGCTCGCGCTGGCCAGCAACGGCTCCGTCTGGTCCTGGGGCACGAACGGCTACGGCCAGGTCGGCCGCGCCTGCACCGCGTGCTCGCCCCGTCCGGTGAGCGGCCTTGCCGGCAGCTTCACGCAGGTGCTGGCACGCGGCGACACGTCATTCGCGGTGCGCAGCGACGGCACGGTCTGGGCGTGGGGCTACAACGACCATGGGCAGCTCGGCCGCAATGTCGCAGCCGGTACCAACAGCTCGACACCCGCCCAGGTGCTGCGGCAAAGCGACCTGCAGCCGCTGACAGCGATCGTCGGCCTGACGATGACGAATGCCGGCGGCTCTGGCGGCGATGCCTCGGTGCTGGCCTGGACGGCGGCCGGTGCGGCGTGGAAGTGGGGCCACGCAGCGATCGAGCCCGGCCTGAGCAGCTATCCGGGCAACATGCTGATCGCCGCGGTACCGCATGTCTACTACGACGCGAGCACGGCAGCGCGCTCGCTGTCCCGCGCCGCAGCGGGCGGACAGGCGACGGTCGTCGCCATCGACGGGACTGGTGCCGCTGTCTTCTGGAGCTGCAACTTTGCCGGATGCTCATTTGGAACCACACCGGTGACGCCGTTCTCCTCGATAGGATTCAGCGGCACTGCGATCGACATCGCCATTGACGGCACGCGCGTCGCGCTGGTCCGGAGCGACAACACCCTCTGGGGACAGGCCTACACGACGAACGGTTTCGGCGACGTCGTCTGGAACGGGCTCAACCAGAACCTCGTGCAGCTGCCGGTGCCGGTGTCCGTGACCCGCGCAACGGTTGGGCGCGGCGGCGCAGTCACGCTGGCCTGGGGCGCCGGCGGCGTTCTGTACGCAGCCGGCAACGACGTCGACGGACAACTCGGCGACGGCACCGCCGGCGGATCGCGCACGTCGTTCGCAGCCGTGCTGACGATCAACGACGGTGTCGCGGCGGCCGTCGGCGGCCGGACCACGCACGCGCTGCGCGCAGCGGGCGCACTGTGGGGCTGGGGCGAGAACTCGCTCCGCACGAACGGCACCACCGACAGCGCCAATCGGCCGATCGGTTCGTCCGGCTGGATTGCCCTCGAAGCAAGTCCGTTCTCCACGCGTGGCCGCTGAGTCACCGACCACGGCAGGGCCGGCCGGCGAAGCCCGGCCGGCCTCTGTCATTTCTGCCCTTCACCACGCCGCTCGTCGGCACACGATTGACAGCGACAGCGATTCTTATCAAAGTGATATCACTTTGATAGGAGGCCGCGATGCAACAGCTGTCCCGCACCAACGAAGTCGAGCGCCACAGCGCGAGCGGCTACCTGTGGATCTTCATCGGACTCGTGCTGATCGCCGTCGGCATATTCCTGGTCGTGCGTCCCATCGGCATCGTGCCGCTGTTCGTCGGCGTGCTGCTGATCCTGGTCGGAGCCTTCGTGCTGGCGGGTCTCTACATGCTGCAGCCCAACGAGGCGGCGATCCTGCTGCTGTTCGGCCAGTACGTCGGCACTGACCGCTCCGAAGGCCTGCGCTGGGCCAACCCGTTCTATCGCAAGCTGAAGATCAGCCTGCGCGCTCATAACCTCGCCAGCGAGCGGCTGAAGGTCAACGACAAGCGCGGCAACCCGATCGAGATTGCGGCGGCGATCGTCTGGCGTGTGCGCAACACCGCGCAGGCGGTGTTCGACGTCGAAGACTACGAGCAGTACGTGCGCGTGCAGGCCGAAGCCGCGGTGCGTCATCTGGCCTCGAGCTACGCCTACGACGAGGGCGAGGACCTGCACGAAGGCGAGATCACGCTGCGCGCCGGGCAGGACCGGGTGGCGCAGTCGCTGATCCGCGAACTGACCGACCGCTTCGACCAGGCCGGTGTCGTCGTCGAGGACGCCAAGCTGACTCACCTTGCGTATGCGCCGGAGATCGCTCAGGTGATGCTGCGCCGGCAGCAGGCGGAAGCGATCATTGCCGCCCGCAGCAAGATCGTGCACGGAGCGGTCAGCATGGTCGAGATGGCTCTCAATGGCCTGTCGGAGCGCGGCATCGTGCACCTCGACGACGAGCGGCGCGCGGCGATGGTCAGCAACCTGCTGGTCGTGCTGTGCGCGGAGTCCGAGGCACAGCCGGTGATCAATACCGGCACGCTGTATCAGTAGGCAGCGAGCGCAGCCCATGAGTCCGACGCTGGCGATTGCCATGATCGTGGCCGGCGCAGCGCTGCTGGCCCTCGCGGCTGTCGGCGTCGTCCTCGGCAGGTTCGGCACGGGCACCGCAGTGGCGCTGGGCGCACTGGGCCTGCTTGTCGATACCTCGGGATGGCTGCTGCTCGTCGCGGCGCGTCGCCACGCGCCACGTAGCCGGCAGGACTGAGCGCTGGCCATGTCCGCGCCCTCACGACCGCGCTACCAGCACCGCCAGGGCGGCGCCTTCATGCGCCTGACCTTCCTGCTCGGATTCCTCATGCTGCCCGTCATCCACGCGCTGGACCCGAAGACCGGTCCGGCGCTGCTGATCGCGGCGCCGCTGCTCGCGCTTACCTTCGTCGCGTTCGACGGGCTTACGGTAAGCGTCACCACCGACGAAGTGACGTGGCGCTTCGGTCACCTCGGATTTCCGCGCGGGCAGGTGAAGCTCGCCGACATCACCGAAGTCTCCGTGACCCGCACGAGCTTCTGGGAGGGCTGGGGCATCCGCTGGACCCGGCGCGGCATGCTCTACAACGTTTCCGGGTTCGACGCCGTACTGCTGCGCCGCCGGGGCGGCAAGCCGGTCCTGCTCGGCACCGATGAACCGCGCAGGTTGAAGGCGGCCATCGACGCCGCAATCCAGAACCAGGGCGCACGCCCCTAGTCGCCGCCGTGTCCAGCCCTGACAAAAAGGCGTTCCTGCTGCGCATCGACCCGCAGCTGTGGGCCGAGCTCGAGCGCCTGGCCGCGGCCGACCTGCGATCCGTCAACGCGCAGATCGAGTTCCTGCTGCGCGAAGCGCTCGAACGTCGCGGGCTGCGGATGAAGGCCGCGGGCCGCGCCCGCCCCGGTCGCGCCTGAGGCGCGGCTCCGGGCTCCTACCGATTCAACGCCGAGGCGAGCCGGCGGCGATACGCGCTGACGATCTGCGGCTGATCCGCCATCAGGTCGAAGACGGCAAGAATCGCCTTGCGGGCATAGTCGTCGCCGAAGTTGCGATCGCGCCCGACGATTTCGAGCAGATGTTCCAGCGCCGGCTCGAACTGTCCGCCAGCAATTAGGAGCCGGGCGAAGTCCGCCCGCGCCTGTAGATCGGACGGCTGCGCCGCGATGCGCCGCTGCAGTTCGTCGGCGGACGGCAGGCGCTCGGACTGCGCCAGGCTGTCCAGGCGCGTCTGAAGGGCACGGAATCGGGGCGACTGCTGGGCAAGCGCACCCGCACCGCGCAGGACGTCTTGCGCCTCGTCGCAGGCGGCGCGCTCCGGCACCGCGCCCGTATCCAGCAGCAAGGCGGCCAGATCGAGCCGCGCGTCGTCGTTGGCGGGCTTCAAGGCGAGTGCGGCACGCAGCGCCGCCAGCGCACCGGTGCGGTCGCCGGCCCTGATCATCACGCCGGCCTTGCGTCGCTCGATCTCGCTCGCTTCGGGCGCAATGCGGTCGACGAAGGCGCGCAGCTGCGGTTCCGGCAGCACGCCGACGAACGAATCGACCGGCTGCCCATCGACGAAAGCGACCACGTACGGAATGCTGCGGACGCCGTACTGCGCCGACAGCTCCGGATTCTCGTCGGTGTTGATCTTGACCAGCCGGAACCCGCCGGCGCGATCCTCTTCGAGACGCTCGAGCATCGGGCCCAGCGCGCGGCACGGCCCGCACCATGGCGCCCAGAAATCCACCAGCACGGGCAGCGTGCGCGACGCCTCAAGGACGTCGGTCTGAAAGCTCTGGGCGGTCACGTTCAGCATCGGGGGCTCCTTCCGCTACCGACATGGAGGCACGATGCCCGCCGATCAAGAGGGGCCGGCGCGGCCGCACGCCGCGACTGCACGCAGCGTGCGACGCGCTTCAGCGGGTCCCGTTGATCTCGGCGTAGAACGCGTCGCTGTTCGGTTTGCGGCCGAGGAAGGCCTCGACCAGCACCTGCGGCTGGCGCTGGCCGCCTGCGGCCAGGATCGTCTGCCGGTAGCGTTGACCGACGGCGGCGTTCATCAGCTTGCCGTCGAACGCCGCCAGCATGTCGAGCGCCAGCACCTGCGACCACATGTAGCCGTAGTAGCCGGCGGCGTATCCGCCCAGCAGGTGGCTGAAGCTCGCCGGCAGCATCGAACCCTCGACATAGCCGAGCGGCCCGGCGCGCTCGATCGCAATCCATTCGGGCAGCGGCTGCGCAGGCTTGCCGGTGTGCAGTTTCATATCGTAGAGCGCGTATTCCCCCTGCCGTGCGAAGAAGTTGCCGCGACCGAACTTGC
>DAOMFL010000010.1:66314-72310 GCA_035429805.1 Burkholderiaceae bacterium
TCGTAGAGCGCGTATTCCCCCTGCCGTGCGAAGAAGTTGCCGCGACCGAACTTGCGCGCGGCATCGAGCTGGGCGATCTGCTCCTTCGTCAGGCGCGGGCACGTGGGGCAGATCTCCGCGAACAGCGCCAGCGGCTCCTCGCGCCGCGACCACTCCTCGAACATCTGCGACGGCGCTTCGACGAAGTCGCGCTTGACCGAGGTGCCGGACTGATCGACATAGCGCGTCTTCGACAGCACTCCATGCAGCACGTGGCCGTATTCGTGCAGAAGCGTCCTGAGCTCGTCGTGGGTCAGCCCCTTCGAATCGAGGTTGGCCACGAGCACCGAGATCGGCGTGCGGTCCGCCAGCGTGGAGACGCCGCGGACGGGGAACGCCGCCGCATGGTTGTACTTGCCCTCGCGCGGGAAGAGATCGAGGTAGATGCCGCCGACGAAGGCCCCGCGCCTGCCGTCCGGCAGGCGGTCGTACACGTCGAAGTAGCGCACGTCCTTGTGCCACACCGGCACGTCGCGCGCGACGAACTCGACGCCGTAGAGCCGCCGGGCGAGCGTCATCGCGTACTGCACGCTGGCTTCGGTCGGGAAGTAGGCGCGCAGCGCTTCCTGGTCGACGCTGTAGCGCGCCTTGCGCACGCGCTCTTTGAGGTAAGCGACGTCCCAGCGTTCGAGTTTCGTCTCGGCCGGCGGCACGCCAGTCATCCGGGCCTTCTCGTCACGCAGTTCGGCGAATTCCCGGTCCTGCAATGGGTCGGCGGCTGCCTTGACCTTGCCGAGGAAGTCGTACACGGCCGCCGGCGTCTGGGCCATGCGCCGCTTCAGCGTCCAGGTCGCAAAGTCGGGCTGTCCGTGCAGCTGGGCGAGCTCGTATCGCAGCGCGAGCGCCTGCTCGAGGATCTTCAGGTTCTGCTCGCCGCCCTCGCGGTTCTTCGCCAGCCAGACGCGCCTGCGCGCATCGGCGTCCGTGGCGAGCTCAAGGAATGGAATGACCGTGGGGTAGTCCATCCCGAGAATCAGATTGCCCTGGTCGTCGCGCTTGCGCGCGGCCAGCCACGCGTCCGGCATGCCTGCCGCTTCGGCCGGCGTGATCGTCACCGTCGAGCCGTCCTCGTTGACGTTCTTGCTGAAGGCGAGACCGAGGCGCTCGAGTTCGTCGATGATTTCCTTGGCACGCTTGCGCTTGTCCGGCGGCAGCGAAGCCCCGCTGTCGTCGAACTTGTCGAGCAGGTCCTGCCGGTAGACCGTGTCGATCGCGTCCTTCGGTTTGACCGCCTTGACGCGCGCATAGAGCGCGCTGCTCTGGTAGACCTCGGTTTCGAACGGCAGCAGCTTTTCGAGGCACTTCTGCGCGGCGTCGCGCGTCGCCTTGTCCGGGGCCACGTTCTGCAGCAGGTAGACCGGGTAGGCGAAATCCGCGAAGCGGATCGACAGCGCATTCAGTTCGGCAAACACGTGCTCGGCGCCCTTGCGCGCCTCCATCGTGCGGAGTTGCCTGCGGACCGCGTCCAGTTCACCCTCGCAGCGCGCCGTGATCGCGGCAGCGTCGTAGACGGGCAGTTGCGGGGGAACCATCGGGGTCGCGGCTCCCGCCGGGTTGATCAGCGCCGCCAGCAGGATCGCTGTGGCGGCGCCTGGGGTCTTCAACGTCATTGCATTCCCTGGGTTTCGTGAGCTGCGGCTCGCAGCGGAGGGCGCGAGCTTACGTTCCGCCGCCATCGGACGTCGCCCGCGTGCGACGAATCGCGGAACGACGCGATGAAATGCTGAAACACGCGGCCCGAGACGGCCGCGCCGGCCCCGGAGCTAGTCCGACCGGTCCGCGTTCTTGCGCTGCTGCCACAGCACGTCGCTGCCGCCCGCGTGGCGGTTCAGCGTGCGCGCCAGCACGAACAGCAGGTCAGAGAGGCGATTCAGGTACTGCCGCGCGGCCGCATTGACGGTCTCCACCGCGCCCAGCGCGACCACCGCACGCTCGGCGCGCCGGCATACCGTTCTGCCGACGTGCGCGACCGCTGCGGCGCGCGAGCCTCCCGGCAGGATGAACTCCGCCAGCCGCGGCAGCGTCGCGTTGTAGTGCGCGAGCCGCGCATCCAGCCGCGCGACCTGTGCCGCCTGGACCATCGTGTAACCGGGGATGCAGAGCTCGCCGCCGAGATCGAAGAGATCGTGCTGGATGTCGACGAGGTCGCTGCGGACTTCGTCCGGCAGGGCCTCCGTCAGCAGCAGTCCGATCGTCGAATTGAGTTCATCGACGTCGCCCATTGCAGCCACGCGCAGCGCGTCCTTGCGCGTGCGCGTGCCGTCGCCCAGCCCGGTCGTGCCGTCGTCCCCGGTACGGGTCGCAATTGCTGTCAGTCGCTTGCCCATGATTTCCCGGTGGTTGCGAAGTTCGTTCCAGGCAGCCCGGTGTAAGGTGTACCTGCCCAACTGGCCGGAGTTCGATTATGAACGCGCCTGCGTCGCACGCCCCGCTGCCCTCCTCGCTGACGTCGGCGCTCGGCAACCGGTTTGACGTGCGCTTTTCCACGGCCGTCGCAGTGCGTGAGCATCACGGCCGCGACGAATCGCCGTACGCGCCGATGCTGCCGGATGCCGTCGTCTTCGTGGAATCGACCGATGAGGTCGCCGCCGTCGTGCAACTGGCTGCCGCACATCGGGTGCCCGTCATTGCCTATGGTGTCGGCTCGTCGATCGAGGGTCACCTGCTGGCCCTGCACGGCGGAGTGTCGATCGACCTGAGCCGGATGAACGCCGTGCTCGCCGTCAACGCGGAAGACCTCACCGTGACGGTGCAGGCCGGCATCACGCGCAAGCAGCTGAACGCCGCGATCAAGGACACGGGGCTGTTCTTCCCGATCGACCCCGGCGCCGACGCCACGATCGGCGGCATGGTGGCCACGCGCGCCTCCGGCACCAACGCCGTGCGCTACGGCACGATGCGCGAGAACGTGCTCGCGCTGACGGTCGTGACGGCGGAGGGCAAGGCGATCCGGACCGCGCGGCGCGCGAAGAAGAGTTCGGCCGGCTACGACCTGACACGCCTCTTCGTCGGCAGCGAAGGCACGCTCGGCATCGTCACCGAAGTGACACTGCGGCTCTTCCCGCAGCCGGAAGCTGTCTCCGCGGCGACGTGTTCGTTTCCCGACGTCAACGCCGCGGTGCAGACCACCATTGCGACGATCCAGCTCGGTGTGCCGGTCGCGCGCTGCGAACTGCTGGATGCGCTGACGGTGAGGGCGGTCAACCAGCGCGACAGGCTCGACCTGCCCGAACTGCCGCTGCTGCTGTTCGAATTCCATGGCTCGCCGGCAAGCGTCGAGGAACAGGCGCGCACCGCCGAAGCCATCGCCGCCGAGCACGGCGGCCTGGGCTTCCGCTGGGCGACGCAGCCGGAGGACCGCACGCGGCTGTGGGAGGCGCGGCACAACGCCTACTTCGCCTGCCTGGCGCTGAAGCCCGGCTGCCGCAGCTTCACGACCGATGTCTGCGTGCCGATCTCGCGGCTCGCGGACTGCATCAATGCGACGCTCGCCGACATCGCCGCGAGCTTCTTGCCGGCGCCGATCCTCGGCCATGTCGGCGACGGCAACTTCCACTGTGCGATCCTCGCCAACCCGGACGACCCGCGCGAGGTCGAGGAAGCCGAGCGCCTGAACACGCGCATCGTCGAGCGCGCGCTGCAGATGGACGGCACCTGCACCGGCGAGCACGGTGTCGGCCTGCACAAAATGGCGTTCCTGCGCGAGGAGCACGGCGCAGACGCCCTCGACCTGATGGTGCGTATCAAGCGCGCCTTCGATCCTCTGAACATCCTCAACCCCGGCAAGATCGTGACGTTCCAGTAGCGGCCGCCGGCCCAGACGGCACAACGCAGGCTCGGCCGTCTGCTGCGCTAACTAAATGATTTAATTGCAGATATCGCCCTGTCCGCATTTCAATCAAGCGATTGATTTGTGCTACAGTGCGGCCATGTCCAAGGTTCTGCACCGCACGAGTCCGGTCGGCTCCGAGCCGCGTCCCGCCGGCGAACGTGGCGACCGCGGAACGCACGCGCGTGAGCAGCTGATCATCCACGCCACGCGCATCTTCGCGGCCAAGGGCTATGCCGCCGCGACCACGCGCGAGATCTGTGACGCCGCCGGGGTGAACATCGCTTCGATCCATTATTACTTCGGCGACAAGGAAGGCCTGTACCGCGCGGCCCTGCTGCAGCCGATCGACGAGATGACGGCCGCGATAGGACGCTTCGACGATCCGGCGCTCAGCTTCGAGCAGGCGATGCGCCAGTTCCTCACGCCCTTCCTCGCGCCTTCGAATGCTTGCGAGGCCGGACACGACGGCGACGTCATGCGTATGCACCTGCGCGAGATGATCGAACCGTCGGACGTGTTTCGCGAGATCACGGCGCAGGCGATCGTGCCGGCGCACGACGCACTCGCGGCCGTGCTGGCCCGGCACTGCGGACTCGCGTCGCCGGACGCCGACATCCATCAGCTGGCGTTTGCAGCCGTGGCGATGGCCCACGACTACTGCATGTCGCGCGAGTTCATGAAGCTGCTTGCACCCGAAGTGCTCGACCGGCCGCAGGCGATGGAGCGGATCCTCGATCGCCTGATCGGCTACAGCCGGGCCCTGCTCGATTACGAGATCGCGCGCAGGGCGGACGCGGTGACGAAGGAGCGATCCTCCCGATGAAGATCCCGAAGTTTCCCGCACTCCGTTGGGCGTTGGCGCTCGCTGCGTTCGCCGCCGTCGCCGCACTCGCAGGTTGCGGCAAAGGCGCGGACGGAGCCGCCGCCAAGGCCGAGGCGAAGTCCGTTGCGCGTCCCGCATTGACGGTCGCGCTGGTCACGCCGCAGCGCGTCGACTGGCCGCAGACGCTCGCGGCCAACGGCAATATCGTCGCCTGGCAGGAGGCGGTCATCGGTGCTGAACTGACCGGGCTGCGGCTGACCGAAGTGCTCGTCAATGTCGGTGATGCGGTCAAACGCGGCCAGCCGCTGGCCAGGGTGGCCGCGGACACCGTCACCGCCGACCTCGCGCAGGCGCAGGCCTCGGTCACCGAAGCCGAAGCCGCGCTGGCCGAAGCCAGGGCGAATGCAGAGCGTTCCAGGCAGCTGCAGTCGCAGGGCTTCGTCAGCCCGCAGGCCACGGTGCAGCTGCTGACCGCCGAGCAGACTGCCGGCGCCCGCCTGGCCGCAGCCCGCGCGCGTGCGCAGGCCGAAGCCGTGCGCATGGCGCAGACACGCATCCTCGCGCCGGACGACGGCGTGATTTCGTCGCGCACGGCCACCGTGGGTTCGCTCACCCTGCCGAACCAGGAGTTGTTCCGGCTGATCCGCGGCGGACGACTCGAGTGGCGTGCCGAGGTCACGGGCACGGAACTGACCCGCTTCGAACCGGGCATGCGCGCAACGATCACGACGACCGGCGGCGCACAGATCGCAGGCACGGTACGGTCGGTTTCGCCTTCGGTGGACCCGGCCACACGCAACGGCATCGTCTATGTCGACCTGCCCGCCGGCAGCCCGGCGCGCGCCGGCACGTTCGCGCGTGGCGAGTTCGAGCTCGGCCGCGGTTCCGCGCTGACGCTGCCGCAGAGCGCGGTCGTGCTGCGCGACGGCTTCGCCTACGTGTTCCTGGTCAACGCCGAGAACAAGGTCGTGCAGAACAAGGTGGACGTCGGCCGCCGCGTCGGCGATCGCATCGAGATCGTCGCCGGCCTGCCGCCGTCGGGGCGCGTCGTCGAGACCGGCGGGGGCTTCCTGGCCGACGGCGACACCGTGCGCGTGGTCGACGCCGCAGCACCGATGAAGTCGGCGCAGAAATAGGACCGCCAGTGGCGATCAACGTCTCCTCGTGGTCGATCCGGAATCCGATTCCGGCGGTACTGCTGTTCGTCATGCTGACGCTGGTCGGGATCGTCGGCTTCAAGGCGATGAAGATCCAGCAGTTCCCGGACATCGACCTGCCGACCGTGACTGTCGTCGCCTCGCT
>DAOMFL010000011.1:0-70127 GCA_035429805.1 Burkholderiaceae bacterium
ACTAGGCCACGCGCCCGGCCCTGCCGCCGGGTCCTGCGTCGGTTCCGGCCCGCGGCCGTCCCAAGTGGGCTTTCAGGTTTCCCGAGTCAATTTCCGGCGTGAACCGCCGCCGGGCGCGACGAAGTGCGCGTGGCGCGGATGAACGGCGAAACCACGCTTTCCTGCGACGAAAGCCCGAATGCAGCTCATGCCGCGATTTCTTCGCCTCGTCGCAAGTCGCTCGCGGCGCTGCCCCTCGATGCCTAAAGTGCAGCCATCGACAACGCAGCATGACTTCCCGAAAGGACCGACCGATGAACGCCAACTTCACGACCAGCCTCCAGACCCGCCTGATCGCCTTTGCCGTTGCCGTCCTGGCCAGCACCGTCGTACTGGGAAGCACCGTCGCCGGCATGCAGCCGAGCGCCGAAAGCACGATGCAGGTGATCGCGCTCGACCACGTAACGGTGCGGGCGACCTCGACGAACTGAACGACGCGCGCGCGGCGCGCAGCGCCCGGTCCCGCGGCAGCGACCGCGCGGCGATCTGAACTCCCCCGGCAGGTTCCTCCGCCTGCCCCATGAGCCCGGCTTCGGCCGGGCTCTTCTTTTTCCACTTCGCGACGGTGAATGGGCGGCACATCTCCAGGGGACGGTCCATCCAATCTTCATCGGCGTGTCGAGTTCTCTTACAGCTCACCGTGAACGGTGTGTCTTTCTTGTTTTGTTTCATGTACTTACGTTGCAGGCGCGAAGAATGCTTACAAGTTGTTGGCTGCCCGGGAACGGGCAGGGCGGGTGTGCTCCAACTCTGAGGGGGAATCAATGTCCACACATGCATCAGGCGTGTCATTTCGCCGTCTGACCGGCCTGCTGGCACGCGCAGGCCTGTTCGCGGCTTCTACCGCCGCGGCGACGGCGGCCAGCGCTGCACTCGTCATCAACTACCCGGATTTCTCCAACGTCGCGGGCCTCACGATCAACGGCAACGCGGCCCAGGTGGGCAACGTGCTGCGCGTTACGCCGGCCAACTTCGGTCAGGCCGGCAGCACTTTTTCGACGAGCACGGTGTCGCTCGCGTCGAATGCCGCTTTCAGCACCTACTTTCAGTTCCGATTCTCGAGTCCGGGCGGGGCATGCGACGGCCTCGGAGGCTGCGGCGCGGACGGCATCGTCTTCGCGGTGCAGCCCGTTTCGAACAATGTCGGCGGGGGAGGCGGCGGGATCGGCTATTTAGGAATTCCTACCAGCCTCGGAATTGAGTTCGACAACTGGTGGAACCCGGAAGTGGGCGACATCAACAGCAACCACGTGGGCATCGACCTCAACGGGAGCGTCAATTCCGTGGTGCAGGTTCCGGTCACGGAATCCGACCTCAATGACAGCACGGTCTGGAATGCTTGGGTCGACTACGACAGCAACAGCCAGCAACTCGAAGTGCGACTGACGCATTCGGCGGCGCGGCCGGTGGCCGCCCTGCTGTCCTATAACGTCAACCTGGCCTCAATCCTGGGGACGACGAATGCGTACGTCGGCTTCACATCGGGTACCGGCGCAGCGTTTGCCAACCACGACATCCTGTCGTGGCAATTGAACGACAACTACAGTCCTATCGGCACGGTCCCTGAGCCCGCCAGCCTGGCGCTGCTCGGCCTCGGCCTTGCCGGTCTCGCCGCGGTGCGGCGCCGTCGCGGCTAGGGCAATTGCAGATACAGACCGGGCCTCGCTTCGGCGGGGCCTTTTGTTTGCGCGACGTCCTTTCCCGGCCTACCTGGCGGAATGCCCGGCTTTCCTCCGCGGGCTCGCGGCGGCGTGCGTATCGCGGATTTCTGCGACCGCGATGGCGAGCAGGATCAGGAACGCAGTGAGAAGCAGGATGTTCAACAGGACCATGGTGTCTTCCGGTTCAGCAGGGGTCTCATCCGCACGGGCACAGTGGCCGCGATGGCTGCCGCGCCTCCGGGCGCTTTCGCCGGCACAAGCCTTTGGCCAAGGTCCCATGCTCTGCCTTCGCGCTACAGACGTTCATCCGATATGCGGCCGACACTCCAGCCAGAGCGCAGGTTCGTCGGACCCATGGAGTTGATGTCGCTCAACACGGCAGCGCACGGGCATCATCCGCATTGCACTTGCCCGCGGACATGTAGGTTGCCTTGACTGCAGCGGCTCTGACGGTTCGCGTGTTCGGCCTGTACCTACTGGGACTGGGTGCCTGGTTGCTGCTGGCGCCCAACTCCCTGCTCGAACTCTTCGGTTTGCCGCGCGCCTCCGACGTGTGGATCCGCGTCGTCGGCATGCTGGTCGCCTTCCTCGGCGTGTACTACGTCCGCGCCTCCGCGGCCGGGCTCGCGGCGTTCTTTGCGTGGACGGTACCGGTGCGCCTGTCAGTGCTCGTCTTCTTCGGCGCGTTCGTCGTGCTCGGCATGGCGCCGCCGGTGCTGCTGCTGTTCGCGCTCGTCGATGCGGCCGGCGCGCTGTGGACCTGGAGGGCGCTCCCGCGCTGACTCAGCCCCGCGCCGCCGCGGCATCGACGACCGCCACGGCCGACATGTTGATGATCCGGCGCACTGTCGACGCAGGAGTCAGTATGTGCACCGGCTGCGCGGCCCCGAGCAGTATCGCGCCGATCGTGATGCCGCCGCCCGCGGTGATGCGGAGCGCGTTGTAGGTGATGTTGGCGGCGTCAACATTCGGCATGATCAGCAGGTTCGCCTCGGCCGACAGCGGCGAGTCCGGCATCGAGGCCTCCAGCACCACCTGCGACAGCGCCGTGTCGGCCTGCATCTCCCCGTCCACCGGAAAGTCCGGATTCCGCGCCTGGATCAGCGCCAGCGCCTCACGCATCTTCACCGCGGACGGCAGTTCGGAGCTGCCGAAGTTCGAGTGCGACAGGAGTGCGACGCGCGGTGTGATGCCAAAGCGCTTGACGGCGTCGGCTGCCAGCATCGTCATCTCGGCGACCTGGGCGGCCGTCGGGTCCGGGTTCACGTGCGTGTCGCAGATGAACAGGTGCCGGTTCGGCAGCACCAGCAGCTGCATCGCCGCGAACGTGTGCACGCCGCTGCGCAGCCCGATCGCGGTGCGCACGTAACGCAGGTGGTCGGCATAGCCGCCGACCGTGCCGCACAGCATCGCGTCGGCGTAGCCCTTGCGCACCAGCATTGCCCCGATCAGCGTCGTGCGCGTGCGGATCTCGGTCTGCGCGAGCGACTTCGTCACGCCCTTGCGCTTGCCGAGCTCGTAGTACCCGGTCCAGGTCTCGCGAAAGCGGGTGTCGTCGAGCACGTTCACGCAGTCGACGTCGTGCCCTAGCCTCAGGCGCAGCCCGTAGCGCTCGATGCGGGCCGAGATCACGTCGGGGCGTCCAATGAGGATCGGCTGGGCAATACCCTCGTCGACCACCGCCTGCGCAGCGCGCAGCACGCGTTCTTCCTCGCCCTCCGCGTAGATCAGCCGCTTCGGCGCCTTCTTCGCCGCGGCGAACACCGGCTCCATCGTGCTGCCCGACTGGTAGACGAAGCGGCGCAGGCTCGCCCGGT
Organism: Burkholderiaceae bacterium; assembly: GCA_035429805.1. GTDB lineage: Bacteria > Pseudomonadota > Gammaproteobacteria > Burkholderiales > Burkholderiaceae_F > JALORV01. The sequence goes on from DAOMFL010000011.1 coordinate 3,518, forward strand.
AGGCCTCGATGTCGGGCATCGGGCGTGCAGCGACTCCGCTGTCCATGGCGGCCTGCGCGACCGCGGGTGCGATGCGCTCGATCAGCCGCGGATCAAACGGCTTCGGGATCAGGTATTCCGGGCCGAAGCGCAGGCCCTCGGCGCCGTAGGCGCTGGCGACCTCGTCGGGGATCTCGGCATGCGTGAGGTCGGCGAGCGCCCGCACGGTGGCGAGCTTCATTTCCTCATTGATCGTCGTCGCCCCGACGTCCAGCGCGCCGCGGAAGATGAACGGGAAGCACAGGACGTTGTTGACCTGGTTCGGGTAGTCGGAGCGTCCAGTGCCGATGATGACGTCGGGTCGAGCCGCGCGCGCCTCCTCCGGCATGATCTCGGGCGTGGGGTTCGCCATCGCCAGGATCAGCGGCCGGGGCGCCATGCCCTTGACCATCGCGCCCGACAGCACCCCGGGACCCGACAGTCCCATGAAGATGTCGGCCCCCGGCATGGCGTCCGCGAGCGTTCGCGCCGACGTGTCGCGCGCATAGCGCGCCTTGCTTTCGTCGAGCCCGCTGCGGCCGCTGTACAGAACGCCCTTGCTGTCGGCGACGAGAATGTTCTCGCGCCTGAGCCCGAGCCGGACCAGGAGGTCCAGACATGCGATCGCTGCCGCGCCCGCGCCGGAACACACCAACTTCGCCTGGCCGATGTCCTTGCTGACGCAACGCAGGCCGTTCAGCACGGCGGCCGCGGCGACGATCGCCGTTCCATGCTGGTCGTCGTGGAACACCGGGATCTTCATCCGCTCGCGCAGCCTGCGTTCGATGTAGAAGCACTCGGGTGCCTTGATGTCCTCGAGGTTGATGCCGCCGAAGGTCGGTTCCAGTGCTGCGATGATGTCCACCAGCTTGTCCGGGTCCTTCTCGTCGAGTTCGATGTCGAACACGTCGATGCCGGCAAACTTCTTGAACAGGCACCCCTTGCCTTCCATTACCGGCTTGCCCGCGAGCGGCCCGATGTTGCCGAGCCCGAGCACGGCGGTGCCGTTCGTGACAACGGCCACCAAATTGCCGCGCGCCGTCAGCGTGTGGGCCTCGCGCGGGTCGCGGACGATCTCGTTGCAGGCCTCCGCGACGCCCGGCGAGTAGGCGAGCGAAAGGTCACGCTGCGTGACCATCGCCTTGGTGGGAACGACCGAAATCTTGCCGTGAGTGGGCAGGCGGTGGTATTCGAGCGCGGCGTCGCGCAGCGTGTCGCTCATGGCAGCCTCCTCCGGCGGGTTTGCTCCCGACGCTCCACGAGGAGCGGGGATGCCTTCCCTTTCGTTGTCTGTACGCGAAGGTTAAGACGTTGCGCGTCGCCTGCCAAACGACTGACATAATCGGGGAGCGGTTCATCCCGGGGCCGACTGGCCCCCACCGCAACCGAGCCGCGTGATCCTTTGAGCGCAAAGAACCAGTTCAGCCTGCTGCGCGAGCGGCGCTTTGCGCCGCTGTTCTGGGTGCAGCTCCTCGGCGCGGCCAACGACAACATCTTCAAGTTCGCCTTCACGCTGCTGGCGACGTACGCAGCGGCGCGCTGGGGCAACATCGATCCGCACTTTGCCGGATTCCTGATCGGTGCGCTGTTCATCGCGCCCTTCATGCTGTTTTCGGCGACCAGCGGACAGCTGGCGGACAAGCTCGAGAAATCCTGGTTCATCCGCCGCGTGAAAGATGCCGAAATCGTCGTCATGCTGATCGGCGGAACGGGCCTCGCGCTGCAGTCGGCTTCCCTGGTCTACGTCGCGATCTTCCTGCTCGGCCTGCAGTCGACCGTCTTCGGACCGGTCAAGTACTCGTACCTGCCGCAGCACCTTGACTCCCACGAGGTGACGGGCGGCAACGGCATGGTCGAGATGGGGACTTTCGTCGCGATCCTGCTCGGGACAATCGGCGGCGGGCTGCTGGTCGGCCAGTTCGGCGAGAACGGCGCGCTGGCAACGGCCGCGGTCGCGCTGGTGATCGCCGTGCTCGGCCGCATCGCCGCCCAGTATGTGCCGCACTCGCCGGCCGCGGACCCCGCGCTCACGGTCAACTGGAATCCTTTTACCGAGACCTGGTCCAACCTCAAGATCGCGCGCCGGGATGCCGCCGTCTTCAACTCGCTGATCGGAATCTCGTGGCTCTGGTTCTTCGGGTCGATCTTCCTGACGAGTTTCACGCCCTACGCGCGTGAGAACCTGGGCGGCAACGAAGGCGTCGTGACATTCCTGCTCGCGGTGTTCTCGATCGGCATCGGCACCGGGTCGCTGGCGTGCGAGAAGCTGTCCAAGCGCCGGGTCGAGATCGGGCTCGTGCCGTTCGGCTCGATCGGCATGACTGTGTTCGCGGTCGACCTGTACTTCGCCTCGACCGCGTTCGAGCCGATGACCGGGGGCACGTTGCCGCAGTTCCTGTCCGCGCCGGGAGCCTGGCGCATCGTGCTCGACCTCGCGCTGCTTTCGCTGTTCGCAGGCCTGTATTCCGTTCCCCTGTACGCGCTGATCCAGACGCGCGCCGAACGCTCGCATGTGGCGCGCATCGTCGCGGCGAACAACATACTTAACGCGATCTTCATGGTTGCGGCGTCGCTGATCGCCACCGCGCTGCTCGCATCGGGCCTCAGCATCCCGCAACTCTTCTTCGTCACGGCGCTGATGAATGCCGCCGTCGCGCTCTATATCTACAGGCTGGTGCCGGAGTTCCTGCTGCGTTTCCTGGCGTGGATCCTCGCGCACACGATCTACCGCATCCGATCGGTCAACACCGACGCTATCCCGGTGGAAGGCGCGGCCGTGCTCGCCTGCAATCACGTCAGCTTCGTCGATGCCGTGCTGATCATGGGCGAGAGCCCGCGACCGATCCGGTTCGTCATGGATCACCGCATCTTCAAGGTCCCGCTGATGAACTGGTTCTTCAGGAACGCGAAGGCGATCGCCATCGCGCCGGCGCGCGAAGACCCGAAGATGTTCGAAGGTGCCAACCAGCGCATCGATGCCGCGCTCGCCGACGGTGACCTCGTTTGCATCTTCCCGGAGGGCAAGATCACGTACGACGGCGAGCTGAGTCCGTTCAAGCAGGGCGTGCAGAGAATCGTCGAGCGGGTTCCGGTTCCGGTCTATCCGATGGCGCTGCGCGGCCTCTGGGGATCATTTTTCTCCCGGTATGGCGGCGCGGCTTTCTCGCGGCCGGTCGAGGCGCGCCTGCGGCGCGGGCTGCGCTCGAAGGTCGAACTGATTGTCGGCGCGCCGGTGCCGCCGGACCAGGTGACGCCGGAGCTGCTGATGCAGCGCGTCGCCGCACTGCGAGGCGACGAGACGTGACGGGTCACCGCGAGCGCCGGGCGCCACGCGCGCGTCGTCCCGCGGGACCCATCGTCAATCTCGCCCTTCAGGGCGGAGGCTCGCACGGCGCCTTCACCTGGGGCGTGCTCGACAGCCTGCTCGAGGACGGCCGGCTGCGCTTCGAGGGCATCACCGGCGCCAGCGCCGGCGCGATGAATGCCGTCGTGCTCGCCGAGGGCTGGCGGCGCGGCCGCGCGGCAGGCCGTGATCCCGCCGCGGAAGCGCGGTCGCATCTCGGCAGCCTGTGGGAAAAGGTCGGAGCCCTGCCCAATGTCTTTGCCGCGACGTCGGTGGCGCCGGCGCTGGCGCAGGGCGCCGCGACGCTGATGGACCTGTGGTCGCTATTTCTGACACCGTACCAGCTGAATCCTTTCGACTACAACCCGCTGCGCGAGCTGCTGGACTCGCTGGTCGATTTCGAGGCGCTGCGTGCCGACGCGCCGTTCAAGCTGTTTGTCTGCGCGACCAACGTGCGGTCCGGGCGGGCGCGCGTATTTCGCGAATACGAACTGACCTGCGACATGCTGCTGGCGTCGACGGCGCTGCCGACGTCGTTCCGGGCGGTCGAGATCGACGGCGAGGCGTACTGGGATGGCGGCTACATGGGCAATCCGGCGTTGTATCCGTTGTTCTATGCAACCCGGACCGCCGACCTTCTTCTGGTCCCGATCAATCCGCTGAACCGGCCCGAACTCCCGTCCACGCCGCAGGACATCCTCGAGCGGATCAACGAGATCAGCTTCAACGCGGCGCTGCTGCACGAACTGCGGGCGATCGCGTTCGTGCAGCGCCTGCTTGACGAGCAGCGGGTCGATCCGAAGCGCTACAAGCGGGTCAACCTGCACATGATCGAGGCGGAGGATGCCCTGCGCAGCTTCGGCGCCGCGACCAAGTCCGACACGTCGCCAGGCTTCATCGCCGACCTGCACGCGATCGGCCGCGCGGCGGCGTCGGACTGGCTCGACCGGTCGATTCATTATGTCGGGCACGCACCCGGCGTCCGCATTGCCGAGCGGTTTCTTTAGTCGAGGCACTCGCGACTTACAATCGACCGGGTTTCCTCGCTTGGGCGCGCAGCACTCCATGGCCGGCTCCACTTTCGGACACCTGCTTCAGGTCACCAACTTCGGCGAGTCGCACGGCCCGGCAATCGGCTGCGTGATCGACGGCTGTCCGCCGGGGCTGGCGCTGGCGGAATCCGACCTGCAACCGGACCTCGACCGGCGCAAGCCGGGAACCTCGCGGCACGTGACGCAGCGCCGCGAGTCGGATCAGGTCGAGATCCTGTCCGGGGTTTACGAGGGACGCACCACCGGTACGCCGATCGCTCTGCTGATCCGCAATGAGGACGCGAAGAGCAAGGATTACGCGGCCATCGCCGACACGTTCCGCCCCGGGCATGCCGACTACACGTACTGGCGCAAGTACGGCACCAGAGATCCGCGCGGCGGTGGCCGCTCATCCGCGCGCCTCACGGCCCCGATGGTCGCGGCGGGCGCCGTGGCGAAGAAGTGGCTGCGTGAAAGGTACGGCACGCGCATTCGCGGCTGCATGCAGCAGCTGGGACGCATCGTCATACCGTTCGAGTCCTGGGACGAAGTCGACCGCAACCCGTTCTTCGCGCCGAATGCCGGCATCGTCGCTGAACTCGAAGCGGCGATGGACGACCTGCGCAAGAGCGGTGACTCGGTCGGCGGGCGGCTGCGCGTGGTTGCGGGCGGCATGCCCGTCGGGCTCGGTGCGCCGCTCTTCGACAAGCTCGACGCCGACATCGCCTACGCCATGATGGGCATCAACGCGGTCAAGGGAGTGGAAATCGGCGCCGGCTTCGGCAGTGTCGGGCAGCTGGGTTCGCAGCACGGCGACGAACTGCTGCCCGACGGGTTTGCCTCGAACAACGCCGGCGGCGTCCTGGGAGGAATCTCGAGCGGCCAGGACATCGAGGTTTCGATCGCCGTCAAGCCAACGTCGAGCATCCGCCTGCCGCGGCGCTCGGTCACGCGCTCGGGTGCGGCGACGATCGTCGAGACCCATGGACGGCACGATCCCTGCGTCGCCATCCGCGCAACGCCGATCGCCGAGGCGATGCTGGCGCTGGTACTGATGGACCACGCCTTGATGCATCGGGCGCAGAACGCCGACGTGCAACTGGGCATCGCGCCGCTCGCCGCGCGTTCCTCGATCGGCTGATGCAGCACTCCGCTGCCGACCGGGACGCCTGGCGGCTCGGTGGGCTCTACGCGGCGTACTTCGGATTCGTCGGCATTCTTGCGCCGTACTTCCCGCTGTATCTCGAGTCGCGGGGACTGACAGCGTTCCAGGTTGGCGTGCTGATCGCGCTCGGTCAGGGAATGCGCGTGGTCGGCCCCAACCTCTGGGGCTACCTTGCGGACCACGCGTCGCGCCGCACGCCGATCCTCCGCGCCACCAGCATCGCCCTGCTGCTCGCGTTCGCGGCGCTGCTCGCACCGGGTGCGTTCGCCTGGGTCTTCGCTGTCATGGTGTTCGTGAACCTCTTCCAGACGGCGCAGATGCCTATCGCCGAGGCGCTAGCCTCGGCCTCGATGCGCGGGAGCGCCGATGCGGCCGCCCGCTACGGTCGTCTGCGGGCCTGGGGCTCGATGGCCTTCGTCATGGTGGTGCTGGCCGCCGGGCCGGTGTTCGACCAATGGGGCATCGGCACTGCGGTGTGGCTCGGCCTTGCGCTGGCGGCGGTGCTGGTTGCAGCCGCGTGGCGCGTGCCGGAGAGCGGGCCCGCCGAGGCGCCGCATGAGCGGGTTTCGGTGCGCGCGCGCCTGCGGGAGCCGCGGGTGCAGTGGTTCCTGCTGTCGGCGGCGCTGATGGTGTTCGCGCACGGCGCTCTTTACACATACCTGTCGATCTACCTCGCACAGCTGGGCTACAGCAAGACCGCGATCGGCGCGTTCTGGGTGATGAGCGTGGTCTTCGAGATTGCGTTCTTCTTCACACAGGGCCGCTGGTTTGCGCGCTTCGGTCTGTATCCGCTGCTGGGGCTGAGTTTTGCCGTCGCGGCCGCGCGCTTCGTGCTGATCGCGGAACTGGCGACGGTCTGGTGGGTGCTGGCACTGGCGCAGGTCCTGCACGCCGTGACGTTTGCCGTGCACCACAGCGCCTCGGTGCTGACGATCCAGCGGTGGTTTCCGGGACGCGCTGCGGCGCGTGGACAGGCGGTCTACATCAGTGCGGCCTACGGCCTGGGCGGCACGGCGGGCAGCCTGGTCGCGGCATACTTGTGGACCCTGGCCGGACCCCGATGGGCCTTTGGCGCCGGCAGCGTCGCGGCGCTGCTTGGACTCTGGGCCGTGCATCAGGCGCGCCGTCGCGACGGCGATGCGGCACGCCCACACGCGGTCCGGCTGTCATGAAATTCGATGGAGTCCAGTTGATGAAACAACGTTTGAGCCGGGCAGCGCTGCCTCTCGCTGTCGTCGCGCTCGTCGCGACCGTGGTGGGGTGCCAGACGGTGAAGACGACCGAAGGCGGCACGGTCGGCGTCGATCGCAAGCAGACGATGACGTCGCTGGTCAGCAGCCAGGAAGTCGAAAAGCAGGCGGCGCAGCAGTACGCACAGGTGCTCGCGCAGGCGCAGAAAAAGGGCCTGCTGAACCAGAATCCGCAGCAGGTGCAGCGGGTGCGCGTCGTCGCGAGCCGGCTGGTTCCGCAGGTGGTCGTGTTCCGGCAGGACGCGCTGAAGTGGAAGTGGGAGGAGAACGTGCTGACGTCGAAGGATGTCAACGCGTGGTGCATGCCCGGCGGCAAGATCGCTGTCTACACCGGGCTGCTCGACAGCCTCAACCTGACCGACGACGAACTCGCGGCCGTGATGGGCCACGAAATTGCGCACGCACTGCGCGAGCATGCTCGCGAGCGCATGGCCCGGCAGATGGCGGCCCAGACCGCGACCACCGTCGGCGCCGTGGCACTCGCCATTTTCACCGGGATCAATGTCGACCCGGGCGTCGCCAGCACCTTCACGAACGCGATGTTCGTGCTGCCCAACAGCCGCGAGAACGAGCAGGAAGCCGACTTCATCGGCGTCGAACTGGCGGCCCGCGCCGGCTACGACCCGCGCGCCGCGCTCACGCTGTGGCAGAAGATGTCGAAGGCCGGCGGCGGTGCGCCGATCGAGTGGCTGTCGACGCACCCGAGCCACGAGACCCGGCAACGCGACCTGCAGGTGTACGTGCAGAAGGTGATGCCGCTCTACGAAAAGGCGAAGTCCACCCCGGCCCGGTGACGGCGCCTCAGGCCAGCACCAGTTGCGCGCGCGCGGTGTAGCGGGTCGCGCGCGCGAGCGGGTGTGACGTGTCGCGCGTCGGTTCGATCACCAGCAGCAGCGCCTGCTGCTCCTGCGCTGTCAGCCGGCCGAAGAGAAAGTCGCGGCCGTTGCCGGGATCGTCCGGCAGGTAGAGCTGCGTGGCGAGGGCGCGGCCCTGGGTCGGCTGCGCACGCACATGGATGTGCGGCGTGCGGCCGGGGTAGGCCACCGGCAGGATCGTGCGGAATCGGAACTGCCCGCCGGAATCCGTGCGGTCGACGCCATAGCCTTGAAAGTTAGGGTCGCGCTCGCTTTCCGCGCCGCCGGCCGGGTGGTGATACACCGCATTGGCATCGCACTGCCAGATCTCGACCAGCACGCCGGCGGCGGGCTGTCCGCTCCGGTCGAGAATGCGACCAGCGAGGAAGATCGGCGTGCCACGCGTCAGCACACGATCTCCGTCGACGACGATCAGGTCGGCATCGATATGCTCCGGACGCTCCGATGCGTCGCGCGGGTAAAACGGGCCGAGTGTCTGGGCCGGCGAAGGTGTTGCGCCGGTACGGACCTGCGCCAGCGGCGCGAGCGGCGCAAGCGTGGCGCCGGCGAGCCCGGCGACGAAATGACGCCGCTCCAGTATCGAACGGTTGTTGGGTCGCATCTGTCAGCTCCGGCAAAGTGTCGCGCAACGTAGCGTCAGACCGAGCAGGCTGAACTGCGTTCCTGACACCTGCGGTCGAAGGGGGAAACCGCGGGAAGCGCGGACCTGAATGGCATAATGCCGCACTGCAGCGCCGCGGTGTCGGCGCCTGTCGCGCCGGGCCGGCGCGGCGCGATTCCATGTCTGTCCGCACCCTCTACGACAAGCTTTGGGACGACCACGTGGTGCACGTCGAAGACGACGGCACCACCATTCTCTACATCGACCGTCACCTCGTTCACGAAGTGACGAGCCCGCAGGCGTACGAAGGCCTGCGTGCGGCCGGACGCAAGCCCTGGCGCACCAGTTCGATCGTGGCGACCGCGGACCACAACACGCCGACAACGGGCTGGGAGCGCGGGTACGACGGCATCACCGATCCGGTGTCGAAGGAACAGGTCGTCACGCTCGACGGCAACATGCGCGAGTTTGGCGCGGCCGCTTACTTCCCGTTTCTCGACCGACGCCAGGGCATCGTTCATGTGATGGGCCCGGAGCAGGGCGCGACCCTGCCCGGCATGACAGTCGTCTGCGGCGACTCCCACACGAGCACCCACGGCGCATTCGGCGCGCTCGCGTTCGGCATCGGCACCAGCGAGGTCGAGCACGTGCTTGCGACGCAGACGCTGCTGATGAAGAAGGCGAAGGCGATGCTCGTGCGCGTTAACGGCCGGCTGCCGGCCGGCTGCACTGCGAAGGACATCGTGCTCGCCATCATCGGGCGCATCGGCACCGCAGGCGGGACCGGGTACGCGATCGAATTTGCCGGCGCGGCGATCGAGGCGCTGTCGGTCGAGGGCCGCATGACGGTCTGCAACATGGCGATCGAAGCGGGTGCGAGGTCGGGCCTGGTCGCGGTCGACGACAGGACGATCGAGTACGTCCGCGGCCGCCCTTTCGCGCCGCAGGGCGCGATGTTCGAGCAGGCCGCGGCGTTCTGGCGCACGCTGAAGTCGGACCCCGGGGCGCGCTTTGACCACGTTGTCGAACTGCGCGCGGAGGAAATCAAGCCGCAGGTGACCTGGGGCACGTCGCCCGAGATGGTGACGACGATCGACGGCGCGGTGCCGGACCCCGACGCTGAGAAGGATCCGGTGAAGCGCGAAGGTATCGAGCGGGCGCTCCGGTACATGGGGCTCGCGCCGAAGACGCGCATCGCCGACATCGCGGTCGACAAGGTCTTCATCGGTTCGTGCACGAACTCGCGCATCGAAGACCTGCGCGAGGCCGCCTGGGTCGTGAAGCGGCTCGGCAGGCGTGTCGCGGGCAACGTCAGGCTGGCGCTGGTGGTGCCGGGTTCCGGGCTGGTGAAGGCGCAGGCGGAACGGGAGGGGCTACACGAGGTCTTCAGGGCGGCAGGGTTCGAATGGCGTGAACCCGGGTGCTCGATGTGTCTGGCGATGAACGCCGACCGGCTCGAACCCGGCGAGCGTTGCGCGTCGACCAGCAATCGCAACTTCGAAGGCCGGCAGGGTGCCGGCGGCCGCACGCACCTGGTGTCGCCGGCGATGGCGGCGGCCGCGGCGATCGAGGGCCATTTTGCCGACGTGAGGAGGCTCGCATGAGCGACGGCCAGTTCACCGGCGGCCGCGGGGCTTAGGCAGACGATGGATGCGTTCACCGTGCACATGGGGTTGGTCGCGCCGCTGGATCGCGCAAACGTCGACACCGACGCCATCATCCCGAAGCAGTTTCTCAAGTCGATCCGGCGCACCGGTTTCGGCCCGAACCTGTTCGACGAGTGGCGCTACCTCGACCACGGCGAACCGGGCATGGATCACGCGCGGCGCCCGCTCAATCCCGACTTTGTGCTGAACCAGGCGCGCTTCCGGGGCGCGTCGATCCTGCTCGCCCGCAAGAACTTCGGCTGCGGCTCGTCGCGGGAGCATGCGCCATGGGCCCTGCTGCAGTACGGGTTCCGCGCGGTCGTCGCGCCGAGCTTCGCGGACATCTTTCAGAACAACAGCCTGAAAAATGGCCTGCTGCCGGTGGTGCTGCCGGAGCTGATCATCGACCGGTTGTTCCACGAAGTGGCGGCGCATGTCGGCTACACGCTGACGATCGACCTGCCGCGGCAGGCGGTCATCGAGGCCGACGGCCGCGAGCACGCGTTCGAAATGACCGCCTTCCGCAAGTACTGCCTGGTCAATGGTCTCGACGATATCGGGCTGACACTGCGGCACAAGGACGAGATCGAGGCCTACGAGAAACGGCGCCTCGCGCAACACCCCTGGCTCGTCAAGACAAGCTAGGGCCGCACCTCGTTCCGGCAGGCGGGATGGAGCGGGGTGCACCGGTAAACCCCCCGCACGAGGACACCATGAAGATCGCAGTCCTGCCGGGTGACGGCATCGGCAAGGAGATCGTCGCGGAGGCGGTGAAGGTGCTGCGCGCGCTCGGGGAGCGCTTCGAGTTCGAGTTCGCCGACGTCGGCGGTGCCGCCTACGACGCGCACGGCCATCCATTGCCTGAGGCCACGCTGCGGCTCGCACAGGCCGCCGACGCGGTGCTGTTCGGTGCGGTCGGCGACTGGAAATACGACACGCTGCCGCGGGCGGTGCGGCCCGAGCAGGCAATCCTCGGCCTGCGCAAGCACCTGGGGCTGTTCGCCAATTTCCGGCCGGCGATCTGTTACCCGGAGCTGACGCAGGCCTCCAGCCTGAAGCCGGAACTCGTCGCCGGGCTCGACCTCCTGATCGTGCGCGAACTCACCGGCGACATCTACTTCGGCCAGCCGCGCGGACGGAGGGCCGCACCCGATGGCTTCTTCGCCGGCAGCCCCGAAGCCTTCGACACGATGCGCTACAGCCGGCCGGAGATCGAGCGCATCGCGCACGTGGCGTTCGCCGCCGCCCGCAAGCGCAGCCGCAAGGTCACCAGCGTCGACAAGGCCAACGTGCTCGAGACCTTCCAGTTCTGGAAGGAAGTCGTCACCGAGGTCCACGCTTCGTACCCGGACGTCGAACTCGAGCACATGTATGTCGACAACGCGGCGATGCAGCTGGTCAGGGCGCCGAAGAAGTTTGACGTGATCGTGACCGGCAACATGTTCGGCGACATACTCTCCGACGAGGCGGCCATGCTGACGGGTTCGATCGGGATGTTGCCGTCGGCATCGTTGAACGAACGCAGTCAGGGCTTGTACGAGCCGTCGCACGGCAGCGCGCCGGACATCGCGGGCAAGGGTGTGGCCAATCCGCTGGCGACGATCCTGTCGACGGCGATGATGCTGCGCTACTCGCTCGACCGGGCAGAGCAGGCCGATCGCATCGAGGCGGCTGTGCGCACGGTGCTGGCGCAGGGACTGCGGACGGCGGACATCGCGGCGGCCGGAGCAGCGACAGTGGGAACGATAACGATGGGCGACGCGGTCGTCGCGGCACTGGCGTGAAGAATCGAGGACGAAGAGGCTGAAATGAAGCTGGGGATCGTAGGCTGGCGTGGCATGGTGGGTTCCGTGCTGATGGAGCGCATGAGTGCCGAGAAGGATTTCGAACTGGTCGACACGACCTTCTTCAGTACGTCGAATGCCGGCGGAGCAGCGCCTGCCGTGCCGCGCGCGCAGGGGACATTGAAGAACGCCGACGATATCGCCGCGTTGACGGCTCAGGACGTCGTCATCACCTGCCAGGGCAGCGACTACACGAAGGAGCTGTACCCGAAGCTGCGTGCGACCGGCTGGAACGGCTACTGGATCGACGCCGCCAAGACGCTGCGCATGGCCGACGATGCGGTCATCATTCTCGACCCGGTCAACCGCCCGGTCATCGACGCGGCGCTCAAGCGCGGCATCCGCAATTACATCGGCGGCAACTGCACGGTGAGCTGCATGCTGATGGGCGTCGGCGCGCTCTTCAAGCAGGATCTCGTCGATTGGATGACCTGCACCACCTACCAGGCGGCCTCGGGCGGCGGCGCGCAGCACATGCGGGAACTGCTGACCCAGTTCGGCACGCTGAATGCAGAGGTCAAGGATCTGCTGGCCGATCCAGGGAGCGCCATCCTCGACATCGACCGTCGCATCAGCGGCAAGCAGCGTGCCCTGGGCGACGACGAGACCCAGAACTTCATCGTGCCGCTCGCCGGCAACCTGATTCCGTGGATCGATGCCGACCGAGGCGACGGCACCAGCCTCGAGGAGTGGAAGGGCGGGGCGGAAACCAACAAGATCCTCGGCCGCGGACCGGGCTTCGGTTCAGGCGCAACGCCGATCGACTCGATCTGCGTACGGATCGGCGCGATGCGCTGCCATTCACAGTCGTTGACGATCAAGCTCCGGCGTGACGTGGCGCTGAAGGACATCGAGGAGATGATCCGCACGGACAACGCCTGGGTGAAGCTGGTCCCGAACACGAAGGACGCGAGCATTCATGGGCTCACTCCCGCCGCGGTGACGGGCACGATGAGCATTCCGGTCGGACGCCTGCGCAAGCTGGCGATGGGTCCGGAATACCTCGGGGCGTTCACCGTTGGCGATCAGTTGCTCTGGGGGGCCGCAGAGCCGCTGCGCCGGATGCTTCGCATCCTGCTTGGCAAGCTCTAGGCAATTAGTGGGTGGCAGGCAAGTGGCGGCTGCGCGACGCTTAGCGCGGCGGTCTCCGGTTTCTCACATAAAGGCGTGAGTTACGGCTTTTTCTAAGCTTGCTGCCCTAAGTCCATGATGTTAATTTCGAAAAACAATTCCGATACGGCAGGGGGCTGAATGCCATCCGAAAAATTCGCGCGCGCGCCCATGTGGTGCGCGCTTTCGCTTGCACTAAGCCTTGGGCTGACGGCCCTGGAGGTCGATGCAGCGGGCCTAGGCCGCCTGTCGGTGCAGTCCGGGCTGGGTCAGCCACTGCGCGCCGAGCTCGAGGTCACGTCCGTGGGCCGCGACGAGGCGCCGACGCTGCAGGTGCGGATGGCTCCGCTGTCGGCCTTCCGCGCGGCGAATCTCGAATTCAATCCGGCACTTACGAACGTCCGGTTCGGCCTCGACCGGCGTCCGGACGGTACCTATATGGTGCGGATCACCTCGGCGATGCCGGTCAATGAGCCCTACCTCGACATGATGGTCGAGTTGACCTGGGCGACCGGGCGAGTCGTGCGGGAGTACACCGTGCTCCTGGATCCACCGGCCCTGAAGGGGACCCCGGATGTGGTTGCGCCGGCCGCACCGCCGGCTCCGGTGGCCGCGACCCCGTCGCCGGCTCCGGCTCCAGCTCCGCGAGCCGCGGCCCCGGCGCCGTTGCCGGCACCGATTACTGCTGCGCCGGCACCGGCCCCGGTCACTGCCGCGCCGATGCCCGAGCCGAAGGCTGCGTCGACTGAACCGGGTGGCACGTATACGGTGAAGTCCGGCGACACGCTAGGCAAGATCGCGAACCAGAACCGGAGCTCGGCTTCGCTCGACCAGATGCTGGTGGCGCTGTTCCGCGCCAATCCGGATGCCTTCGTCGGCAAGAACATGAACCGGCTGAAGGCCGGGGTGCCGCTGACCATTCCTTCCGACGCCGAAGCCGCGGCCCTGTCCGCGCCGGAAAGCCGAAAAGAGGTGGCGGCGCAGAGCGCCGACTTCGCGCAGTATCGCAGCCGCCTCGCGCAGGCAGCTGGTGCCGCGCCGGTCGCGGCGGCCCCGCCGGCGGCTGCCGGTGGCGGCAAGGTCACGACCAAGGTCGAGGACAGGAGTGCCGCGGCCAAGCCGGGCGGCGACCAGCTGAAGATCGCGCGCGCGGACGACAAGGGCACCGCGGCGGCCGCCGCGGCGGCTAAGGCCGACGAAGAGGCCGCCAAGGCCAGGGCGCTGAAGGACGAGCAGGAGAAGGCTGCCCAGCTGAAGCGGACCAACGACGCCATCCAAAAGGCGCTCGAGGTTCAGTCCAAGGCCGGCTCGACAGCACAGAAGGCAGCCGAAGAGAAGAAGGGGGCGCCTGCGCCGGAAGCGGCGCCGGCTCCCGCGCCGACCGCGGCGGCGCCGGTCGCTGCACCGACGCCCACACCGGCTCCGGCGCCTGCCGAAGCCGCGAAGACCGAGACCCCGCCGGTTGCCGCACCTGCACCGGCCGCGCCGGTCCCGGCTCCGGTCAAGAAGGCCGCGCCTCCTCCGCCGGCCCCGGTGGAAGAGCCGAGTTTCATCGGCGACCTGCTTGGCAACACGACGACCCAGCTCGGGCTTGCCGGAATCGTCGCCCTGCTGGCCGGTCTGTTCGGCTGGAGCTGGTACCGGAAGAAGAAGTCCGAGTCCAGCGGCAAGTTCAAGGACACCAATGAGGGCCTGCAGGCGAACTCGCTCTTTGGCGCCACCGGCGGCCAGAGTGTCGACACCGGCACCAGCACGTTCAATTCGAGCTTCATCCCCGCCGCTTCACAGCTCGATTCGAACGAAGTGGATCCGGTCGCCGAGGCGGACGTCTACATCGCCTATGGCCGCGAAGAACAGGCCGAGGACATACTGAAGGAAGCGCTGCGCATGCAGCCGGACCGCCATGCCGTGCGCGTCAAGCTGCTCGAGATCTTCTCCCGCCGTGGCGACAAGGCCTCGTTCATGGCCATGGCCGAAGACCTGCGCGACCGCACTGGAGCCGCCGGCGAAGAGTGGGAAAAAGCCCTGAAGCTGGGCCATGCGCTCGATCCTGCCCATCCGATGTTTGCAGGCGCGGCTCCGGATACCGTCGGACGCGGTCCGACCACGGCTTTCCGGATCGATCCCAATACGCGCGGCCGTGGCCCGTCGACGCTGGGCGGCGGTCCGACCTCCGGACTGGACCTTGGCGCGCTGCGTGGCGCCGACTCCGAGATGCAGGCGGGAAGCGGCGCTCCGCCGCTGACCAAGATGGTGGTCGACACGCGCATGTCCGGGGCCGATACGACGATGTCAGTCGGCGACACGAAGATGCCGGCCGACACCAAGATGACCGGGCCTGCCACGACCTCGGCGCCGACGACGCAGTTCCAGGCGACGTTGCCGGGCGAAAAGGCGGCGCCTCCCGCGGCCGCCCAGGCTGCAGCCGACTTCGCGTCGCTGGACTTTGACCTTGGCCCGACCAAGATGAACCTCGAGCCGCCGACGAAGATGCCGACGGTGGACGCCCCGGCGCGCGCGTCGGACGTCGATTTCGGCTTCAAACCGACGGCGGGCAAGCCCGTGGGCCGCGCGGAGCCGCCGGCGCTGGCCGACCTCGACATTGCGTTGCCGAAGACGGTTCCTGACCTGCAGCCGACGGCTACCGGCGCCGGCCTGATTCCGGACCTCGATCTGAACATCCCATCGACCAAGATGCCGAAAGCGCCGGTCGAGGCCATCGAGGCGCTGTCGCGCCCGACCGTCATCGGCAAGAAGCAGCCGGCGACGGCCGATGTCGGAGCGCTCCCCGACGAGCAGGCCCAGCGTCTGACCGCGAACACCGACCAGGCGACGGTGCCTCTGATCGACTTTGACCTGTCTGCCGTCAGCCTCAATCCGACGACGAAGCGCGGCGAAACCGAGCCGGGCAGTGCATTGGCGCAGCAGATGGCGACCAAGCTCGATCTGGCCCGTGGCTATATCGACCTCGGCGTCAAGGACGGCGCGCGCGAGTTGCTCGACGAAGTGATGCGTGATGGCACGCGCGAGCAGCGCCAGGCTGCAGTCGAGCTGATCAAGCAGATCGAAACCTGAACGCGGCGGGCCCGGCCCGCTGCGTGGACCTTCCGTGCGCATCGCGCTCGGCATCGAGTACGACGGCGCCGGGTTCAACGGCTGGCAGACCCAGCCGGATCGGCGCTCGGTCCAGGACGCCCTCGAGGGCGCGCTGGCGGCACTTGCAGAAGCACCGGTATCGACGATCTGTGCCGGCCGCACTGACGCCGGAGTGCACGCGGTCGACCAGGTCGTCCACTTCGATACCACTGTTGAACGCCCCTTGACCGCCTGGGTGCGGGGGACCAACCGGTATCTTCCACCCACCGTGGCAGTGCGCTGGTCGCGCAGGGTGCCGGACGATTTTCACGCCCGCTTTGGTGCCCGCCGACGAACTTACGACTACTGGATCGTCAACGACCCGGTGCGTTCGCCCCTGGCACACTCACGCGCGACCTGGGTGTTCCGGCCCCTCGATACTGGGTCGATGCAGCGGGCTGCGGCGACACTCGTCGGCCGCCACGATTTCACTTCTTTCCGGTCGGCCGAATGCCAGGCCGCGTCGCCCGTGCGCGACCTCGAACAGCTCGAAGTCACGCGCTACGGTCGCTGGATCCGCATTCGCGCCACGGCCAATGCCTTTCTTCATCACATGGTGCGCAACATCGCCGGGACGCTGGTCGCGGTCGGAACGGGCCGGCACCCGCCCGAATGGGTCGCGCTGGTACTCGCGTCGAAGGATCGTTCGAGGGCCGCGCCTACGCTCGCCGCTGACGGGCTTCATCTGGCCCGGGTCGAGTACGATGCCCGTTTCGATCTGCCGGCGCCCGACGGCGCCCTGCCGCACCGGTTCGATGCGAACGCGTATCAAGATCTGTGGCCTGACCCGTGAAGCTGACGTCGCCGCGGCCATAGCCGCCGGGGCCGACGCCGTAGGTTTCGTCTGTCACCCGAAGAGCCCGCGCCACGTCGCGCCGCTCAGGCTTCGAACTCTGGCGCGCCATCTGCCGCCGTTTGCCACGCCGGTGCTGCTGTTCGTCAACGCGGCTGCGGACCTGGTCGAGGATGCGCTCGCTGCGGTGCCCGATGCGATGCTGCAGTTCCATGGCGACGAGCACGAACCGGCATGCAGTCGCTACGGCCGGCCGTACATGCGCGCGATCCGCATGGAGCCCGAAGTCGATTTGTTAGACTGCGAACGCGAGTTTCACTCGGCCGCAGCGCTGCTTGCGGACGCGCCGTCGGAAGCCTACGGCGGCAGTGGCGCGACGTTCGACTGGGGGCGCGTGCCGCTGCGCCGGACCAAGCCGCTGGTGCTGGCGGGAGGCCTGCGCAGCGAGAACGTCGGCGACGCGGTCCGGCGGCTGCGGCCCTATGCGGTGGATGTCAGCAGCGGCGTCGAGGATTCACCCGGCGTGAAGAGCGCATCTCGCATCAACCAGTTCATCGCGGCTGTGCGTGCCGCAGACGAAGCCCTTGCATGAAGCCCTACGATCTTCCTGATCAGCGCGGCCATTTCGGCCCCTACGGCGGCACCTTCGTCGCGGAAACGCTGATGCACGCGCTCGCGCAACTGCGCGACGCCTATGCGAAGTACCAGAAGGATCCGGAGTTCATTGCCGAATTCCGCAACGAACTGAAGCACTACGTCGGTCGCCCGAGCCCGATCTATCACGCGAAACGCTGGAGTCAGGAACTCGGCGGCGCGCAGATCTATCTCAAGCGCGAGGACCTCAACCATACCGGCGCGCACAAGGTCAACAACACAATCGGCCAGGCGCTGCTCGCGAAACGCATGGGCAAGCCCCGCGTCATCGCCGAGACCGGCGCCGGCCAGCACGGCGTCGCAACGGCCACCGTGGCCGCGCGCTACGGCATGCAGTGCGTCGTCTACATGGGGTCCGAGGACGTCGGCCGCCAGGCCGCCAACGTGTACCGCATGAAGCTCCTCGGCGCCGAGGTGGTGCCGGTGGAAAGCGGCTCGCGGACGCTGAAGGACGCGCTGAACGAGGCGATGCGCGACTGGGTCACGAACGTCGAGAATACGTTTTACATCATCGGCACGGTCGCCGGCCCGCATCCGTACCCAATGATGGTGCGCGACTTCAACTCCGTGGTCGGCAAGGAATGCCTGCAGCAGATGCCGGAACTGGCCGGGCGCCAGCCTGACGTCGTGATCGCCTGCGTCGGTGGCGGCAGCAATGCGATGGGCATCTTCTATGACTACATCCCGCACGAGCAGGTGAAACTGGTCGGTGTCGAAGCGGCCGGCGAAGGCCTGACGACGATGCGTCACGCGGCGAGCCTGCAATGCGGCACACCGGGAGTGCTGCACGGCAATCGCACCTATCTGCTGCAGGACGAAAACGGCCAGATCACGGAGACACACTCGGTCTCCGCCGGCCTCGACTACCCCGGCGTGGGCCCGGAGCACGCCTGGCTGAAGGACACGGGCCGGGCGCAATACGTTGGCGCCACCGATGCGGAAGCGTTAAGGGCCTTCCACGACTGCTGCCGCATCGAAGGCATCATCCCGGCGCTCGAATCCAGCCACGCGCTGGCGTACGCGACCAGACTCGCGCCGACGCTGTCGAAGGACAAGATTCTTCTGGTGAATCTGTCCGGCCGCGGCGACAAGGACCTGCATATCGTCGCCGAAGCGAGCGGGCTCGAGTTCTACTGCCGCGCGTCGTGTCGCGAAGCGAGCCTCGAATTCAAGCAGCGCCACGGCGGAAGGCACTGATGTCTCGCATCGCCGGTCGCTTCGCCGAGTTGAAGGCCGCCGGCCACAAGGGCCTCGTACCCTACATCGCTGCCGGCGACCCGGAGCCCGCGCTGACCGTGCCGCTGCTGCATGCGCTGGCGCGAGCCGGCGCCGACGTCATCGAACTCGGCGTCCCGTTTTCGGATCCGATGGCCGACGGGCCGGTGATCCAGCGTGCCACGGAACGCGCGATCCGGCAGGGTGTCGGGCTGCGGCAAACCCTTGGATTCGTCGCCGAGTTCCGCCGGACGGACGCCGTGACGCCGATCGTGCTGATGGGCTACGCGAATCCGATCGAACACATGGGCCGGCAGGCATTCGCGGAGGCGGCGCGCAGCGCCGGCGTCGACGGTGTTCTGGTGGTCGACTATCCGCCGGAGGAGTGCGAGGACTTCGCGAAGGAAATGAGGTCGGCCGGCATCGATCCGATCTTCCTCCTGGCGCCCACGTCGACCGACGAACGCATCGAAATCGTGGCCCGGCATGCTGCCGGTTACATCTACTACGTCAGCCTGAAGGGAATCACCGGCGCCGGACATCTTGACGTGTCGAGCGTGGCGGCCCGGCTGCCGCTGATCCGGCGTCACACCGCGGTGCCGGTGGGCGTGGGCTTCGGCATCCGCGATGCCGCCAGCGCTGTCGCAGTGGCCCAGGTGGCCGACGCGGTCGTCATCGGCTCGCGGCTGATCCAGGAGATGGAGTCGGTCCCGCGCGAGCACGCAGTGGCGGCGGTCGAGGCGCTGGTGGGTGAGATCAGAAAGGCGCTCGACGGCAAGTCCGTCAAGGCGGCAGCGTGATGACGCGGGTTCCGTCCGTTCGTGAAAGCAGCCAGGGGAATTCCGGAGGTCTGCGATGAGCTGGATCGACAAGATTCTTCCGCCGCGCATCAAGCGCGAGGAGGGGGCGGCCCGCAAGGTGGTGCCCGAGGGCCTGTGGACCAAGTGCCCGGGATGCGAGGCGGTCCTGTACAGCGCCGAACTCGAGAAGACGCAGATGGTGTGCCCGAAGTGTGCTCACCACATGCGGATCGGCGCGCGGGCGCGGCTCGACGCGCTGATGGACGCCGAAGGACGTTACGAGATCGGCCAGGAAGTGCTGCCGGTCGACGCGCTGAAGTTCAAGGACAGCCGCAAGTATCCGGAGCGGCTCCAGGAAGCGATGGAGCAGACCGGCGAGACCGACGCGCTGGTCGTGATGGGCGGCGCGATCCGCGCTCTGCCGGTCGTCGTCGCCTGCTTTGAATTCGAGTTCATGGGCGGCTCGATGGGCTCGGTTGTCGGAGAGCGCTTCGTGCGCGGCGTCGAAACCTCGATCGAGCAGAAGGTGCCGTTCATCTGCATCACATCGACCGGTGGGGCGCGCATGCAGGAAGGCCTGCTGTCGCTGTTCCAGATGGCAAAGACGACAGCGATGATCGCGCGCCTCGCCGAGGCGAAGCTGCCGTTCGTGTCGGTGCTGGCGGACCCGACGATGGGCGGCGTCTCGGCGAGCTTCGCCTTCATGGGCGACGTCGTCATCGCCGAGCCGAAGGCGCTGATTGGCTTCGCCGGGCCGCGTGTCATCGAACAGACGGTGCGGGAGAAACTGCCCGAGGGGTTCCAGCGCGCGGAGTTCCTGATGACCAAGGGCGCGATCGACATGATCATCGACCGGCGTGAAATGCGCGATGAGATCGCGCGCCTGCTTGCGCTTCTGCTGAAGCAGCCCGCCGACGCCATCAGCTGACCTTCGAGGACGCCGGCCGCGCGGACGGCCGGCAGCGGAATCCGTGTCGACTCTCCCGCTGGCCGACTGGCTCGCGCGCCTGGAGCGCCTGCACCCCAAAGGCATCGACCTCGGCCTCGAGCGCGTCCGCGCGGTTGCCGACCGGCTCGACCTGGCCATGAACGCGCCGGCCATCGTCGTGGGCGGCACCAACGGCAAGGGGTCCACCTGCGCGATGCTCGAAGCCATCCTGCGCGCGGCGGGGTACCGGACGGGTCTTTACACCTCGCCGCACCTGCTCGAGTTCAACGAGCGTGCGCGCGTCGACGGCGTTCCGGCCCCGGACGCGCAGCTGGTCGAACAGTTCGAGGCCGTCGAAGCCGCACGCGGGACGACGTCGCTCACCTACTTCGAATTCACGACGCTCGCGATCCTGCGGCTCTTTGCCGCCGCGCGCCTCGATGCCGTCGTGCTGGAAATCGGCCTTGGCGGGCGACTCGACGCGGTCAATCTCGTCGACGCGGATGCGGCGGTCGTCACCTCGGTCGACGTCGATCATGTCGACTACCTCGGGCCCACGCGCGAGGCCATCGGTTTCGAGAAGGCGCACATCTACCGGGACGGACGGCCGGCGATCTGCAGCGATCCGCGGCCGCCGCAGTCGCTGCTCGATCATGCACAACGCATCGGAGCAGACCTGTGGCGCTTCGGCCGCGATTTCAACTATCAGGGCGATCGCCAGCAGTGGGCCTACGGCGGGCGCCGGGTTCGCCGCGGGGGCTTGCCTTACCCGGCGCTGCGCGGTGCCAACCAGCTGCTGAACGCTTCAGGCGCGCTGGCTGCGCTTGAAGCACTGGAGCAGCGTCTGCCGGTGTCGCAGCAGGCGGTGCGCCAGGGTCTGCTGACCGTCGACATTCCGGCGCGCTTCCAGGTGCTGCCGGGACGGCCGACGACGATCCTTGATGTCGCACACAACCCGCACGCGGCTGCCGTGCTCGCCGAGAACCTCGACAGCATGGGATTCTTTCCGGTCACTCATGCGGTGTTCGGCATGTTGCGCGACAAGGACATCGCCGGCGTCGTGGCGAAGCTCGGCAGCCGCATCGACCACTGGCACGTCGGGCCGACCGCCGGTGTTCGAGGAACCTCCGCTGCCGAACTGGCCGCGCTGCTGCGCGCCAGCGGCGTCGCGGACAGGGCGATCACCGAGCACGGCAGCATTGGCGAGGCCTGCCTCGCTGCGCGGAGAGCCGCATCGGCCGATGATAGAATTCTCGCCTTCGGTTCCTTCCTCACGGTCGCCGACGCCATGCGCGCCATCCGCGCCGCCGAATCGGCCCGCATCTGAGGATCTCGACTGGAGCACGGATGTCCCTGGCTTTCTGGCGTCGCAAAACCCCACCCACTGACGCCACGGGATCCGGCTCCTCCCGCAGCACCTCCAACGGCGATGACCCGGCCGCTGCGCTGCGCGCGCGTGCACGACGTCGCCTCATTGGCGCCGCGGCGCTGCTGCTGCTTGCCGTGATCGTGGTCCCGATGGTCCTCGATCCGGAGCCCAAGCCGCTCGCAGACAACATTCCGATCGACATTCCGAGCGAGAAGTCGAAATTTTCCCCGCGGCTTGCGCTGCCCCCGGTGCCGGCACCGGAAAATGTTCTGGTCGCACCGCCGCCCGATGCGCCACCTGCTGCGGTCGCGGCCCCAGCGTCGTCATCGACAACGAATCCTCCGGCTGCACCAAAGACCTCCGAGGCCAAGAACGAAGAGTCGAAGTCGCGTCCCGCTGCGGAGGCGAAGACTTCGGCCGACAGGCTGCCTGCGCCTGCCAAGGGTGGAAAGTTCGCCGTGCAGGCGGCCGCCACCTCGACCGAAGCCGCAGCGCGCGACCTCTCGGAGCGCCTGAAAAAGGCTGGGCTTGCGCCTTACACGGAGCGCGTCGAGACAGCGGACGGCACGCGCTTCCGGGTTCGCGTCGGACCGTATGCGAGCCGCGACGACGCGGAGCGCGTGCGCGCCCGGCTGAAGTCGCTTGGGATCAATGCAAACGTCGTTTCCTAGCCGCGCATGACGGCGATCGACTGGGCCCTCGCTGCGACGCTCGGCCTGTCGGTGCTGCTGGGTCTCGTGCGAGGCGTAGTGCGCGAACTCTTCGCGCTGGGCGGGTGGATTGCCGGAATCCTGATCGCGCTGCGCTTCAGCGAACCGCTGGCGGAAACGCTGCCGCTTGAACTGCCGCTGGGGGCACGTATCGCGCTCGTCGGTCTCGTCATCGTCGTCGGCGCGCTGCTGCTCGCAGCGCTCCTGGCCGCGGCGCTGCGTGCCGCGCTCAAGGCCGTGAAGCTTTCGCTTGAAGATCGGCTGCTCGGCGGCATGTTCGGTGTGGTGCGCGGTGCGCTGCTGGTCGGAGTCGCGGCATTGCTCGCGATTGCGGCTGGCGCGCAACGCCAGCCATGGTGGGAGCAATCATTGCTTCTGCCCTGGGTCCAGGCGAGCGTACGATTCGCATCGCCGTTGTTGCCGCAGTCGCTGGCGCGTCATGCTCCGAACCCGGGTTAGGCGGGAAGGGCGGATGTGCCCGGACCATCAACACGCCTTCGGGCGGTCAGGCTGAGTGAGCTATGTGCGGGATCGTCGGAGTCGTTGCCAGCGGGCCGGTCAACCAGCTGCTGTACGACTCGCTGCAGCTGCTGCAGCACCGGGGCCAGGATGCGGCCGGCATCGCCACCGGAGCCGGCAACACCTTCTCGATGTGGAAGGGTAACGGGCTGGTGCGCGAGATCTTCCGCACCCGTAACATGCGCAATCTGGCCGGCAACGTCGGAATCGCGCACGTCCGCTACCCCACTGCCGGCTCGGCCACGAGCCTGGAAGAGGCGCAGCCGTTCTACGTCAACGCCCCGTTTGGCATCACGCTGGGCCACAACGGCAACCTGACCAACGCGGAGCAGCTGAAGAGCGAGATGTTCCGCATCGACCGCCGGCATATCAACACCACTTCCGACTCGGAAGTCCTGCTGAACGTGCTCGCGCACGAACTGCAGGAGCAGAGCGCGACTTACACGCTGGACCCGGCGACGATCTTCCGCGCGGTCGCGGGACTCCATCGACGTGTCCGGGGCGCTTACGCCTGCGTTGCCCACATCGCCGGGCACGGCATCCTCGCGTTTCGCGACCCGTACGGCATCCGGCCGCTGTGCTACGGAATCAACGAGACCGACAGCGGGACCGAGTACCTGGTCGCGAGCGAATCGGTCGCGCTCGAGGGTCTCGGCTTCCGCTTCGTGCGCGATGTCGGTCCGGGCGAAGCGGTGTTCATCGACCTAGACGGAAATTTCTACGCGCAGCAGTGTGCGGAGCGCCACTCGCTCAATCCCTGCATTTTCGAGTACGTGTACTTCGCCCGTCCTGATTCCGTCATCGACGGCGTCAGTGTCTATGCGTCTCGACTGAAGATGGGCGAGCACCTCGCCGAAAAAATCCGCCGCGAAATCAGCACCGGCGACATCGACGTCGTCATGCCGATTCCTGACACTTCGCGGCCGGCCGCGATGCAGCTGGCGATGAAGCTCGGACTCGAGTTCCGTGAGGGCTATTTCAAGAATCGTTATGTCGGCCGCACCTTCATCATGCCGGGCCAGGCGGTACGGCGCAAAAGCGTGCGGCAGAAGCTGAACGCGCTGCCGACCGAGTTCAAGGGCAAGAACGTGCTGCTGGTCGACGATTCGATCGTGCGCGGGACGACGTCGCGCGAGATCGTGCACATGGCGCGCGAATCCGGGGCGAACCGCGTGATCTTCGCTTCAGCTGCGCCGCCGGTCCGCTTTCCGAACGTCTATGGCATCGACATGCCGACGCGCAGCGAACTGATCGCGCACGACCGGTCGGATGAGGAGATCCAGCGGATGATCGAGGCCGATGGCCTCGTCTACCAGGACATCGACGCGATGAAGGCGTCGGTTTCCGAGGTCGGGCCGCACCTGACGAGCTTCGAGTCCAGCTGCTTCGACGGCGTCTACATCACCGGTGACGTCACTCCAGAATATCTCGACCGGCTCGAGGCGAGCCGTGCCGCGTCCGGCAGCGGTGACGGCGAGCCGCGCACGCAGCTGAACCTGAACCTGGCGTCCACCGACTGATCCTGCGCTTCCCTGCGGGGCGCCGTCGTATACAATCCGTCCATCGCGCCGATTTGAAGTCTCAGCTTGCGGGCGCTTAACAAATGCGGCTAAAGCGAGGGGCTCGAATGAACCCGCTGCGCTTCTGCCGGCGGGTTTTTTTATGGCCAACCACGACACTCCGGGTTACGAGTTCGACACGCGCGCGATTCGGGCGGGCACCCTGCGCACGCCGTTCGGCGAGCACAGCGAAGCGCTGTTCCTGACGTCGAGCTTCGTGTTCGACAGCGCGGCCCAGGCGGCCGAGCGCTTTGCGGGCACTGACGACGGCTACGTCTACTCGCGGTTCACGAATCCCACCGTGCGCATGTTCGAGCAGCGCCTCGCAGCGCTCGAAGGCGCTGAAGACTGCCTGGCGACAGCCTCGGGGATGTCCGCGATCATGGCCATCTGCCTCGCTGCTCTGAAGGCAGGCGATCACGTGGTCTGCGGGGCGAACGTCTTCGGCTCGACGGTGCAGCTCTTTTCGGGCGTGCTGGCGCGCTTCGGCATCGACACGACTTTCGTCGACAGCGCGAATTCCGCGGCCTGGCGGGCGGCGGCCACGCCGCGCACGCGGCTGTTGTTCTGCGAAACCCCATCGAATCCGCTGATGGAAGTGACCGACCTCACGGCGTTCGGCGCGCTCGGGCGCGAACTCGGTGCGCTGACCGTGGTCGACAACTGCTTCTGCACGCCGGTGGCGCAGCGTCCACTCGAATTCGGCGTCGATGTCGTCATGCATTCGGCGACGAAGTACCTTGACGGTCAGGGCCGAGTGCTCGGCGGCGCTGTGCTCGGTTCGCGCCGCTTCGTCCGCGAGCAGGTGCTGCCGGTGCTGCGCACGACCGGGCCGAGCCTGTCACCGTTCAATGCCTGGGTGATGTTGAAGGGCCTGGAGACGCTCGGAGTGAGAATGCGCGCACAGTGTGCGGCTGCGCTCGAGCTCGCGCAGTGGCTGGAGAGGCAGCCTGGAGTTGCTCGCGTGCACTTCCCCGGCCTGCAGTCGCATCCGCAGGCGGCGCTGTGCGCCCGCCAGCAGTCCCTGCCAGGCGCCGTCGTGTCGTTCGAGGTCGTGGGCGACTCGCCGCAGCAAGCGCGTGCGAACGCATGGCGTGTCATCGATCGCGTGCGCCTGATGTCGATCACCGCGAATCTCGGCGACACGCGTACGACCATCACGCATCCGGCGACGACAACGCATGGACGCATCAGTCCTGAAGCGCGCGAGCGCGCAGGCATCCGCGAAGGACTGATCCGCATTGCCGTGGGCCTCGAGACGGTGGCCGATCTGCAGCGCGACCTCGCGCACGCGTTCGCGGCGTAATCCGCCGGCGCCCGGGGTAGGGCGTTCGGATGAGACTGACTGCGCGTGGAGTTCCGGCGCGTCATCTGCGCTAACACGTAAGGCGGATCGAAAGTCCGCGGCCCCTCAAACAGAATCCCTGCGCGCGTGTGGAGTTCACGGCGCACTTGCTGGCGCCTGGCGCCACATCGGGGAGCGGATTCGGATGTCCAGGGCTGTATTGAAGCTGGCGCGGCACTGTGCCGCGGTGCTGCTGGTCGCCGCGGGATCAGGCGCCGGACAGGCGCAGACCACGGGCGATCCGAATGCCGGCCAGCAACTCTTCACTGCGACGCTGTCGCCACCCTGCGCAAGCTGTCATTCCGCCACCGACCCGGCCGCGGCCAACTCGCTCAAGGCGGTGCGCGACCGGATTACTGCCCGCGCGACGCCGGCCGGAGCGGCCGGGACGATGAGCTTTGCCAAGGCGCTGGAAGCGCTCGAAAGAGCACTGACCGGCACGTCGCTCAGTGGTGCCACAACCGGGATGAACGCGCTCTTTCCGGCGCTCACTTCGACCCAGAAAGGCGACCTGGCCGCGTTCATCGCCCAGGTGACCGGCGCGGCGCCGGTGCTTCGCTACGCGCCGGCCAGCGGGCCCATTTTCCCGGCGACGGCCGTCGGCGCCACGGCCAGCGCCACGGCGACGATCAGCAACACCGGCACGGCCGATCTGGTGTTCGCGACGAACAACGCCGCGACGATCGCTTCCGGAGGGGATGCGGCCGACTTTCGGGTGACGTCGTCCAACTGTCCCGGAACCACGCTGCGGCCGAACAGCGGCAACTGCACGGTCAACGTGACGTTCCAGCCGGCCGCCGGAACCTCGCTCACGCGCACCGCGTCGATCAGCCTGGCAACAGCGACGGGATCGTCACTGGTGCCGCTCGCCGGCAGCGTCGTTGCCGCCTCCACGTCGTCGACGGCGGCTACTTCGGGCAGCGCGGCGAATCCGCCGTCCGGCGGCGGCGGTGGAGTCGTCTGGGCGTGGCCGCTGATGCTGTTCCTGGTACTTGCCGCTCGTCGGGGGGCCTGTTCGAAACCGTAAAGAGTAGCGCTGCAAAACCGCTAATGAATCAGGGACTTTTCAGATGAATTGCCAATCCTCCATGACAACGACACCAATCACCGGACGGCTTTCTGCGGCACGCGTGCTACTCGCGCTGAGCATCGGACTTGCGACGACCTCGGCCTGGGCCCAGAACGCAGCAACCGGAAAGCAGCTCTACCTCAACACCAACGGATCACCGCTGAGCTGCGGCTCGAGCACCTGCCACGGGCCGGATCCTGCATTGGGCATCAAGAAGATCAAGAACGGGACCAGCGCCACGGCGATTTTGAACGCCATCAACAGCGTCAGCGAGATGAAGTTCCTGGCGAACGCGCCGTACACGGTTTCGTCGCAGCAGGCGGCGGACATCGCGGCATACATCGTCAACCCGGCCGCGGCCAATGGAGCGGCAATATCGCTTTCAGGTACCACGCTGACGTTTGGCTCGACGCAGCTGGCCGTGACCAACTCGATCTCGACTCCGGGGTCGATCACGCTGACGAACACCGGTGGTGCGGCGCTGACGATCACCGGCATTGCGAAGGGCGGAACGAACGCGTCCGAATTTTCTGCGACCGGCACGTGCTCGGGCGCCACGGTCACCGTCAATCCTGGCGCAACCTGCACGATCGGTGCGGCCTTCACGCCGTTGGCCGCGGGCACGCGTGCCGCGACCTTCACGTTGCAGTCCAACGCGGCGACGAACCCGAGCATTACGCTGACCGGCACAGCCGCTGCTGCGGCGACGCCGAGCATCGTCCGCAGCGTGACGACGCTCGCCTTCAACACGCAGACAGTCGGGACGACGAGCGCTGCGCGGCAGGTGACAATCACCAACAATGGAACGCTGACGGTCTCGATCACGCAGGTCGCATCGACTCCGACGCCGGAATTCACGTCGACGAGCAACTGCGTCGGCAATCTGGCCGCCGGTGCGACGTGCACGATCAACGTGACGTTCGCGCCGTCAGCGTCCGGAACGCGCAGCGGCAATCTGACGATCACTTCGAATGCGACCGGGTCTCCGCATGCGGTCACGCTCTCGGGTGCCGGCACGATCACGCCGACCGGCGCGGCCACGCTTGCGGACAGTGCGCTTAGCTTCCCGTCGACAACGACCGGCGCGACGGCCACGGCGCTCAGGACGACGCTGACGAACACCGGCAATGCCGCGCTGACGATCTCGTCGGTCGCCATCAGCGGAACCCATGCCGCCGAATTCCGGCTCGGCGCGGGCACGACCTGCGTGGCCGGCTCCCTTGCAGTGAACGCAGCGTGCCAGCTCGAGGCCGAGTTCACGCCGCAGACGTCGGGCAGCAAGATCGCGAGCCTGGTGGTGACGCACGCGGTCGGCACGTCGTCCGTCGCCCTCGGCGGCATGGGCATGGCGGCGACGACTACTTCAGTGGGAAGCTCGCAACCCGCCGCATCGTCGACTCCTGCACCGACGTCGTCGGCGCTGGCGCCGTCGAATCTCGGCGGCGGCGGGGCTGTCGATCCATGGATGGGCGTGCTCGTCCTGCTCCTGCCCCTGGCGCTGCGCCGGCGGCTCGAGCGGGTTGCGGCAAGCTGACGGGCGAAGGATCTCTCGTCTCTCTGGAAACGGCGCCATCGGCGCCGTTTTCATTTCCGGGCCGCCACAGGACCGTGCTGGCAGGGCTAAAGTTGACTGAAACACTCGGAATTAGTAGAATTCCGAGCAAATTTCTCGGGAATCTTCGCAGAGCGTACCGGTCACACCGAACGCCTTCCCACCCGAAAGGACCGCGATGAGACTCACCACCAAGGGCCGGTTCGCCGTAACGGCCATGATCGATCTCGCGCTGCGCGAGCACAACGGCCCAGTGACGCTCGCCGGAATCAGCCAGCGCCAGAAGATCTCCCTGTCCTACCTCGAGCAGCTGTTCGGCAAGCTGAGGCGGCACGAACTCGTGGAAAGCACGCGCGGGCCGGGCGGTGGGTACACGCTGGGGCGTGTTGCCAAGGACATCACGGTGGCCGACATCATCTTCGCGGTCGATGAGCCGCTTGATGCGACTCAGTGCGGCGGCAAGGAGAACTGCCAGGACGATCAGCGTTGCATGACGCACGATCTCTGGGCCAATCTGAACGCACGGATGGTCGACTACCTCGACTCCGTCAGCCTTGCAGACCTTGTCGAACAGCAGAAGACGCGCGTGGAGTCGAACGCCTCCGCCGCCGTGTTGCACGATAATCGCGGACGGGTCCGCTCCGAGGCCGATCAGAAGAGCGAGACCGCGCTGACGTAACGAAAGCAGACTGATGCAGCTTCCGATTTATCTCGACTACTCGGCGACGACGCCGGTGGACCCACGCGTCGTCGACGCGATGATCCCGTGGCTGCGCAATCACTTCGGCAACCCGGCATCCCGCAGCCACGCCTACGGCTGGGAAGCCGAAAAGGCGGTCGAAGCGGCGCGCGAGAACGTTGCTGCGCTGGTGAACTGCGATCCGCGCGAACTGATCTGGACTTCCGGGGCCACCGAGTCGATCAACCTGGCGCTCAAGGGAGCGGCCCACTTCTACAAGGACAAAGGCAGGCACCTTGTGACCGTCAAGACAGAGCACAAGGCGACGCTCGACACGATGCGTGAGCTCGAGCGCGACGGCTTCGAGGTCACCTACATGGACGTCGATGCCAACGGACTGCTCGACCTCGGAAAACTTGAGGCGACACTGCGGCCTGACACGATCCTGGTCTCGGTCATGTTCGTGAACAACGAGATCGGCGTGATCCAGGACATTCCGTCGATCGGCCAGATGTGCCGTGCGCGCGGGATCATCTTTCACGTTGACGCGGCTCAGGCGACTGGCAAGGTCGTCGTCGACCTCGAGCAGCTGAAGGTCGACCTGATGTCGTTCTCGGCGCACAAGACTTACGGGCCGAAAGGTGTCGGCGCGCTCTACGTCCGCCGCAAGCCACGCGTCCGGCTCGAGGCGCAGATGCACGGCGGCGGGCACGAGCGCGGACTGCGCTCCGGCACGCTGCCCACGCACCAGATCGTCGGCATGGGTGAGGCGTTCCGTATCGCCAGGGAAGAGATGGCGACCGAGAACGAGCGCATCCGCATGCTGCGCGACCGCCTGTGGGCGGGGCTGTCGCAGATCGAGCAGGTGTACCTCAACGGCGATCTCGAGCAGCGCGTGCCGCACAACCTCAATGTCAGCTTCAACTTCGTCGAAGGCGAAAGCCTGATCATGGCGATCAAGGACGTCGCGGTGTCGTCGGGCTCGGCCTGCACGTCGGCATCGCTCGAACCGTCGTACGTGCTGCGCGCGCTCGGTCGCAGCGACGAACTCGCGCACAGCTCGATCCGGTTCACCGTCGGCCGCTTCACGACGCAGGAGGAGATCGACTACACGGTCAGTCTCGTGACGCGCCAGGTCGCGCGGCTGCGCGAGATGTCACCTCTTTGGGAAATGTACAAGGACGGCGTCGACCTCAGCACTGTGCAGTGGGCGGCGCATTAAGAACTGCAAGGCAGGGAAACCATGGCATACAGCAACAAGGTCATCGATCACTACGAAAACCCGCGCAACGTCGGTTCCTTCGACAAAGGCGACGAGAGCATTGGCACCGGCATGGTCGGCGCGCCGGCGTGCGGTGACGTGATGAAGCTTCAGATCAAGGTCAACGAGCGCGGCATCATCGAGGATGCGCGCTTCAAGACGTATGGCTGCGGCTCGGCAATCGCGTCGTCGTCGCTGGTGACCGAGTGGGTCAAGGGCAAGACGCTCGACGAGGCGGGCCGGATCAAGAACACGCAGATTGCAGAGGAACTGGCTCTGCCACCGGTGAAGATCCACTGTTCGATTCTCGCAGAGGACGCGATCAAGGCCGCCGTCGACGACTATCGCCGCAAGCACGGCCAGGCCGATCAATCCGTTGCTGAACCCAAGGCCGCCTGAACCATGCAGGAGAGCAAGGCAATGTCAGTCACGATGACCGAACGCGCGGCCAGGCATGTCTCGGGATTCCTGCAGAAGCGGGGCAAGGGCGTTGGCCTGCGCCTCGGCGTTCGCACGACGGGCTGCTCGGGTATGGCCTACAAGCTCGAGTACGCGGATGCCGCGCAGCCCGAGGACCAGACGTTCGAGTGCCACGGCGTGAAGATCCTCGTGGATCCGAAAAGCCTTCCGTACATCGACGGCACCGAGCTCGATTTCGTGCGCGAGGGGCTCAACGAAGGGTTCCGCTTCAACAATCCGAACGAGAAGAACCGCTGCGGCTGCGGCGAATCGTTCAACGTCTAGTCCCGGCCGTTGCGGCGTGCCACTAGCGCCGCGCGCCGATGGCACGATGTCTCACCCTGACCACTTCGCGCTGTTCGCGTTGCCGGTCCGCTTCGCAATCGACGAAGCGGCGCTCGATATCGCCCACAAGGCGGTCCAGTCGAAGATTCATCCTGACCGCTTCGCTGCCGGGACCGCGGCCGAGCGCCGTGTGGCCATGCAATGGGCGGCGCGCGCCAACGAGGCCTACCGGACGCTGAAGTCGCCGCTCGCCCGCGCCGCGTATCTGTGCGAGCGCGCCGGCGTGCCGATCGACGCCCAGTCGAACACTGCAATGCCGGCCGAGTTCCTGGTCCAGCAGCTGGAGTGGCGCGAGGCGCTCGACGAGGCGCGGCATGAAAGGGACGCGACGCAGCTGACTGCGCTGGAGACTCAGATGGCGGCAGAACGGTCGCGGCTGATCGCGGACATCGCCGAGGCGCTCGATCGGCGCGCGGACCATGCGTCTGCTGCGGGGCTGGTGCGCCAGCTGATGTTCATCGAGAAGTTTGGCGAGGAAGTCCGCAACGTCGAAACGTCCCTGGTCCAGCCGCGCGAGGCTTCGGCGTAATGGCGCTGCTGCAGATTGCCGAGCCGGGCGAGTCGGCCGCGCCCCACCAGCACCGGCTCGCGGTCGGCATCGACCTGGGCACGACCAACTCGCTCGTCGCCACGGTCCGCAACAGCATTCCTACGGTCATCGATGACGCCGAGGGACGCAGCCTTCTGCCCTCGGTCGTGCGCTATCTGGCAGACGGCAGCGTCGACGTCGGGTACGGTGCCCAGAAGTACCAGTCGCTCGATGCACGCAACACGATCGTCTCGGTCAAGCGTTTCATGGGCCGCTCGAGGGCGGATGTGCAGCACGTCGAAAGCATGCCGTACGACTTCGTCGATCGAGCCGACGGCGAGCCGGGCATGGTGCAGCTGCGCACGGTGGCCGGTGTCCGGAGTCCGGTCGAGGTCTCGGCTGAAATCCTGAAGGCGTTGCGGCTGCGCGCGGAAGAGGCCCTCGGTGGCGAACTGGTCGGGGCCGTGGTCACGGTGCCCGCGTATTTCGACGACGCGCAGCGCCAGGCCACAAAGGACGCCGCGAAGCTCGCCGGCCTCAACGTGCTGCGCCTGCTCAACGAACCGACCGCGGCCGCGATTGCCTATGGGCTCGATCAAGCGGCGGAGGGCACCTATGCGGTGTACGACCTGGGCGGCGGCACCTTCGACATCTCGATCCTGCGGCTCAGCCGGGGCGTGTTCGAAGTCCTCGCCACCGGCGGCGACTCGGCGCTGGGCGGGGACGACTTCGATCACCGGCTGTTCTGCTGGATCATCGAGCAGGCGAAACTGCTGCCGCTGTCGCTGCAGGACTCGCGCGCACTGATGGTGAAGGCTCGCGACGTCAAGGAGCGCCTGTCTGTCGATACGGAAGTGCGCGCCAATGCCGTGCTGTCGACCGGCGAAGTGGTCGATGTGCCGGCCACCAGCCGCGAGTTCGCTCACATGACGCAGCCGCTGGTCGACAAGACGCTCGTGGCGTGCCGCAAGGCGTTGCGCGATGCCGGGCTGCAGCCGTCCGGGATCGACGGCGTGGTGATGGTTGGTGGGGCAACCCGCATGCCGCATGTGCGCAAGGCCGTGGGCGCCTTCTTCGGCCAGACGCCGCTCACCAACATCGATCCCGAAAAGGTCGTGGCCCTCGGCGCGGCGATGCAGGCGAACCTGCTCGCCGGCAACCGCTCCAGCGGCGACGACTGGCTGCTGCTCGACGTCATTCCGCTGTCGCTCGGGCTTGAGACGATGGGCGGACTGGTGGAGCGGATCATTCCGCGCAATTCGACGATCCCGGTGGCGCGCGCGCAGGAGTTCACGACCTTTCGCGATGGCCAGACGGCGATGTCGATCCACGTCGTGCAGGGCGAGCGCGAGCTGGTCGCCGACTGCCGTTCGCTGGCCCGGTTCGAACTGCGTGGCATTCCGCCGATGTCGGCCGGCGCCGCGCGCATCCGCGTCACGTTCACCGTCGATGCCGACGGGCTGCTGTCCGTCGCCGCGCGCGAAATGGGCAGCGGTGTCGAAGCCGCGATCACCGTGAAGCCGTCGTACGGTCTTTCGGACGACGAGATCGCGCACATGCTGAAGGACTCGTTCGGCGCGGCCGACGCCGACATGCATGCGCGCGCACTGCGCGAGCAGCAGGTCGAGGCGCAGCGGCTGCTCGAGGCGACCCTCGCGGCGCTTGCCGCGGATGGCGATCTGCTGACGCCGGACGAGCGCAATGCGATCGAGCGGCTGGTGGCCGAAGTCTCCGCCCGCCTGCAGGGTTCCGACCTTGCGGCGATTCGCGCGGCGACCGAGGCGCTGGTCGGAGGGACCGACGAGTTCGCGGCGCGCCGGATGGACCGCTCGATCCGGGCCGCGCTGGCCGGCCGCGCGATCGAGGAACTGGCGAAGTAGCAGCCCGCGGATGCCGAAGATCACGGTGCTGCCGCACGAGGAACTGTGCCCCGCCGGCAAGGAGTTCGAGACACCGTCGGGTGTGTCGCTGGCTGACGCTTTGCTGGATCATGGCGTCGACATCGAGCACGCCTGCGGCAAGGTGGCCGCGTGCACGACGTGCCACTGCATCGTCCGCAAGGGCTTCGAATCGCTGTCGCCGGCCGAGGACAAGGAAGAAGACCTGCTCGACCGGGCGTGGGGTCTGACGCCGGTGTCGCGGCTCTCCTGCCAGGCGATCGTGCGGGACGCCGACCTCACGGTCGAGAT
This sequence comes from Burkholderiaceae bacterium, assembly GCA_035429805.1. Classification (GTDB taxonomy): domain Bacteria; phylum Pseudomonadota; class Gammaproteobacteria; order Burkholderiales; family Burkholderiaceae_F; genus JALORV01. Next base: position 37,511 of record DAOMFL010000011.1, read on the forward strand.
TCCCAAGTACAGCATCAACTACGCCAAGGAAAAGGCTTGAACGCCGAGGTCGCGCGATGAAGTGGACCGACACGCAGGACATCGCCATTGCATTGTCCGAAGCTCATCCGGACGTCGACCCGAAGACGATCCGGTTCATGGACCTGCGCCGCTGGGTGCTCGAACTGCCCGGCTTCAGCGACGACCCGAATCACTCGGGCGAAAAGATCCTCGAGGCGATCCAGATGGCGTGGATCGAGGAAGCGGAATAGGGACGTGCCGGTCGCGCCGCGCCGGCCATCGGGGCCGCGCGGTGTTGTGCTCAACGTGTGGGGTTCAACTCGCGCGGGTTCGATTTCCCGCCTCAAGGCCTGAAGCAGGCCGCGGATCGATCGACTGAGTCCGATCTCGGGCACCGGGCGCCCCCGGTCGCCGTTCGAGCGTCACTGGACCGGGCGGGACCGTTTCTCGACAGTCGTTGATCGCCCGTCGACAACAGGCGCGGAATGCGTTCACCTTCAAACATGGCGTAGGGTGGGCCGAATGTCGAAACGATCTCGGTGCGTGACGCACCGGACTTCACGACATCCAGCAGATCAAGGGTACCGACCGGCGGCGGGGTCGACGCGCAGGCGGTCAGAGTCGCAGCAACGGCGACTTACCAGACTCGAGCAAACATCCTGTCGATTCCGGCTGATGTGTGCTTGCACACCAGGAGGCACGCAGCGACGCGCCATGCCCTGTGTCAATTCCGGGCCGCTCCAGTGGCGCTGTGCTGACTGGCAGCTCCCCGTGTCGCGCGAACGTCCGCTTCGTCCATGTGATCTGCCGCCCTCATCTTCAATTGCCTAACCGTGCTCTGCCGGCGAGCGGACCGGCGGCCAGGTGGTCCGCCGTGCAACCGTGATCTCAGAGCTGGTTCGCGATGAAGCTCGAGATGTAGGTGCTCCACCCGAGCGGCTGCGGCTCGGTGATTTCGCGGGCGCGCGCGAAGTCGTGCTCGAAGAGATCCCGCCGCAACGCGGTCACGAAGGTCGGATCGGTCGTGGCGATGTCGAGTTCACGGTTGATGCGGAGCGACAGCTTGTCGTAATTGGCCGAACCGAGACAGGCCCAACCGTCGAAGATCGCAGCCTTCACGTGCGTCATGCCAGGATATGCATAAACGCGCACACCGTTGCGCACAAAGACGTTCGTGGCGACGAGGTTGGCGGCATTCATGAAGCCGCTGTCACCTGCGGTCGGCAGCACCACGCGCACGTCGACGCCTCGGCGGCGCGCATCAACGAGGGCCGCGATGACCTCGTCATCGGACACATAGGGCTGTTCCACGTAGATCAGATGACGGGCCCGGCGGATCGCCATCAGCTGCGCGGTGAGAATTTCGGGATTGCCGGTATGTGTTGTAAGCACGCGCACGAACGGCGCATCGGGCGGTGCCGGCGCGGGATCCGGTTCTCGATCGAGCGCGCGCGCGAGCCGAGCTAGATCGCCACCGACGGCAGCGTGCGACCACGCCAATTCGAAGTCGCGCGCCATCCTGGCGGCGACCGCGCCCTGCACCTCGACCATCAGATCATGCCATTCGTAGCGGTACTCCAGGCCGATGTTCATGCCGCCGACGAACGCGCGCTCGCCATCGATGATGATCGCCTTGGTGTGGTCCGAGGTCAGCCATGGATTCGCCACCGTGCGCACGAGCACACCGGAGCCGTTCTGCAAGTAATCGACGATCGAGCCCGGGGCCCCGGCGTAGGGATAGCCGCCTGCGTAGGGCAGGCGGCCGACCGTTCTGGCCGCCGCGATCGTGCCGAGTTCATCGAGCAGCACCTGGACCCGGATCGACTTCGAGCGCTCCTTCAGCAAGTCGGCGACCTGCAGCGCGTACGGGTCAGTGTCGAAGATGTACACACGCACCAGCACCGACTCGCGCGCGTCCTGTATCGCCTGCACCAGGCGTGGAAAGTACGCGTCGCCGTCGATCAGCAGGTCGAGTCGGGCTGGAGTGGCGCGGGCGCCCAAACGCTCGTCAAGTTCGCGGTCGAAAGCGGCAAGATCCATCGGAATCGCCACTCCGCCCGCCGGCGGCACGGCGATTGGGGCCGGCCTCGGCTTCGGGACCAGCCCGATGGCGGTCTGCAGCGTGAGCCATGTCAGGCGCGCGGCGGCGGTGACCGGCTGCGTCAGCGGCGTCACGACATGGCTGCGCAGAACCAGCGCTTCCGTCACGGACAGGGCCTGCGCTGGGTCGGGGGGCGGCGTCCCGGCCACCGGCGCGGAGGCCGGAATTACAAGGACCGTCTGACCGCGCGCGATGTCGACCAGCACCAGGGCACGGCCAGCCGTGCTGCCGCCGGTGTCGAACAACACCAACCCGTCCGCACCATAGCGCTCGCGCAGCGCTTTGCTCACGCTCTGCGAGAGTTCCTCCTCGGTCACGCGCCGGACCACCTTCAGGCTCGCCGGCTTGCGCTCGAGCTGATAGAACTGCAGGCGCTCGCCGTCGCGCACGAAGACGACGTCGCTGCCCTGCACGACAGCCAGCGCAGCCTGGCCGGGTTCCGGCGGAGCGAAGCTCCAGAGCAAGCGCTGCAGCAGTTCGGACCAGGCGTTGGCCGACGATAAAGTGACAGGCCGTCCGCGGCTGCCGAGCGCATCGATGTCGATGGGTTCGGACTGCACCTCCAGCCGCGCCGCGCGGTAGCTGGACGCCGGGGCGCCTGCGGCCGCCTGCGCCCAGTCGGCGCCGAGAATCAGCGGGCCGTCGGGACCGGGGTAGCGTACATACAGCGTGTCGTCGACGGCGACGGCGGCATCGGGCACGCGCCCTTCAGAAACGGGGCGCGTTGGCGCAGGCGCGGTGCTGCAAGCCATCGTTGCAGCCATCAGCAGGCAGGCCACGTTTCGCATAGGGCGCGCCGGCACGCGGAGATGCGCGGCAGCAGGCATACCGCGAAGGCCGACTCTCATTGCCTGAGAGCATGCTAGGCGCCGTGTCGCAGCCTCTCAACGCAGCCCCTTGACCGTGATCAGACAGGGGCAGAAAGCCTCTCGCTCCTGGGGCGCGAGACACTCGCCGCGCGGCGGCGTCGACGCCGGCTGAGTCGCCGCGCCGGCGGGCGAGGCCCACACGCCGGAGGAACTCAGTCCGTTTCACGGCGAACTGCGGAGGGGGGCCGGCTCGACGTCCGGCTGTGGACGACCGGTGAACCGACCCTTCGAATGCAGTTCCTGTGCGTGGCAATGGCACGCCTTGGAACTGCTCACGGTCAGTCCGCGTGCGCAGCTCCAGTTCGCAGAATGAGTCGCGACACTGAAGTGCCCGTCTTGACAGTCATCAAGGCGGTTGGCCTGGCGGGGCTAGGCTATAGATGTGTTCAAGGGTCTGCGGCCCGGAAAGGGACGTCCACGATGTTGCCCGCACGCAGCTATCCACTCTGGCTTTCAGGCGCCGTTGTGAGCGCAGTGTTAGCCGGCTGCGGCGGCGGCGGTGGCTATATCGACTTCGAGGCCATGGCGCCTCAGGTGAGCGTCGCCATCATGTCAGCGCGGAATCCTCTCATTGCCGGCCAGAGCAGCGCGGTTCAGGCGGCGGTGGTGAACACCAGCCAGAACGAGGCCACGAACGTTCTGGTCCAGGTGGCCGCGCCGATCGGCTTCGAATACCGGAGCGTGACCTGCCTCAGTTCCGGCGCCTCCATCTGTCCGCCGGTCTCCGTGCAGCAGCTGGCCGGCGGCTTGCCCTTTCCGTCGTTTCCCGCCGGCACTGAAGTGTCGTTCTTCTTCGACGGTGTCACCACCGGCGCAGCAGGCAGTCAGGTCATGCTCGTCGTTACGGCCAACGTCCCAGGCGATATGCACCCGGAGGACAACAGCGCCGTGAGATACGTGCCCGTGGTCAGCGCTCCGTAACAGAAGAATTCCTCTACCGCCGGAGGACTGTCGAAGCTCCCGGCCTTGCGTCGGCGATGGATAGGGCCGGTCTGGCGTCAGGCACACAGGCACCCTATTCGTCCGCTGCTGGCAGAGCCCAGTCCTGTCGATAGATTCGCCCTGATCTTCCCGGAACGGGACACCGCGCGCCGCGGGGTCTAAGGCGCAGCAAGGGCATAGCTCAGGACGTGGTGCGCCAGCAGTCCGGACGCCGAGCTGTTGCACTCTGCGCTGCCGTAGGCGGTCTTCCGGCCGATCTTCAGGATCGTGGCGGAACACAGGACATCCTCCTCGCGGGCGCTGCGAAGAAACGCCGTCTTCATGTCGGTCGTCACCCAGTGCTCGCTCGTGCCGCGGAGCGTCATGATCGCCAGCCACATGGCCACATCGGCGGCGCCCATCAGCGTCATGCCGCTGACGATGCCGCCGGGACGCTCCAGTGCCGGATCGAACGGTACGAGCAATGTGCAGGTTCCGGGTGAGCAGGCCTGAATCTCGAACCTGTACTGCTTCAGGAAGGGTGTCTCCTGAAGCACGCTCCTGAGATCAGTGATCGTGGTGCAAAGCTCGTTCATCGGGTCGCGAGGTCATCGAAGCCGAATCCGCGGAGGCCGCAGGATATCCCTTGTGTGAGTTGCGGGCCGTGCGCCGCGGAACGATCGCCGCTCCTGCGCGACCGGGCGGCCGTCGTGAACGACGTGAATCGGCCGCCAGGTTTTGTCTGTGCACTGCACGATTCGCGACCAACCCAACGGATGATTTGCAGACGCAGGCAGAGCCGGTGGAATTCGATCAGCTGGGGGCGGATTCTCGGATCGAAGATGGCATCGGGTCAGAAGGGATTGCTGCAGTCGAGAGCGACGCTGCGACTGCCGCAGGGATCACGGGATCGTGCATCGGCGCAGACTGGCGCGAGCGCGCGCCAGTCTGCGGAACCCGCTTCGCGTGCCCGGGCGCGAGACTCTTCCACCGCGCTTCTGCAGGAACTGCTGTCGGAGTCGCTGGGGCCGATGGTGGAGGCGGCGTTTCGCGGCGTCGAGGACCACGTCGAGGCGCGCTTCTTCCAGCTGGCCGATCTGCAGGTCGTGATTTCGCGCGCTCGCCTCAAGGGTCAGACGCCGAAGGAGGTTCCGAGCGGGCTGACCCTGGAGGTGTGGCCATCGGCAGGTCCGCGCCTGCTCGAAGTCGAATGGAGCAACCGCCGTCCCTACATCGTCCATCGGCGCGACGGCGACTGGCTGCACCGCTTCATCGAGATGGCGAGCAGGATCCGATAGCTGGCGACGAAGGCCAGACGACGGCGTCGTTTACGTGTACAGCCCCGCCGGCGTCACGAAGCCGCCGCGCCGCGCGAGGCTCTCCAGCGTGACCAAAGCGGACTCGAGCGTGAATGCATCGCGCTCGATTGCAGCGACGGCCCGCGGCAGGGACCAGCGCTCGATCGCATCGACTTCGCCGTCCTGGTTGCTGCAGACTGCATCGGACGGGAGCGTGACCTCGTAGACGTGGATGCGCTCGGACTGGTAACCCTCCGCCACCGGCCGGCGTACGTGGACGCTGCGCCCGCGATGGACTTCGAGACGGTCCAGTTCGAGGCCGGCTTCTTCCCAGGCCTCGCGCTCGAGCGCCTGTTCGAGGTTCTCACCCGCCGGGACCATGCCTCCCACCAGGTTGTCCCAGAGGCCCGGATCGATCGACTTGTGGGAGGCACGACGGGCGACCATGAGGGTCCCGTCGTCGCAGAACGCGTTCAGGTGCACGGCTTCGGTACAGATGCCGAGCGTCCGGCAGGCGGCGCGCTCGATCTTCGCGAGCACGGGGCCGCCCGGCTCGGCGCGGATCGCCAGGGTCTCGTCGCGCCAGCCACGCACCAGTCCGGCATCACGCAATTGCAGCGCGGCGTCTGCGAGGAGGGCGCTGCGATGCGCCGCGTCCATGCCGTCATCGGCCAGATGAAGCATTCCGGATCGGAAGTCGAAACCCACTGCGCGGTCGGCAAGAAAGCGGGCCGTGTCGGGCGCGGTCCAGCCGACCACCTGGCCGGCGACGACGAACGGCTGCAGTCCGGTGGGACGCGGCGGCTGCGCACGCGCCTGCAGCCGGTTCGCAAGCGCCAGTAACCGCGCCGCCTGCGGCATCAGCCCTCCGGCCGCATGTGCGGAAAGAGAATCACGTCGCGGATGCTCGGCGCGTCGGCCAGCAGCATCACGAAGCGGTCAACGCCGACGCCGCAGCCGGCCGCCGGCGGCATGCCGTACTCGAGCGCGCGCACGTAATCGGCGTCGTAGTACATCGCCTCCTCGTCACCGGCAGCCTTGGCCCTGGCCTGCTCGTTGAAGCGCGCGGCCTGGTCTTCCGGGTCGTTGAGCTCGGAGAAGCCGTTCGCTGTCTCCCGGCCTGCGATGAAGAGTTCGAACCGCTCGGTGATCTCTGGCCGCGCATCCGATGCGCGCGCCAGCGGAGAGACTTCGACGGGGTAGTCGACGATGTAGGTCGGCTGGATCAGTTTCGACTCGGCCACCTCCTCGAAGAGCGCCAGTTGCAGGGCGCCGAGGCCCGCTTCCTCCGAGTGGGTCGATCCCTTGGCCCGCAGTTCGCGATGCAGGTAGTCGCGATCCCCAAGCTGCTGATCCGTATAGCGCGGCGCATGAGCGCGGATCGCCTGCGCGATGGTCAGGCGCGCAAAGGGCTTCGACAGGTCGATCTCGTGGCCTTGATACGACAGCACGGCGGACCCGGTGGTGGCGATCGCGACATGGCGCAGCATCCGCTCGGTGAATTCCATCAGCCACGTGTACTCATGGTACGCGGCATAGAACTCCATCATCGTGAACTCCGGGTTGTGCCGCGGGCTCACGCCTTCGTTGCGGAAGTTGCGGTTGACCTCGAACACGCGCTCGAAACCGCCGACGACGAGCCGCTTGAGGTAGAGCTCGGGGGCGATGCGCAGGTACATGTCGATGTCGAGCGCATTGTGGTGCGTGACGAAGGGCTTCGCTGCCGCGCCGCCGGGAATGACCTGCAGCATCGGCGTCTCGACCTCGAGGAATCCCTCCGCGACCATGAAGTCGCGCATCGCAGCGATCGCCCGGCTTCGCGTCAGGAAGGCGGCGCGCGACTCCTCGTTCATGATGAGGTCGACGTACCGTTGCCGATAGCGCTGTTCGCGGTCTTCCAGCCCATGGAACTTGTCGGGCAGGGGCCGCAGCGCCTTGGCGAGCAGTCGCAGTTCCTTCACGCGCACCGAAAGCTCGCCCTTCTGCGTCTTGAAGACCGTGCCGCGCGCAGCGATCAGGTCGCCGATGTCCCAGCGCTTGAACTCCTCGAGCGCCGCCTCTCCCGCGTCGTCCCGGGCCACGAAGAACTGGATCCGGCCGCTCGTGTCGGCCACGGTGGCAAACGCCACCTTGCCCATGACGCGCTTGAGCATCATGCGGCCGGCCACCGCAACCTCGACCGGCGCCGCGTCGAGCGCATCGCGATCGAGTGCGCCATAGGCGGAGTGCAGCTCGCCGGCCCGGTGCGTGCGCCGGAAGTCGTTGGGAAAGGCCGGTCCGCGGGTGCGCAGCTCGGCGAGCTTGGCGCGGCGCTCCGCGATGATCTGGTTCTCGTCGGCGGCGACGGGTGGGCTGGGTTCGTTCATGTCGGGAATTCAGGCCTGGCGAACGTCGGCCACCGGTTCACGGCCGAAATCGTCACGATGGAGAAAGGCCAGCACACGGGCGGCGGCGGCCTGCGGTGTCGGCAGCTGTCCGCTCGCCTTGAGCTGTATGAAATTCTGCTGCTCGGGGAAGCCGGCGGACTCGGAGGCGCGCAGCTCGGCCTGCATGTCGGTGTCGATCACGCCCGGCGCGAGCGCGACGATGCGGGTAGGATTCGACAGCAGCACCTCGTCCGCGGCAACGACGCGCGAGAAGTGGTCGAGGCCCGCCTTGGCCGCGCAATAGGCCGCCCATCCGGCAATGGCGCGTCGCCCGGCGCCGCTCGAAATGTTCAGCACGCGCTTGTCGATGGCCCAGCTGCGCGTGGCACGCAGGAACGCCGCGGTGAGCAGCATCGGCGCCTCGAGGTCGACGCGCATGACGGCCGCGAGCGTGTCGGCATCGCTCGCTTCGATCGGACCTGCGCGGCCGAAGACTCCCGCGTTGTTGATCAGAGCCGCCGACGCCAATCCGGCAGCGGCATGCTGGTGAAGCCAGGTTTCCAGGCGCGCCGCCGTGCCGACGTCGTGGCCGATATCCAGCGCCCACTGCTCAAGCGTCGCACCCGCCGCACGTGCCTTGTCCTGCAGCGCCAGGTCGGGCCGGCGCGACATCGTCAGCAGCAGCACGTCGCTGGCCAGCAGCGATTCGGCAATCGCCGCACCGAGCCCGCGCGAGGCGCCTGTGAGGACAAACAGATTCTTCTTCGTCATTGCGGAACAGGAAGGTAGGCGAGATCGGTCAAGCCGTGCTGTGCTGCCCACGCCGGATAGTCCTCCAGCGACAGGCCGAACAGCCGCGTATCGCGTACGCGCCCGTGATGATCGCGCGTTTCGGCCCGCAGCAGACCTTCCTCGGGCAGTCCGGCGCGCCGCATGACCCCGGCGCTGGCGTCATTGCCGCCATCGCATGAGCCCCAGACCCGATTGACCTGCATCTGCTCGAACGCGTAGTGGATCTGCAGCCGGATGACCTCGGTGGCGAGGCCGGCACCACGCGCCGGCGGCACCAGGAAGTAGCCCACCTCGACCTTGGGAACATTCCAGTCGGGAGCGTGAAACCCGGCGCCGCCGAGGTAGGCGCCGCTGGCGGCGTCGAAGATGGCCATCGGCATCGATTTCCGCTCGATGAACTCCGCATGCATGCGCCGCGCGTAGGACTCCGAGTCCTCGACGCGCTGGTGACGCCGCGGCCACTCCATCCACTGCATCAGCTCCTCGCGATGCGGCGCGATCGCCGCGAACAGCGCGGCGCCGTCACCGCAGCGGTAGCGCCTGAGCACGATGCGGCTGCTGCTCGCGCCTTCCGCGAGCGGCAACAGTTCCGGTTTGTCGATGGCGGGGCGGAGCATATGAACCTATCTCAGGGTCCCGGGTGGTCGCGGCCCTGCCCCGAAGGGTTGCCACGATAACCGGGCGTCTGCGGCGTTGGCCGGCTCGGTCGTAGGATCGGCTACTGTCCTTCGCCAGCCGCCTTGCATCCGCCCGCTTCTCGTGGCAACGCGATCCATCGGGGACCCTGAGATAGGTTCTATACACCCTGTTTCAGGCTCGCCTCGATGAAATCGTCGAGATCGCCATCGAGCACCGCCTGGGTATTGCCGATCTCGACATTGGTGCGCAGATCCTTGATGCGCGACTGATCCAGCACGTACGAGCGGATCTGGTGGCCCCAGCCGATGTCGGTCTTGGCTTCCTCGAGCTTGTTCTGCTCGGCCTGGCGCTTGCGCAGCTCGAGTTCGTAAAGGCGCGACTTGAGCATCGCCATCGCCTCTGCGCGATTGCGATGCTGCGACCGGTCGTTCTGGCTCTGCACGACGATGTTGGTCGGCAGGTGCGTGATGCGCACGGCACTCTCGGTCTTGTTGACGTGCTGGCCGCCCGCTCCGGAGGCGCGGTAGACGTCGATGCGCAGGTCGGCCGGGTTGATCTCGACCTCGACCGATTCGTCGATCTCCGGATAGACGAACACGCTGGCGAACGAGGTGTGGCGGCGCGCGTTCGAATCGAACGGCGACTTGCGCACCAGCCGGTGAATGCCCGTCTCGGTCCGCAGCATGCCGTAGGCATAGTCGCCGCTGATCTTGATCGTCGCGCCCTTGATGCCGGCGACTTCGCCTTCGGATTCGTCGAGCAGCTCGGGCTTGAACCCGCGCCGCTCGGCGTAGCGCAGGTACATGCGCTCGAGCATGCCGGCCCAGTCCTGTGCCTCGGTGCCGCCGGCCCCGGCCTGAATCTCGATGAAGCAGTTGTTGGGGTCGAGCGGATTGTTGAACATCCGCTGGAACTCGAGGTCGGCGACCTGTTTGGCAAGCCCCGCCACGTCGGCCTCGACCGACATCAGCGTGGCGTCGTCGTCGTCCGCGCGCGCCATTTCGAACAGCTCGCCGGCGTCGCGCAGGCCGTTCGTCAGCGCGTGCATCCTTTGCACGACGAGGTCGAGCGTCTTCTTTTCCCTTCCGAGCTCCTGGGCGCGCTTGGGATCGTCCCAGACCTTGGGATCTTCGAGTGACCGGTTGATCTCCTCGAGGCGTGCTTCCTTCACATCGACGTCAAAGATACCTCCGCAGTTCGGCCAGGCGTCCGCGCAGGTCTGCGACGGTGCCTTCGATCTGGTTGAGGCGTTCGGCTTCCATGAAAGGTCCCGGTGTCGAAAAGCTGGGGATTATAGGAATGAAGCGCGGGCCGCCCTGGTGATGGGCCCGTCGAGAGCAAAAAAAGCCCGGTCGGTTGACCGGGCTTGAAAAGCACCACCAAGGAGGAGACAGAGGGTGCCCGGACGCGAGTCCGGGCAGTGGTGCCAAGGAGACAAACTTTTCAGCGCAGCACTGCTGCACCTTACTTCTTCACGCGGCGACTGCTGGTCGAATCTTCTGCTGCGCGCGCCGGTAATTTCCGACTCAACTGATGCAGCTTCCGCCGTCAATGTTGCCGGCGTATTAACGCAGCGAGGCAGGCGTGCCTGCCTCGCCCGTGGAGACTGCGTAGCTTAGGCAGCCTTGCGCTTGGCCGGGGCCTTGACCGTGTCGTTCGCGGCAGCGGCGGCCTTCATCGTCGCCGACGTCGCGGCGGCAACATTCGACTCGGCAAAGTCGACAGCCTGCTTGGCAGCCTTCGCGAACGTGTCGTACGCGGTGTTGGCCGCGGCGACAGCGCTCTTCAGCGCGGCGACGGCGGGCTCGGAGCCGGCCGGGGCGTTCTTGGCAGCGAAGTCGATCAGTTGCGTGACCTTCTTGTTGTTCTCGGCAACCTGCGACTCGACGATCCGCGAGACTTCCGTGCCGGCGCCGTTGGCGATGCCGTACACGGTGCGCGAGTAGCTGACGGCCTTCTCGAGCGTCGGCTGCGACAGCGCCGAGCTCAGCGCCAGGAATTCCTGCACGTCCTTGGCGCTCATCAGCGCTTGCACGCGCTCGACCGACTCTTCCAGCGTCGCCTTGGCGGCGGCGAGGTTCAGCTCGAGCATGCGCTCGGTCGCGTCAAAGAAGGTCTGGCCCAGGGCGAACGCGGCGTCCATCTGGCCTTTTTGAATCTCGGTGAATTGCGCGGGCGTGGCAAACATGAATGACTCCTCGGTTAAGTTGTTGCCGTTGAACAGCAATTGCATAGCGGGTGGAGAGAATTTCTTTGCAGCCGTGCTGCACTGCACAAGACGAATTGTGGGGATGGCGGGACTCAATGTCAAGCACTTTTTGTGCGCTGCGACATAAATCTAATCTTCTCATGTGAAGCCATACGGATCAATACGTTACGAGATCCCAGTGCAGGGCAATTCCACGAGATATCAGGGGTCATTGGCGCAACGCACCAGTCAATGCCAGAACCCCTGGCTCCTACAATGCCGCGGTGCACGCCTACTTCAGCGACCACTTCGTCCTGCCGTTGCCAGCGGGGCACCGGTTTCCGATGGCGAAGTACCGCATGCTGCGCGAGCGCGTCGAATCCGAGTTGCTCGGCGTCGCACTGTCGGAGCCGCAGGCGGCCTCGATCGGCCAGCTGGCGCTCGCGCACGACTCGCGCTACATCGAGCGCGTCATACGCGGCACGCTGGAATCGGCCGAAGTACGGGCCATCGGATTTCCGTGGTCGCCCCAGATGGTCGAGCGGTCACTGCGGTCCGCCGGCGCGACGATCGCAGCCTGCCGCGCTGCCCGGGCCGACGGCGTCGCCGTGAACCTCGCCGGCGGCACACACCACGCCCAGCGGGCGCGCGGCGCAGGCTATTGCGTGTTCAACGACGCCGCCGTGGCCGCCCGCGTACTGCAGTCGGACGGCGCTCCGGCGCGCCAGCATCTGCCGGTGGCGATCATCGACCTCGACGTGCATCAGGGCGATGGCACTGCGGAGATCCTTGCCGGAGACCGTTCCGTGTTCACGCTGTCGATCCACGGGGCCTCGAACTTTCCGTTCCGCAAGCAGCGCAGTGATCTCGACGTCGCGCTGCCCGACGGCACGCGCGACGAGGACTACCTGGGCGCGCTGGACGGGGCGCTCGACGAGCTGCGACGCCGTTTCGATCCGGCGTTCATCGTCTACGTGGCCGGAGCCGACGCGCACGAGGACGATCGCCTCGGCAAGCTCGCACTGACGAGCGCGGGCATGGCGGAGCGCGACCGCCGGGTGTTCGCCTTCGCCGCGAAGCTGGGAGCGCCGGTCGCCGTGACGATGGCCGGAGGCTACGGGCGCGACATCGCGACCACGGTCGACGTGCACCTGAACACGGTGCGGGCGGCGCGCGACGCCTGGCGGGATTGGCAACGGGCGGCACGGAGCCACGCGACGGTCCGGCATGGCTGAGGCAGGCTCACCAAAGGCTGCCTGGCTCTCGGCGATGCCGTTCGCGTTCGTGCTGCTGTGGAGCACGGGTTTCATCGTCGCCAAGACCGCCGCGCCGCACGCCCCGCCACTGACCTTCCTCTTGTACCGCTTCGCCGGCGTCGTTGTCGTGTTGCTTCCCCTGGTGTGGCTCATGCGCGCGCCGTGGCCGAGCACGCCCCGGGCTTGGTGGAACACCGCTGTCGTCGGACTGCTGCTGCAGGCCACCTACCTGGGCGGCGTCTGGCTGGCGATCGCGCTCGGCATGCCGGCAGGCGTCTCGTCGCTGCTCGTCGGCACCCAGCCGCTGCTGACCGCGGTGTTCGGCGCCAGCGTCGGCGAACGGGTTTCACGACTGCAGTGGTCGGGGCTCGCGCTCGGCATCGTCGGCATCACGCTCGTGCTCTCAGACCGGCTGACGTTCGCCGGCGTCGGTCCGCTCGCTCTCGGGGTCAACCTGCTCGCGCTGGTCGGCATCACCGCGGGCACTCTCTACCAGAAGCGGCATGGCGCCCACGTCGACCTGCGCACCGGCAGCATCATCCAGTTCGGCGCTTCGTTCTTCGCGGTCCTGCCATTCGCGATGGCGTTCGAATCGATGACGGTCGATTTCAGCCTCGACTTCTGGCTGGCGCTGGCGTGGTCGGTATTCGCGCTTTCGCTCGCAGCCATTTCGCTGCTGCTCGTTATGATCCGACGCGGCCGCGCCACCGAAGTGGCGAGCCTGATGTACCTGACGCCGGCGGTGACGGCGCTGCTCGCCTGGCTCATCTTCGGCGAACGCCTCGGCGCGCTCGCCTGGGCGGGCGTGGTCGTCACGATGGCGGGCGTCGCACTCGTAGTGCGCCGATGGGGGAGGGCAGCATGACTACGCGCGAAGCACCATTGCGGCGCGCCGATTACCGGCACTTCCACGCGATCGCGACGCGCTGGATGGACAACGACGCCTACGGGCACGTCAACAACGTCGTGTACTACTCGTACTTCGACACGGTCGTGAACGAGTACCTGATCCGCTCCGGCGTGCTGGACATCGAGCACGGCACGGTCATCGGCCTGGTGGTCGAGACGCAGTGCCGCTACTTCAGCGAGCTCGCCTTCCCGCAGTCAGTGCACGCCGGACTGCGCGTGGCACGCCTCGGCACGTCGAGTGTCCGCTACGAGATCGGCATCTTCGCCGACGACGAAGACGCGGCCTGCGCGCAGGGCCACTTCGTGCATGTCTACGTCGATCGCACGACGCGCCGGCCGACCACGCTGCCGGCGCCGCTGCGCGCCGCTCTGGAGAAGATACACACATGAACAGCCGTGCCCCGATCGGCCCCCATGAAGTGGTGGACCATGCCATCACCACACGCCAGTCGATCCGCGCGTTTCTGCCGACGCCGGTGCCGCGCAGCACCGTCGAGGAGATTCTGTCGATCGCGTCGCGCGCGCCCTCCGGGACCAACACCCAGCCGTGGAAGGTGACGGTGCTGACCGGCGCTGCGAAGGCCCGCCTCATCGAAGCGATCATGGCGGCGTACAACGACCCGGAGCAACGCAGGCTGCACGCCGAGGAGTATGCGTACTACCCGACGGAGTGGGTCGAGCCCTACCTCGGGCGCCGCCGCAAGATCGGCTGGGACCTGTACGGCCTGCTCGGCATCGGCAAGACGGACAAGGAGGCAATGCACGCCCAGCACGGCCGCAATTATCGGTTCTTCGATGCGCCGGTCGGCCTGATCTTCACGATCGACCGCGTGATGGAACAGGGCAGCTGGCTCGACTACGGCATGTTCCTCGAGAACATCATGGTTGCCGCACGGGCGCGAGGGCTCGACACCTGTCCGCAGGCGGCGTTCACGCAGTTCCACCGGATCATCGCGCGCGAGCTCGGCCTGCCGGACAACGAAATGGTGGTGTGCGGCATGTCGCTCGGTTACGCCGACATGAGCCGTGTCGAGAACCGGCTGCAGACCGAACGCGAGGCCGTCGCGGGCTTCGCCCGCTTCCTGGAGGAATGATGGTTCAGCGCATTGCAGTGATTCCGGGCGACGGCATCGGCAAGGAGGTCGTGCCCGAGGGATTGCGCGTGCTCGATGCGGCTGCACGCAGGCACGGCGTCGAACTGAGCTACGAGCACCACGACTTCGCGAGCTGCGACTACTACGAAAAGCATGGCGCGATGCTGCCCGACGACTGGAAGGATCGCCTCGCCGGCGTCGACGCGATCTTCTACGGCGCGGTCGGCTGGCCTGCGACGGTGCCCGACCACGTTTCATTGTGGGGCTCGCTGCTGAAGTTCCGGCGCGATTTCGACCAGTACGTGAACCTGCGGCCGTGCCGGCTGATGCCGGGCATCGCGTCGCCGCTGGTGGATCGGCAGGGCCGGCCGCGTCCGCCGGGCGGCATCGACATGATGATCGTGCGCGAGAACACCGAGGGGGAGTATTCGTCGATCGGCGGCCGCATGTTCGAAGGCACCGAGCGCGAGGTTGTCGTGCAGGAGACCGTCATGACCCGCACGGGCATCGACCGCGTGCTGAAGTTCGCGTTCGAACTGGCAATGAAGCGGCCGAAGCGACACCTGACCTCGGCGACGAAGAGCAACGGCATCTCGATCACGATGCCGTACTGGGACGAACGGGTCGTCGCGATGGCGTCGCGGTATCCGCGGGTCCGCGTCGACAAGTTCCACATCGACATCCTGACGGCGCACTTCGTGCAGCGGCCCGAGGTTTTCGACGTCGTCGTGGCGTCCAACCTCTTTGGCGACATCCTGTCGGACCTCGGTCCGGCCTGCACCGGCACGATCGGCATTGCGCCGTCGGCCAACCTCAACCCGGACCGGACCTGGCCATCGCTGTTCGAGCCGGTGCACGGATCGGCGCCGGATATTGCCGGCCAGGGCATCGCCAACCCGATCGGGCAGATCTGGAGCGCGTCGCTGATGCTGGACTGGCTCGGCCACTCTGAAGCCGCGGCGACCGTGTTCCAGGCCATCGAAAAGGCCCTGATTGCCGGTCCGGCCCACGCTCCGCTGACGCGCGACATTGGCGGGACCGGCTCCACCGCAGATCTCGGCCGCGCGATCGCCGCGGCGATCTGAACTGCGCCACAGGCCTCCGTGACGCGTCTCCGGGGCTGGCGAATCCCGGCCGGACGTCCTATCGTGAATCTTTCAGCCGCGGGAAAGCCGGCTCGGCCGGGAGCACAGTGCAGGTCCCGCGGACTGCGCTTTGCTGGAGGCTGCGATGAACCTTGTCGACGTTCTCAGCCGTGCGCCGGGCGGTGTGGCCGAATCACTGGCGGCGGGAGCAGTGGGGCGGCTCGCCGACACCTGTCGTCGCGCGGGAGGCGTGCCGCTGCGGGTTGTGCTCCCCGACCATTCGTTCCATGACCTGGGTCCGTCTCCGCGCGTGACGCTGCGGGTGCAGGATCCTGCGTCGCTGCGCCATCTGCGGACACCCTCCCTCGGCGCCTTGGCGGATGCTTACGTTCGCGGCCAGGTCGACGTCGACGGCGATCTGCTCGATGTGATTCCGGTGGTCGAGAAGCTTGCCGACTCCGCGGGTCAGTCGACACGCGCGCGCGCGCTGCCGCCGTGGCGAGCGCATCGCCGCGGGCAGGACCGCACCGCGATCGCCCATCACTACGACGTCGGCAACGATTTCTACCGTCTCTGGCTGGGCTCGCGCATGGTCTACTCCTGCGCCTACTTCCGGACCGGCGCGGAAGACATCGACGAGGCGCAGCAGGCGAAGCTCGATCTCATCTGCCGCAAGCTGAGGCTCGCGCCCGGGGATCGATTCCTCGACGTCGGCTGCGGCTGGGGCGGCCTGGTGCTGCACGCGGCGCGGCACTACGGCGTGCAGGCCGTCGGCATCACGCTGTCGGGCGAGCAGGCGCGCCTGGCGCGCGAGCGCGTGCAGGAGGAGGGCCTGAGCGGCCGCGCGGAGATCCTGCTGATGGATTACCGCGACCTGCAAAAGCATTTCGGTGCGGACCGTTTCGACAAGGCCGCGAGCATCGGCATGTTCGAGCACGTCGGGCTGCGCAACCTCCCGATGTACTTTGGCGCCATTGCGGCTGTGCTGCGCGATCGCGGCCTGTTCCTGAATCACGGCATCACCTCGGCGGACGCCGACAGCCGTCCTGTCGGCAGCGGCGTGAGCGAATTCATCGAGCAGCGCGTGTTCCCGGAGGGCGAGCTGCCGCACCTGCACGTTGCGGTGCGCGAGATGTCCGCCGCGGGCTTCGAGATCGCCGACGTCGAGTCGCTGCGTCCCCACTATGCGCGCACGCTGGCGCTGTGGTACCGCCGCCTCGAAGCGTGCCTCGGTGAGGCGTCGCGACTGGTGCCGGAGCAGACGTTGCGCACCTGGCGCGTCTACCTCGCCGGGTGCGCCTACGGCTTCCAGCAGGGTTGGGTCAACATCTACCAGTTGCTGGGAAGCGTCGTGCGCATTCCCGGAGCGACGGAGCTGCCGCCAACGCGCGACTGGATCTACCGCTGAGGGTCAGTGCAGCGGCGTGGCCGGCCGGTCCTCGGCATCGTCCGGCGGTTCCGCGTGCACCACGTGTCCTGCGGCATTCGGAAACATCGGCGCGCCGCAGTCGTCGCAGAACTCGAGCGGGAAGCGGTGGGCATGCATGACAGTGCGACTGACGCCGAGCGTGCCGAGTGCCTTCTCGACCTCTTCCAGCGTCTGCTCCTCGTCGTCACCGAGCAGCGGCCAGACCACGCCTTCGATGACGGCATCGTCGTCCTGCGACTTGGCGATGCCGATCCGCACTTCGGCACCTGAATTGCCCTGCGGGTCCTCGAACAGGCCGGCCGCGGCCGACAGCGCCGACGGGGCGAGATCGTAGGCAAGCTTCAGGAAGGCGACGGCTGCTTCCAGCGAGAACTGGCGCAGTTCGCGGTCGGCGAAGCGCAATGCCGAGTGGAACGCCGTCGGCGACAGCACGCGGAAGCGGCAACCGGTCAGCACCGGCTGGAGCACGGGCGCCGCCTGTTCGCGGAAGGCAGACAGTGCCCCGATCTTGGCGTCCGGATCCACGCCGAGTTCCTGCCAGTGAAACAGCGGTGATCCGGCCGGAGTGGCGATGGCCGCGATCACGTAGCGCGTGTCCGCCAGCATCCCGACCGGCTCGCGCAGCTTCTTCGGGTCGATGTGCAGCACGATGCCCTCAGCGCAGGCATCGCCCAGTTGTTCGGTGAGCCGCCGGACCTCGCTGAAGGCCTCGGGCAGCTGGTCGATCGCGAACAGGTAGTCGGCAAGGGCGGCGCGCGCCGGCCGTGCCACGAGGTGCCCCTGCAGCTGCGTGCGCAGGTTGTCCAGCACGGTTGACGACAGCGTCGTGGCCGGCAGCTTGTAGCGCGACCACGCGAGCAGCGGCAGCGCGAGCAGCAGCACGTCGTGCGACTTGCCGTCGATGTCGATGGTGGTTGATTCGGCGCAGCTCTCCGCCAGGTCGGCCAGGTCGTCGTAGGCGCGCTGGCTGGTGCGCGCGAGGTCGTCCAATGCGGCTTCGATCGCATCGTCGCTGCGGCGCGCGAGGCGATCGTTGATGACTTCGGCGAGGCGGCGCTGCCACAGCTCGTCTTCGAGACGGCTGCCGGACTCGGCCAGCCGGCGCGCCATCTTGACGAGCGTCTCGGCATCGACCGAAGAGCGGGCGCGCGTGCTGGCGCGGTTGCGGCGCATGGTGTTGGTCCTGTTGAGCAGCGTTGATTATCGCATTCGCTGTCCGGCCGCTCGCCCTCAGCGGGCGCGACGGATGCGCGGCTCGCGGTCGGGGACAAGAGGGCCCGCCGCAGATTCCACGCGTACGTAGGCGGACAGCGCGTCGATGTCGAGCGGGCCGCCGACCGGATCGGTCCCCTCACGCAGCACCGAGAAGCCGTCCCCACCCAGCGCGAGGAAGTCGTTCAACGTGACGCGATAGCGGCGCTCCGGATCGATGCGCTGGCCATTCAGTCGCAGCGAATCGGCGATCACGCGGTGGCCGATGGGGCGGGCGGGGTCCCACACGTAGGCGAGCCCCCGCGACGGCTGCAGGAACCGCGTGCGCTCCGCGCGGCTCTCACTCCATTGCTGCTCGAGCAGGCGCCTGAGCTGGGCGCCGCTGAGCGTCATCGTGACCAGCGCATTGCCGAATGGCTGCACCGCATAGAGGTCCGCATAGTTGACCGTGCCGTCCCGCGACTGCGAACGCAGATCGGCGCGCATGCCGCCGGAGTTCGTGATCGCAAGTTCGGCCCCGGTGCCGCTCGTTGCAGCGAGCTGGGCATCGGCGATCAGGCGGCCGAGCGCGCTGTCGCCGCCCGCCGATGCATTGCGGTCGAATGGCTCGGCAATACGGCCCACCGCCCGGCTGGCGATCGGGGCCGCGAGCGCCCGGTAGCGCTCGACGATCGCGGCGACGGAGGCGTCAGGCTGCAGGGCCGGAAAGCGCGTCGCAAGGCGGGCGTCGCGCGTCAGGCCGTTGGGTACCGGGACATTTCGGGCACGCGACTGGCCGGCAACGACATCGCCGGTCGTGCGGTCGAGAACCAGGTCGACCACGGCGACCAGGCGACCGAACGACGCTGCCTGGATCACCGGGCGGTCGCCGATCATGCAACTGTAGCCGCGATGCGTGTGGGCGGACAGCACGACGTCGATGGCGCGGTCGAGCTGGCGTTCGATCTCGAAGATCGCGCCGCGCGGATTCGTGCAGCCGTTGAATCCGCCGTCGGCATCGCCGCCTTCGTGAATGACCGCGACGATGGCCTCGACGCCCTGCGCTCGAAGCGCGGCGGCGGCCGCATTGATGGCCGGGGCTTCCGCGCCGAACCGCAGGCCGGCCACGCGGTCCGCCATCACGATGCCCGGCGTGCTGCGTGTCACGGCACCGATGAAGCCGACGCGGACGCCACCGACATCGCGCACCTGCGTGGGCGCGAACAGCGGCCTGCCGTCCCGGTCGGCAACGTTGGCTGCCAGAAAAGGAAAGCGGGCGCCGTCGTAACGCGCGTCCGGGGGAGCGCAACTCACGCGGTCGGTCACGGGTTGGGTGCGGCAGCCTCCGCCGGCTATGCGCAGCAGTTCCGCCACGCCGCGGTCGAATTCATGGTTGCCGACTGCATTCAGGTCAATGCCGATCTGGTTCATGACCGCGATCGTCGGCTCGTCGAAGAACAAGCCCGAAACCAGCGGCGATGCGCCGATCAGATCGCCGGACGACACGACGACGCTGTTTTCGGCTTCCGCGCGCAGCTGCCGGATGCGAGTGGCGAGGTAGGCGGCCCCGCCGCTGCGCAGCAGGACCGTGCGTGAAGGATCGTCGGGATCGGGTACCGCCACGGCGTTGTCGCCGGGTTCGAGGTGACCGTGAAAGTCGTTGATCGCGATGATGCGAAGCGACACTGCCGTCGCGGGCTGTGCAGCAGCGACCCCGATGGTCAGCAGCGCGGCGACGAGTGCGGCGGAGCGGGCAAGCTGAATCACGTTCGTTCTGCGAGCAAGGTTTTGGAGCCGCGCAAGCTTAGCGGCGTGGCCCGCTGCCATCCCGGTTGCACGATCTGCTCTGTTACATTCGTCCGCTCCTGCGGTTTGCCGTCCATGTTTCATGAGCAGTCTGGCCGCTTCCCCGTCGCTGCGCACTGACGCCGAAGTCATCGGGCTGGTCGGCCTCGCGCACGGCACGTCGCACTTCTTCCACCTGATGCTGCCGCCGCTGTTTCCGTGGCTGATGCGGGACTTCTCGCTCAGCTACACGGAGGCCGGGCTGCTGATGACGGTGTTCTTCGTCGTGAGCGGCATCGGTCAGGCTCTTGCCGGGTTCGTGGTCGACCGCGTCGGGGCGCGCCCGGTGCTGTACTTCGGCATCGGACTGCTGGCGTCGTCGGGAGTGCTGCTCGGACTGTCGGGCAGCTACGGGATGCTGATCGCAACGGCCGCGGTCGCAGGGCTCGGCAACAGCATCTTTCATCCGGCGGACTTCACGCTGCTCAACCACCGGGTCGCCACGCCGCGCCTGGGTCATGCGTTCTCGATTCACGGTCTGTCGGGCAACCTGGGATGGGCCGCGGCACCGGTCTTCATGGCGGGCATCGCCAGCGTGGCCGACTGGCACGTGGCGGGGTTCGCGGCGGCCGGTGTCGGCTTCACCGTGCTCGGCATCCTCTGGCTGCGACGCACCGTGCTCGCCGACGCAGCCCGTGGCGTCGTCGCACAGGGCGAGGCGCCGCGCGCCGGCAGTGCGTCATCGCAACTCGGGTTCCTGCAGTCGGGTGCGGTGTGGCTCTGCTTCGCGTTCTTCTTCCTGACGACCGCCGCGTTCGGCATCCTGCAGAACTATTCGCCGGCGATCCTGGGCGAGGTCTACGGCGTTTCGCTCGCCGTGGCGACCGCCGGATTGACGGCGTACCTGCTGGGCAGTGCGGCGGGCATGCTGACGGGAGGATTTCTTGCGGCCCGCAGCGAAAGGAACGAGCGCCTGATCGCGATTGCGCTGGGATTCGCCGCGACGACGGCGATCATCATCGCCACCGGAGGTGTGGCGGCGTGGATGCTGCTGCCGCTGATGGCCGTCATGGGATTCGGCGTCGGCGTCGCGGGGCCGAATCGCGATCTGCTGGTGCGGCGCGCTGCCACGAGCCGCTTCGGCAGGGCCGCATTCGGGCGCGTCTACGGTTTCGTCTATTCCGGGCTCGACACCGGGCTGGCCATGTCGCCGCTGCTGTTCGGGCCGTTGCTGGATTCCGGCCGCTTCCGTGAGGCGCTTGCTGCGGTGGCGGTGCTGCAGTTCGCAGCATTGCTCACGGCGTGGCGGGTTGGCAGCGCGGCGCGTGCCGGCAAGCCCCAGGAGGGACACGCGTGAGCGAGGTGAGCTTCGCGACGACCGACCTGCTCGACGCTCACGAGGCTGAGATCGACGCGGGCCGCATCCGGGTGCTGCAGCCCGGACTGATCGCACTGGGCAGACGGCGAGCCTTCACCGGCGAGGTCGTGACACTCAAGCTGTTCGAGGACAACAGTCTGCTGGCGGATCTCGTGAAGACGGCCGGCGGCGGTCGCGTGATCGTCGTCGATGCCGGCGGCAGCCTGCGCTGCGGAGTTTTCGGCGGCAACCTTGCAGCCGCCGCAGCAAAGAACGGCTGGGCCGGCGTCGTCATCTACGGCTGCGCCCGCGATGCGGACGAGATCGATGCCTGTGACGTCGGACTGCGCGTGCTGGCGTTGCATCCCCGCCGTTCGGTCAAGCGGGGCGAAGGGCAACGAGACGTTGCGGTCTCGTTTCTGGGAACCACGATCCGCCCGGGCGAGTGGCTCTATGCGGACCGTGACGGGGTCATCGTCAGCGACCGGCGTCTGCATTGAGTTGCGCATCCGCCGACCTCGTGGCGGAATTTTTCAGATCGCGCGCGGCGTTTCATAATGTGGCGAATCGGTCGTGCGTAGCAGCATGCCGCCTTTCATACCGCCAAATTGTATTCCATATTGCGGCATCATGCCTGTAAGCATATGAAATACAATGATTTCAAACCTAGTCTTATAAATGTTATTTGACTTGCTGCGCCGCGTGACGAGTCGTAGGATTCGCTCCAGTCCGCACGCATCGCGGATAGGCAAATCGGCGTCCAACCAGGAGAAAGTGAATGTCGGCACGTGAACTAGAGGCTCAGCGCCTGCAGAAGGAATGGAACGAGAACCCGCGCTGGAAAGGCATCAAGCGTGGCTACAGCGCCGAGGATGTCGTCCGTCTGCGCGGCTCGGTCCAGGTTGAGCACACACTGGCCAAGCGCGGCGCCGAGAAGCTCTGGCGCCTGATCAATGAGGAGCCGTTCGTCAATGCCCTCGGCGCGCTGACCGGCAACCAGGCGATGCAGCAGGTGAAGGCCGGCCTGAAGGCGATCTACCTCTCGGGCTGGCAGGTCGCGGGTGACGCCAATATCGCCGGCGAGATGTACCCGGACCAGTCGCTGTATCCAGCCAACTCCGTGCCCGCCGTGGTCCGTCGCATCAACAACACGTTCACGCGCGCCGACCAGATCCAGTGGATGGAAGGAAAGAACCCGAGTGACGCCGGCTACGTCGACTACTTCGCGCCGATCGTCGCGGATGCCGAGGCGGGCTTCGGCGGCGTGCTCAATGCCTTCGAGCTGATGAAGGCCATGATCGACGCGGGCGCCGCGGGCGTGCACTTCGAAGACCAGCTTGCGTCCGTTAAGAAGTGCGGCCACATGGGCGGCAAGGTGCTGGTGCCGACACGTGAAGCCGTTGCCAAGCTCGTCGCCGCTCGCCTGGCGGCCGACGTGATGGGCGTGCCGGCGCTGCTGGTGGCCCGCACCGACGCCGAGGCGGCCGACCTCGTCACCTCCGATGTCGACGAAAACGACAAGCCGTTTCTCACCGGTGAGCGCACGGTCGAGGGCTTCTTCAAGACCAGGCCGGGCCTGGGCCAGGCGGTCTCGCGCGGCCTCGCCTACGCACCGTACGCGGACTTGGTGTGGTGCGAGACCGGCAAGCCGGACCTCGCGTACGCGAAAGCCTTCGCCGAGGCGATCCACAAGCAGTTCCCGGGCAAGATGCTCGCCTACAACTGCTCGCCGTCGTTCAACTGGAAGAAGAACCTCGACGACGCGACGATCGCCAAGTTCCAGAAGGAACTTGGTGCGATGGGCTACAAGTTCCAGTTCATCACGCTGGCCGGCTTCCACTCGCTGAACTACTCGATGTTCAACCTCGCCTACGGCTACGCGCGCAACCAGATGAGCGCGTTCGTCGAGATGCAGGAAGCCGAGTTTGCCGCCGCCGAGAAGGGCTTCACGGCGGTCAAGCACCAGCGTGAAGTCGGTACCGGCTACTTCGATGCGGTGACGACGACGATCGAGAAGGAATCGTCGACGGCGGCGCTCAAGGGCTCGACCGAGGACGAACAGTTCTTCGACAAGAAGGTGGAAAAGAAGGCCGCCTGAGCTACCGCACATCTGCGGTGACGCAAAGGCCGCGGGCGTGCCCGCGGCCTTTGTCATTGGTGGGATGGGTCCTCCATGGCTCGGCAGGCCGCGGCGCAACGATGTAGCATCGCGGCCATTGCCGAACGGTCTCCACCTGTCGCGAGCGCGACTTCCTCATTCACCAGGCATGTCGGTCATCGCGGTCGTCAACCGAAAGGGCGGGAGCGGCAAGAGCACGCTGGCGACTCATTTTGCCGCGGTGTTCGCCAACATCGGCGCCACGGTGGCGCTCGGCGACATCGACCGCCAGCAGTCGACGCGGGCGTGGCTGCGGCATCGCAAATCGTCGGGCGAACGGACGCGCATCCTCGGCTGGAACGTCGATGCGAAGACGTTCGTCCGTGCGCCGGTGGGCATCGACCATGTCGTCATGGACACTCCCGGGGGGCTGACGGGCCTCGACCTGGCACGTGTCGTCATGTATGCCGATGCCGTCGTGATGCCGGTCAGTCATTCCCTGTTCGACCGCACTTCGGCCGCCGACTGCCTGGCGGAACTGCGAACAATGCCGCGCGTGCAGTCGGGCCGATGCCGGGTCGCGGCTGTCGGCATGCGGATCGATCCACAGGCCGACGCGGCCGAGCGGCTGCGGGCTTGGGCCGCTGAGCAGAGGATCGCGCTGGTCGCCGTGCTGCCGCAGTCGCATGTGTATGTCCGCTGCGTCGAGAGAGGCCTGACACTGTTCGACGTGCCACAGGCCCAGGTGGAAGAGGAACTCACGCATTGGCAGCCGCTGCTGCAGTGGATGCGGCCTATGCTGCAGCCGCCCGCGAATGCAGGAGCAGTCGCCGAGGGTCCTCTGCGGGCTGCGGGCGCGTTGCCGCGCAGCTCGTCAGCGCCGGTGATGGATCAGCCGAAGCCCGACACGCTGGCGCGCGGACCGCGGCCGGCACCGGAGCCCCGCGCTCCCGGGGCTTCCTCGACCGAAGCCCCGCGCGTCGAGGAAGGATCATCGGGGACGGACCGCCTGCGCGACGTGATTCCGCTGCCGCGATTCCTGCAGCGCAAGCCCTGAGTCCGGAGTCACCGCACCGGCGCGCGCACGGGCGTGCAGGGCCTTTCACCTATACTCGATGGCTCAGGGAGAGGCCGGGGAATGACCGATGCGCGCGGTGCTGTTTGACGTCTTTGGCACGCTGCTCGACGTCTATTCAGTCACGCGCCGCGCCGAGGAACTTTATCCCGGCGAAGGGACGCGGCTGGCATTCCTGTGGCGCGAGAAGCAGCTTGAATATTCGCGCCTGCGCACGCTGTCGGGGCGCTACGTGCCATTTTCCCAGGTCACGCGCGATGCGCTGGCGTTTGCGCTGAAGGCGCTCAGGCTGCTGGACGACGGCGGTCAGTCGACGATGCTGTTCGACGAGTACAAGCGCCTCGCGCCGTTCGTCGACGTCGCGCCGGCGCTCGAAAGACTGCACCGGGCCGGTGTGCGGACCGGCGTACTCTCCAATGGTGACTCGGAGATGCTCGAGCCGGTGCTCGTGACTTCCGGACTGCATCGCTACATCGACATCGTGCTGTCGGCGGACCAGGTGAAGGCGTTCAAGACCTCGCCCCTGGTCTACTCCCTCGGACCGCGCGTGCTGAAGATGCCGGCCGACCAGATCCTGTTCGTTTCCAGCAACGGCTGGGACGCCATCGCGGCCGCGTGGTGCGGCTACACGAGTTTCTGGGTCAACCGGCTCGGCCTGCCGCTGGACGAACTCGGCGGACGTCCGCACGGAATCGGCTCGACGCTGGCCGACGCGGCTGATTTTCTGCTTTCCCTTTCAAACCGAAACACGACGGAGACTGCTGCATGAGCACCCCCACCGGCGTCCAGATCACGGCGCCGCTCGCCCCCGGTTACGACCGCATCCTCAACGCTGACGCGCTGGCGCTGGTGGCGAAGCTGCATCGATCATTCGAGCCGCGCCGCCGCGAACTGCTGGCCGCGCGCGTCGAGCGCGCCCGGCGACTCGACGCCGGCGAGCGCCCCGACTTCCTGACGCAGACGAAGGCCGTGCGCGACGGGACCTGGACCATCGCGCCGATCCCGGCCGACCTGCACTGCCGCCGGGTCGAGATCACCGGCCCGGTCGAGCGCAAGATGATCATCAACGCGCTGAATTCCGGGGCCGATTCCTACATGACGGACTTCGAGGACAGCAACTCGCCCAACTGGGACAACCAGATCACCGGACAACTGAACCTCATCGACGCGATCCGTCGAACGATCACGCTGGAGCAGGGCGGCAAGACCTACAAGCTGAACGACAAGGTCGCGACGCTGGTCGTGCGGCCGCGCGGCTGGCACCTCGACGAGAAGCACGTCCTGGTCGACGGCCAGCGCGTCTCGGGCGGCATCTTCGATTTCGCTCTCTACATGTTCCACAACGCGAAGGAGCTGCTCGCGCGCGGCAGCGGCCCGTACTTCTACCTGCCAAAGATGGAGTCGCACCTCGAGGCGCGGCTGTGGAACGACATCTTCGTGATGACGCAGAAGGAGCTCGGCCTGCCGCAGGGCACGATCAAGGCGACGGTGCTGATCGAGACCATCCTCGCCGCGTTCGAGATGGACGAGATTCTGTACGAGTTGCGCGAGCACTCGGCGGGACTGAACGCCGGCCGCTGGGACTACATCTTCTCGTGCATCAAGAAGTTCAAGGTCGACAAGAACTTCTGCCTGGCCGACCGCGCCAAGGTGACGATGACGGCGCCCTTCATGCGCGCCTACGCGCTGCTGCTGCTGGCGACCTGCCACAAGCGCAACGCGCCCGCCATTGGCGGCATGAGCGCGCTCATCCCGATCAAGAACGACCCGGAAAAGAACGAAGCGGCGCTCGCCGGCGTCCGTGCGGACAAGAACCGCGACGCGACCGACGGCTACGACGGCGGCTGGGTCGCGCACCCGGGACTGGTGCCGATCGCGATGGAAGAATTCGTCAAGGTGCTGGGTGACCGCGGCAACCAGATCGACAAGAAGCGCGACGACATCAAGGTTGGCGCCGCCGACCTGCTGAACTTCCAGCCCGAGACGCCGATCACCGAGGCCGGACTGCGGATGAACATCAACGTCGGAATCCACTACCTGGGCTCGTGGCTCGCCGGCAACGGCTGCGTTCCGATCCACGACCTGATGGAGGATGCCGCGACTGCGGAGATCAGCCGTTCGCAGGTCTGGCAGTGGATCCGCTCGCCCAAGGGCAAGCTCGAAGACGGCCGGAAGGTCACGGCGGAGCTCGTGCGCAGCCTGATCCCGGGTGAGCTGGCGAAGGTGAAGGGATTGGTCGGACCGGATTCGCCGACTTACGACCGCGCGGCGCAGATCTTCGAGACGATGAGCACGCAGGAGTCGTTTGCCGAATTCCTGACCCTGCCGCTGTACGAGGAAATTGCCTGAGCTCCGGCGGGCCCGATGGCCCGCCGGCTGACGAACCAGCGCGCGCCGTGCGCGAGGGAGTTGTCCATGACGCTATGCCCGATTGCCGTGGTGGCGGGATGCGAGAAGTGCCCCGCCTTCAAGATCTGTCCGCTGAAGGGCGTGATCGGCAGCCCGCCAAAGAAGGACGAGGCCGCGAGCGCGGCCCCGCGCAGGAAGGCCGCGAAGTCGAAGTAGCGGGGCGTTACCGCGCCCGGCCGGGCGCGGGCAGGCCGTGTGCGTCAGTCCTCGAGCTCGGACTTCGCGAGTTCGACGTCGAGCCGCTCCATCGCGTCTAGCGGTTCGCAGGCGGCCGCCTCGGCGTAGAGCTTCTCGGCCTCCTTCAGCGCCTTCTTGCCCTCGAGCATCACCAGGCCATTGGCGTATTCGATGCGCGCGATCGCCGAATCGGGCATCAGCTTCAGCGCCGCCTGGAAGTTCTTCAGCGCGACATCCTTCTTGGCGCCGTAGGTGAGGCCGCCGATCATGGCGCCGACCTTGTCGATCACTTCGGCGTGATACGAGCCGAGTGCGATGTGCGCATCGGCATGCTTCGGCGCCAGCTTGACCGTCGTTTCGAGCGCCGCCTTCACCTTGCCGCCGATGCCCTGTGCCAGCGCCTTGGCCACCGAGATCCCCTGCGCATACCGTCCCAGCGCGTAGGCCTGCCAGTAATGCGCGTTGGCGTTCTTCGGCTCCTTGGCCTGCAGTGCCTCGGCGCGTCCGGCGACTTCCTCGAAGAGTTCAAGCTTGCGCTTGTCGTTGTCCTCGAGGTAATTGGCGTAGATCGCCTGCGCCTTGTTGGCGATGTTGATGCCCGCCGCTCCACCAGCCTTGAGTCCCGCCTCGGCGGCCTTCTGGAAGTCGCCTGCGTGGAACAAAAGCCAGGCCTCGACGACCGCGTCGTCCTTGGGGAACGGTTCCGCGTCACCCTTGTGCAAGCGGTCCCACGCCTTCTTCAGCGTGGCCGCCGTGTATTGGTACTTCTTGTCGGCATACGGAAACTTCGACCACGCCTTGGCCATCGGATCTCCTTGGTTCAGTTCTCGAGGTACTCGCTCGCCAGCTGCTCGAACAGCGCACGCGATTGCCCGGTCAGGTAGGGGGCCGTCAGCGCCATGACCTGGTAGCAGCCCCGCTGCAGCGCGGCGCCGACTACCTCCGGCTCGTTGAAGCGGCGCGGATCCAGCACGTACGAATAGGACAGCCAGTAGGTCGCCACGACCACCATGTTCGTCGCCAGCGCCTCGATCTCACGCGCGCCGGCCGCGAGCTCGCCGGCCTTGGCCAGTCCGTCGCACAGGCCGCGTGCGACCTTGACCTTCTGCGCCAGCAGCTGCTTGAACTTGAGTTCCAGCGTCCGGTTGTTCGCCAGCAGGTTGTTGAGATCGCGGTAGAAGAACCGGTACTTCCAGATTAGCTCGAACAGGACGTGCAGGAAGAGCCACGCATCCTCGACGTTGGGCTCCCGCTCGGTCGGCAACGCCAGCAACTTGTCGATCTCCCGCTCGAACTGCTGGAAGATGCAGTTAATGATGTCGTCCTTGTTCTTGAAGTGGTAGTACAGGTTGCCCGGGGAAATGTTCATCTCCTCGGCGATCAGCGTCGTGTTGACGTTCGGCTCGCCGAAGTCGTTGAACAGGCGCAGCGAGAGCTCGAGGATGCGTTCGCGCGTGCGACGCGGCGGCTTGCGTTCCATGGAATGCGCGTTCGGGGCGGGCGATGAGCGTCGCCCGCAAGAATAGCGCAGCGGAGTGACTAGGGCGTCGCGCCCGCGTAGCGCAGCCAGCGCTCCAGATCGTCGAGCGTGTGCGTCAGCAGCCGGGTCGCGGCCGTCGTGGCGGTTTCGCGCCAGATGCCGCGGCTGCGACGCAGGCTCTTGACCAGCGTCATGTGCTCGTCGCGCAGCACGTCGGCATTGAGCGTGATGCCGTGCTTTTCCAGCAGGGGCGTCAGGTCGTGGCGGCGCTTCCAGAGCTCCTCGCGGGTTTTCTGGTACGCGTGCTCACACAGCCGCCGGCGACTCGAGTACGAAAACAGGTTCGTGAAGAACATGTCGGCATCCGCGCGGTTCGGCTCGAACAGCAGGATGTCGGTGCTCGGATAGGCAGTTTTGTAGCGCTCGAGTCCGGCGCCGAGGCGCGAATGAATGATCGAGCGGAATGTCTGTGCCAGCACGACCGGCAGCCCGCCCTCGACCAGTTTGTCCATCTGGTGTTCGCGGTCGCGGGTGCGGTGGTGCGGGGTCGAGTCGTAGGGCACGAGCGGGTTGAGGCACAGCATCAGGTCGACGCCATGGTCGAGCGCGACCGAGGCGTGCAGGGTCTTGCGCAACGCGCCGTCAACGAAGTAGCGTCCGTCGATCTCGACTGGAGGAAACAGGCCGGGCAGGGCAGCAGAGGCCTGCACCGCGCGTGATATCGGCACGTGATCCATGCCCGGGCCGCCGAACGCCACCGATGAGCCCGTATCGAGATCGGTCGCCACCAGGTACAGCCGGTGCGCAAGCTGGCGGAAGTCGTTGGTGCGACCCGGCAGGCTGAAGACGGCGGACAGGTAGCGGTCGACCTCGTCCCCGCTGAAGACTCCGGTCGGAATCGCCCGCCCGAGGCGCTCGAATGCGCTCATGATCGAGCTGGCGCCGGCAAGGTAGTGCCAGGCGGCACTCATCGCCAGCGGCGGGACCGACGCCAGCCGCTTGGCGTACTCGCGAAACGCGGGTCGCAGCAGGATCGAAGGGTCGAAACGGTCACTGCTCTTCTCGCCCTCGATGAACACGCGGGACAACTGGTGCGGCGTGATGCCGTTGGCCAGCGCTGCGGCGATGAACCCGCCGGCGCTCACACCGACATAGACGTCGGCGTCGTTGATGTCGAGGCCTTCGAGGGTTTCGGCCAGAGCCGACAGTGCGCCGATTTCATAGATCGCGCCCAACGGGCCGCCGCCGGCGAGCGCGAGGCCGACGCGCGGGCCACGTCGCGACTCTGCAGGTTTCATGCGGGAGGATGAAGCAATGCGCCGCGTCATGGCGCCTTCCTCGGCAAGGCGATCTGGTCGTCCTCGTGCCGCCGGATCAGCGGCACCGTCCGCCCCTGCGGGCCGGCACGCCGTCGCAGGGGGTCACCGCGGTCGCGCCCAGCGCGCGGCCGCGGATCGCAGCGTGCTCAGGCCGCCTTGCTGGCGCGCTTGGCCGCTGCCTTGGCGGGCCGCGCCTTGGTCAACGTCGCGACGCTGCGGGTCAGTTCCTCGACTCGCCGGGTCAGCGCCGCGATCTCCTTGTTGGTCGGAACACCGAGGCGCGTCAGAGCGCGCTCGACGCGAGCCTCGAACACGGTCTCGAGCTTGTCCCAGGTGCCGTTGGCCTGCTTCTGCAGCCCGGCCGCCACTTTCGTCACTTTTGCCGTCACGTCGTTGACCTTGTCTTCCGTGACCTTCATGGTCCGCTTCTGGATGCTGGTGCCCTCGCGCACCAGCGCCTTGAACACCTTCTGGCCCTCTTCCTGGGCCTTGGCAAAGGCGCCCAGGCCGGCCAGCCAGATCTCCTGCGCCGATTCCTTCACGGCGGCGCGCAGCTGGCTTTCGCTGCTCTGCTTCGCGGCCATTGCCTTGAGCTTCTTGACCATATCGACTCCTCGCGAAAACGCTCGACTGAAGATGAGTGCAGTCTAGGAGTGCCCCGGTGCCTCGGACAACAAACTGCATAGAGCCTCGGCTCTAGGTACAACAGGCCTGGCGCTAAACTGACACAACAAGCAGGCAACGAACACGCCTTACCTGGAGGAGACATCCGATGACGTACTTCGTCACCGGCGCGACCGGCTTCATCGGCAAGCGCCTGGTCAAGAAACTGCTGGCCCGCCGCGGTACTACGGTCTACTTCCTGGTCCGCAGGGAGAGCCTCGACAAGGTGCCGGCGCTGCTCGAGTATTGGGGCGCTCCCGAGGAGCGCGCGGTCGCCGTGGTCGGCGACCTGGCGAAGCCCTTGCTGGGCGTGACGAAGGCAGACCAGAAGAAGCTCGCCGGCAAGATCAAGCACTTCTTCCACCTCGCGGCCGTCTATGACCTGAAGGCCGACGCCGAAACCCAGATCGTCGCCAACATCGAGGGAACGAAGAACGCTGTCGCGCTGGCCAACGAAATCAAGGCCGGCATCTTCCAGCACGTCTCGTCGATCGCGGCCGCCGGCATGTACGAAGGCGTGTTCCGGGAGGACATGTTCGACGAGGCTGAAAACCTCGATCACCCGTACTTTGCGACCAAGCACGACTCCGAGAAGATCGTGCGTAAGGAGTCGAAGGTGCCGTGGCGGGTCTACCGCCCGGGCCTGGTCGTCGGCGACAGCCAGACCGGGGAGATGGACAAGATCGACGGCCCGTACTACTTCTTCAAGCTGATCCAGCGCATGCGCGGCCTGCTGCCGCCGTGGATGCCGGCGGTCGGCATCGAAGGCGGGCGCATCAACATCGTCCCGGTCGACTTCGTCGTCGACGCGATCGATCACATTGCCCACGCGAAGGAGGGCAACAAGAAGGCGTTCCACCTGGTCGACCCGACGCCGTATCGCGTCGGCGACGTGCTCAACATCTTTGCCAAAGCGGCGCACGCGCCGCAGTTCTCGCTGCGCATCAACGCAGCGTTGCTCGGCTTCATTCCCGGCAGCGTCAAGAAGGGACTGCTGACGCTGACGCCGGTGAAGCGCATCCGCGGCGCCGTGATGAAGGACCTCGGGCTGCCAGACGACATCATCACGTTCGTCAACTATCCGACGCGCTTTGATTGCCGGGAGACCACGGCGGCGTTGAAGGGCAGCGGGATCGCCTGCCCGCGCCTGGAGGATTACGCGTACCGACTGTGGGACTACTGGGAACGCAACCTCGATCCGGATCTGTTCATCGACCACACACTGAAAGGCCAGGTTCAGGGCAGGGTCGTCGTCATCACCGGCGGTTCGTCGGGCATCGGACTCGCTGCCGCTCACAAGATCGCCCAGGCCGGGGCCACGACCGTGATCATTGCGCGTGACCCGGAAAAGCTCGCGGCTGCCAAGAAGGAGATCGAAGGCGGACTGGGCGCCAACGAGAACGGCGGCAAGGTCGTGACGCATTCTGCCGATCTGGCTAGCAACGAAGGCGTCGACAACGCAACCGCCTGGATCGTCAAGTCTTTCGGCGGTGCCGACTTCCTCGTCAACAACGCGGGCCGCTCGATCCGTCGCGGCATCGAGTCGAGCTACGACCGCTATCACGACTTCGAGCGCACGATGCAGGTCAACTACTTCGGCGCGCTCCGGATGACGATGGGACTGCTGCCGCACATGACCGCGAAGCGGCGTGGCCACGTGATCAACATCTCCTCGATCGGTGTGCTCACCAACGCGCCGCGCTTCTCGGCGTATGTCGCCTCGAAGGCCGCGCTCGACGCCTGGACCGCGTGTGCGTCTTCGGAATTCG
The DNA here is from genome assembly GCA_035429805.1 of Burkholderiaceae bacterium. GTDB lineage: Bacteria > Pseudomonadota > Gammaproteobacteria > Burkholderiales > Burkholderiaceae_F > JALORV01. Next base: position 69,781 of record DAOMFL010000011.1, read on the forward strand.
CGGATGCCGGGGTCCGCTTCACGACGATCAACATGCCCCTCGTGCGCACGCCGATGATCGCTCCGACGAAGCTCTACCAGAACGTCCCCACGCTGTCGCCCGAGGAAGCGGGTGACCTGATCGTGCGCGCGATCGTTTACAAGCCGGTGCGTATCGCGACGCGCCTTGGCATCTTCGGCGCCGTACTGCACGCGCTCGCGCCGCGCATCGCGCAGATCGTGATGAACACCACCTTCCGCATGTTTCCGGATTCTGACGCTGCCAAGGGGGCGAAGGAAGGCGAAAAGGCCAAGCCGAGCGCAGACCAGATCGCGTTTGCGAATCTGATGCGGGGGATCCACTTCTAG
>DAOMFL010000012.1:0-69457 GCA_035429805.1 Burkholderiaceae bacterium
ATGCGGCCGACCAGTGGGTGGCGACGAACTGGGATACCGCGATGGCGATCTACGCCGGCGTGCTGAAGCGGACGCTGGACAAGGACGGTCCAAGCGGCGTCGTGTTCTCCGCGTTCGATCACGGCGGCGCCGGCGGCGGCTTCGAGAACACCTGGGGCAGCGGCAAGCTGATGTTCACCGCGCTGCAGACACCCATGGTGCGCATCCACAACCGCCCAGCCTACAACTCCGAGTGCCATGCGACACGGGAGATGGGCGTCGGGGAGCTGAACAACTCGTACGAAGATGCGCAGCTGGCCGACGTGATCATGGCTATCGGCACCAACGCCTACGAAACTCAGACGAACTACTTCCTCAACCACTGGGTTCCCAACCTGCAGGGTGCGACCGTTGAGAAGAAGAAGCGGTTCTTCAAGGGTGAGGCATCGCCGAAGACGCGCTTGATCGTCGTCGACCCGCGGCGGACGTCGACCGTGGCGATCGCCGAGCAAGTAGCAGGCAAGGACAACGTCCTGCACCTGGACATCGAGCCCGGCTCCGACATCGCCCTCTTCAATGCGCTGTTCACGTACGTTGTGGCGCAGGGCTGGATCGACCGCGAATTCATTGCCAAGAACACGCAGGGTTTTGACGCAGCGGTGGCAGCCAACAAACTGTCGCTCGAGGAAGGGAGCAAGATCACCGGCATTCCGGTATCCAAACTGCAGCAGGCGGCCGAGTGGGCCTATAAGCCGAAGGCCGCGGGCCAGATGACCCGCACGATGCACGCTTACGAGAAGGGGATCATCTGGGGCAATGACAACTACCTGATCCAGTCCGCGCTGGTTGACCTGGTGCTCGCTACCCGCAATGTGGGTCGACGCGGGACCGGCGTCGTGCGCATGGGCGGGCACCAGGAGGGCTACACGCGGCCACCGTATCCCGGCAACTCGAAGATCTACATCGACCAGGAGCTGATCAACGGCAAGGGCCGAGTGATGACATGGTGGGCCTGCAACAACTTCCAGACCAGCAACAACGCTCAGCGGTTGCGCGAGGTCGTGATGCGCCGCTCGCAGATCGTCAAGGAGGCGATGGCCAAGGCACGTGGCGCGTCACCGGAACAGCTCGCCGACATCATCTACGACGCGACTACCAAGGGCGGGCTCTTCGTCGCCAGCATCAATCTCTATCCGACGAAGCTGGCAGAGGTCTCGCATCTGATGCTGCCCGCGGCGCATCCCGGAGAAATGAATCTCACGTCCATGAATGGCGAAAGGCGGCTGCGTCTGTCCGAGAAGTTCATGGATCCGCCCGGCACAGCAATGGCGGACTGCCTGATTGCCGCCCGAATCGCTAACAGCCTGAAGGCGATGTATCAAAGCGAGAACAACGCAAACATGGTCAAGCGCTTCGAGGGTTTCGACTGGAAGACCGAGGAAGACGCCTTCAACGACGGCTTCCGGCAGGCCGGGCGTCCGGGCGCTCCGCCCATCGACAGCCAGGGCGGCGGGACCGGCTACCTGGCCACTTATGCGCTGCTGCGGGCGGCAGGCACGAATGGGGTGCAGCTTCCGATCAAGGAAGTGCGAGACGGCAAGCTGATCGGCACCGAAATGCTTTATACCGACGGCAAGTTCGACACCAAGGACGGCCGTGCCGAGTTCAAGCAGTCCCCCTGGCCCGGACTGCCAAAGCCGGTTGCGGAGCTGAAGGCGAAGCACAAATTCTGGATCAACAACGGCCGGGTCAACGAGGTCTGGCAGACCGCCTATCACGACCAGTACAACGAATTTGTGATGGGCCGGTGGCCGATGGCGTTCATCGAGATCAACCCACAGGACGCCTCGGAACTCGGCGCATCCGGCGGTGACATCGTTGAGGTGTTCAACGACTACGGCTCAACGTACGCGATGGTCTATCCGACACCGACCGCCAAGCGGAACCAGACGTTCATGCTCTTTGGCTATGTCAATGGCATTCAGGGCGACGTGACCACCGAATGGACGGACCGCAATATCGTGCCGTACTACAAGGGCACCTGGGCCAGCATCCGCCGTGTCGGCACTATGGAGGACTACAAGCGCACGGTAAGCTTCAAGAGCCGTCAGTTCGGCTAACGGTTGTCTCCTTGCCGTTCTTTTGCCGCCGGGGGCGCTGGCGCCCTCGGCGGTACCTGTTCGCAGGCTAACTGTGGAATCTAATTGCCTGGAGGTCGACCATCTCCGCCGGGAGGCGCTGCGCTTCCTGCTCGCGCGTCACTCGATCAGTCCAAAGTACCTCGGACAGCCCGGACCGACCGATGAGGAGTTGCGTACCGTCGCCTTGGCCGCGCTGCGCGCGCCCGATCACAACAAGCTTGTGCCCTTCCGGTTCGTGGTAGCTCGCGACGAGGGCCTGCACAAACTTGCCGATCTGTTCGTCGACTATGGCAAGCGCCGCGGGAAGTCTGGGCCGGACCTCGAGGCGGAGCGGCCCCGTGCCTTGCAGGCGCCGGTGGTGATCGCCGTCATTGCGAAGATCGACCTGCAGAATCCGGACGTGCCTGTGCACGAGCAATGGGCGTGCGTGGGCGGGGCGATCAGCTACGCGGTTCTGGCGCTGCACGTGATGGGATACGGGGCCAAGATGCTCTCCGGTGCGAGAGCCGCGGACCCGGCGATCTCGAGTGCGTACTGCAAGGACGGCGAAACCTTGGTGGGTTGGATATCTGCCGGTACAGCAAAGACAGGTCCGAAGGCACGTGATCCAGTCGATCCGGACCAGGTGCTCAGCACGTTCTGAGGCCGACGCGGCCCTGACTGAGCGGAAACAAACGGACCCTTCCCAACGGGGCAAAGAAAGAGCCTGGCTCGCAGCCGAAGCGTATCGTTCACAACATATGCTGCGCGACGAAGCCCGAAAAAGAGATAGCGAAGCCCTGGCCGCGGAACCGCCGGCGCGCGATGGCATTCCTTTCGCCTGTGTAACGGCGGCATGGAACACTCACGAAGCTGAACTCCTCAGGTACCTCGCACACCGGCTCGGCGACAAGCCCGCGGCCGAGGATCTGCTGCAGGATGTCTTCGTCAAGGCGATGCGCCAGGGCGCAGGATTCTGCGCGCTGGAGCAGCCGCGCGCCTGGCTGTTCCAGGTGGCGCGCAACGTGCTGGTTGACCATTTTCGAGTCCTGCGTCCGACTGAAGCATTGCCGGACGACCTCACTGCCCCCGAAAGCGAAGTCGCACCGATCGACGCGTTGTCGCAATGCATTGATCGAGTCCTGCCGCGACTCGATCCAGAGGATCAGGACATCCTCCGCGAATGCGATTTGCGAGGTATGCGACAGCAGGCGTTCGCGCAGACTCGGGGCCTGACGCTGCCCGCCACCAAGGCGCGACTGCGACGCGCGCGGCAGCGACTCAGGATTCTGCTTGTCGAAACCTGTGGCGTGAAGTTCGACGCTGACGACCGGGTGTGTTGCTCAAAAGCCCCGGGCGCGCCGGGAACCTGATAGTCCCGGCATCGTTTGTCCCGGCGGCGCCGCGTCGGTCAGGCGTCCATCGGCTCATTGCGCGCGACGCTGGCAGACTCGAAGAGAGCCTCGCCGGGAGGATTGTCGCGGCGGTCGCGACGGGCAGGTAGTCTGGACCGTGTTCGTCGGGCAAACGACGGCCAGTGACGGCATGACCGTCGTCTTATCGAGGCGCTATCGCTACCGTCGCCACCCGGCCCAGGCGGGAACGCCGGCCGCATTGCGCAGGACCAGGGTGTTGTCGCCCTTCTTGATCTCGGACGCGATCACCACGGTTTTGCCGTCGATCGTGACTCGGGAGCCACGGAACTCGATTTCGTCACCCGGACTGAGCGTCGGCTCCAGTCGCTCGATGAACCAGATCGGACCGAGCTGCAGGTTTACGGATTCACTCGCAGTCTTCACCATCATGTGCACGCCCGGCGCCATGCCCGGGAGCGGGACGAACGACTGAATGGACTCGATAGTGCCGTGGGCGCTGTACGCGGACTCGGGGTTGTATAGGCGCTGGTAAGGTCCGCGGGACGACCATCCACCGCTGCCGCGCCAGTCGCGCCAGCCTTGAGCAAGCGCGGGCTGCAGTGTAGCCGCCGACCAGAGGCCGATGGCGGAAATGGCAATGGACTCTCGGCGTTTCATGAAGCCTCCCTGGATAGGTCGATCATGCACGGCGCAGGGTTCGACACGCGAACGGCTAGCCGAGGCGTGCATTGCGACGATCGCACCGGGCCGGAAGCAGTTTTCATCGCCCCGGCCTCAGCCCTCGGTCTTGTCTCGGAGGACATGGATGATGAACTCGCAACGTGATGTTCTTCATCGCGCATCGATCCGAACCGCTGTCCGAGCATGGCGGAGTCCTCCTGCGAAACTTCCTTGCTGTCGATCCTTCGTTTCAGGTCATAGGAGCCAAGGCTGCAGTGCCAGCCATACTCCGGCGCCGATCATCAGCAGTGCGAAGCTGCGTCTTCCGGGTAACCAGCGAGCCCCGTCGCCCACCCGGCTGATCAGCCTCTGCGCAGCAGAAGGCGAGGCCCCCGCCGCGAACACCAGCAGGCTGTGGCCGAGGCCATAGGCGGCCAGCAACGCGGCGCCGAACCACATCGATTTGCCGAAGGCGCCGCCGCTGCCCGCCCACGTGAGGGCCGCGGCCAGTGCAGGTGATGCGCAGGGCGTCATCACAGTGCCGAGCAACGCGCCGAGCACGAGCGCGCCAAGCCACCCGGAGCCGATCAACCGCTGTTGCAGCCAAGCGGGCAGACGAACGCTGCCGCCGGCCTGCACCCAGCCGATCCAGACTCCCGCAACGACGATCAGCAGCCCGGTGGCGACGGTCCACGCGCCGGGCAACGTGCCCATCAGGAGGCCGAATCGGGCCGCAGCGAGACCAAGCGTCGTCAGAGCCAGCGTCAGGCCGGTCACCAGGACAAGCGAGAGTTGCAGTGCCCGAAGCGGGGTCACGCTGCGACCGCCGACAAAACCGATTGCCACTGGCACGGCAGCGATCACGCATGGTGAGGCCGAGGTCAGCACGCCGCCGGCGAATGCAGCCATGAGGGTGACAGGCGGTTCCATCGCGCTCAGCTCGGCGGCGCCGGCACACCCAGCCGAGCGAGGATGCCAGCGCCGTCGATGACACCGACATGGCGGCCCACCTCGCGCCCCTGCGCATCGAAGAAGATCTGCGTCGGCATGACCTGGATCCGGTAGCGCGGGGTTGCCTCACGCTGCCTGATGAGGTCGATTTCGGCGATACCGACCTGCGTTCCGTGGGTCTTGCGCAGCGCCTCCAGTACAACTTTCATGTCACGGCACGACGCACAAGCGCTGGCGCCGAACTCGATCACCGTCGGTCGGCCCTGGCCCACGGATAGCGCGAACGGATCGGGCACCGCGACAGTGGCTGCCTGCGACGACGGCACGGCCGGCGTTCGCGGAGGTTCGCTGCAGCTGACAAGCAGGGCCGTGAGCAGTACTGCTCCGGTCCGTGGCAACGAGGCTGGCCTTGCAACGGCGCCCATTCCCTTGCGCTCACCCACAGCAGCGCGGCGCAGCGCCGGCCGCCGGCGCGGTAGCGGCGCCCTCGAGCCACTGCGCCACCTTGTCCCTGGCGGGAATACCGCCCGCATGCACCACGCGACCGTCGACCACCACCGCGGGCGTGGACATCACGCCGTAGGACATGATCTTCGGCAGCTCTTCGACCTTGACGAGATCGATCGTCACGCCCTGAGCGCGGGCGGCTTCTTCGACCAGCTGCACGGTGCGCCTGCAGTTGGCGCATCCGGTACCTAGCACTTCGACTTTCATCGCACTTTCCTTCGGTGAGTGAACGCGCTCATTCGCGCTCGAGTTCGAGATAGGTCCGGCTGGCATTGCCGGGATGAAGTTCTGCCGAATTCAGAAGCCGCATGAACGGGGCGGCATTGAAGCTCTTGATCGCGGCGCTGATGTCGGTGCCATCGTCGACTGCCGTCTTCATGTGCGCACGCAGCGCCTCCAGGTAAGCGCGGGTGTCGTTGCGCGCCGCGGCTACATCCGTGACCTGGCCGTGGCCGGGCACCATGCGCTCGGGTGCGAGCTGCTCGATCACGTCGAACGTGGCAAGCCACCATTTTGTGTTGCTCACAGGCAGAACGCCGAGCATGCGCTGCACGTACACCACATCGCCGGTGAACAGCACCTTGGCCGCCGGCAGCCAGACCATCGTGTCGCCCGGCGTGTGCGCGCCGCCGCGATGACGCAGCTCGAACACGGTACCGCCGAGCTCGAGACGGATGTCGGTGCCCTCGACAAAGCGGTCGGGCAGGGCGGGCACGGTGCCGTCGACCCTTTCCTTCAGCACCGCACGCAGCGCCTGCAGATGATCATTGCCGCGGTTCGTCATGTCCGCTCGCGCGTCGGCGTGAGCAATGATCTGCGCGCCTTGCGCCTTGAAGTACCCGTTCCCCAGCCAGCGGTGGTCCTGCCCGCCGGTGTTGATCACCCAGCGCACCGGCTGCTCCGTCACGCGCTTGACCGCGGCATGGATCTGCGCCGCGCCGCGGGCGGTGGCGCCGCTGTCGATCAGTACGGCCCCGCCCGGCGTGACTACCAGGCCGATGTTGGCGTTCAGCCCCTCGTTGTCGTAGGTGCGGGCACCGAGCTCGCCGATGTACGCGTACACGCCCTCGGCCACGCGCTCGAAGCGCACATCGACAGCGTGTGCTGCCGCCACTGCGGCGAGGCCGAGCGGCAGCAGCATGCGGAGCCACTCTCGCGTCATTCGGGCCGTGCCGCTGTGAGCAGCTGGAACAAGCGACGCAGTGACATGTTTGACTCCTGGAATGACAACAAGGACTCCGGTCGAGCGAACTGGGCCGAGGGAGGATGGGCGCTACAACACCGCGTTGAATACAAGACCCACGATCAGGATGCCGGTGGCAACGACGCCGACAAAGGTGGCAATCAGTCGGGGCTTGAGCACCTTGCGCAGGATCACCATCTCGGGCAGCGACAGTGCGATCACGCTCATCATGAAAGCAAGCACGGTGCCCAGTGCTGCGCCCTTGGCCAGAAGCGCCTGCACGATCGGGATGATCCCCGCAGCATTGGCGTACATCGGCACTCCGATCAGTACGGCCAGCGGCACCGACCACCACGCGTCCTTGCCCATGAACGACGCCATGAAATCCTGCGGCACCCAGCCGTGGATGCCGGCGCCAATGGCGATGCCGACCAGGATGTAAGGCCACACCTTGCCGACGATCGTGCGCACCGAAACGAAGCCGGCGTCGATGCGGTCCGACAGAGCGAGGCGGTCTTCACCTGCGGCCGCCCGGATGTGTGGCATATCGCGCACCCAGTCTTCCAGATGGGGTTCCATCTTCAGCCGGCCGATCACCCAGCCCGAGATGATCGCAACCGTGAGGCCCAGCGCGAGGTACAGCAGCGCGATCTTCCAGCCGAACAGGCCGAACAGCAGTGCCAGGGCCACCTCGTTGACCATCGGCGCCGCGATCAGGAACGAAAACGTGACGCCCAGCGGTACCCCGGCCTGCACAAAACCGATGAATAGCGGCACGGCCGAACACGAGCAGAAGGGCGTCACGATGCCCAGGGTCGCTGCCATCACATTGGCCACGCCCTCGGTGCGCCCGGCCAGCAACGCCCGCGTTCGATCCGGTGTGAACCAGGAGTTGATCATCCCCATCACGAACACGACCGCGGTCAGCAGCAACAGGACCTTCGGCGTGTCGTAGAGGAAGAAGTGCAGCGCGTCGCCCAGGTGGCTTGCGCGCTCCACTGGCAGCGCGGAAACGAGTACCTCGGCCGCCGGGCTCAGCGAACGGTACAGGGCGAGCCACAGCAACGCCGCCAGCAGCACGAAGCTGCGTGGGTGCCGTTGGGGCAATGCGAGCGCAAGGGCTGTCATTGATTCGAAGGTCCTAGGGCCCGACGCGGCGCAATGCCGGCTACGGATCCAATCCGGAGACGATCCGGCGCGCAAAAGGATGCTGCGGCGCCGCCTCGCACGTCAGTGCAATGCCCTCGACCACGTCGTCGGTCTGACTGAACGTCTTGTTCCTGCATCTGCTCAACGCTCATAGCCGGAGCACGAAATGCATACATGCTTCTCGCCGACGACGCGAAGGTAGGCGCGTGCGGTGAGTTCATGGCAGGCGGCACACGGCACGAAACCCATAATTTCCGGCAGCCAGTCGCGCTCGAACCGGGATACTTCGCCGAGACTCAGCACCTCCGCCTCGGGCGCGTTCCAGACGAGGTCGACGAGTTCCATCTGCTCGGCCTCCGGAATGTCGTCGGGCTCGATGCCCTGGCCGCGCTTGATCATGAAGGCCGATTCGCCGATACGCTTCTGCAGCGTCGGCTTGTAGCTCACGCGCAGCGCACGGTTGCTCGCGCGTTCGATGACCGTGACAGCCAGCTTGCCCAGGGGCGTCTTGTCCATGTTGCCCTTGCCCAGCGTACAGCCGGTGGCGTATTGCACTCCGTCTGCGAAGCACATGCCGCCGTGGTCATCGCCGATCTCGACGAAGGCGTGCAACTGACGCCCGCCCGAGCGGCGCACGCCCAGCTCGCGCAGCGCCGCCAGTCCGGCACGCACTCCAGCCACGCTGGCCCAGCAGCGGTGGCCGTGAAACGCAAGGGCACGGTCCAGGGTCAGTCGATCGTCGTTCATGTCGTTAGTCTCCGGGTCAGGGTTCTCTGGATGGAGAGGTCACGCGTCGACACCGCGTCAGATCAGGCCCCACGCAGTCTTGACGGCCACCGCGATGAGCACGATGGCGATGACGCGCTTCAGTTGCTCGGCACTGACTATTTCGCTGGCGAGCCACGCGCCGAGTGCAGCACCTGCGGCACTCGCGACTGCGGTGGCGACGAGCAGTGCGGTGCCGACGTGGCCAGCCGAGGCATGAGCGAGGAAGCCCGACAACGAGGCGAACAGCACCACGAACGAGGCGCTGGCCGATGCGCGCTTCGGTTCCAGCCCCGAAGCGATCAGCGCGGGCACGATGATGTTGCCCCCGCCCACGCCGAGCAGGCCGCCGACGAAGCCCGCGACGCTACCGACCGGCAGTCCCAGCGTCAGCGCGGCGGCCGTCGATAAGGTCTCGGGGCGCGGCTTCGGCCGGTAGAGCAGCATCGTCGCGCTGGCCAAGACCATGAAGCCGACGAACAGCCACATCAGCAGTGAACGGTCCAGCCGGAGCGCCAGCCGCACGCCCAGTGGCGAGGCGGCGACCGCCAGCACCAGCATTGGCAAGACGAGACGCCAGGCCACGAGTCGCCTGCGCACGAACGTCACCGTGGCCATGGTCATGGCCACTGCGTTCAGCAGCAGCGCGGAGGCCATCGCCGTGTGCAGTTCCACGCCCAATGCCAGGAACACTGGGATCAGCACGAAGGCGGCACCCACGCCGGCCATCGCCATCACCGTGGTCAGCACGAAGGTCAGTAGCGCCGCCAGCGCGATCATGGGTGGACGCGCTCATCGCCGCGACCGGGGGGCGATGGCGCAGGTCGGTATCAGAGCTTAAGCCGGCAACCCGGCGGCTCGCTGCTGCTTTCGATGGGCCGTTTGACGTCCCACATGAGTGTCTCCCGGTTGTGGGCACATTGCGTCAGCGAAGCGCAAGCCGACGGAATGCGCATCACTGGGGCGCGCCGACAAGTCGCGTCGTGAGCTTCCTCGCCACCGGCGCGAGGAAGAAGATCACCGGAACGCCGACGACGTAGGCGATGGCGAACGCCTTCATCCAGCTGCCGATGAAGGTTTCGGAGAAACCGACGTTGACCGCGGTGATGACGAAGGTCATCAGCAAGATCATCATCGCGCCCATCAGCAGAGAAAAGACGAGGTGGAATTTCTTCTGTTGTTTCATGACGTTACCCGGAAATCCTGATTTCCTGTTGCCCGCGCCCCGGCGGCAGTCGGCCAAATCTCACCGCGCGCCGCACGGGCGTGCGGACCAGTATTACCCCATGCCTCACGGGGCATAGCGGCACCTACATTCATGGAGACGAACAAGCTCGCAAAAGGACGCCGCCTGAGTCGGGTGATTGAAGCGTCTCGCCGTCTGACCGACGAAAGCCGCGATCCAACTACGTTGCTTCCTGCGCGACGAATCGTTCGGTCAAAGTGGCAAGCGATCTGTAATACGAAGTCTCTGCCGCAGCCTTAACGGCCGCCGAGAAGGGGCCGACCCACCGGCCGAGATGCGCGGCTACAAACCGGAGCCGCAATTCGGCCGTCTTGAACTTGCCGACCGCGTCTTTCGAAGCATCGGCGCGCGCCTCGTTGAAGATCAGCGTGTACAGGTACTCGAGTTCCGCGGCAATGTGATCGGGCAGGTCGCGAAAGTCATCACTGATTTCGAACCCACCTTCGCCGTAGGTGGCCGAAACGGCTTGCGAAATCTGTTGTGTGAGCGTCGGGTCCTTTCTGCCCAGCCAGTAGGATTCGTAGGGCGCCGCCAGCGGCCCGGTCGGGTTCAGGAAGAGGCGGGTGTAGTCGACCAGCAGTTCTTCGGCTGGCAGGATTTCGAATGCCTCTGCCATCGCCTCAACGGATGCCGCCATCGCGTCGTCCAGCTTTGTGGCGGCTTCCTTCATCGAACTGAAAACACCCTCTTCCTTGAACTCCCGCCCCGGCTGGTAGTAGCACGCCGCCAGCAGGCGGCACAGGTCGGCGCGCGCCGCAGCTCGTTCACCGTTTGAAGCGCTCATCGGAGTTCCTCGACAAAAGAAGGGGCGGGCCTTCGCCCGCCCCAGTTTCGCAGCTGTCGGAGTCAGGCGCGCGTCGCGTACTTGCCGACGTAGTGCACGTTCGGCCGCGTGCCGGCGTCTTCCTTGAGCCGGAACGACTTCTTCGCCTTCAACACCTGCGCGATCTCGGACTTCGAGTCCTCCTGGTCTCCGAAGATTCGCGCCTTGGCAGGGCAGACCTCGACACAGGCCGGCTGCAGGCCGTTCGTGGTCCGGTGATAGCAGAACGTGCACTTTTCCACGACGCCGGGCTTGCGGATCGGCTGGACGTCATTGCCCGTCCAGGCGTTCATGTTCGGCGTCGTGGCCCCCGCACGCGCGGCGGTCTCGGCCGGCGACGATGTTGCACCGGGAATCAGCGCGGTCTTGCTGGCCCAGAACGGCTGCGTGCTCTCGTCCTTGAAGTTCATGCTCAGCACGCTGTAGGTTTCGCCGTTGAGGCTCGACTCGTCGACGGCCGGGCTGCTGTAGGGGCACGCGGCCATGCAGGCGCCGCAGCCGATGCACAGCGCCGGGTCGTGCAGCGTGATGCCTTCGGGCGTCTTGAACATCGCCTTCGGGTTGACCGGGCAGGCTTCCACGCAGGCGGCATTGCTGCAGTGGTTGCACAGCACCGGCATGACCCAGTGGGTGACGTTCGGGAACGTGCCCTCGGTCTTCATCACGAAATCGGCCCAGTTGAACGTCTGCTCGTTGCCCCGGGTCCGGGTGTTGTTCTCTGCCTTGCAGGCGATTGCGCAGGCTCCGCACCCGACGCAGCGCTGCAGGTCGATGACCATTCCGTATCTCATCTCGTTCTCCGTCAGCTCGTCGGTGGGGTTCAGGCTTTCGCGATGCGCACGCCGGTGAAGCCACCGTTGCGCGCTGTCGCGCCGCTGAGCCGGTCGTAGTCATCGACCAGGATGTCGTTGTTGCTGCCACCGCGCGGGATCGCCTTAGAGAAGTCTTTCGCCGCGATGCCGCCGTAGGCCCAGTGGCCCTGTCCGTAGCACTTGGTCACCGTGCCGGGTCGCACACCCTCCCAGAGCTTGAGCTTCACCGTCATCGAACCCGACGGTGAAGTGACCTTCACCATGTCGCCGGTCTTCAACCCCAGCTTGGTGCCGTCGGCCGGATTCATCTTCAGAACGTCGTCCCACGACACATCGCCCGGATCAACCTTCTTGAACTCCTGGTACCAGGTGAGGTTCGCCGAGCGGCCCTCGCGGTTCAGCCGGCTCTTGTAGTCGATGAAGGTGAACGGATATTCGGTCAGGCTGCCGTGACGCTTCGGCGGCTCATAGTGGGGTACGAACGCAACTTCGCCGCGCGCCACATAGCCTGTCACGGTCATGATGTCGTCGACCGTCGTGTTGTACTTCTTGGCGTGTTCCTCCAGCCCCTTCTTCGCGGTCTCGCTGTAGAACTCGAACTTCTTGGTGGCGGTGGCGAACTTGCCGCCCCAGCCGCGCTTCAACGTGTAGCGCGGGCCGCTGAACATGCCCTTCTGACGAAACTCTGCCCAGCCGGCGATTGGCGCGTCGCCCTTGAGCGGCTCCTTCGGCTTCCAGATCGGAGCGCTGGTCATCTTCGTGGCGATTTCCGAGAACTCGATCGAATTCGTCGCGGTCTTGCCGTTCTCCGGGTCCTTGAACTCTTTGCCGTAGTAGTCGGCCAGGTTGGCGAAGCCCTTCGACTTCAGCTTCTGAGCCAGCAACCAGACGATCTCGGTCTCTTCCTGTTTGACATCCCACAGGCGCTTGACCGCACCTTGCTGGATCGACGCGTAGCCAAAGCCGTTGCCCATGTTGGTGACGATCGACCAGCCCTCGGCCGAGTTGAAGGTCGACGGCAGGATGATGTCGGCGAACTGCGCCATCTCCGACGCGTTCGTCACCATCATCACGGTGAACGGCACCTTGGCGAGCGCCTGGTCCCAGCGCTGCGCGCCGGTGCAGGAGAAGTTGAAGTTGGCCCACGACCCCATGAACACCTTGCAGGCGCCCGGGTCCTTCAACATGCCGTTGGCGACGTTGTTGGTGACAACGCCGCTGCCGGGCCGAGCGTTCATCATCGCCGGCATGTCCTTGGCGCCACGCCCGTCGAGCTTCTTACCGTGACCCTTGTCCTTGGCCAGGTCATCGACGTACGCGTCGGCCTTCGGGAACGAGGCCAGCGCCGGGCTGCTCGCGCTCTGCCAGACACCGCCTTCGTTGTCGACCGAGCCCAGCAGGCCGTTGAGCGCGTACACCGCCATCGCTGCGTAGGTACCGCGCGGTGTCATCGCGACGCCGGGTCCCATCCAGACGGCGCACTTCGATCCCGCCTTGCCCATCGCGCGCGAGATGCGGACGATCTGCGCTGCCGGAATGCCGCATTCCTTCTCGGCCCAGGACGGTGTGCGGTCTTTCAGTTCGAGGTTCCACCACCTGACCACACCGTAGGTTTCCTTCTCCTCGAAGGCGGCGGGATCGACCGATTTGCCGGCGGCGAAGAGATTCCTGCCGTCCTTGAAGTCGCCGACGAACTCGCGGCTCCACATCCCCTCGGTGAGCAGCACATGCGCAACCGCGCCGGCCAGTGCACCGTCGGTGCCGGGCAGGATCGGCAGCCATTCGTGAGACTTGGCGGCGACGTTCGAGAGTCGCGGATCAACCGCAATCACCGTGCCGCGCGCCAGGATCTCGCCGAAGCGGTGGATCGTGTTCGGGACCTCGCGGTTCGAAGCCAGCGGGTCCGTGCCCCAGAGCACGAGGCACTGGACCTTTTCGAGATCGTAGTCGCGATACCCGAAGAAGCCCTGCGTCAGGCCCGGGCCCATCTTCTCCGCCTCGGCACAGATCGCGCTGTGCGAGAAGTAATTTGGCGTGCCGAAGACCTTCGGCAGTGTGCCGTACAGCAATTCGGTCGAAGTCGGTGAGTAGCGGCCGCGCATGTAGACGAGTTTCTCGGGCTCGTTGGCATTGCGCAGCTCGATCATCTTCGTAGCGACGATGTCGAGCGCCTCGTCCCAGGTGACCGGCACCCACTTCGGGTCGACGCCCCGGCCCTTGGCCGGATTGGTGCGCTTCAGCGGCACCTTGACGCGGTCCGGGTCGTAGACCTGCTGCGGGATCAGGTGTCCGCGCGGGCAGACATAGCCGTGATTGGTCTTCGAGGCCGGATTGCCGCGCACGCGCACCGCGCGACCATCCTCGACGAAGATCTGGATCGCGCACCACTGTGTGCAACCTTGACATGTGCTGGCGACCCAGTCGCCCTTGGCCGGGCTGCCGCCTTTCGGCTTGCGCGGTGCCATCGCCGCCGAGACAGGCTCGGTCGTTGCACAGCCCGCCGAAAGCAGTGCGGCCGTCGCCGCGCTCGCCGCAACGAACTCCCTTCGCGTCAGTCTCATCAATACTCTCCTCGCCTCGAGTCAATCCGTTCGCCAGCACCAGCACAGACATGCGATCAGTGCGCGCACGCCTGCCCGCGCAGAACGCGGGTCAGGTCGTGCAGCCAATGTCGAAGACCAGGAGGGGGCCGTGCGGCTGTGGCTGCTTCGCACGTCGTGCTGAGTCTGGGCTCAGCTGTTCGCGACTATCCCCCGCGGCAAGTTAGTGGTTTTGACTTGACGCAATTCAGGGGAGACAGCGGCGGCTGTAACCGGGGTGGTGTCAAACGCTATGCAGAAAGGCTGCGATCAAGGAAGGCTTCTTGATCCAGCGGAAGCTGGTGAGAGGGTTCTGGCCTAGGCTTGGCAGCCGTGGGCAGATGCAGGTCGATCCTTCGTTGATATGAGTACAGTGCTTGAACTCCTGCGCAGCGGGGCAGGAAATCTCGCCGCTTACCTCGCCGCTCACGTCTTGCTCTGCCTGGTGCCGGCCTTCTTCATAGCAGGCGCCATGGCCGCGCTGGTACCCAAGGGCAGCATCACGCGCTGGCTGGGGCGCAGCGCGCCCGCGCATGTCTCGTATCCGGCAGCGGTTGCGGCGGGGTCGCTGCTCGCGGTGTGCTCCTGCACGATCGTTCCGCTGTTCGCGGGCATCCACAAGAAAGGCGCCGGGCTCGGGCCAGCGATCGCGTTCCTGTTCTTTGCGCCGGCCGGCAACATCCTTGCGCTGGCCTACACCGGCAGCGTCCTTGGTGCAGAGTTCGCGGCCGCGCGCTTCGTGCTTAGCCTGCTGTTCGGCGTCGGCATCGGGCTGCTGATGGCGCTGCTGTTCTGGCGCGACGACGCGCGCAATGACGCACAGACCGAGGCGCTGTTCGCTGGACAGACGCGCTTCAGTCCGGGCGCCCGCGGTTTGCTGCTCTCGCTCGCGGCGCTGCTGCTCGCCGGGACCCTGAAGCTCGCGCCTTTGACACTGACGATTGCAACCGTCCAACTGCCGCTGCCGTGGGTCGAGGCGTGGCAGGCGGCGCTGGCACAGTGGGTGCCGTTCGACGCTGCTCGCGGCGAAGAGGGCGTCAGCGTGCAGGGGGCACTGCTGATCCTGCTGCTTGCATTGCTCGGAGGAGCCGCCTGGAAGGGACTGGAGAACATCACCGAGGGTGCGACCCACTGGACCGGGCTAGCGTTGGGTCTGGCGGCTGTCACGCTGCTGGTTGCAACGATTCAGCTGACGCCGAACGGTGATCATCTGATCGTTGGCGTGACGGTCCGTCTCGTTGCGGTAGGGCTTGCCCTGGGCGCGACGATGCACTTCGGACGAAGCCTTGAAGCAGCCGAGCTTCAGTCGTGGCTCTGGGAATCGTGGCGCTTCATGAAGCAGATCTTCCCGCTGCTGCTGCTCGGCGTCTTTGCTGTGGGAGTAATTCGGCCACTGATCCAGCCGGAGTGGATCCAGGCGCTCGCCGGAAAGAACAGCGTGCTTGCGAACGCGACCGCGGTCGTCTTTGGAGTCTTCATGTACTTCCCGACTCTGGTCGAAGTCCCGGTCGCCCGGATGTTCCTCGATCTCGGCATGCACCGTGGCCCGCTGCTCGCCTATCTGATGGCCGATCCGGAACTGAGCCTGCAGAGCATCCTGATGATTGCGGCGATCATCGGGCGTGCCAAGGCGGCCGCCTATGTCGTTCTGGTGGCGGCGTTCAGTGCAGCCGCCGGCTTGCTCTACGGGGCCTGGGTCGATGGTGCTGGCGCAGTCGTGGTGGGAGGGGGCCTCCTGCTCTTTGTGGGAGTGCTGTCCGCTGTGCTGGCAACGCTGAACGGCCGCCGCGCGCGGGTCGCTTCGCTGAGGGGAGAAAACGCATGACGACGGTGAAGATCCTCGGAACCGGGTGCGCGAATTGCCGGAAGCTCGAAGCCACCGCGCGCGAAGCCGCCGCGAGCGCCGGCGTGGCAGCCGAGTTCAGCAAGGTAACCGACATCGACGCCATCCTCGCGTACGGCGTGATGGCCACCCCGGGACTGGTCATCGACGAGAAACTCGTCAGCAGCGGGCGGATACCGACACAGGCCGAAATCCGCCAGTGGCTTACCGGGTAGGGGCCGGGTGCAGCCCCGGGCTTGACATCGGTTCAAGATTTCTATAGTTTTCGAAACATGGAACCGACAGATGTTATCCGGGCTCTCTCCGCACTGGCGCAGGACACACGCCTCGCTGCGTTCCGTCTGCTCGTTCAGCAGGGCCCCAGCGGCATGGCCGCCGGCGAGATCGCCGAAGCGCTCGACACAGCGCCCGCCACGCTGAGCTTTCACCTGAAGGAACTGGCGAATGCCGGGCTGGTCACGGCGCGGCAGGAGGGGCGCTTCGTCTACTACTGCGCGCACTTCGAGCATATGAACCGGCTTCTGTCGTACCTGACGGAGAACTGCTGCGCGGCCGACTGCGGTTCCTCCTGTACCCCGACCATCGCCTGCGCGCCGGCCCGCAAGGCTGCCGCCGGACGCAAACCCCAAAGGAGCAAGGCATGAAGCGCTTTCACGTCCATGTGTCGGTCCCGGATCTTGCCGCGAGCATCCGCTTCTACTCGACACTGTTCGGTGCCGAGCCGGCGGTGGTCAAGGGCGATTACGCCAAGTGGATGCTCGACGATCCGCGCGTCAATTTCGCGATCTCGAAACGCGGCGGCAAGACCGGCCTCAACCACCTCGGGCTGCAGACCGACTCGGACGCCGAACTCGAATCGCTCAGCGCCCAGCTGCAGCGAGCCGACCTGGCAGTTGCCGCCGAGAAGGAAACATCCTGTTGCTACGCGCGCTCGAACAAGTACTGGGTGACCGACCCGACCGGCATCGCGTGGGAGACGTTCCACACGCTCGGCGAAGTACCGACCTTCAACGGCGAAGCCGAAGCCGCGCCGAAGACTGCCGCCGCGTCGTGCTGCACGCCGGCCGCGAAGGTCGAGAGCCGCATCCCGGTCAAGGCCGCCTGCTGCAGCTGACCGCCATGGTTGTCACCGCGGTACTGCGCGCAGCGACGCCCGCCGACCGCGCGAGCGTGCTCGCGCTGCTCGCACAGGCTGACCTGCCGACCGCCGACATCACGGAAGCGGGGCTGCAAGATTTCATCGTCGCGCTGGACTCCGGCGCGGTGATCGGCGCGGCCGGTCTCGAGCGCTACGGCGAACACGCGCTGCTGCGCTCGCTGGTATTGGCGCCCGACTGGCGCGGGCACGGGCTCGGCACGGCGCTCGTCGAGGCGATCGAGGCGCGGGCGCGTGCCCTCGGTGTCCGGTCGCTCGTGTTGCTGACCGAAACCGCCGCGCCGTTCTTCGCCGCGCTTGGCTACGACGGGATTCCGCGCGCACAGGCGCCGGCCGCGCTGCAGGCAAGCCGCGAGTTCACGACCTTGTGCCCGGCGAGCTGCAGCTGCATGCAAAAGACCTTCGACTGAAGCCTCAACTGACCGATGACTGCCGACCAGCCGCTCAACGTACTCTTCCTCTGCACCGGCAACTCCGCGCGCTCGATCCTCGCCGAGGCGATGATGAATGCGATGGGGGCGCCGCGCTTCAAGGCGTACTCCGCGGGCTCGCACCCGAATGGCCGGGTGAATCCGTTCGCGCTCGAACTGCTGCAGAAGAATCGGCTCCCTGTTGACGGTCTGCGCAGCAAGAGCTGGGACGAGTTTGCGCAGACCGGAGCGCCGCAGCTCGACTTCGTCTTCACCGTCTGCGACAGCGCGGCCGGCGAGGCCTGCCCGCTGTGGCCGGGCCAGCCGATCACGGCGCACTGGGGTGTCGAGGACCCGGCGGCTGTCGAAGGAAGCGACGACGAAAAGCGCCGTGCCTTCTTCAACGCCTATAACCGGCTGAAGAACCGGATCCAGCTCTTCCTGAGCCTGCCGCTGACGAAGCTCGACCGGCTGTCGCTGATGAAGCGGCTGGGTGAGATCGGCCAAGCGTGAAGCGCAGCCGAACACTTCGAAGTTACTGAAAGGATGCCCCGATGAACCCGACAATCGATGTCAAGACGGTGGTGCGCGAGAAGTATGGCCAGGCGGCCGCGCGCGTGACCAAGGGGCAGGGCGGCTGCTGCGGCGGCACGCCGAGCGCGCTCGAGTGCTGTGACCCGATCACGTCCAACCTCTACGAAGCCGGGCAGGCCGGCGAAGTGCCGGCGGCGGCGCTGCAGGCGTCGCTCGGCTGCGGTAATCCGACCGCGCTGGCCGAACTGAAGCCCGGCGAGACGGTGCTGGACCTCGGCTCCGGCGGCGGTATCGACGTGCTGCTCTCGGCGCGGCGTGTCGGGCCGACCGGCAAGGCCTACGGGCTCGACATGACCGACGAGATGCTGGCGCTCGCCGAGGAAAACCGGCGCAAGAGCGGCCTGACGAACGTCGAGTTCCTGCGTGGTGAGATCGAGCACATCCCGCTGCCCGACAACTCGGTCGACGTGATCATCTCGAACTGCGTGATCAATCTCTCCGGCGACAAGAGTCAAGTCCTGCGCGAGGCATTCCGCGTGCTGAAGCCGGGCGGCCGCTTCGCGGTCTCGGACGTCGTGGTGCGGGGCGAGGTGCCGGAGCTGATCCGCCGCAGTCTCGAGCTCTGGGCCGGCTGCGTGGCGGGCGCGCTGTCGGAAGACGAGTATCGCCGCAAGCTGGCGCAGGCGGGCTTCGGCGCAATCGACGTCGAAGTGACGCGCGTCTACCGCAGCGACGATGCGAAAGAGCTGATCGCCGGACTGGGGTTCGACGTCGAGACGGTCGCTAAGCAGGTCGACGGCAAGTTCGTCAGCGCATTCATCCGCGCGGTCAAGCCGACGACGAATCCGTAGGTCGGCGTCCGTAGGGAGGTGGTGACCATGGCTGCATCGTCGCAGGTGGTGGCGCAACATCGCGCTCCGCTCGGCGTCTTCGAGCGCTACCTGACGCTGTGGGTTGCGCTGTGCATCGTCGCCGGCATCGTGCTCGGCCAGGTGTTCCCGGCGCCAGTACAGGCGGTCGGCCGCATGGAGATCGCCCGGGTCAACCTGCCGGTCGGGGTGCTGATCTGGGTGATGATCATCCCGATGCTGTTGCGCATCGACTTCGGTGCGCTGGGGCAGGTGCGCGAGCACGTGCGCGGCATCGGCGTGACGCTCTTCATCAACTGGGCGGTCAAGCCGTTCTCGATGGCGCTGCTGGCGTGGATCTTCATCCGGAACGTGTTCGCGCCGTTCCTGCCGGCCGACCAGCTCGATAGCTACGTCGCGGGCCTGATCCTGCTGGCGGCGGCGCCGTGCACCGCGATGGTGTTCGTCTGGAGCCGGCTCTCCAACGGGGACCCGTACTTCACACTGACGCAGGTGGCGCTGAACGACACGATCATGATCTTCGCGTTCGCGCCGATCGTGGCACTCCTGCTCGGCATCTCGTCGATCACCGTGCCGTGGGACACGCTGCTGACTTCGGTCGTGCTGTACATCGTCGTGCCGGTCATCCTTGCGCAGGTCATCCGCGCGCGCGTGCTGGCGCGTGGCGGGCAGGCAGCGCTCGACACCCTGCTCGCGAAGATCGGACCGTGGTCGATCGCAGCGCTGCTGGTCACGCTGGTGCTGCTTTTCGCCTTCCAGGGTGAGCAGCTGCTGCGCCAGCCGCTGGTGATCGCAATGCTCGCGGTGCCGATCCTGATCCAGGTGTTCTTCAACTCCGGACTGGCCTACTGGCTGAATCGGAAGCTGGGCGAGAAGCACAGCGTGGCGTGCCCGTCGGCGCTGATCGGAGCCTCCAACTTCTTCGAACTGGCGGTCGCGGCTGCGATCAGCCTGTTCGGATTCAACTCGGGCGCGGCGCTGGCGACGGTGGTCGGCGTGCTGATCGAGGTGCCGGTCATGCTGCTCGTCGTGCGCTGGGTCAACGCCAGCCGGGGCTGGTACGAGCGGACGGCCTGAACGCCCGGGATCTCCGGGTCGCGCCGGGACGGCACCGGGATGTCGAGGAAACCCTCCAGTCGGAGACACGAATGTCATCGAGAAGCGGTGACATGTCACCGACCTGTCATGACGCGTTCCTAGACTTGCTCTCGAAGTGCAGCGGTCACGAGCCGCGCACCGTTGTCGAACCACCCCAGAGGTGCAACTCATGAGAATCGATCTGATCAAGGCACTGGCGGCTGGCCTGGCTCTTGCCGGCGCCGCTTCGTCGGCTTTCGCGCAGGACGCCACCGGCGCCGGTGCGACGTTTCCAGCGCCGCTGTACGCCAAATGGGCCGACGCCTACAACAAGGCCACCGGTGCGCGCGTGAACTACCAGTCGGTCGGCTCCGGCGCGGGCCTGCGCCAGATCCGCGGCAAGACGGTCGACTTCGGTGCGTCCGACATGCCGCTGACCGACGATGAGCTTGCCAAGGACGGCCTGCTGCAGTTTCCGACGGTGATCGGCGGCGTCGTTCCGGTCGTAAATGTGCCGGGCATCCAGACGCGGCAGCTGCGCCTGACCGGCCAGGTACTTGGCGACATCTACCTGGGCAAGGTCACCAAGTGGAACGATCCCGCGATCGTTGCGCTCAATCCCGGTCTGAAGCTGCCGGACGCCCAGATCGCGCCAGTGCGGCGCGCCGATGGCTCCGGCACGTCGTTCATCTTCACCAATTACCTGTCGAAGGTGAATCCGGAGTGGAAGGCCAAGGTGGGCGAAGGTACGGCGGTGAACTGGCCGACCGGCGCCGGCGGCAAGGGCAACGAAGGCGTGGCCGCCTTCGTACAGCGGTTGCCGAATTCGATCGGCTATGTCGAATACGCCTACGCCAAGCAGAACAAGCTGCCCTACGCGCTGATGCAGAATGCTGCGGGCAACTTCGTCGCGCCTGATGATGACGCGTTCAAGGCCGCGGCCGCCGGCGCCGACTGGAACAAGTCCTTCTACCAGATCCTGACGAACCAGCCGGGCAAGGATGCATGGCCGATCACCGGGGCCACGTTCATCATGATGCACAAGACGCAGGACAAGCCGCAGCAGGCGACTGCGTCGCTGCGCTTCTTCGACTGGGCGTTTGCCAATGGCGACAAGATGGCCGAGGAACTCGACTACGTTCCCCTGCCGGACAAGGTCGAAGGCCTGATCCGCCAGCAATGGGCCAAGATCACTGACACGGCCGGCAAGACGGTTCCGATCAAGTAGTTCGCGAACCGGGCGGTGCGGCCGCAATGCGGCCCGCACCGTGTCCGCCGTTTGACGCAGGTCGTTTGACGCTGCCGATCCTTTCTCGGGGACGTTCGATGGACGCTACACTCTCCGAAACCTCGCCGATTCACGATTCGCAGGCCATGCAGACGCCCGAGAGGCCTCCCGTGCGCAAGGTGGGCACGTTCGGCGATCTGGTCTTTGCCGCCGCCACGCGCGCAGCGGCGCTGGTCACGCTGCTGCTGCTGGTCGGCATCCTCGTTTCGCTCTTCATCGGCGCCTGGCCGTCGATCCAGCAGTTCGGGCTGAAGTTCCTGTGGACCGGCGAATGGGACCCGGTCCAGGAAAAATTCGGCGGTCTGGTGATGATCTACGGCACCCTCGCCACGTCGGCAATCGCGCTGCTGATTGCGGTGCCGGTGAGCTTCGGCATCGCGCTTTTTCTGACGGAGCTCTCGCCGAAGTGGCTGAAACGGCCGCTCGGCACAGCGATCGAGCTGCTGGCTGCGATACCTTCGATCGTGTACGGCATGTGGGGTCTGCTGGTGTTTTCGCCGTTGCTGGCGCAGTACGTGCAGCAGCCGCTGCAGCGGGCCTTCGGTGAGGTGCCGGTGCTGGGCGCGCTGTTCTCCGGGCCGCCGGTCGGAATCGGCATCCTGTCGGCCGGCATCATTCTGGCGATCATGATCATCCCGTTCATCGCGGCGGTGATGCGCGATGTCTTCGAGGTCACCCCGGCGATGCTCAAGGAGTCGGCCTACGGTCTCGGCGCGACGACGTGGGAAGTGGTTTCGCGAGTGGTTCTTCCGTACACCAAGGCGGGCGTCATCGGCGGCGTCATGCTCGGGCTCGGGCGCGCGCTGGGTGAGACGATGGCGGTCACCTTCGTCATCGGCAACTTCAACCAGCTCAACAGCTTGTCCCTGTTCGAAGCGGCCAATTCGATTACCTCGGCCCTGGCGAACGAGTTCGCCGAGGCCACCCCGGGCCTGCACGAGGCGTCCCTGATCTACCTCGGGCTGGTCCTCTTCTTCATCACGTTCGTGGTGCTGGCGCTGTCGAAGCTACTGCTGCTGCGCCTGCGTCGCAATGAGGGGAGGCGCACATGAGCGCGGTCGCCACGTCTCCGCGGCCGGCTGACTACCGCGTCGCGCCGCACCGCCGGCGCAAGCTCGTCAATCAGATCGCACTGGCGCTGTCACTGGCGGCGATGGCGTTCGGACTGGTCTGGCTGATCTGGATCCTGTGGGAGACGCTCGCGCTGGGGATCAAGGGACTGACGTTGACGACCTTCACCGAGTCGACCCCGCCGCCCAACGCGGATGGCGGCGGTCTCGCCAATGCCATCGTCGGGTCGCTCATCATGGTCTTCGCCGCGACCGCCGTCGGAACCCCGGTCGGCATCCTGGCTGGAATCTACCTCGCGGAGTACGGCCAGCGCACCTGGCTCGGACACGTGACGCGGTTCATCAACGACATCCTGCTGTCGGCACCGTCGATCGTCATCGGACTCTTCGTCTATGCGGTCATCGTCGCGAAATCGCGCACCTTCTCGGGCCTCGCCGGGGTCATCGCGCTTGCGCTGATCGTCGTGCCGGTCGTCGTGCGGACGACCGAGAACATGCTGCAGCTGATTCCGAACGCGCTGCGTGAGGCTGCCGTGGCTCTGGGTGCGCCGAAGTGGGTGATGATCTGGCGCGTCACGCTGAAGGCCGCGCGCGCCGGCGTGGTGACAGGTGTGCTGCTGGCTCTGGCGCGGATCGCCGGTGAGACGGCGCCACTGCTCTTCACGGCGCTGTCAAACCAGTTCTTCAGCCTCAATCTCGGCGCGCCGATGGCGAATCTACCGGTGACCATCTTCAAGTTCGCGATGAGCCCGTTCACCAACTGGCAGCAGATGGCGTGGGCCGGCGTATTCCTGATCACCATTGGCGTGCTGGCGCTGAACATCCTCGCCCGAGTGCTGTTCCGGCAGAAACACTAGGAAACGGACATGGACACCGCAGTCTCAACGGAGCTGATGGCCGGCGAGCGCATCAAGATGCATGTGCGCAACCTCAACTTCTTCTACGGAAAGTTCCAGGCGCTTAAGAACATCAACCTGCAGGTCCCCGAGAAGAAGGTCACGGCCTTCATCGGACCATCGGGCTGCGGCAAGTCGACCCTGCTGCGGGTGTTCAACCGGATGTACGAGCTCTACCCGGAGCAGCGGGCCGAGGGCGAAGTTCACGTCGATGGGGACAACATCCTCACGACCAAAGAGGATGTCGCTCTGATCCGCGCCAAGATCGGCATGGTCTTCCAGAAGCCGACGCCATTTCCGATGTCGATCTACGACAACATCGCATTCGGCGTGCGGCTGTTCGAGAGCCTGTCGAAGTCCGCCATGGACGATCGCGTCGAATGGGCGCTGCGCAAGGCCGCG
The DNA here is from genome assembly GCA_035429805.1 of Burkholderiaceae bacterium. Classification (GTDB taxonomy): domain Bacteria; phylum Pseudomonadota; class Gammaproteobacteria; order Burkholderiales; family Burkholderiaceae_F; genus JALORV01. Next base: position 23,696 of record DAOMFL010000012.1, read on the forward strand.
CTGTGGAACGAGGTGAAGGACAAGCTGTCCCAGTCGGGGACCAGCCTCTCGGGCGGCCAGCAGCAGCGGCTGTGCATCGCGCGCGGCATCGCGGTCAAGCCCGAGATCATCCTGTTCGACGAGCCGTGTTCGGCGCTGGACCCGATCTCCACGGCCAAGATCGAGGAACTGATCGACGAGCTCAAGGAGGACTACACGGTCGCCATCGTCACGCACAACATGCAGCAGGCGGCGCGGGTATCCGACTACACCGCCTACATGTACCTCGGCGATCTGGTCGAATTCGGCGAGACGGACCAGATCTTCATCAAGCCGAAGAGGAAGGAAACCGAGGATTACATTACCGGCCGCTTTGGCTGAAACGGCAGTTGCGCGCTGTGCCGCGGGGAGAAGTGCAATGGGAACCGGCGATCATTCGATCAGAAAGTACGACGAAGAGCTCGAGTCGATGCGCTCGCGGGTGCTGCAGATGGGCGGCCTGGTCGAGTCGCAGGTGCGTACGGCGCTCGACGCCTTCGAAAGCGCCAATGTCGAACTGGCCCAGCAGGCCATCGATGCCGACAGACGCGTGAACGAACTCGAGCTCGAGCTCGACCAGATGGTCAACCACGTCATCGCGCGGCGACAGCCGACGGCGGGTGACCTGCGCATGATCATGGGGATTGCCAAGGCCACGACGGACATCGAGCGCATCGGCGACGAGGCGAGCAAGATCGCGCGCGCCGCCAAGTGGCTGCGCGAGAAGGACGGCCAGGCACGCGTCAACCGGGTCCCCGACATCCGCTATTCCGGGGAAGGGGCCGTGTCGATGCTGCGGCGCGCGCTCGACGCCTTCGCCCGGCTTGATGCGCAGGCAGCCGCGGCGATCATCAAGGACGACCAGGGCATCGACGAGCACTTCCGCGCGATCCTGCGTCAGCTGATCACCTTCATGATGGAAGATCCACGGACCATCTCCGCGTCGCTCGACACGGTGTGGGCGGCCAAGGCGATCGAACGCATCGGCGACCATTCCAAGAACATCGCCGAGCACGTGATCTTCATCTCGCACGGCGTCGATGCACGGCATCTGACGCCGGATGAAGTCGAGCGCGCGGTCGCGCGCAGCTAGGGGCATCCGTGGCGGCATCGATACTCGTCGTCGAGGACGAGCCGGCCATCCAGGAACTCGTGGCCTACACCTGCAGCAGCAACGGCTTCGCGGTGCGGCGCGCGGATTCGGTGCACGCGGCCCGCGAGGCGATCGGCGGGCAGCTGCCGGATCTCGTGCTGCTCGACTGGATGCTTCCGGACCGCCCAGGCATCGACCTGCTCAAGGAACTGCGCTCGCACGAGCGCACGCGGGCTCTGCCGGTGATCGTGCTGACTGCGAAGGGCAGTGAGGCCGACCGGGTCGTCGGACTCGACAGCGGCGCGGACGACTACGTCGTCAAGCCGTTTTCGCCGCGCGAGCTCGTGTCGCGGGTTCGGGCCGTGCTGCGGCGCCGGGCGCCCCAGCACAGCGGCGAGACGATCGAATACGGGCCGCTGCTCATCGATCCGGCGCGGCATGAGGTACGCGCGGGCGGGACATCGGTGCGGATCGGCCTCGCGGAATTCCGGCTGCTCAGCTTTCTCGCCGGCCATCCCGACCGCGTGTTCTCGCGCACGCAGCTACTCGACAGTGTCTGGGGTGATCACGTCTTCATCGAGGAGCGCACCGTCGACGTCCACATCCTTAGGCTGCGCAAGGCGCTGGCGCCGGTCAAGGCCCAGCATCTGGTGCAGACCGTGCGTGGCCTTGGCTATCGACTGTCGACGCGCGCAGAGTAGAAGCGCATGACAGTTCCCGCCCGGCCTGGGGTCTAGACTCGCGGCATGGTGGCCCGCTTGACGACGCGGCTTTCGATCCTTGTTCCGGCGCTGCTGCGCGTCGGGGTGCTGGCGCTCGCGGCTGCCGTCATCGGATTCTTCGCCGGACAGACCGCCGGGCTCTGGGTCGCGGTCGTGGGTCTGGGTCTGCTGCTTGCGCTGCACATGAGTTACGCCACGCGCCTGGCCGCGTGGCTCGAGCAGCCCCGGCTCGACGACATTCCGAACGGCTGGGGACTGTGGCGCAACGTCTTCACGCGCCTCTACCGCCAGCGGCGTGCGACCGAGATCAACGAACGGAGACTGCTGGAAAACGAAGAACGCTTCCGACGCACGATCAGCGCGCTGCCGGAGGGCATCGTGCTGATCGACACCTCCCTGCAGATCGACTGGTGCAATCCGGTGGCCGAACAGCACCTCGGCATCCGGCTGGCGGCCGACCACGGCCTGCGGCTCACCAATCTCGTGCGCGATCCGGCCTTCGTCAACTACATGACCTCCGGAGAGTTCGACGCGCCGCTGACACTGCGGCCGCTCGCGCAGCACGGACTGGCACTGGAAATCCGCGTCATCGACTTCGAGCCGGCGCGCTCGATACTGATCTCGCGGGACATCACGCAGCGCGAGCACGTCGACGCGGTACGGCGCGACTTCATCGCCAACGTGTCGCACGAACTCCGCACGCCGCTGACGGTGGTCAGCGGGTTCCTCGAGACGCTGCTAGACCAGCGCCCCGGCGACGAAGCGACCCGGCGGCGGCACCTGGAGCTGATGCATGACCAGGCGCAGCGGATGTCGCGCCTCGTCGAGGACCTCCTGACGCTGTCGCGGCTCGAGTCGCGCGAGAATCCGCTGCAGGAGGAAGTCGTCGACATACGGCAGCTGGTGCGCGAGGTCGGGGACGATGCGAAGGCGCTGTCCAATGGGCGGCACCCCATCGACATCGACGCGCCGTCGGCGTTCGCGCGCGGCAGCCGGGACGAACTGCGCAGCGCCTTCGGCAATCTGGTATCGAATGCGATCCGCTACACGCCCGACGGCGGGCAGATTTCGCTGCGCTGGCGCGAGGTGGGTCGCGAGGGCCGCTTCGAAGTCACGGACACCGGCATCGGCATCGCCGCCGAGCACCTGGCGCGGCTCTCCGAGCGTTTCTATCGCGTCGATAAGAGCCGGTCACGTGAGACCGGTGGCACGGGCCTGGGCCTGGCGATCGTCAAGCACATCCTGCTGCGGCATGAGGGACGCCTGGAGATCTCGTCCGAGGTCGGTCGGGGCAGCACTTTCGCGGCCGTGCTTCCTGCTCACCGCTTGATCGCTGTTGCGGATCACGGGCTCGCGCGGGCGGCCTGATTCGAAGCGTTCACGTCGAGACGCGGTGGTATCATCCTCGCGCCCTCGGGGTGTAGCGCAGTCTGGTAGCGCGCCTGCTTTGGGAGCAGGATGTCGGGAGTTCGAATCTCTCCACCCCGACCAAGCGCCCCCCAGGGCGCACCCGGCGAGTTTCGATCTGCCCGTAGCTCAGTCGGATAGAGCATCAGCCTTCTAAGCTGAGGGTCACAGGTTCGATTCCTGTCGGGCAGGCCAGTTTCTTTAGTGGTGGCTGTAGCTCAGTTGGTAGAGTCCCGGATTGTGATTCCGGTTGTCGTGGGTTCGAGTCCCATCAGCCACCCCAATTCCCCGTCTGTTGTGACGGCGCCGACCAGCGCGGTGCCGTTCGATCTCCGTCCTACTCGATCCGTTCGACGCGGTGACGGCCTGACCCCTCGTTCAAGGGATCGGGAAATCATCAGGCATTGTGAAAAGTCGGTTGAACTGCGCGCGACCGTGACCTAGGCTGCAACTGGATTACGTCATGAAGCGGCAGTCCGCTGACTCGGGCTGCGGCGGGCCGCGGAGTTCATCGGGGCATTCCAGGAAAGGGCGAAGACATGGCAGACGACACCGTCATGGACTGGGTATGTACGACACTGATCCCGGACGAGAACTTCAGGACGCGCGGCGTAGCCGACAGGAACGCGTTGTGGAAGAAGAAGATCCTGACGATCGGCTTTCTCGAGGGATCGCCCAAGCTGCAGGACCGGGTGCTGAAGACCGCGCAGCGCTGGACCGATCCGCAGGAAGGCGGAGCCAACCTGCAGTTCGAGAAGGCGGCGGATGCGGCGACGGCCGACATCCGCATCGCGTTCAAGGCAGCCGACGGGTCATGGTCGTTCGTCGGAACGGACGCCGTGTCAGCCGCAAAGAAGGGCAAGCCGACGATGAACCTCGGCTGGGCCACGGAGAAGGCGTCCGAAAAGACTTTCGCGAGCGTGGTACTGCATGAGTTCGGCCACGCACTCGGGCTGCTGCACGAGCACAACCACCCGCTTGCCGACCTCAAGTGGAAGAAGGATGTGGTCTATGCCGACCTCGGGGGTCCACCGAACAACTGGTCGAAGAAGACGGTCGACTTCAACGTGTTCGAAAGCTACCCGGCGAATCGCGTCGTGATGTCGCCGGAAATGGATCGCGTGTCGATCATGATCTACACGATCCCGGCTCGCTGGCTAGACGGGCAGCCGGGCGTCATGCCGTCGGATCATCTTTCGCGGGAAGACATCAAGTTCATCCGGCAGCTCTACAAGTAGCCGCAACGGTCCGCCGCCACGATGCCGTCCGACGCCCTGCTGGTCACGATTGGCGAATTTCCAAGCAGCAGCGGGCTGCTGCGCGCGTTGCCGGGCGCCACAAGGGACGGACATCGTGTCGCCAACTGGCTGAAGATCCATGCTGCCGGGATCAACATGATCCCGATGTGCTGGCCGCCGGACGCTCCCGCGCCGGGGCTGAATCCGATCGACCGCAGTGCCGTTGAATCGCAGATCAACAACCTCGTGAACCAGACCGCGCCCGGCATGCGCGATCGGCTGTTCGTCTATTTCTCCGGGCACGGCCGCTCCAACATCGCACAGCCGGCGATGCCGGCGATCTACTGTGCGCAGCACCGGCGCGCGCTTCCCGACCTCTTCTTCAGCTTCAACTGGATTCCGCTGCTGACGGCATTGCCGGCCTACCGCGAGTACCTGTTCTTCTTCGACTGCTGCAACGACTTCCAGACCGACCCGCTGCCCGCGCCGGTCATCCCCGACATCGAACCGCGAACGGACCGGCCGAGCGTGCTGCTGGTCACCGCAGCGCAGCCCGGTGAGCAGGCGATCGAGTCGGACAGCGGCGGTCTCTTCACCGATGTGCTGCTTGAAGCGCTCAGCGGGTCGGCCGGCTCACCCGACTCCGACACGGTGACCGCCGCCAACCTCGTCGACTATCTGAAGGAGGTGGTGCCGGTCCGGGCCAAGGAAATCGACCCGAAACGGACCCAGCGTCCCAAGGTCTGGTTCGATTCGGACCAGCACGCGGACCTCAAGAACTATCCGCTGTACCAGCGACCGAAAGTCAGTGTCGACGTGAGCGGACTGCTGAACGGCCACGCGGCGGCCGGCATCGACGTGCTGAAGTTCGATTTCGACCCGGTTTGTGCCCTCAGCACGGGCGCCGGCGGCGGTGCGTCGGTAGACGGCATCTACCCGGGGCGATACCTGCTGAAGGATCGCAACGACGGCTGGGTGCAGGCGTTCAGGATCCGGACCCCGGTCGATGCCGCAGGGAACGTCAAGCCGGTGGCCGAGGCGGTCACACTGAGCTAGGAGCGCCGCATGCAAGGGCCGTTGCACAGACTGAGTATCTCGAGCTCGCAGCCGGGCGCGGTCTTCAGGGTGACCGACGGGCGCAGCGTTTGTGTCGGGACCGGCATGTACCGGCTGGACCTCGATCTGCCTGCGGGGCTCTACTCGATCAGCACGATGCTGGGCGGCTCGATCGACTCGAAGACCGTACTGCTCGATCGCAGCCGGACCGTGGAAATCGAATCGAGCCATCGCAGTTTCGGGGATCGGGCATTCGCGCTGGCGTCACGCATCCGGTCGCTGCTGCCCGCGAGCTGCTTCGATGCCGACGCCGCGACTGTTGTGACCCTGCGGGGTCCGTTCAGGAAGGCGGCCGCGCAGAAACACCGCGTGTCCATCGATGTGGATGGAACGGCGGTGGCGGCGGCGGTCGAAGACTTGCTGGACGATGGCGAGGGCGGCACGTGGAGCTGGCAGCTGTTTCGGCTGACCCCGCAGCCCCGGGGGCTGGAGATCACGACGGCTACTCGAACGGTCGAAGGCACGGCGACCAGCCACGTGATTCCGCGCTTTGGCGACCGGACCGTGTGGGCCGCGTACCCGGCGCCCGCGGATGTTGCCGTCGCGGGGACAGACCTGCCCTTGGCCTACTACGCGAGGCTGCGCCTGACCGAGCCGGGTATCGCGCCGGACCTGGGTCTGCAATGCCTGTCGGACCAGGTCTTCACCGCACTGGCCAACCGTTCGGCGCTGCCGCTGTCGCCGCCCGTTCTGGACCTGCTGTTTGCAGAAGGCGCCGACCCTCTGCTGGGCCTGGCTGCGGCCCACCTGGCGTCGCTGAGTCTGGCCTGGTACGGGTTCATGGAGCCTCTGCCGCAGGATGAAACAGCCGCGGCCGCCCGGCCCGCCAGTGAAGGTGAGCCGCCCGCCTACGAGCGCGAGCCGATCCCGCCTCCGGACCTGAGAGCCCGGGTGATCCAATGGCTCGAGCGGGGCACGGCGAACTTCGCGGACCGGCCGGACGTGCTGGCGGTGAAGTACCTGTACGGACTCTGCAACGAGGATGTCGCGCTGGACCGGCCGCCCGTCCTGCTGCGTTCGCTCGATGCCCTCATCAAGGCCGAACACGAAGCCAGCAAGCGCGGTCGCCGGTGCGACCTTGGAGACAGTGTCTGGAGGTCGCGTTTCCAGGTGTCTGACGTGTTTGCCTTTCTGCAGTGGGAGACCAACACGAAGAAGGGAGAGGCAAAGCGGCTCGAACTCCTCAAGCAGTCGTTCGCCGCCTCGCAGGCCCTGCAGCAGTCGCTCGATGCGCTGCGCCTGAAGCAGCCCTTTGCCGTGTCTCAGGCGCAGCAGGATTCCGAGCCGACCTCGGGTGAGGGTGCGGAGGCGAGCGGCGCCGCGGCGCCGGCCGAGGGTGTGGCGCCGCAGCCTTCCGCCGCACAGGCGATGTCGGAGCCCGTCCCGCAGGCTGCGCCGGCAAGCATGAGTGGGGGCCTGCTGCAGCGAGCAGAGCAGGCGGCCGCGCTCGGCAGGTTCACGGCCGCCGACGCGCTGGCCAAATTGACCGGGTCGTCCACATTGCGCCAGCGTGCGACCAGCGAATTCGAGACCTACCTGAAGCTCAACGCGCAGGCGCTCAGACTCCCGACTTCGGCCATCGGCAGCCTCGCGCGGCAGTTCGCGAAGAAGAGCTCGATGCTGAAGAAGTGAACCGCGTGGGACATGGCAGCTTCCGGCGTGCTGTCGTGGTCCGGGGTAGACATCTCGTTTCAGAGATTCGGCCGGTCCGCCTGGTCGAGCCGCGGAGTCCTGCGCAGCTGGGCCCAGGCGCCCTGGGAACGGCTGCCTGACGGCAATCTCGCCGTTGCGTGCCTGCCAGACGACGGAGTGTGGTTCGGGCTCACGGCAACGGGAACGGCAGCGCGAGTCCGATTCGAGTCCCGCAGCGGCTGTTGGGTGCGTGAGCTGGATGTCCCGCCGGACTGGCAGTTGGGCTGGATTCAGAACGCCAGTCGCAAGCGGCCGATTGCGCTGCGCAGCGGTTGCCAGTCTGCTTCGTTCGTCCTGTCGGTACGCTGCCCGAAGTCGGCCCGTCCGAACGGGCTCGCGATCATGCTGCTCGCGCCGGACGCGTGGCGCGGACTCATCGGCCCGCTGCAACTGGCTCCGGCAGAGGAGCCGGAGCCGGTAGGGCTCTACTCGCGGATCATGCCCGCCCGCGGGGAGCGGTCACGGTAACCGGCTTGCCGCGCAGGGGCGCTGCCGTTGCGGCTGTACGCACGTGTCGGTGACGAAGCCCCTGGCTGCAGGACCTTCGGCGCATAGCGGGCCGCCGTGGGGAAGACTTCCTCGAAGGGAACACCGCTGCGAAACTGAATCGCCTTGCGCTCCGCGTCGTCCCGTAGTCTCAGGTATTGCTTCCATCGAGCCACGCGGGACAGCGCGCGATCGGACCACTTGGACGCAGGAATCTGGTGGAACAACAGGATTGCCGTTTCCTCGGGGTTGAGCCCTTCGAGCATGCCGACATCCATCACAGCGCTGTAGAAGCGCCTGTCAAAGGCGTCTCGAGTCATGTCGAGCTGCTGCAGTGCTCCCGACACCTTCCAGACAAACCACCACCGCGACAGATACATCGGCCACGCGCCACGAGAGCCAGTGGCCGATTGTCGAACCGCAGGCTCGCCGGGAGCCGGGGGAAAGACGCTTGCGACGGGACCCTTTTCGCGATATTCGACGACCGTCCGCAGCCTCAAGTCGCGCCGATCGGGCGTTCGCCGAATCGGCAACGCCGGACCGTTTGTCGAAGCGCGCCGGTCTTGCACGTCGAACCGGCGAAGGCCCGGTTTTCCCGGTCAGGGTTCGAACAGCGCCAGGCTGGCGAAGCCCTGCAGTCGTTGCCGGATCTGGTCCCGATCGAGCGTGCTGCCATGCGCTGAGAGCGCCGCCTGGAGCGCGTCAAGCGTCCGGGTGCCGTCGCATAGAGTGAGCAGCTTCCGGGCGTCCTCCTCTGCGATGCGGACGCGTCGGTGCATCAGTGTCGTCAGTGCGTCGCTGCTCGACGCTTCAGCGCGCGCCAATCGGCTCGCGCACGGGCGGTCAGACGGTGCAACGGCGCAGTTCCAGCGCTCGGCCGTGATCTCGACCATGCGCAGACCAAGCGCCGCCAGCAGCGTCTGCTCAACCGCATCGGCGTCCGCCGCGCAGACGGCGCGGCCCAGCAGCTCACAGGCGCGCGCAAGCACGGCATCGAACGTCAGCGACTCGGGCCAGCGCTCGCGCAGCGCGATGAAGACGGCCTTGGCGAGCGGACTCGAGGTGCGCAGGCTGGCGCGTTCGCCGAGGCGGAACTGCACATTGACGCCGGCGGCGAGTTCGACCCGTGGGCCATCCGGCACAGCCGCCGACGCGACCCGCAACGTGCGAATGCGGCCCGGGACCGGAGCCGCTGCGGCCGGCGCCGACGCGTGGCGCAACAGGGTTTCACGGAATCTCCGGCACTTCACGAAGTCGAGATACTGCCCGTAGGCCACCGGGTCCGCGCGCACTTCGTCCAGCTTCTCGCGCATGCGTTCGGGGAGGCCCGCCCCGGTCATCGTCGCGAAATCCGCCTCGGCCAGGAACGCCAGTCCGAAGGTCGCACTGTGCGCGACGAACTCCTCGAAGTACACCGGGTCGTTGATGTCGGCGAGGTCGTCGTGATACAGGTGTCCGGGCGAGTGGCCGGCGATGCGCTCGCACTCGGCGGCAAGCAGCTGACCGTAGGGGTCCTGCGCATCATGGGCCTGGACCAGAAAGTCGAGCAGCGCGCGGGCCTGCAGCACGCGCGATCCGGCGGCATCGGTTCCGCGGACGTGGTAGCGCAGCATGTCGCGCACCATCCCGGCGACGTGCCAGCCCGGGTAGACGTTGTAACTGACAAAGGCGACCCCGTTGGGCGCGAGCACCGTGCCGATCAGTCGCAGCAGCGCGTCGCGGACCGTGCGCGGCACCCACGAATACAGTCCGTGCGCAATGACGTAGTCGAACGGCCCGATGTCCCGCGCGTCGGCAAGATTGGCGACCGAGACGACCACGTTGTCGAGCTGCAGCTCGTCGATGCGGGCTCTGGCCCGCGTGATCGCCGTCTCCGCCAGATCGAAGCCGACGCAATGCGACCGCGGCAGGGAGCACGCGATCGGGATCAGGTTGGCACCGTCACCACAGGCAATCTCGAGGATGCGTGCGGTGGCGACTGCGGGCGGCTCCAGGCCGAACAGGCGCGCCAGAGCCGCGATGCGATTGGGATGGGTCTCGGCGTGCGAGTGACCCGGATAGGGCACAGCGTCGTAGGCCGTGGCCTTCACGGGATGGTTGGCATCGTCGGCCATACCGTGGCGGCTTGGTACGGCAGCCTCCAGCCGGAATCCGCCCTGCGCAGGGCGTCAGAATTCCTTGTTCGCCTTGATGTCGTACTTGAACCGGATCGCGGCATCGAGCGAACCGTCCGGCTTCTGCGGCCGGTATTCCATCTCGACCTTGGCGAACTTCATGCTGACCTGCTCCATCGGGACGATGCCGGCGCCGCTGGACTCCGCGACGTTGACCGACGTGATCAGCACGTCGTTCATCTTGATGACTAGGAAATCCTGTGGCCCCTTGCCCTGCTTGGCCGAGGCCAGCGTGGCGTCCCGAAGGTGTTCGCCGGTTGCACAGGCGCGCCAGAGGAGGGGGGAGGCCTTGTCGAAGCGGTGCACGAACGACAGGTCATTGAATGTCACCTTGCCTGCGCCTGCGCCACCACCCGACGCAGCGGTAGCCGGATTGCTGGCGTTCCAGGACCAGCTTTCGACGTCGATCTCGTCCTTGTGCTTGTCGTCGGTGGACTCGCCCTTGATGTCGCCGATCTTCAGATGAATGTCCGAAGCAGCCATGCTGTTCCCCTTTCCGTCAGCGCGCCCGTGGCCGCCAGACTGTGACTCTGAGCGGAGGGCCCGGCCGTCGTCAATGGCAGATTCACGCGGCGCCCATGGCGGCCGGTGCGAACTGCGATGCAGCCAGCCCTGTCACCGGCATCGTTCCGCGCTGTAGTTACGGTGGGCTCTTACTGGGGCAGTCCCGCCCCCTTCGTGGGATGGCGCAGGGCGACGGGTCGGCGCAGCATGTGAACAGAACTAAGAAGACACTGCGCAGACACGGCTACACCGCTGAACGGGCGGTCCTGCCTATGGCTTGCAGCCGCTCATTCCCTCCATCGACCGCCGCCTGGCGCGGTGCCCGGCCGGTCGTCACGACTTTCCTCGAGTTCCGGGCAGAAGCCAATGCCCCATCCGGCCGCGTGCGCGAAGGCCATGAAGGCCGGCCGCCGCATTGTCGGCGTCCTGCTGCCAGCCCGGCGACTCGAGATCCTCGGCGAACATTGAGATCGACCTGCTGGACCGACGAAAGGAGACACGATGGCAACGCAATCGAAGCGCAAGCCACGCAAGGTGGCGAAGAAGCGCAGGGCAGCGGTCAGGCCGGCTGCAGCAACGGCTCCGTCGAGCGGCCCGGTCACGCTGGCGGAGGCGCGCGCGCTGATGCAGGCGCAGCGCCCGCCGCAGGCAATGCGCCCGATCGGCAAGCCCGGCGCGCCGCCCGCCTCACCAGGAACGGTCGGTGCCGAGCGCAAGAAACTGCGGACGCAGCGCAAGCAGGAGGTCGCGCAGCGGATCCGCGACTACAAGGCGACGATGGCCATCATGAAGAAGCGTGGCGCACGCCGCCCGGGTCCGAAAGGAGCGCCGAAGGAGGTGGAGGCTGCTGCGGCTCCTGCATTTGCACCGCTGCAGGTGCTGGCGGAAGGCGATTCGTGGTTTGACTATCCGGTGCCATTTTTCGGCGGCGGCATCATTCCGCGGCTCGAGGACCGGCTCGGCGTCCCGATCCTCAGCCTGGCGAAGGCCGGCGACGAAGTGCGCTACATGCTCGGCGTCGAGGAGCGCGAACTGCTGTCTCAGCACCTGACGGATGGCTGTCCTGCCGGTGGCGCCTGGGACGTGCTGCTGTTTTCCGGTGGTGGCAATGACATCGTCGACAACCCCATGGCCCTCTGGGTGCGCGACTGGAATCCGGCGCTGGCGCCGATCGACCACATCCAGCAGGCACGCTTCACGTCGGCGCTCGCGCTGGTGCGGGCCGGCTATGAAGACCTGATCGCGTTGCGCGATGCCGTCAGCCCCGAAACGTACCTGGTGTTCCAGGGCTATGACTTTGCGATCCCCGACGGGCGCGGCATCTGCAATCTCGGGCCGTGGCTCAAGCCCACGTTCGATCTGCGCAGGTTTCCGACGCAGGCGGCGGCGTTCGAGGTCGTCAAGGAAATGCTGCGGCAGTTCGCGGCGATGCTGACGGCGCTGGCCGCGGCGCCGAAGGTCACCTTCATCAATGGGCAGGGCACGCTGCCACAGCAGAAGAGTTCGTGGCACAACGAGCTGCACCCGTCGCGGGCCGGCTTCGAGCGGTTCGCAGATCTCTTCTACACGACGCTCAAGGGGCTGTTTCCGACTCGTGTGGTTTAGTCGGCCGCCGCGCATGTGACCGTCGTCAGCCCGGCCGGGTCATTGCGGCCGGGACGACGAGCCGGTCGAATTCCTCGGCGCTCACGTGGCCGAGCGCCAGAGCCGCCTGCTTCAGCGTCGTGCCGTCGTGGTGCGCCTTGTGCGCGATCGCCGCGGCCTTGTCGTAGCCGATGTGCGGGGCGAGCGCGGTAACGAGCATCAGCGAGCGTTCGAGCAGTTCGGCGATGCGTCCGGGCCGGGGCTCGATACCGCGCGCGCAGTGCTCGTCGAAGCAGCGCATGCCGTCGGCAAGCAGGCGGGCGCTGGCCAGGGCATTCGCGGCGAGCAACGGCTTGTTGACGTTAAGCTCGAAGTTGCCGGTGGCTCCGCCGAAGTTCACGGCGACGTCGTTGCCGAAGACCTGAGCGCAGATCATCAGCAGCGACTCGCTCTGGGTCGGGTTGATCTTCCCGGGCATGATCGAACTGCCCGGCTCGTTCTCCGGAATTGAAATCTCGCCGAGGCCGGAGCGCGGCCCGCTCGCGAGCCAGCGGATATCGTTGGCGATCTTTGCAAGGGAGGCGGCCAGCGTCTTGAGTGTGCCGTGCACGAACACCACCGGGTCGTGCGCCGCGAGCGCGGCAAAGCGGTTCGCCGCCACCGTGAACGGCAGGCCGGTGGCGGAGGCGACGTCGGCCGCGACGCGCACGCCGAACTCCGGATGCGTGGCGAGGCCCGTGCCGACCGCGGTTCCGCCGATCGCGAGCGGATAGAGCGCTGCCAGACCATGCTCGACCGCCGAGCGCGCGAAGTCCAGCTGCGCAACGTAGCCCGAGAACTCCTGTCCGAGCGTGAGCGGCGTGGCGTCCTGCAGGTGCGTGCGTCCGATCTTGACGATCGGCTCGAACGCCGCCGCCTTCGCGGCCAGCGTGGCGCGCAGGCTGTCGAGTGCGGGCAGGACGGCGCCCGACAGCGCCAGTGCCAGAGCGATATGCATCGCTGTCGGAATCACGTCGTTTGACGACTGGCCGCGGTTGACGTGGTCGTTCGGATGAACGCGGCGGCTGCCGCGCGCCTCCCCGAGCAGCTCCGCTGCGCGATTGGCGACGACTTCGTTGACGTTCATGTTGGTCTGGGTGCCGGAGCCGGTCTGCCAGACGGGCAGCGGGAACTGCCCGTCATGGCGACCGGCCGCCACCTCCTCGGCCGCCGTCGAAATGGCGCCGGCCAGGCTGGCATCGAGCCGCCCGAGGTCGCGATTCACGCGCGCCGCAGCGGCTTTGACCCGCGCGATCGAGTGGATCAGCGGCAGCGGCATGAGGTCACCCTGCGGAAAGTGCTGCAGCGCGCGCTGGGTCTGTGCGCCCCACAGCGCGTCAGTCGGCACCTCGATCGGCCCGAAACTGTCGTGCTCGATGCGGGTCTGAGTCGCTGACGTCATCGGAGACCTCCGCCGGTTCCTGCAGCTGCGACGTTAGCGGAACCCGCGTGCCCCGGCCATTGCAGGGGCAAAATGGCGACTGCAGGCGGCCGGCATGCGGGCGGAACGGAGATGAGCAAGGCATTCACGAAGGAAGACGCGGGCGGCGAGGAGGACGAGGTTGCGCTGCCGGAGCAGCCGCCCGGCGTGCGCAACTACATCACGCCCGCCGGCTACGCCCGGCTGCGAGGAGAGCTGGCGCAACTGGTCAAAGTCGAGCGGCCCGAGGTCGTGCGCGTCGTTTCCTGGGCCGCTTCGAACGGCGACCGCTCCGAAAACGGTGACTACATCTACGGCAAGAAGCGGCTGCGCGAGATCGACCGGCGCATCCGCTTCCTCACCAAACGCCTCGATGTTGCCGAAGTCGTCGATCCGGCAACTCGACCCGCCACCGACCAGATCTTCTTCGGCGCTACCGTGCGCTACGAATCCGCGGGGCAGGAGAACGAAATCACGATCGTCGGTATTGACGAGGTCGATCCGGCCGCTGGCCGTGTGAGCTGGATCTCGCCGATCGCACGCGCGCTGCTGAAGGCGCGTGAGGGCGACATGGTGCCGCTGAGAACGCCGGGCGGCGTCGAGACGCTCGAGATTCTCGAGGTGCGCTACGCGCTGTCCTGAGTGTGCGCACGCGTGCCGCCGCGCGGCCGGGCGACACGCCGCACCTGCCTGACCCGGCGCAGGGTGCGAATCACGCGCGCCAGGTGAGTCCGGTCGCGCACCTGCACCTTGAAGTGGATCAGCGCGATGCGCGCATCCTCGTCGTCGACGTGCACGTTCAGGATGTTCGACTCGGCCTCGGCGATCGCCACCGCAATGCGCCCGAGCACGCCGCGCTCGTTGTCCGCGCTGACGTCGAGACCGACCGTGAAGGATCCCGCCGGATCGTGCGCCCAGGTGAGTTCGATCCAGCGCTCCGGGTCGGCCTTGCGTGCGCGCAGGGCGTGAATGCATTCGGCCTGGTGCACCGCCAGCCCCTGGCCCTTGCGAATGTGGCCGACGATCGGATCACCGGGGATCGGATGACAGCAGTTGGCCATCTGCACGGCCATCCCTTCGGTCCCGCGCACGACGACCGGCGCGGTCGCAACCGGTGCCGTCGCCCCTTCGGCAGTTTCGCCCGAGGCCTCCGTTCCGGCCGCCCGCACCAGTTGCCGCGCGACGACCGCAGCCAGGCGGCGGCCCAGCCCGATGTCGGCGAGCAGCGCCGCGCGGGACTCGATCTCGGCCTGTCGGACCACGTCCTCCCACTGTGACTCGGTCACGCTGCCGAGCGACAGGTTGAAATGGCGCGCGGCCTGCGCCAGCAGGCGTTCGCCGAGGTCGACCGACTCGTCGTACTTCATCGTGCGCAGGAAGTGCCGGATCTCCGAGCGCGCCTTGCCGGTGCGCACGAACGTCAGCCACGCCGGGTTGGGCCGCGCGACCGGCCCGGTGACGATCTCGACCATGTCGCCGTTACGCAGCGCGGTGCGCAGCGGCTGGATCTCGCCGTTGATGCGCGCCGCGACCGTCTTGTTGCCGACGTCGGTATGGATGCCGTAGGCGAAGTCCACCGGTGTCGCACCGCGCGGCAGCGAGACGATCTTGCCTTTCGGCGTGAACACGTAGACCTTGTCCGGGAACAGGTCGACCTTGATGTGCTCGAGGAACTCGCTCGAGTCGCCGGTGTGGCGCTGGATCTCGAGCAGCGACTGCAGCCACTGGTGCGTGCGCGACTGCAGCTCCGAGAGATCCGAGTCCTCGTCCTTGTAGAGCCAGTGCGCCGCGACGCCGCTCTCCGCGACGTGGTGCATCTCCCTGGTGCGGATCTGGAACTCCACCGGCGTGCCATAGGGTCCGATCAGCGTCGTGTGCAGCGACTGATAGCCATTGACCTTCGGGATCGCGATGTAGTCCTTGAACTTGCCGGGCACCGGCTTGTAGAGGCCATGCAGCGCGCCGAGCGCGAGGTAGCACTCCGGCACCTTTTCGACCACGATGCGAAAGCCGTAGATGTCGAGCACTTCGGAAAACGACAGGTTCTTCTCGGCCATCTTGCGGTAGATGCCGTAGAGCGTCTTCTCGCGGCCGTAGACCTCCGCGCGCAGCTTGTTCTCCTGCAGCGCGTGACGCACCGACTGCAGGATCTTGCCGAGCAGCTCGCGCCGGTTGCCTCGCGCGGCCAGCACCGCCCTCTGCAGCACACCGTGCCGCATCGGGTGGAGGTGCTCGAAGCTCAGGTCCTCGAGTTCGCGAAACAGGTTGTTGAGTCCGAGGCGATGCGCGATCGGCGCGTAGATCTCGAGCGTCTCGCGCGCGATGCGGCGCCGCTTTTCCGGCTCGACGGCGTCGAGCGTGCGCATGTTATGCAGCCGGTCCGCGAGCTTGATCAGCATGACCCGGACGTCGCGCGCCATCGCCAGCAGCATCTTGCGGAAGTTTTCCGCCTGCGCCTGCTCGGTCGAGGAGAACTGCAGCTTGTCGAGCTTGGACACGCCATCGACGAGTTCGGCAACGACGGCGCCGAACTTCTCGACCAGCTGCTGCTTCGGGATGCCGGAATCCTCGAGCACGTCGTGCAGCAGCGCCGCCTGTATTGCCGACCCGTCGAGCCGCCAGTCGGTCAGGATTTCGGCGACGGCCAGCGGGTGGGTGATGTAGGGCGCACCGCTGCGGCGGAACTGCCCGAGGTGAGCTTCGTCGGAGAAGCGGAACGCTTCCTTGACCTTCTGCACGTCCGCGGACGGCAGGTACTTGCGGACGCGGTCAGTCAGTGCGGCGACGGTGACGACGCCGTGGGCGGGCTGTGTTTCGGTAGAGTCACTGCGCCAGACCGCCTTCTTCAGCGCTTCGGCCGCGCGACGCGCGAAGCCGGGCTGCTGGGGCGGGTTGGCGGGGAGTGGGGGATCCTGGGGCCGCATCGTGCTTGCCGGGCGTCGGGGCTGGCGTCACACGTTGCGGGTCACGACACGACTTACGTCGGAACTTTCCGCAGCATTTCAATGCCGACCTTGGACTGCGCGATTTCGCGCAACGCCGCGACCGCAGGCTTGTCTTTCGTGTCGATCTTCGGCGTGTGGCCCTGGGCCAGCTGGCGGGCGCGGTAGGCCGCCGCCAGCGCGAGCTGGAAGCGGTTGGGAATCTGCTTCAGGCAGTCTTCGACGGTGATGCGGGCCATGGAATTCTCGATAGGAAAGAGGGAGTTGGCCCGATTCTAGCCGAGCCGGCCGCTCTTACGGGCGCCGGCTTCGTCCATGCCGCCCGTCGGTCGCAGCTCGGTTGCCAGAGTGCGCCGCATGTAGTCAATCGTGCGCGTGCAATTGAATTGCGGGCGGCGCGTCTGGCCGCTCCGAAGCGAGCCCGCCTGTTCAGTCCTTGCGGCCGCGCAGCGGACGTGCCGCGAGCGGTGCACGTGCGGCACGCAGGGCCGCGTACACCGCGAGCGAAGCTAGCCGATCCCCAGCTGCACGAACAGCTCGTGATGGCGCGCGGCCTGACTCCCGTAGCGCAGTCGGGTGGCGGTGACGATGGCCGAAAGCTGCGCCAGCGCCTTCGCGAAGTCCTCGTTGATGATCACGTAATCGAACTCCGGCGCGTGCGCGATCTCGCTGCCGGCCGCAAGCAGTCGCCGCGTGATCACCTGCGCGCTGTCCTGTCCGCGCTTGTGCAGCCGCGCTTCGAGCGCGTCGATCGAAGGTGGAAGGATGAAGATGCCGACGGCGTGGCCGAAGCGCTGCTTCACCTGTCGCGCGCCCTGCCAGTCGATCTCGAGCAGAACATCGGTGCCGGCGCGCAACTGCTGTTCTATCCACACACGCGAAGTCGCGTAGTAGTTGCCGTGCACCTCGGCGCTCTCGAGAAATTCGCCGGCAGCCCGCAGGCGCAGGAATTCCTCGACGGGCACGAAGTGGTACTCGCGGCCATTGACCTCGCCCGGACGCGGCGGCCGTGTCGTGTGCGAGACGGACAGCACGATCCCCGTGTCCCGTTCGAGCAACGCGTTGACCAGTGTCGACTTGCCCGCGCCCGAGGGAGCGACGACGAGGAAGATGCTGCCGGCCTGGCCGGCGCCGATCGTGGCGGGACTGGCGGGCATCATTCGAGGTTCTGGATCTGCTCACGCATCTGTTCGATCAGCAGCTTCAGCTCGACGGACGCCTGGGTCATCTCGATCGCCGCCGCCTTGGAGCCGAGCGTATTGGCCTCGCGGTTCAGCTCCTGCATCAGGAAATCGAGCCTGCGGCCGACCGGACCGCCCGCGTCGAGCACGCGGCGCACTTCGGCGACGTGCGTTGCGAGCCGCTTGATCTCTTCATCGACGTCCATGCGCAGGCCATAGAGGGTCACCTCCTGCCGGATGCGGTCCGTCACTTCTTCCCGCGTCAGCGTCGACGCCTCGGACAGGGCCCGGCCGAGAGCCTGCTCCAGACGCTCGGCCAGCTTGCGCTCGACCGCGGACAGGAGGTCCGGCGCGCGCGCCTTCACCTGGCCTGCAATCGCGTCGATCGCATCGCAGTGCCCGAGCAGGACCGAACTCAGCGCCGCACCTTCGCGCTCACGCGATGCCGTGAGGGCATCAAGAGCCTCGGCGAGTGCCTCCAGCACCACGGACCGCAATGCGTCCGGGTCGGCAGCAGGTACATCGACGACGCCGGGCCAGGCGAGCACATCGGCCACTGAAAGCGCAGCCATGCCCGGCAGCGCAGTCTCGATCTCGTCAGCAAGGTGTTTCAGCCGTTGCAGCGCCTCGCCATTGATGCCGGTGGCGACGTCGGCCCCGCTGCGGGAAAGCGACAGCCGGCATTCCATTTTGCCGCGATTGACGCGCGCCGCAATGGCTTCGCGCAGCGCCGGTTCGACACTGCGCAGTTCGTCGGGATAGCGGACCGAGAGGTCGAGGAAACGCGAGTTGACCGTCTTCAGCTCGACGGTCACGGGGCCGATCGCCGTCGGGCGGCTCGCCACCGCAAAGCCGGTCATGCTGGCGACGGGTTTCATGCTGTCGATTGCGGAAAGTGGATGAGGAAGGCCTTCGAAGCCTCGGTATGACCGTCTTTTTGTTGCTTATGGAGGCTTAGGGACACGGGACCCTTTTGGCTAGAATCGTCCCGATCTTCCCACGCTGTAGTACTCATGCCGGCGCAGACCAACGCATCCTTGCCCGAAGGCCTCGAAGTCGGCGGCTACCGCATTGTAAAGAAGATATCGAGCGGCGGATTCTCGATCGTCTATCTGGCAACCGACGAGAACGGCAATTCGGTCGCGATCAAGGAATACATGCCGGCCGCGCTGGCGCAGAGAAAGCCCGGCGAGCTGTCTCCCTATGTCGCGCCGGAGAACCTGAACACCTACCGCATCGGCCTCAAGTGCTTCTTCGAGGAAGGAAGGGCGCTGGCGTCGATCTATCACCCGAACATCGTGCGAGTCATCAATTTCTTCCGCTCGAACGACACGGTGTACATGGTGATGAACTACGAGTCCGGCCGTTCGCTGCAGGAACACATCCTGCGCAACCGCAACAAGGAACAGAAGGACGTGCTTTCGGAGCGCTTCGTGCGCCGCGTGTTCGCGCAGGTGATGAACGGCCTGCGCGAGGTGCACTCGAACCGCCTGCTGCACCTCGACGTGAAGCCGGCCAACATCTACCTGCGCATGGACGGCACGCCGATCCTGCTCGACTTCGGCGCCGCGCGGCAGACCCTGCAGCGCGACATCAACAAGACCTATCCGATGTACACACCGGGCTTCGCGGCGCCCGAGCTGTACAAGCGCGATGCCGAGCTTGGCCCGTGGACCGACGTGTACTCGATCGGTTCCTGCATCTACGCGTGCATGTCGGGCATGCCGCCACAGGAGTCGGACCAGCGGCTGAAGGAAGACAAGATGCCCACGGCACTGCGGTCCTTCCGCGGCCTGTATTCGAACCAGCTGATCTCGATGGTGGAACGCTGCCTGCGGCTCAACTCGCTGGAGCGCCCGCAGACCGTATATGCCGTGCAGAAGGAACTGCTGCAGAACGTGCCGGAGCGACCGGAGTTCTCGGTGATGGAGCGCACCGGGGCGCGCTGGCGCAGCATCCAGGACCGCCTGACGCGGTTCATGAAGGATCACAACATAACTTGGTTTTGACGCGCAAAAGTGCAAACCTACTTTTGCGCGGCTGAAGTGAAAGAATCGCTGGCGGAGCCAGTCGATTTTTTTCATTACGGAAGCGACAAGTGCTGGCACTGTGCTACCTCCGGTGAGGAGCGCTGATGCGGTTTTCCGTTTACCAGGAGAGCAAGAAGGGCGGGCGGCGGATCAACCAGGACCGCATGGGGTACCTGTACACGCGCGATTCGATGCTGATCCTGGTGGCCGACGGCATGGGCGGCCACGCCCGCGGCGAAGTCGCCTCCCAGCTCACGCTGCAGACGGTGGCGTCGATCTACCAGCGCGATGCCAAGCCGATCCTGCCGGACCCGGCGCGTTTCCTCGAGGAATCGGTGCTGGCCGCGCACCGCGAACTGCACCGCTATCGGGCCGAGCACAGCCTGCCGGAGGCGCCGCGGACGACGCTGGTCGCGTGCATCGTGCAGCAGGGCGTGGCCATCTGGGCGCACGTCGGCGATTCGCGCCTCTACCTGATCCGCGGCGGCCGCATCCTCGAACGCACGATCGATCACTCGCGCGTGCACCACCTGGTGCAGTCCGGCCTGATCCGGCCGGAGGACGCAAAGGATCATCCCGAGCGCAACCGGATCTTCAACTGCATCGGCGCCTATGTCGCGCCGACGGTGGAAGTGAGCCACCCGTTCGCGCTGCGCAACGGCGACACGGTGCTGCTGTGTTCCGACGGGCTGTGGGGTTCGCTCAGTGACCGCCAGGTCGCCGAAGCCTTCACCGGCAAGACCGTGATGCGTGCGGTGCCGGAACTGATGGAACTCGCGCTGGAACTGAGCGGGCCGGAGGCCGACAACTGCACGGCGATCGCGATGACCTGGGCCGGAACGGAGTCGGTGGAGATGGTGCCGCCCACCGAGGATCCGGTCTCAACGCTGCTCATCCCCGAAGGCACGGTGGCATCGACGATCCAGATGCCACGCCACGGCGAGCCCGGCGCCGACGAGGAACTGTCCGAGGACCAGATCGACGACGCCATCGCCGAGATCCAGAAGGCGATTCAACGCTCGGCCAAGCTGGTCGACAAGTAGTTCCGCTGCAGCACCGCGCTGCGGCTGAATGGCTGCGGTAGCCTTGCGGATTGCGTTCACCACTTCGCGAGTCCGCATGTCCGCAGCGACCCATACTTCCCGTCCGAGTGGCCGCCGGCCCGACGAATTGCGTCCGGTGCGCCTGACCCGTGGCTATACGAAGCACGCAGAGGGCTCGGTGCTGGTCGAGTTTGGCGACACGCGCGTGCTGTGCACCGCCAGCGTCGAGGACCGGGTGCCGGCCTTCCTGAAGGGCAAGGGCGAGGGGTGGCTCACCGCGGAGTACGGCATGTTGCCGCGCGCGACCCACACCCGCGGTGAGCGCGAGGCGGCGCGCGGCAAGCAAAGCGGCCGCACGCATGAGATCCAACGGCTGATCGGCCGCAGCCTGCGCTCGGTGTTCGACCTGCGACTGCTGGGCGAACGCACGCTGCACATCGACTGCGACGTGCTGCAGGCCGACGGCGGCACGCGCACGGCCGCCATCACGGGCGGCTACGTGGCGGCGGCCGACGCCGCGCGCTGGCTGCAGCAGCGCGGCCTCGCCGAGGCGCTTCCGCTGCGCGATCACGTGGCTGCCGTATCGGTCGGCATCGTCGACGCGGTGCCGGTCCTCGATCTCGATTACGCCGAGGACTCGGCCTGCGAGACCGACATGAATGTCGTCATGACGGGCCAGGGCCGCTTCGTCGAAGTGCAGGGCACCGCGGAGGGCGATCCGTTCACGGAGGCTCAGATGGCGGCGATGATGGCTCTCGCCAAGAAGGGCATCGCTGAACTGGTCGCGGCCCAGAAGCGTGCACTCGGCGAGGCGTGAACCCGGGAGCCCGACGATGAGCCGGCGCATCGTGCTTGCGTCGTCGAATGCCGGCAAGCTGCGCGAATTCCGGGCGCTGCTGCAACCACTGGACTTTGACGTCGTTGCGCAGGGCGACCTCGGCATCGAGTCGGCCGAGGAACCGCACTTCACCTTTATCGAGAATGCGCTGGCGAAGGCGCGTCACGCCGCCGCTCGCAGCGGGCTCCCGGCGCTGGCCGACGATTCGGGCCTGTGCGTGCGCGCGCTTGGCGGTGCGCCCGGCGTCCACTCCGCCCGCTTCGCGGCCGAGGCCACGGACATCGCCAACAACGCCGAGCTGCTGCGCCGTCTGCAGAATCAGCAGGAACGCCGCGCCCACTATGTCTGCGTGCTGGTCGCGGTCTGCTCGGCAGATGACCCGGAACCGCTGGTGTCCGACGCGCGCTGGCATGGCGAAATCCTGCGTCAGCCGCGCGGTACGGGCGGCTTCGGCTACGACCCGCTGTTCTTCGTGCCGGAGTGCGGCTGCAGCGCAGCCGAGCTGACGGCCGGGCACAAGAACCGGATCAGTCATCGCGGTCTTGCGCTGCGTGACCTCGCGCAGCGACTGGCTGAGTGGCGTTGAAGGCAGCGCGATCGTGAGCGTGATTCCGATAGCGCCTGCCGGCGCCGGGCGGCCCGATGTGACGGCCTACCTGCGCCAGGGGACGCTGAGCCTGGCTGCATTGCCGCCGCTTTCGCTTTACGTCCACTTTCCGTGGTGTGTGCGCAAGTGTCCTTACTGCGATTTCAATTCGCATGAACCTTCGGGCGGCGTCGGGGCCATTCCCGAAAGGGAGTACCTGGGCGCATTGCGGGCGGACATCGAGTCGGCGCTGCCGCTGATCTGGGGGCGGCGCATCATCAGTGTGTTCATTGGCGGCGGGACCCCGAGCCTGCTGAGTGCATCGGGACTGGACGCACTGCTGTCGGACGTCCGTGCATTGCTCACCCTCGAAGCCGACTGCGAGATCACGATGGAAGCCAATCCCGGCACCGTCGAATCCGGACGGTTTGCCGACTACCGCGCTTCCGGAGTGAATCGCCTGTCGATCGGGGTGCAGTCGTTCGACGAAGCGAAGCTCGTCGCCCTCGGGCGCATTCACGACCGCCGCCAGGCGCTCGTGGCGGTGGAGCTGGCACAGCGGCACTTCGACAACTTCAATCTCGACCTGATGTACGGGCTGCCGCAACAGGCGATCGAGGAGGCGCAGCGCGACGTCGAGCAAGCCCTGGATCTCGCGCCCCCGCACCTGTCGCTGTACCAGCTCACTCTCGAGCCCAATACCGTCTTCGCAAAGCGGCCCCCGCCGCTTCCGGACGACGACACCACGGCCTCGATGCACGCCTGGATCGAGAAAAGCACCGCCGCTTCCGGGTATCGGCACTACGAGGTGTCGGCGTACGCGCGCGCCGGCCGCGAGTGCCGGCACAACCTCAATTACTGGGGCTTCGGTGATTACCTCGGCGTCGGGCCGGGAGCGCACTCGAAACTGTCGTTTCCCCATCGCATCGTGCGTCAGGTGCGCTACCGCAACCCGGTGAGCTACCTGCAGCGCGCAGAACGACGCGACTTTCTCGCAGAGGAGTTCGAGGTCGACCGCGCCGAACTGCCGTTCGAGTTCATGCTGAATGCGATGCGCCTGCTCGATGGCGTGCCGGCATCCTGGTTTGCGGAACGTACCGGACTGCCGCCGAGTTCGATCGAGCGCCCGCTCGCTGAAGCAGAGAGGCGAGGGCTGATGACCGTCGACCACCGGCGCTGGCGCCCCACGGCGCTCGGTGCGCGCTTCCTGAGCGACCTGCAGGCGCTCTTCCTGTCCAGCACGCGTTAAGCACCACAGTGATGCGCCTATGCGCTACTGTGGTGCATAATGCACCAAGGCGGTGTGCATGTTTCCTCCCCGGGGCGGACTCGGTGGGCGTTTGGCGCGCCCCAAGCGGTTGTCGCACAAGGCTAGTGCAGCATCAAACGCCGGACGACGGTATTTGGCATAGTTCCTGCGTTGCGCTGCACCAGTAGCCGCAGACCCAGACGGGGCGCGGATAGTTTTCAACCACGAGCGACTAGGAGAAGGAAAGAATGGCCACGGCCAAAGATGTCATGAAAATGATCACGGACAACGAAGTCCACTTCGTTGATCTGCGCTTTACCGACACGAAGGGCAAGGAGCAGCACGTGTCCGTGCCGGCCAAGGCATTCGAGGAAGACAAGTTCGAGCAGGGCCACGCATTCGACGGCTCGTCGATCGCCGGCTGGAAGGGCATCGAAGCGTCCGACATGCTGCTGATGCCCGATCCCGGCTCCGCGCGCATGGATCCCTTCCGTGAAGAGAACACGCTGATCATCACCTGCGACGTGATCGAGCCCTCGACCGGCAAGGGCTATGACCGTGACCCGCGCTCGCTTGCGAAACGCGCCGAGGCCTATCTGAAGTCGACCGGGCTGGGCGACACCGCCTACTTCGGCCCCGAGCCCGAGTTCTTCATCTTCGACAGCGTGACCTGGAACGTCGACATGTCGGGCTGCCACGTCCGCATCAAGTCCGAGGAAGCGCCGTGGTCGACCGGCATCGAGTACGAGGCCGGCAATCTGGCGCATCGGCCGCCGGTCAAGGGCGGCTACTTCCCGGTGCCGCCGACCGACTCGCTGCAGGACATCCGCTCCGAGATGTGCCTGCTGCTGGAGCAGCAGGGCGTCGAGGTCGAGGTCCACCACCACGAGGTAGCCGCTCCGGGCCAGTGCGAGATCGGCACCAAGTTCAGCACGCTGGTCAAGCGCGCCGACTGGCTGCAGATCCTGAAGTACACCGTCTGGAACGTCGCCGCGAGCTACGGCAAGACGGCAACCTTCATGCCGAAGCCGGTCGTCGGCGACAACGGCTCGGGCATGCACGTGCACCAGTCGGTGTGGAAGGAAGGACAGAACCTGTTCGCGGGCAACGGCTACGCAGGCCTGTCGGACTTCGCGCTGTACTACATCGGCGGCATCATCAAGCACGCCAAGGCGCTCAATGCGTTCACCAATCCCGGCACCAACTCGTACAAGCGGCTGGTTCCGGGGTTCGAGGCGCCGATCAACCTCGCGTACTCGGCGCGCAACCGCTCGGCCTCATGCCGCATCCCGTACGTCAGCAATCCGAAGGGCCGCCGCGTGGAAGTGCGCTTCCCGGATCCGACCTGCAATCCTTACCTCGGATTCGCGGCGATGCTGATGGCGGGGCTCGACGGCGTGCAGAACAAGATCCATCCGGGCGAGCCGATGGACAAGAACCTGTACGACCTGGAGCCGGAAGAGGCCGCGAAGATTCCGCATCCGTGCGCGTCGCTCGACGAGGCGCTCGACAACCTCGACCGCGACCGCGAGTTCCTCACGCGCGGCGGCGTCTTCGCCAGCGACATGATCGACGCCTACATCGCGCTCAAGATGGAAGAGGTCCAGCGCTTCCGCATGACGACGCATCCGGTCGAATTCGACATGTACTACGGGTCGTAAGGCCAGCGCCTGCGTAGCCATCGGGGGCGGGCGACCGCCCCCGTTTGCTTCAGCCCCCGAGATGATCCGCCCCTCCCCAGAATGCGCGAACTGACCCCGGTTCGGCTTGCAGTTGGGCCCATTTCGACCGGCGGGCTGCCGTACACTGCCGCCGGTTCGTGCTTTGAAGAGCGTGCACGTGAAGCGATTGCTGCCGATGGTGACCTTCAGCGCCTGCGCCGCTGCGGCGTGGCCTGTCATGGCTCAGCCGTCGGACATCTTCCTGTGCGTCGACGAGCAGGGCAACAAGTCGTTTCAGAACGTGGGCAGCGGCAAGGGCTGCAAGCGTGTCGACGTGGGACCGGTGCTGTCGGTTCCTGCGCCGCGCCTGCCTGCGGGCCGGTCCCAGGCAGCCGAGGAGCGCGCGTCGGTCTCGCCGGCCTCGTTTCCGCGGGTCGACCGCGATACTCAGCGCACGCGCGACAGCGATCGTCGTCGCATCCTCGAGGACGAGCTGAGAACCGAAGAAGAGAGGCTCGGGCGCCTGCGTGCGGAGTTCAACAGCGGCGAGCCGGAGCGTCGCGGTGACGAACGCAACTACGCGCTCTATCAGGAGCGGGTCCAGCGCCTGCGTGACGACATCGCACGGGTCGAGAACAACGTCGGCGCCCTCCGCCGCGAAATCGCGCTGCTTCGCACCCAGTAGTTTCCGCAGATTCCCTTGTCATCGGGCCGCCCCGGGGGTAGCCCGGTGAGCGCACTCGTTCCGATCGAGCCAGCACAAACGGGGCCGCTCGAGGGTCTCGACCTTCTATCCACTGCCGTCATCGTGCTCGACGAGTCGGTCCGGATCGTGCACGTCAATCAGGCGACCGAACTGCTGCTCGGCATTTCGCGCAGGAACCTCCTGGGCCAGTCGGCCGAGCGGGTGATCGGCGATGCGCTGCAGATGCAGCAGCTCGTCGCCGACGCTCGCGCGAATGCGTTCGGCGAGCGGCGCCAGGTGATGGAGCTCAGGCGCTTCGGCCGCGACCCGGTGCCGGTGCGGGTCACGGCCACCGCGCAGTACGGCTCGAGCACTCCGCTGGTGCTCGAAATCTCCGAAATCGAGCAGCAGATGAAGGTCGACCGCGAGGAACGGCAGCTCGGCCTCTCGGAAGCGAACCGGCAGCTGCTGCGCAACCTGGCGCACGAGATCAAGAACCCGCTGGGCGGTGTTCGCGGCGCGGCGCAGCTGCTCGACGCGGAGCTCGCGAGCCCCGAGCAGCGCGAATACACCCGCGTGATCATCGCCGAGGCCGACCGGCTGCAGGCACTGGTGGACCGTCTGCTGGCGCCGCACCGTGTGCCGCGCGTCGTGAGCGAGCTCAACATCCACGAGGTGTGCGAGCGCGTGCGCATGATCATCCTGGCGGAATTTCCGCGCGGGCTGACGATCGAACGCGACTACGACGCCAGCGTGCCCGATTTCCGCGGCGACCGCGAGCAGCTGATCCAGGCGCTGCTCAACATCGTGCGCAACGCGACGCAGGCGCTGGAGGCGCGCATCGCAGCCGGCGATGCCGTCATCACGCTGCGCACCCGCGTCGCGCGCCAGGTGACGATCGCGCGCGCGCGCCATCGCCTGGCACTGGATTTGCATGTGATCGACAACGGGCCCGGCGTACCGAATGACATCAAGGACCGCATCTTCTTTCCACTCGTCTCGGGCCGCGAAGGCGGCTCGGGCCTCGGGCTCACGCTGGCACAGACCTTCATCCAGCAGCACGACGGCATCATCGAAGTCGACAGCCGTCCGGGCCGAACTGATTTCCGCATCCTGATTCCGCTTCCATGAGCGCTGCCATGAAACCGATCTGGATCGTCGACGACGACCGCTCGATACGCTGGGTCCTGGAAAAGGCGCTGGCCCGGGAGAACCTGCCGTGCAAAGCCTTCGGTGCGGCGCAGGAGGTGCTCGCCGAACTCGAACACGACGCGCCGCAGGTCCTGATCTCCGACATCCGCATGCCGGGCATGAGCGGCATCGAGCTGCTGCGCGCGGTCAAGCGGCGCCATCCGGCGCTGCCGGTCATCGTGATGACGGCGTTCTCGGATCTCGAGAGCGCCGTTTCGGCGTTTCAGGGCGGTGCCTTCGAATACCTGCCCAAGCCATTCGACGTCGACAAGGCAGTCGAACTGATCCGCCGGGCCGTCGACGAGAGCGTGCGCGAGTCAACCGCCGACGAATCGCCCGACCAGGTGCCGGAGATCCTCGGGCAGGCACCGGCCATGCAGGACGTGTTCCGCGCGATCGGCCGGCTGTCGCAGTCCAACGTGACGGTCCTGCTGACCGGCGAGTCGGGCAGTGGCAAGGAGGTGGTGGCGCGCGCGCTGCACAAGCACAGCCCGCGCGCCGCGGCGCCCTTCATCGCACTCAACATGGCCGCGATTCCGCGCGATCTGCTCGAATCCGAGCTCTTCGGCCATGAGCGTGGCGCATTCACCGGCGCGCAGGCGATGCGGCGCGGCCGCTTCGAGCAGGCGGAGGGCGGCACGCTTTTCCTCGATGAGATCGGCGACATGCCGGCGGAGCTGCAGACACGCCTGCTGCGTGTGCTGTCGGACGGCTTCTATTACCGCGTCGGTGGCCACCAGCCGATCAAGGCGGACGTGCGCGTGATCGCCGCCACCCATCAGAATCTCGAGGAGCGCGTGCGGCAAGGCCTGTTCCGCGAGGATCTGTACCACCGGCTCAACGTGATTCGCCTGCGCCTGCCCGCGTTGCGCGAGCGCGCCGAGGACATCCCGCTGCTGGCGCGCCACTTCCTCGTGAAGAGCGCCCAGGAGCTCGGGGTCGAGCCCAAGCGCCTGTCGGACGAGGCGATGCGCTTTGTCAGCCAGTTGCCGTTGCCGGGCAACGTGCGGCAACTCGAGAATCTCTGCCACTGGTTGACCGTGCTGGCGCCCGCACAGGTCATCAAGGTCGACGACCTGCCGCTCGAGCTGCGTCAGGAAGCTGCCGCGCCGATGGCGTTCCGGGCGGAACGCGAGCCGGTCGCGCCGGCCCCGATCGTTGCGATGCAGGGGCCCGGCGGCGACTGGACGTCCGCGCTGGTCGCCGAAGTCGAGCGCCGCCTGCAGTCCGGCCTGCCGGACGTCATGGATGGCCTCTCGCGCGACTTCGAGGCGGCCGTCATCCGCACGGCACTGCGGCACACCCACGGCCGTCGGATCGACGCGGCCACCCGCCTCGGGGTCGGCCGGAACACGATCACTCGCAAGATCCAGGAACTTCAGCTGGAGGACTGAACCCTTCGGCGTTTCCGGGGCGCTCCGTCCGCACCGGCTGCGTTTCGTCGCAACGGCCTGCACTTCGTCGCACCGCGGACGACAGGTGCGGCGGCGCGCGGATAATCCGGCCCCACAACGAAGGACGGCACGATCGGCGGGCTACCCGCCCGCGCGGGAACTCGGCGTCAATCCGGCGCCGGAACGTGCCTCGGGGGAATCCATGACACGACGTTCGAAGATTGGCTGGCTCGCAGGGCTGCTCGTGGTGGCCATCGGCGCCGGCGGGGCCGTCATCGGTTCGCGCTCCAAGCCCCACGAAGACACCCGGAAGGATGAACGCCCGCCACTGGAATTTGCGCGCTCGGACGTCGTTTCCCTGCAGCCAAAGCGGTTGTCGGTCGAGTTGAGCGTGCCGGGAAGCGTGCAGGCCGTTTCGCAGGCGACGGTACGCTCCAAGCTTTCCGCCGAGGTCAAGCGCGTGCTGGTGCGCGAGGGCGACCGCGTCAGCGCCGGCCAGGTGGTGGCGGAGTTCGACACGGCCCAGTTGCGCGCACAGCTTGCCGAGCGCACCGCGACCTACGAGTCCGCGCGGGCGCAGTTGGCGACGACGGAGCGGACGCGCCAGGCCAACGCGCAGCTTGTCAAGCAGAACTTCATCTCGCAGAACGCGTTCGACACGGCCGACTCGGCGTACCAGGCGCAGCTCGCCGCCGTGGCGGCAGCGAGGGCGCAGCTGGAGCAGACGCAGATTTCGATGAACGACTCGGTGGTGCGTGCGCCGATTTCAGGCGTCGTGGCCAAGCGTCACGTGCAGCCGGGCGAAAAACTCGCATTCGATGCGCCGCTGATGGCCATTGTCGATCTCCAGGAGCTCGAGGTGCAGGCGCAGGTCCCGGTGTCCGACGTGCCGCAGATCCGGAGAGGAATGGCGGCGCAGGTCGACATTGAAGGAATCCGCGGGCGCTCGTTCGCGGGCCGGGTGGAGCGCATCAATCCGAGCACCGAGCCGGGCACGCGCACGGTCAACATCTATGTGTCATTGCCGAACGAGGAGTCGATCCTCAAGGCCGGCATGTTCGCCAAGGTGAGTCTGGTGACGATGCCCGAGGCTGAGGCGCCGGCGCTGCCGATGGCGGCGGTGCGCACCGACGGCCAGCAGAGCTATGTCTGGGTGATCGCCGATGGCAAGCTGGTCCGCCGCGATGTTGCGATCGGCCGGCGCGATGAACGCGCCCAGCTCGTTGAAGTCACGTCCGGCCTGTCGTCGGCGGACGTCGTGCTGGCGACGAAGTTCGACAACCTGAAGGACGGCCTCGCGGCCAAGGTCGTCGTGCTGCCAGGCGACTCGAAGCTCGCTGATCGCCGGACCGCCGGCACGGCCGCGTCACCCAACTGATTCGCGCGTTCGATCAGCAGCGCCGCAGCGCGAGGAGGAAGTCTCACATGTGGATGACGCGGGTTTCGATCAACCATCCGGTCTTCGCGACGATGGTGATGGTCGGCCTCACGGTGCTGGGGCTCTTTTCCTATGCGCGACTTGGCGTCGAGCCGATGCCGGACGTGAGTCCGCCGGGGGTGCAGATCTGGGTCAACTACCCCGGCGCGTCGCCCGAGCAGGTCGAGAACGATCTCGCCAAGCCGATCGAGAGCGCAGTGAACACCGTTGCCGGCGTGAAGCGCATCCTGTCGCGCTCCGACGAGGGGCGGTCCCTGACCTGGGTCGAGTTCCGTTACGAAGTCGACATGGACCGCGCGATCCAGGAAGTGCGCGACAAGCTGGCGCAGATCAGGGCCGGGTTCCCGCGTGATGTGAAGGACCCGATCGTGCAGCGCGCTGGCGGCGAGAACGACCAGCCGGTGGCGTCCTTCGCGCTGATGGGCGAGGGCAAGACGCCGCGCGAGCTGACGCTGCTTGCCGAACAGGTGGTGCAGAAGGGCTTCGAGCGGGTGAAGGGCGTCGGGCGTGTGGACCTCGGCGGCAATGTCACGCGCCAGATCCAGGTGCGCGTCGACCCGGCGAAGCTCACCGCGTTCGGCCTGTCGGTCGACCAGGTGGTGCAGGCGCTGCGCACTGCCAACGTGTCGGTACCGGTCGGCACCATTCATAACGAAACATCGGAGTCGATCATTCGCGTCGATGGACGCCTGACCTCTCCGGAACAGTTCGAACGCATCATCGTTGCCCGCAAGAACGGCGTGCCGATCCTGCTGTCGCAGGTCGCTGCCGCGGTCGATGCCGAACGCGAACGTCAGTCGCTGTCGCGCGTCAACGGCCAGCCGGCGATCGGCGTCCAGGTGTTCAAGGCGCAGGATGCCAACATCGTCGAAGTCGGCCGAGAGCTGAAATACGCGGCCGAGCAGATCCGCAAGCAGCTGCCACCCGGCATGGAACTGAAGTTCATGTGGGCGATGGCGGACTTCGTCGAGCAGTCGGTCGACAACGTCAAGCGAACGATCATCGAAGGGGCGCTGCTGACGGTGCTGATCGTGTTCCTGTTCCTCGGATCGTGGCGCAGCACCGTCATCACCGGCCTCACGCTGCCGATTTCGGTCATCGCGACCTTCATCGTCATCTACGCCGCCGGCTTCACGTTGAACTACATGACGCTGATGGCGCTGTCGCTGTGCATCGGCCTGCTGATCGACGATGCGATCGTGGTGCGCGAGAACATCGTGCGCCACATCCACATGGGCAAGGACCACTATGCCGCCGCTCGCGAGGGCACCGACGAGATCGGCCTCGCGGTGCTGGCAACTACGCTGTCGATCGTGGCCGTATTCGTGCCGATCGCCTTCATGAGCGGCATCGTCGGCAAGTTCTTCTACCCGTTCGGCATCACGGTGGCCGCGGCCGTAATGGTGTCGCTGTTCGTCAGCTTCACGCTCGATCCGATGCTGTCGGCTGTGTGGCGCGATCCGCCCGAGGGCGCTCGCGGCCTGCCGGTGGTGGGTCCCGTGCTGCGTGGCTTCGAGCGGCTGATGGACCGCGTGCATTCGGTCTACGACCGCCTGCTGCGCTGGGCGCTCGCGCACCGCAAGAGCACTCTGGCGATCGCGACGGCGAGCTTTGTCGCCGCGATCCCGATCGCAGGCATCGTTGGTACCGAAATGATGCCGGAGGCAGATCAGAGCTACACGTCGGTGCGCCTGACGATGCCGGTGGGATCGAGCCTTGACTACGCCAACGAGCGTGTGAAGCGCGTGGAGGACGTGCTGAAGGAGTTCAAGGAGATCGACGCGATCGATACCGGTATCGGCATCGACGGCACGCGCAACACCGCGAACGTCGGGCTCAAGCTGGTGCCGCGCAGCGAGCGTGGGCGCTCGCAGCGGCAGCTCGAAGAAGCGATCCGCAAGCGCGTCGCGTCGATACCCGGCGTGGAACTGAAGGTAGGCTGGAACACGCCGATCTACGTCGCGCTGCTCGGCAACAATGACGCGGAGATGAACCGCGTCATTGCCGACCTGAAGACCCGCGTGCAGCAGATCCGCGGCGTCACCGATGTCGAGATCTCGGTCAAGGAGGGCACGCCGGCGCTGTCGGTGCGGCTGAAGCCCGAGCTTGCCGCGGAATACGGCATCACGCATGCGCAGCTCGGCACGACGCTGCGCGCGATGGTCGGCGGCGAGAATTCTGGATACTGGCTGGCGCCCGACGGCCAGAACTACGAGGTGATCACGCAGCTGCCCCAGGCGCAGCGCACGATCATCGACGATATCGCCAATCTCAACATTTCGACCGGCCGGCAGCTCGCCGACGGAACGCCCGAGGTCGTGCCGCTGCGCGCGATCGCGACGCTGGAGCGCACCTTCAACCCGGAAAACATCCGGCGCCAGGACCTGCAGAGGCGCGTTGCGCTCTTCGCCAACGTGCAGGGCCGGCCGGCCGGCGACGCGGGCCAGGAGGTGCAGGCGCTGGTCAAGACCTACGAGCTGCCGGCGGGGCTGCGCTTCGACGTCGGCGGGCAGATCCGCGAACAACAGGAAGTCAACGCTGCGATTCTTGGTGCGCTGCTGCTTGCGGTGATCTTCATCTACCTCGTGCTGGCGTCGCAGTTCGGCAGCTTCTTCCTGCCGGTGGCGATCATGGCGTCGCTGCCGCTGTCGATCGTCGGCGTCATGCTGGCGCTGCTGCTCACCGGGACGACGCTCAACATCTTCTCGATGATCGGGATCGTGTTCCTGATGGGGCTGGTGACCAAGAATGCGATCCTGCTGGTCGACTTTGCCAACCGAGGCCAGCGCGGCGGCCTCGAACGCAACGACGCCCTGCTGGCTGCGGGGCAGGTGCGGCTGCGCCCGATCCTGATGACCACCGCGGCGATGATCTTCGGCATGCTGCCGCTGGCGCTCGGCCTGGGTGAAGGAGCCGAGCAGCAGGCTCCGATGGGCCGCGCAATCATCGGCGGCGTCATCACGTCGACCCTGCTCACGCTGGTCGTGGTACCCGTCATCTACACCTACATCGACGCCTTCGAGCGCCGGCTGAAGAACCGACGCCGCGGAGCGGCGGTGCTGGCGCACCAGCCGGCCGACAAGGCCTAGGGCCGGCGCGCCCGGTCCCGGCTGGGCTAACCTCCGCGCGGTGATTCAGCGCGGTTCCTCCTTCCTCGCACGTGACCCGGACCAGCGCGTCGTCCGCTGGGGCTGGGTGTTCTGGTTCGCATGGATTGCGGTGGGCGGAGCGCTGCTGCTCGGCGACTATCGCGGCAGCGTGCTCGGCATCGGTCTGGTGCTGTCGGCGCCGTTTTGGGCGCTGTGGCTGATGTGGCCGCTGTACCGCGGGGCGCGGGCAGTGATGCGAGCCGTCTGGCACGCGGGTCTGGAACCATGGGACGGGCGCTACTACGAATTCGACGGCCGCCAGGTCCGCATCTTCTTCGAGGACGATGACGTGTGGTTTGCCGCGGCCGACGTGTTCGACGCGCTGGGCACGGCGACGACGGCGCGCGATGCCGAGCGGGTCAGGCAGATCGTCGGGCGCGACGGACTGCGACACGCACCGGTGTCGGGGTTGCTGTGCTTCTCCGAAAAGGGGCTGGCCGCCTGGCTCGATCGACGCACCGAACGGACGGCAACTCAGTTTCGCCGTTGGGTGGAGACCCAGGTGGTGGCCCCGTACCGCAGGCGGTACGAGCTCGAGGGCCGTGGTGATGCGGCCGATCGCAGCGAACCATCCTGAACCGCCTGTCGCGCGATAATCGCGCCTTTACCTCGCTGGCTTCGTCCATGTCGCCCGTCGCACGGCTCTTTTCGCAGCACCGGATCACCGTTTCGCGCATCTTCGGAATCGCGTTCGTTGCGGCGCTGTTCGCGACCGGCAGCGTGTGGCAGGGGACGCTGGTCGGACAAGCAATGTTCCTCGTCGGGATCGTGCTGGCCGCCATCGGCATGGTGGGCCGCATCTGGTGCCTCACATACTCGAGCGGCTACAAGAGCTCGGAACTCGTCACGCAGGGTCCGTATTCGGTCAGCCGCAACCCGCTGTACTTCTTCTCGTTCGTCGGGCTTGTCGGGATCGGCCTGGCGACCGAGACGATCACGCTGACGCTGGCCCTGATCGCGTTCTTCGTGCTCATTTACCCGGCCGTCATCACCGGCGAGGAAGAATTTCTGCGCGGCAAATTCGGCGAACCGTATGCGGAGTACTGCCGGCGCACGCCGCGCTTCTTCCCGAATCGCAGCCTGTTCGCGGAGCCGGACACCTATACCGTGCAGCCGAGCACACTGCGCCGCTCGCTCGGAGGTGTGATCTGGTTCATCGGCCTGCCGGTAGTCATCCAGTTCCTCGTCAGCCTGCGCGTTGCGGGAGTGCTTGGCAGCGTCGCGCTGCTGCCCTGACCGCCTCGGCCGTGGGCCCTAGGGGTTGCCCCGGAACTTCCGCGCTCCGATTCCCGGCTCACGCGAGTTCGTACAGGACATCGGGGCAGTGTTCCTCGTTCGTGGCTCCGTCGCCGAACGCGATGGCCCGGTATCCGTGGTGCTCATAGAAGCGTCGGGCGACGGTGTTGGCCTGGAATGTGTAGAGGCGAATCGGTCGCGGCAGGGTCGCATGGGCGTGGTCGAGGAGTGCCGTCCCGATCCCTTGCCGCAGCCAGCCGGGCCGAAGGAAGAGCTGGTCGATCCACGCGCAGCGGCCATCGAATGAAGTCGCCAGCACGCCGACGACCTGGGCTTCGCACATGGCTACGGTCACGTTGCCGGTGGGCACCAGGTGACTGGCGACCCAGTGCCGCACCTCGTCGCGAGAATGCGCCAGCGGCGCAAAGGGCTGGTACGCCTCGCGCGACGCGATCAGAACTTCCGCTACTTCTGCGGCGTCACCGTCGCTGGCCCGCCGAAGGCGGATGTCGGCCTTCATGCCATGGGGCCCTGTCTGCGAACGGCCGCGGCCGTGCCGAAACTACTTCGGTGCCTGCGCCTTCCAGTCACGGAATACGTCGATGTCGACGCCGTCGGGGTAGAACAGATAGCCGGGTTTTTGTCCCGGCGTGTCGATGACGCCGTATTGCCAGATGATCTCCTTGGTCGTGCGATCGACCACGACCACGCGATGGCGCAGGTCGTCGACGATCAGGACGTCACCGGTCACCGGAAGTTCGCGCGCAATCGACGGGTGATCGAGCATCGTGTCCGGGCGTTTTGTGTCGCCGTCGTATTGCCACGCCACCTTGCGCGTCGCCGGGTCGAAGATCACGACGCGTCCCGGCTTGTGGAAGTCGGCCACGATGACACTCTTGCCGTCGACCGTCGGAAACGCGTCGGAGGGGTAGCGGATGTTGGGCGCCTTCACGCTCCAGACCACCTGGCCCTCGCGTGTGATGCGGCTGATCCACGCATCGCGGATCTCGCTCACCAGGATGTCGCCGTTGGCCATCGGCGTCGCGCCGTTCGGAAACGCGAAGTACCGAGGGGGATCGTGCCGGCAGTTCTTCTCGTTGTTGCCCGCCTTGCCCCATTGCATCGCGATCTCGTTGCTGGCCGGGTCGATGATGAGCACGCGGCAGTTGCGGATATCTGCGGTCAGAAACTTGCCGTCGGCCAGAAGGTGGGCGTCGTCGGGATAGTTCAGCAGGCGGCCCGTGCTGCCACGATGATCGGGCACGCCGAAGGTCCAGGTGACGATGCGTTTCTCGTAGTCGACGATGTGCAGATCGTAGTTGTCCTCCTCACTGACAGCCAGCAGCCGCCCGTCTTCCGAGAAGTTGACGTCCTCGTTGCCGCGGTAGTAGGCAAGGTCCGGCGACGGCATCTCCCACACGATCCGCTTGTCTGGGGCGATCTCGATCAGTCGGTTGTTGCGCCGGTCGGCGATCAGGATCGGAAACGGCAGTGGCTTGCCCCACGAGGCCACGGGGCTGGTGCGGCTGCCGGTGACCGGCGGGATCGGCGGCAGCGTCACGCCGCTCGACACGATTCCGGCCCCATGCATCTCCGGCGTCACGGTAACCGGCTTGCCCGCGCCCTCCCGCGCGACGTCGGCTGCCCATGCCGGAGCCATCAGTGCAAGGAGCGCGGCGGTGCAGAGTGTCGCCGGGATCGTGGCCCGTGGACGGTTCGAATCTGCTTGCATGGCGTCGTGTTCGCAAGGAGGTGACAGAGGCGACATCATGGGTCCGGATCGCCGGGGCGGCCGTGCCGGAGATCAAGGATCAGGACTGCGGCGCCCTCGCGAACCGAGACCTTCTGAAGCGAGGACGCCTCTGCCGGCGGCGCCCGCCGCGCCGGCGCGTGGATCAGTCCACCAGTGACTTGTACATGACGAAGGCGTCGACGTACCCGTGCCGGGCGTGGCGGAAAGCCCCGGGTAGCACGCCCGAAACGGCGAAACCCAGACGCTTCCAAAGCCGGACCGCGCGCTCGTTGGTGGACACGACCAGGTTGAACTGCATCGCGAGGAACCCCATCGCGCGCGCCTCGTCCTGCGAATGAAGGCACAGCGCCGTTGCGATGCCCCGGCCCTGCGCAGTGGCCGCGACCACATAGCCGCAGTTGCACACGTGCGCGCCGAGGCCCGGCTGATTGGGCTTGATGTAGTAGGTGCCGAGCACGCGACCGTCGGCCGCACAGGCGACGTACGTGGCGGCCGGGATCTCGACCCACGCGCGATGAATCTCGGCTTCTGAACTGTCCGGCGCGAACGCATAGGTGTCGCCGCCTTGAAACGTGGCCTGCAGCGTCGCCCAGACTATCGGCCAGTCGCGTGCCTCGATGCGACGGATGTCGATCGCGGACGTGGCCATCGGCGCCTAGACGTCGAGCGTCACGATCACGGGCGCGTGGTCGCTTGGCTGTTCGCGCCGGCGCGGCTCGACGTCGATCGTGCACGCTGTACATCGGGCAGCCAGCGCTTTGGACAGCAGCACGTGGTCGATGCGTAGTCCCATCTTGCGGCGGAAGGCCAGCATGCGGTAGTCCCACCAGGTGTAGCTGCGCTCGGGCTGCTCGAACATGCGGAAGCTGTCGACGAATCCGATGTCGACGAGTCTGCGGAACGACTGCTTCTCCGGCTCCGAAAACAGCACCTGTCCTTCCCACGCCTTCGGGTCGTGCACGTCGCGGTCCTCGGGCGCGATGTTGAAGTCGCCTGCGAGCGCCAGCAGCGGATGCCGTGTCACCTCACCGCGCAGCCAGTGGTCGAGCGCGCCGATCCAGCGCAGCTTGTAGTCGTACTTGTCACTGCCCACCGCCTGGCCGTTGGGAAAGTACGCGCAGGCGACGCGCAGTGCGCCGACATTCGCCGCGATCAGCCGCTTCTGCGGGTCGTCGAAACCCGGCAGGGCCGTGACGACATCGCTCGCCGGCGGGACCGTGTCCCTGCGCGTCAGCAGCGCAACACCGTTGTAGGTCTTCTGCCCTGTGAACACCGCGGCGTATCCGGCTTCCGCCAGAGGTGCCACCGGGAACAGTTCGTCGACGAGCTTGGTCTCCTGCAGGCAGACGATGTCGACCCGATGGGTCGCCAGCCAGTCGAGCAGGTGCGGGAGACGGACCTTGAGGGAGTTGACGTTCCAGGTCGCGAGCGTGAGCGGCATCCCGCTATTTTGCCGCGGGCGGCGGGACCGCCTTCTGGGTCAGCGGGCGTGCGGGTTCCTGCTTGAAGCTGCCCGGAAGCATCGACTTCTGCGGATAGCCGGTGGCATCCAGTCCATTGTTCCAGTCGTCCGGGTTGAACGCGAGCAACGGCTGCGAGCCGAGTGTCACGACCGGCACGCCTTCAGCGCCGGTCAGTCGCTTCAGTTCCGTGGCGTCGTCGCCGGTTTCGATGGTCCGCTCGGCAAACGGGATGCCGCGCTTGTTGAGGAATTCGCGGGCTGGCGCGCACGGCGGACAGTTCTTGGCGGTGAACAGCATCACGGGGAAGTTCGATGCCGCGCGCCGCACCTGGTAGGGCAGCAGCGACTGCGTGTTCTCGCCGATCGTCATCAGGTCGATACGCAGCAGGTTCTGAGCGTCGGGAGGCGGGCGGTCGCCGTAGTTGATCTGGCCGCGATAGTCGGTCCAGCGCCAGGTCACTTTCGGCGAGTTGGCCGTGGGCGCGCCGGCTTCGGCGCCGGGCACGGCGGCCTGCATCGCAAGGACGACGATGCTGGCGGTCAGGGTACTGAGAAACATGGCTGGGAATCCCGTGGACGTTGAATCAGCGACTGCGAGGGGCCGGACCCGCCTGGTTCGCCGGTCCCGCGGCGCGCGCAACGAGCGGCTGCGGCGACTCGCCGGCATAACCCGGAGGCAGGCGCGATTCGGCTGGATAGCCGGCAGCGTCGAGTCCGCGGCCCCATTCGACGGAATTGAAGCCCGGGAAACGGGCGCTCCCCAAGGTCAGCACCGGCACCTTGTCGGTGCCGGTCAACCGGCGCAGTGTCTCGATGTCCTCAGCCGCCTCCACGGTGCGCTCGGAGTAGGGCACGCCGCGCTGGCGCAGGTAGACGCGGGCCGCATCGCATCCGGGGCAGTCTCCACTGGTGTAGAGCATGGCCGGATGGCGCGCGATCGCTCGCCTCAGCTCGAATGGCAGGGCCACATTCGGATCGTTCGGAGTCAGCGGAGCGCGGGAATCGATGCGCTGCAGCTCGCGGGCATCGGAGGGAGGCTGGTCGCCGTAGTTGACCTGGCCGTCATCGTCGCGCCAGCGGTATTGCGCGTCGGCGGTGCCGATCAACAGCAGGGTCAACGCAACCGCTCCAGCGCGCTTCATCGCTCTCCTAGCCGGTCATGCCGTGGTGTCTCAAAAGGGCGTCGATCGTCGGTTTGCGGCCGCGGAAGGCGACGAACGACTGCATCGCCGGGCGGCTGCCACCGACGGCGAGGATTTCGTCGCGGAACCGCTGGCCCGTGGCCGGGTTGAGCACGCCTTCCTCCTCGAACGCCGCGTACGCGTCGGCCGACAGCACTTCAGCCCACTTGTAGCTGTAATAGCCTGCCGCGTAGCCGCCGGCGAAGATGTGCGAGAAAGAGTGCGGAAAACGGTTGTATTCGGGAGGGACCAGGACCGCCACTTCGCGGCGGACCGAGTCGAGCAGTTCCTGGATCTGCTGAACCTCCTGCGGCGCCGGACCGGAGTGCAGCAGCAGATCGAAAAGGGAAAACTCGAGCTGCCGCACCGTGTAGTAACCGGTCTGGAAGTTGCGGGCGGCGACCATGCGCTCGTAAAGCGCGCGCGGCAGCTTCTCGCCGGTCTCGACGTGGCCGGTCAGCAGCTGCAGGACTTCCCACTCCCAGGCGAAGTTCTCCATGAACTGGCTCGGCAGTTCGACGGCGTCCCATTCGACACCGCGAATGCCGGCCACCGACGGCTCATCGACGCGGGTCAGCATGTGATGCAGGCCGTGGCCGAACTCATGGAACAGGGTCAGGACCTCGTCGTGCCTGAATGTGGCGGGCCGGCCGCCGACCGGCCGCGAGAAATTGCAGGTCAGATAGGACACCGGAGTCGCGAGTCCTGATCGCCGCCCGCGACGGCTGCGCGCGTCGTCCTGCCAGGCTCCGCCCTGCTTGTTGTCGCGGGCGTACAGGTCCAGGTAGAACTGACCGATGAGTTCACCGCGCAGGGACTCGATGCGGTAGAAGCGCACGTCCGGGTGCCAGGTGGGCGCGGCTTCTTCACGGATCGCCACGCCGAACAGCGTCTCGATGACCTTGAACAGCCCGCCCAGGACGCGCGGTTCTGCGAAATACAGCTTCAGTTCCTGGTCCGAGTACGCATAGCGGGCCTCGCGCAGCTTCTCGCTGGCGTAGCTGAAGTCCCATGGCTTGAGCTCCGCGATGCCGAGCTGCGTGGCGGCAAAGCTGCGCAGCTCGTCAACATCGTGCTGCGCGTACGGCCGCGCCCGGGTGCCGAGCTCGCGCAGGAACTGCAGCACGTCATCGGGCGACTCGGCCATCTTCGGCACCAGCGACAGGTGCGAGAACGCCGGGTAGCCGAGCAGCTGCGCGTTCTCCTGCCGCAGCCGCAGCAGTTCCACCATCAGCGGGCCGTTGTCCCAGTCCGGCCTGCCGAACTCGGAGGCCCGCGTGACGTAGGCGCGATAAAGGCTTTCCCGCAATGAGCGGTCGTCCGCGTAGTCCATCACCGCCGAGTAGCTCGGGTACTGCAGCGTGATCTTGAAGCCTGCCTTGCCGTCGGCTTCGGCCGCCTCGCGGAACATCTGGATCGCATCGTCGTGCACACCGGCGAGTTTCGAGGCGTCGGTAAGCACGAGGCCGAACGCGTGAGTGGCATCGAGCAGATTCTCGGCAAACCGCGTCGAGACCTGGGATTCGCGTTCACGCACGGCTTTGAAGCGCTGCTTGTCGGGCGCGGCCAGTTCGGCACCGCCGAGACGGAAATCGCGTAGTTCGTTTTCAACGATCCTGCGGCGGGCCGCCGGCCACGAAGTGAAGTCCGGCGCCGCCGCGAGCGCCTTGAAGCGTGCGTAGAGCTCTTCGTTCTGCGACAGCTCGGTCCAGAACGCCGTGACGCGCGGCAGGCTGGCGTTGTACTGCGCGCGCAGTTCCGGCGTATCGACGACGGCGTTCATGTGGGAAACCGCGCTCCAGGACCGCGACAGCCTGTCGGTCGCTTCGTCGAGCGGCTCGACGACTGTGTCCCAGGTGGCAGGAGTCCCGCTGAGCGATGCCTGCGCCACAGCGGCGCGCGCTTCTTCCAGCAGCGCGTCGATCGCCGGCGTTACGTGCTCGGGCCGGATGCGATCGAATGGCGTGAGGCCGCCAAAATCGAGCAGCGGGTTATCGGGCTGTTCCATCATGAATCTGCGAGCCGGCAGCGGTGGATCGGGGTTCGTGCTACTTCAGCAGCCCGGCGCGGCGCTCGGCCGCCTCGACCGTGTTGACGAGCAGCATCGTGATCGTCATCGGGCCGACGCCACCGGGCACCGGCGAAATCCAGCCGGCCACCTCGCGCACGGCCGCGAAGTCGACATCGCCGGCGAGCTTGCCCTCCGGAGTGCGGTTGGTGCCGACATCGATGACGACGGCGCCGGGCTTCACCATGTCGGCCGTCACAAGGTTGCGCCGGCCGACAGCCGCGACCAGGATGTCGGCCTGGCGCGTGATCGCGGCGAGGTCGCGCGTGCGGCTGTGGGCGATCGTTACTGTCGCGTTGGCGGCGAGCAGCAGCATCGCCATCGGTTTGCCGACCATGTTCGAGCGACCGAGCACGACAGCGTGCTTGCCCTCGACTGCGACGCCGGTCGCTTCGAGCATCTTCATCACGCCGTAGGGAGTGCATGAGCGGAAGTGCGGCACACCCATCAGCGTAAGACCGGCGTTGGTCGCATGCAGTCCGTCCACGTCCTTGTCGAAGGCGATCGCCTCGACGATGTGCTGCGCATCGAGATGGGCGGGCAGCGGAAGCTGCACCAGGATGCCGTGCACCTCGGGGTCGGCGTTGAGTTGCTCGATGCGCGCCAGCAGCTCGGCCTCGGATGTCCCCGCCGGAAGGTGATCGGCAAAGGAGCGGATACCGGCGTCCTCGCAGGCCTGGATCTTGTTGCGGACGTAGACGGCCGAGGCCGGGTCGTCGCCGACCAGCACGACCGCCAGGCCGGGCACCTGCCCGGCTTCCTTCGCGCGGGCAATGCGCGGCGCGAGACCGGCGCGTATGGAAGCGGCAAGGGCCTTGCCGTCGATGAGACGCGCCGTCATGGCTTTCGACCTTTCTTCGCTGGCATCCTTGGGAAGCCGCGAAGTTTACCGGCGCGAGTCCTGGCTACTGGCGCAGTCCGCCGCCCGCCAGCACGGTGCGCATCAGGTCGGCGACAGTGTTGGCGTTCAGCTTGTCCATGATGTTGGCGCGGTGCGCCTCGACCGTCTTGATCGAGATGCCGAGATCGTCGGCGATCTGCTTGTTGAGTCGACCGGCGACGATGCGCTCCAGCACCTGCTGTTCGCGCGGCGTGAGCCGGGCCATCAGTGCCTCGCTGAGCCTGCGATGCTCGCTTTCGGTCGCACGGCTGCGTGCCTCGCCCAGCATCCGCTCGACCAGTGACTTCAGCGCCGTCTGGTCGAAGGGCTTCTCGATGAAGTCGACCGCCCCTTTCTTCATCGTCGACACTGCCATCGGCACGTCGCCGTGACCGGTGATGAAAATGACGGGGTACGTCACCTTGCGGGCGATCAGTTCGTCCTGCAGCTCGAGGCCGCTCATGCCGGGCATGCGCACGTCGATGATCGCCACGGCGATCGCGTCCGGGTCATAGCCGGCAAGAAATTTCTCGGCGCTGTCGAAGCCGATCACGCGGTAGCGGCTCGCCTCGAGCAGCCATTGCAGCGAGTCACGCACGGCGTCGTCGTCGTCGACGACGTAGACCACGCCCAGAACATCATCGGAGTTCATTGCTGTTGCTTCGCCTCGGAGTGCCGCGCATTCTCGTCGACCGCCGCGGCGGTCGCAAGCGGAAGCGTGAATCGGAAGATGGTTCCGCCTTCAGGGTTTTCCTCCAGTGCCAGACGGCCCTGGTGGAATTCAACGATCGAGCGGCAGATGTTGAGACCCATGCCCATGCCGTCGGACTTGGTGCTGAAGAACGGCTGGAACAGGTTCTCGCGGTGCTCGGCCGGCACGCCACAGCCGCGGTCGACGACGGCGAACTCGGCCATCTCGTCGACGCGCCGCACAGTGACGTCGATGCGGCGCTTCGCGGCGTCGGCCATGGCGTCGATCGCATTCTTCAGCAGGTTCAGCAGCAGCTGCTCGACGAGGATCGGGTCGACATCGAGCGGCGGCAGGTCGGCCGGCACGTGGGTGCGGATCGCAATCTGCTTCTTCGCCGCTTCGATCTCCGCGAAGCCGATCGCATCCTCGACGATGCGGCTGGCCGGCGTGGGACGACGACGCGGCTCGGCACGCTTCACGAACTCGCGGATGCGACGGATGATGTTGCCGGCCCGCTGCGCCTGTCCGGCCGTCTTTTCCAGCGCCGGCAACAGGTCGGCGGGGCTGAAATTGCCGTCGCGCAGGCGGGATACCGTGCCGAGGCTGTAGTTGCTGATCGCCGTGAGCGGCTGGTTCAGTTCGTGCGCCAGCGACGAGGCCATTTCGCCCATCGTCATCAGCCGTGAGGTCAGCGCGACCTTCTCCTGCTGCTGGCGGACGATCTCCTCCGTGGCCTTGCGATCGCTGATATCGGATGCGATCTGCAGCCGCACCTCGCGCCCGTCGACCCAGCGGATCTCGCGGGTGCGCACGTCGAACCAGCGCTTGAGCGTCTCGTCGTAGGCCTCGCCGGCGACTCCGCCGCCATGGGCCGCCAGCGCCTCCTGCAGCCGGCGATGTCCGACGGGATCGGCGCCGTACAGCGTGCGGTAGCCGCGGTTGGCGAACAGCAGTTCGCCCGGCTGGTCCGCGGTGCCGGGCGCGACCACCGACACCGCATCGTCGAGCGACTGCAGCACGGTCGTGAAACGCTCATGTGCCGCGGCAAGCTGCTCGCTGATGCGCTTGGGCTCGGTGATGTCGGCCATGGCGATCATCCAGCCCAGCTGTTCGCCGTCGTCCGACAGCAGGGGAGAGACGTACATGCGCGCGTCGAAGAGCGACCCGTCGCGCCGCAGCACCTTGAGTTCGATCCCGCTCGCGGGCGTCTCGCCCTTCAGCAACCCGTTCAGGGCCGTCTGGTGTTCCGCAAACTGGCCCGGCGGCCAGTACGGAAACGGCGCGCTGTGGCCGACGAGATCACCCTCGTGCCAGCCTGTCATCTGGCAGAACGCCGCGTTTACGTGGCGCAGCACGCCCAGGCGGTCGACGACGGCGAGCCCGGTGGCCAGCGAATCCTCCATGGCGCGCCGGAACGCGGTTTCGGCGCGCAACGTGCGCTCGACACGGGCCTGGCGCGCGTCGCGCCGAACCAGCGCGATCAGAGTGGCGAGGATCGCCAGCGTCAGTCCTGCTACGACCCACGCGAGCCCGCTGCCGAGCAGTGGCGAGCGGATGCGGTAGGCCGACGACTCCAGCGTGATGCCGTCCGGCAGCAGGTACAGGGGGACCGCATAGACGAGTGCGTCGTCAGGCGTCTCGCTTGCA
Source organism: Burkholderiaceae bacterium (assembly GCA_035429805.1). GTDB lineage: Bacteria > Pseudomonadota > Gammaproteobacteria > Burkholderiales > Burkholderiaceae_F > JALORV01. The sequence continues at coordinate 67,494 of DAOMFL010000012.1, forward strand.
GTGGTCGACGCGAGCGTGGCGCCGGCGTCGTTGAGCAGGCTCACCCGGTATCGAAGCGCGACGTCCGGCGCGACCGAGTAGCGCAGCAGTTCCGGCAGCGAGACGCGCGCCACGACCGCGCCGACATAGCGGTCGTCCGCAAACACCGGCGCGACGAGGTCGGTGAACGGTCCGCCATTGTCCGGGCCCGCCGGTCCGGCCGGATCGTCATAGACGGGAGAGAAGAACGCCGAATGCGCTTCGCGGGCGTGGTTGATCGCGGCGACCACGCGTTCCTCCGTCAGCTCGGTGCTCGGCGGACGGACGGCCTCGCCGAGCGGGCCCGGGGAGGCGGCGGACCAGATGACCTTCGCGGCGCTGTCGACCAGCGCCATGTGGACCACCTCGGGCTTGGCCATCATCGCTTCGCGCGCGGCCGTCATGAAACTGCGCTGCGGCCGATAGGCCGCCGTGGCGTCACGCGCGAGAGCGTTCGCCGCCTCGCTGATGGCCTGCAGCCGCAGCGCGATCGACTGCGCCAGCGTGTCGGTGTCCCGGTGCAGCGCGTCGCGCTGCATGGCGCGATCCTCGTTGAGCAGGAAGTAGCCGATGCCGGCGATCAGCGCGACGACGAGGGCAATCGCCACCAGCGGAGCAAAGCGCGCGAGTTCGAAACGCCCGGACTGGGCGCGTGCCAGCCGGTCGAACGCCAGCTGCACCGCGTCGGGGGGTGGCGTCGAAGTGGAGGTAGGCTTGGCGGCGGCTGGCACGGGCGTGCTCGCAGGATGGCCCTTCGACGCTCGGGCGCGCATATTATCGGGGCCGCGACCACCGACTGATCCGGTGCGGCGTGCCAGATTGCTTATTTCGTATAGTAAAAATCAATCTCGCCATTTGAAAGGCCCGCACAAAGCTGTTATCGTGATTCCGACAAGAAGAGCAGGCCGCGCCGATGTCGCGCGGCCGATTTTTTCGAGGCCGCTGCAACGGCCAGGAGACACCGATGTCCGCCATCCCTCAGGCTGCGAATGATTCCGACTCTCTCGAGACCCAGGAATGGCTCGACGCTCTCGAAGCAGTACTCGAGCGCGAAGGCCCCGAACGGGCGCACTACCTTCTCGAAACGCTGATCGACAAGGCGCGCCGCGAGGGCGCGCACATTCCGTACTCGGCGAACACGGCCTACCTGAACACGATCCCGCCGCACCTCGAGGAGCACTCGCCGGGCGATCCGGTGCTCGAGGAGCGGATCCGCTCGTTCATGCGCTGGAACGCCATGGCGATGGTGGTGCGGGCCAACCGCGGCGAGGGTGACCTCGGCGGTCACATCGCGAGCTACGCCTCGGTCAACACGCTGATGGAAGTGGGTTTCAATCACTTCTGGCGAGCTCCGAGTCCGGACTTCGGTGGCGATCTCATCTACTTCCAGGGCCACTCGGCGCCTGGCGTCTACGCGCGTGCCTTCCTCGAAGGCCGGCTGACCGAGGAGCAGCTCGACAACTTCCGGCGCGATGTCGGAGGCAAGGGTGTCACGTCGTATCCGCATCCGAAGCTGATGCCGGAGTTCTGGCAGTTCCCTACGGTGTCGATGGGCCTCGGACCGCTCCAGGCCATCTACCAGGCACGTTTCCTCAAGTACCTGCATGCGCGCGGCATCGCCGACACCTCGGGCCGCAAGGTCTGGGTGTTCTGCGGCGACGGCGAGATGGACGAGCCGGAGTCGCTCGGCGCGATCGGAATGGCGGCCCGCGAGAAGCTGGACAACCTGATCTTCGTCATCAACTGCAACCTGCAGCGGCTCGACGGGCCGGTGCGCGGCAACGGCAAGATCATCCAGGAACTGGAAGGCGGCTTCCGCGGCGACGGCTGGAAAGTGATCAAGGTGATCTGGGGTTCGTACTGGGACCCGCTGCTGGCGCGTGACCACGAAGGGCGGCTGCTGCGCGTGATGGAAGACACCGTCGACGGCGAGTACCAGAACTTCA